>NZ_CM001558.1:2503064-3108567 GCF_000281895.1 Pseudomonas fluorescens Q2-87 | reverse complement strand
CCTTGGCAACCTGCACCACCGCCATCGGCGACTACCTCAATGACCATCCGCAAGGTCTCGACAGCGGTTTGCAGGCGTTCTACTTCGACGCCTTGCAGTTTGGCCGGGTGGCGGAGTCCTTCGACGAGCACTTTCTGTTCGACATCCACAAGCGCGAACTCGGCCGCCAGCGCAGCGTGTCCACGCTGTGTCTGCGCAACGTGGTGCCGGCCGGCTTCCTGCGCCCGCGATTCACGGCCTCGCGCAGTACCGTGCTGTTTTCCGCGACCTTGAGCCCTCGGCACTATTACGCCGACCTGCTGGGTACGCCGGCGGACACCGTGTGGATCGACGTCGAGTCACCGTTCCAGGCCGAGCAGTTGGATGTCCAGGTGGTCAGCCGGATCTCTACCCGTTTTGCCCACCGCCAAGCGTCGCTGGAACCGATCGTCGAGCTGATGGCCCGTCAGTTCAACGAACGGCCGGGTAACTACCTGGCCTTTTTCAGCAGCTTCGATTATTTGCAGCAAGTGGCCGCGCTGTTTGCCGAGCGACACCCGCAGATCGCGACCTGGACACAGTCACGCGGCATGGGCGAAGCGCCCCGGCAGGCCTTTCTCGAACGGTTCATGGAGCACAGCCAGGGCATCGGCTTTGCGGTGCTGGGCGGTGCCTTCGGCGAAGGCATCGATTTGCCCGGCTCGCGACTGATCGGTGCGTTCATCGCCACGTTGGGGTTGGCACAGTTCAACCCGGTCAACGAGCAGATCAAGCAGCGCATGGCGGCGATTTTTGGCGATGGCTACGACTACACTTACCTCTATCCGGGCCTGCAAAAAGTCGTACAGGCCGCTGGCCGCGTCATCCGCACCCAGCAAGACCGCGGCGTGGTGATGCTGATCGATGATCGGTTCGGCGAGGCGAGGGTGCAGCACTTGTTGCCGCGTTGGTGGTCAGTGGCTCAGGAAGAACATGCTCCAAAATCCCAATAGTTTTTCCTGACACCCGACTTGCGCGATACTCCGCAGAAATCCACATGGATGCCCCGGCCAGATGCCCGATAACGACCTCAAGACTGCCCTCATCAACCAAGAACAGCGCTTTCGCCTGCTCATTGACGCGGTGGTCGACTACGCCATCTACATGACTGATCCGTCGGGCATCATCACGAGCTGGAACTCAGGCGCAAGGCGCTTCAAGGGGTACGAGGAGGCCGAAATCCTCGGCCAGCACTTTTCCCGGTTCTATACCGATCAGGACCGCGCCGCCGGCCTTCCGCAACGGGCGCTGGACACTGCTGTGCGTGAGGGACGTTTCGAAGGCGAGGGCTGGCGGGTGCGCAAGGACGGCACGCTGTTCTGGTCCCATGTGGTCATCGACCCGATCATCGACAGCCAGAGCGGTGCATTGCTGGGGTTCGCCAAGATCACCCGCGATCTGACCGATCGCAAGATGGCCGAGGAAACCCTCAAGCAAAGCGAGCAGCAGTTCCGGCTGCTGGTGCAAAGCGTGACCGACTACGCCATCTACATGCTCGACCCGGATGGCCAGGTCACCAACTGGAACCTGGGGGCGCAGCGAATCAAAGGGTACCTGCCGACTGAAGCCATCGGTCAGCATTTCTCGATGTTCTATACGCCCGAAGATCGCGACGCCGGGGAGCCGAAGCGTGCCCTGAGCATTGCCGCCAGCGAGGGGCGCTTCGAGAAAAAAGGCTGGCGCTTGCGAAAGGATGGCACGCGGTTCATGGCCCATGTGGTCATCGATGCGATCCGCAGCGATACCGGCACGCTGCTGGGGTTCGCCAAGATCACCCGCGACATCACCGACGCCACCCAGGCCCAACTGGCCCTGGAACAGGCCCGCGAGGCGCTGTTCCAGTCGCAGAAACTGCACGCCATCGGCCAGCTCACCGGCGGCATCGCCCATGACTTCAACAACCTGCTGACGGTGATCCTCGGCAACCTGGAAATCGTGCGCAAGCGCATGCCCGTCGATCCCAAGCTGGCGCAATTGCTGGACAACGCGACCCAGGGAGCGCTACGCGGCGTTTCGCTGACCCAACGCATGCTGGCGTTTGCCAGAAGGCAGAAACTGACCTACGAATCAGTGGAACTGCCGGTCCTGGTGCAGGGTATCAGCGGCTTGTTGCGAAGCTCCATGGGGCCTTCGATCAATGTCCAGACCCGCTTCGCCGAGTCACTGCCGCCGGTTTTGGCCGATATCAACCAATTAGAGCTGGCGATCCTCAACCTGGCAACCAACGCCCGGGACGCCATGCCTCAAGGCGGTAGGATACTGATCGCGGCCGAAGAGAGCCCGGACACCGGAACCGCCACAGATGTGCCGATGCCACCGGGGCGCTATGTTTGCCTGTCGATCGTCGACGAAGGCGAGGGCATGGATGAGGCGACATTGGCGTCGGCCATCGATCCTTTTTTCACCACCAAAGGCGTCGGCAAGGGCACAGGGCTGGGGTTATCCATGGTCCATGGCCTGGCCGAGCAATTGGGTGGGCGCTTGACGCTCAAGAGCCAGAAGGGCACGGGCACCACCGCCGAGCTATGGTTGCCGGTTGCCGGCGATTCGGCGCCAGGCAACTCGCCGGTTCAAGCGCTACAACCGCAGCCGGTCCATGAATTGCTGGTGCTGGTGGTGGACGATGACAGCCTGGTGCTGACCAGCACCCGATTGTTGATCGAAGACCTCGGGCACCGGGTGATTTGTGCGCCGTCGGGTGCCCAGGCGCTGGAGTTGCTCGAGCGTCATCCGGATATCGATCTGGTCATCACCGACATGGCCATGCCTCAGATGGACGGCGCGCAACTGGCGAAACTGCTGCGCGAGCGGCAACCGACACTGCCCATCATCCTGGCCACCGGTTATGCCGAGCGCCTGGAAGGCTTTGCCACGCAGTTGCCTCGGTTGATCAAGCCGTTCAAGCAGATCGACCTGGTGCGAATCATTGGGCAGACGATCAGCTAGCAGCCGGACAGCCTGGCTCGCCGCAGGGCACCTGCCTACTCGGTATTTTTCTTGAACCCGCGCAAGTTCATCGCACACAGGCAAAACTGCAGCACGATCAGCGCATACGCGTCGGTATGAAGCCCCCAGACCACCCACAAGATATTGCTGGCGATAAAACAACTGAACCCCGCCACCCGCCGCCGCGGCTGGCGGGAGCCGATCAACCAGGCGGCCAGTACCGTGACGGCCATCGCCGGCCATTGCACCCATCCAAGATAATCCACACTCAGGTCCTCAGGCCTCGACGATCTTCTGACCCTGACGGCCTGCGAGCGTTTCGTTGAATCCGCTGCGCCTTTGGTCCATTGGCTTGAACTTGCCCGGTCGCGGGTTTCCTAATAAGTCCCAATCATCGCCGAGGAACCCTCCGCGCAATGCCCAAGATCCTGACCGGCCAGACCCCGGACGAAGAACTGACCGAACACAACGCCAAGCTGTTCGGCTCTCCCAAGGAGCGGCTGGATTTCTATCGTCGGGAGATCCAGTACGAAACCAGCATCCTGGCCAATCGAACCGATGCCTACCTGGCTGCCCAATCTTTTTTGGTGATTGCCTTTGCCTCGTGCATGGCCAATCTGAATCCTGAGTGGGGCAAGCTGTTTACCCTGATCGTGCCGCCATTGCTGGCCTTGCTGGGCTTCTTGAGTTCGCTCAACGCCTGGCCGGGCATCCGCGCGGCGTACGAGATCATCGACCATTGGCATTTCAAACAAAGCGAGCTGTTGCGCGCCGAACCCTTGATGGGCTTGGTCTATGACGAGTCGCCGCTGTTCAGCGAGCGTGAATCGACCCACAAGGGCTACCGCAAGTCGCTGCTGTTTTCGCTGCGTACCCCGTGGATCTTTGCCAGTTTCTGGGTGCTGCTGGGGGTGTATTCGGTGTTCATCCAGGTGACCGATCCCGGCGGCTGAACCGCAGCCTGCACGCCAGGGTTCAATCCGGCTTCTGTTGACGTTCGTACCACCCCAGGGTCGGCTGTGTGCTCAGCCCATGCACCAGAATGCTCAGCGCCACCACCGACAGCGTGAGATTGATGCACAGCTGCGCCACGTCGGGGCGCAAGTCATGATTCAAGGCGTAGAACAGATAGAACAGGCTGCCGATGCCGCGGATGCCGAACCAACCGATGAGCAGGCGTTGCGGTCGATCCAACAGCGGGCCCCAAGGGATCACCATTACGCTCAACGGGCGAATCACGGCAAAGAGCAGGGCGCCGATGGCCAACGCTCGCCAGTCCCAATGATTGGCCAGGACCACGCCCAGCAGCGTCACCAGGAACACTTCCATCGAGCGTTCCACCAGGCTGCCGAACGCCAGCATGTCGCCCATCATTACCCCGGCGGCGACCTGGCCTTCGTCCAGGGATTCGGTATCGCCTACCACGGCTTGCTGAGGATCGACAGCCTCATGGCCGACCACCGGTTGCACCCGATGTTCAGCCGGCGTCTCGTCGCCGTCAGTCGATTGCACCTCGGCCTGGCGCAGTCCCAGCCCCGCGGCGAACACCGAGAGAAAGCCATAGGCCTGGACCGAATCCGCCGCGACGTAGGCCAGGGCAATCAGGGCCAGAGCCAGGTAATCGTTGGGTGACAACGTGCTGTCGGCGTTCCTGATGCGCATCGACAAGGTCAGCTTGCCGATGCCACGGCCCATCCAGTAGCCGATCAGCAAACCCGCCGGCACCGCCCACAGCACATGGCGCAGGGTCCAGTCGCCGAGAAATCCGCTGCCGTCCTCACGCAGCATCAGCAGGCCCAGGATCACGAAGGGGAACGCGGTGCCGTCGTTCAGCCCGGCTTCGCCCGAGAGGCCGAAACGCACCCGGTCGTCATCCCGCGCATCGTTGACCTGGACCAGCGCCGCCAGCACCGGATCGGTGGGGGCGAGCATCGCACCGATCAGCATCGACACCCCCCAACCGAGGCCAAACAGATAATGCAACGCCAGGCACAGCCCGGCGATGGTCAGGATCATGACCGGACCGGCCAACCCATAGGCGACGCGCCAGGTCAGGTTGTTGAGCGGCAGGCGCAGTTTCAGGCCGCTGACGAACAGCGAGAACACCACCGCGACTTCCGTGAGGTGTTCCATCCAGACCGAAGAGTCGCCAACGTCCAGCCTCAGCAGCCCAAGGCCCATCGGCCCGATCACCACCCCTAGCACCAGGCAGATCGCCGATGTCGTCACCGGCATCCAGCGCAGGTAGGAAGAGGTCAATGCCAAGGTCAACAACACGGCGCCGAGCACCGCCACCCATACTGAGAAAATCATCGTTGCTCCTTGGATGGCCTGGCGTGGGTCGTTCAAACGAACGGCTGGAACCGATGCTTGTGGCCTGTTCTTGTGGCCTGCTTCTGTGGCGAGGGAGCTTGCTCCCGCTGGGCTGCGAAGCGGCCCCAAAAACCGCAAGCACTACGCACGTGGGCGGGAGCAAGCACCCTCGCCACATAACAGCGTTTCCGACTTAAAGCATTCGAGACCCGCAGCGAAGCGAGGGTTCCCGTCAAAACCGTGCGGCCCCGTTTATCCGGCTGCTTTTCAACTCAAGGGAATTTTTCACCGCGCGCAAGGCTCTGCAAAAGGAGAGACGTGCTGATTCAGCGTCCAGCAGAAAACCCAAGAGGCCCTTATGACTGTGCTGACACCCCTCCAGGCCCGGCCTGCCACTGTACAACCGGTCACTCATGCCGGAACCGTTCGCCAATCCTACGAACGGCTGCTCCATGCCCCGGACGACGCTGACAAACAAACGCTCGCCCAAGCGCTCCTGCAGTCGTGCCTCGAACAGGCCAGCGCGCTGCCCCAGGACATGCCGGACGATCCCGCCGCGCTACAAGCCTGGGTCGAACAACACAGTGCCGGCGTCGCTCGACAATACGCCGAGTACCTGGAACGGCGCAAAAGCGGTGGCCCCCGCGAATTTTTCACCAGCAAGGCCCACGCCTTGTATTTCCTCCAAGCCGTGGCACCGACCAAACTGGTGGATGGCGCCTGGCTCTACGGCGTACTCAAGCACTGGCATGACCACCGTTTCGAAGGGCTGCTCTGCACTTACCTGGAAGAGCTGGGGGACGGTTATCCAGCGCAGAACCATGTGGTGATCTACCGCAAGCTGCTGGCCGAACACGGACTGCCGGATGCGCCAGACATCGACGACGAGCGCTACCTGCAAGGTGCGGTGCAACTGGCATTGGGGTACGCAGGCGATGAATACCTGCCCGAGGTCATCGGCTACAACCTGGGCTACGAACAACTGCCTCTGCATTTGTTGATCAGCGCCTATGAGCTGACCGAACTGGAGATCGATCCCTACTATTTCACGCTGCACGTGACCATCGATAACGCCAGCACCGGCCATGCCCACAAGGCCGTGCAATCGCTCATGCAGTTGATGCCGATGGAAGCGGACCGCGAAGCATTCTGGCGTCGGGTAACCCTGGGCTATCGCCTCAATGACCTGGGGCAGGGCAGCCGGGCGATCATCGAGTCGTTCGACGTGTACCGCGAAGTTCTCGACATGCTCGAACGCAAGCGGCCCTTCGGCCAACACATGCATTCCGACTACTGCAAGTTCGAAGGCAAGACCGTCAATCAATGGCTGGCAGTGCCAGGGCAATTGGAAGGTTTTCTCGAGGCGCTGCAAGGCAAGGGCTGGATCAAGCGCCACCAGGACCCGCAGGACAGCCGGTTCTGGACGCTGATCGAAGGTGCCGGCGCGGCCATGTTCGGCGTGTTCAGCCCCTATGAAAAACAACTCCTGCACGATTGGATCGCCGGAGACTGGCTGGAAAAAGGCCCACGTCGAAGCCCACGGCGGGCCCACGGTGCAAGCTGTGAGCCGCCGATGCCGGTGCAAGACCCGGACGTCCAGCGCTTGGAGCAAACGCTGCGCAGCCAGTCACCGGACCAACAGATACAGACCCTGCTGCCTTGGCTTTCGGCCCGCTGTCACAGCCACCCGGCTGGACTGTTGGCGACCCGACGGTTCATCGAACTCAAATCCATACTTCGCTAGGAGCCCTGTATGAATCAGGAGGAACGCCTGTCCGAACCCGACCTGGCGCTGTTGCAGCTGGGCCGACGCCTGCACGCCGACGGCTATCGCTTCATCACCCCGACGCCGCTGACCCACGAACGGGTCAACCAGCGGCCCGGCAACGAACGTTCCAAGACCTTGCGCGACGTATTCGGCTGGTCCCGACCCTTTGCGCCGGGATTGATCAGCGCCGATGAACAGCGCCAACTGCAAGACGCCCATGTGTTGGAGGCTCGCGATGGCCTGTTGTATAGCCAGGTGCGCTGGTCGAGCCTGGATGGCTTGCTGTTCGCCCACTCGCCATTTCCCACCCAGGCCACCGATGCGGTGTTCTTCGGCCCGGACAGCTACCGCTTCGCTCAACTGATCCATACTCACCTGCAACAGAACTTCGGCGCCGTGCACCGTGCGGTGGACATTGGCTGCGGCGCCGGTGTCGGGGCGATTGTGATCGCCCGGGCCCGGCGCGAGGCGCAAGTGCTGGCCCTGGACATCAATCCGCAGGCACTGCGCCTGTGCGCGGTGAATGCCGCCCTGGCCGAAGTCGGCAATATCGAGGTCGCCCACAGCGACGTGCTCCAGGATGTGGAAGGCGAATTCGACCTGATCGTCGCCAACCCACCGTATATGGCCGACCCGGCCGAGCGCGCCTACCGCCATGGCGGTGGTGTGCTGGGCGCCGGGCTGTCGCTGCGCATCGTCGAGCAGGCCTTGCCCCGGCTCACGGCCGGCGGTTCGCTGGTGCTCTACACCGGCGTGGCGATGGTCGACGGCCGTGATCCGTTCCTTGAAGCGCTGGGGCGCTGGCGTGACTCGGCGGAGTTTGCCTGGACTTATCGAGAATTGGATCCGGACGTTTTCGGCGAAGAGCTGCTGACCCCGGGTTATCAGGACGTGGAAAGGATCGCCGTGGTGGCGTTGGTGGTAACCCGCATCGGTGCGGGCATCGGAGGGATTGTCGATGAATAGGCATCTGAAGTTCGGCATTGAAGAGGAATACTTCATCACAGACCTGCAAACCCGCTGCATGCCCGAACAGCCGTCCTTGGCGGCGGTACAGGCTTGTCGGGTCGAGTTGGGCGAACACTTCGCCCATGAAATGTTCCAGAGCCAGGTCGAGATGGCGTCGCCGATCTTTCAGAGCCTGCCGGAAGCCGCCGAGTACTTGAACCAGGTGCGTACCGGCCTGAACCAGTGCCTGGCCCCCCATGGCTTGGGCCTGCTCAGCGCGGGGTCGCATCCAATGACCACCCAAGTCTTGCAGCCCACCGATGAATTGCATTTTCAGCAACTGTTCGATGATTACCAGCGCGTGGCGCGACGGAGCGTGTTGTCGGGCCTGCATGTACACGTCGAAGTGCCGGTGGACAGGGATCGGGTCCGGGTGATGAACGAGGTCTTGCCGTGGCTGCCGATGTTGCTGGCCCTGAGCGCTTCTTCACCGTTCTGGAACGGCGCCTACAGCGGGTTCAGCAGTTACCGCCAGGTGGCTTGCGATGAATGGCCGCGCATGGGGGTGCCGGAATTCTTCAAGGACGAGGCGGCGTTCGCCAGCTATGTGGGCATGCTCATGCGGACCGGCTCTATTCACCAGCCCAGCGACTGCTGGTGGGTCATACGGCCTTCGTCGCGCTATCCAACCCTTGAGCTGCGAATCTGCGATGCCTGTCCGAGGATCGAGGATGTGTTGTGCATCGTTTCACTGTTTCGCCTGATGGTGGCTCATGCCGTCGCCCAGCCCGGGCCTGGCGATAACTACAGCTTGATGTCCCACTGGATCCTCAAGGAAAACCGCTGGCGGGCCAAGCGCCACGGAAGCCTGGCGGAGTTCATCGCCGAAGGGCAGGAGCAGCCGATGCTCATGGGCGAATGGCTGACGTTGGCGGAACAGACCTTTGGCGAGACAGCCGCGCAGCTGGGTGTCGAGGATGTGTTCACCCAAGCACGTCGCATCGTGCAGGAAGGCACCAGCGCCGATCGCCAGGTTGTCCTTTACGAGCAAGGGTTGCTGCTGGGTGACTCCATCGAGGAGGCGTTGGGTCGGGTCGTCGATCAATTGCTGGCGGAAACAGCCGGGATGCCCGTGGCCGACCCGACCTTGCAACAGGTAGCAGGTGGCCCATGAGCAGCAAGAACCTCGACGACTACAACCGCATGCGCGATTTCGCCGCCACCTCGGAGCCGGCGGCGAAGCGCCCGCGCAAATCGGCAAAAACCGCCCACGCCTTGCAGTTCTGCATCCAGAAACACGACGCGACGCGGCTGCATTACGATTTCCGCCTGGAACTGGACGGCGCCCTCAAGAGCTGGGCAGTGCCGAAGGGGCCGTCCCTGGACCCCAAGGTCAAGCGCCTGGCGGTGCATGTCGAGGATCACCCACTCGATTACGCGACATTCGAAGGCAGCATCCCCGAGGGGCATTACGGTGCCGGCGATGTCATTGTCTGGGACCGTGGCGTATGGATTCCCCAGGGCGATCCCTCTGAGGCCTATGAAAAGGGCCGGCTCAAGTTCGAGCTGCAAGGTGAAAAGCTCAGTGGCCTGTGGAACCTGGTGCGCACTCATATGCCCGGCAAGCAAGAACAATGGTTTTTGATCAAGCATCAAGACGAAGCGGCCCGTCCCGAAAGCGATTACGACGTGGTGCAGGCCGAGCCGGACAGTGTGCTCAGCGACCGTACCATCGTGCCCAAGCGTCGCGGCAAGGCCGCCGCTGCCAAAGCTGTGAAGGCACCGGAACAAGCCGCTAAACCGAAGTCGACCAAGAAGACCTCGAAAACCAGCCTCAGCGGCGCAGTGGCCGGACCGATCCCGGAAACCCTCAAGCCGGAGCTGGCGACCTTGGTGGAAAGCGCGCCCGATGGCGAGTGGCTCTACGAAATCAAGTTCGACGGCTACCGGGTCATGGCCCGGATCGAAAATGGCGAGGCCAGGCTGATCACCCGCAACGGCCATGACTGGACCCATAAACTGCCAAAGCAGGCCGAAGCCCTGGCCGCGTTGGGGTTGGAGTCGGCTTGGCTCGACGGGGAAATGGTCGTCGCCGATGACCAAGGCGTGCCGGACTTCCAGGCACTGCAGAACGCCTTCGACGCCGGCAGCAGCGGCAAGATTGCCTATTACCTGTTCGATTTGCCGTATCTCAACGGCGCGGACTTGCGCAAGGTCCCGGTGGAAGAACGGCGGGCGGCGCTGGAAGCGGTATTGAAGGATAACGACAACCCCTTGCTGCGTTTTTCCGATGCATTCGAAGAAACCCCCGAGGCCCTGCTCAACAGCGCATGCCAGATGCGCATGGAAGGCCTGATCGGCAAGCGCATGGGCAGCGCCTATGTGTCCCGACGCAGCAGCGATTGGATCAAGCTCAAATGCAAGAACCGCCAGGAGTTCGTGGTCGTCGGTTTCAGCGAACCCAAGGGCGCCCGCAGTGCCTTCGGCGCGCTGCTGTTGGGGCTGCATGATGCCGACAGTGGTGAATTGCGCTACGCCGGCAAGGTCGGCACCGGGTTCAACGAAACCACCCTGAAAAGCATCTACCAACAGTTGCTGCCCCTGGAAACGAAAAAGCCCGCAGTGGTCAACCCGCCCACCGGCTACGACGCCAAGGGCGTGCATTGGCTGGAACCGACCTTGCTGGCTGAAGTGGCTTATGCCGAGATGACCAAGGAAGGCTCGGTCCGCCATGCGGTGTTTCATGGCTTGCGCAACGATAAGCCGGCCAAGGAGATCACCCAGGAACTTGCCAAACCGGTGAAGAAGCCCGCTGCAACCAAGAAAACCGCAGCCAAGGACGAGCCCGAGGCGCCGTCGACCAATTCCAAGGCGAAAGCCAAAGCCAAAGCCGCCCAGGCGCCGGCCATGGACGGCAAGGTCCGTATCACTCACCCGGAGCGGATCATCGACGCGAGCAGCGGTACTACCAAGTTGCAACTGGCTGAGTATTACGCCAGCGTCGCCGAGTTCATCCTGCCCGAATTGGCCGAGCGCCCGGTCGCGCTGGTCAGGGCGCCGGACGGAATCGCTGGCGAGCTGTTTTTTCAGAAGAATGCCGAGCGCCTGGCCATTCCCGGCATCACCAGCCTGGACAAGTCCGTGACGGGGCACCCGGTGATGATGATCAATAACGCCGAGGCGCTGATCGGCGCGGTGCAAATGAGCACTGTGGAGCTGCACACTTGGAACGCGACCTCAGTGGACCTGGACAAACCCGATCGCTTCGTTCTGGACCTCGACCCGGATCCGGCGCTGCCCTGGAAAAGCATGGTCGAAGCGACGCAACTGACCTTGTCGGTGCTCGATGAACTGGGCCTCAAGGCATTTCTCAAGACCAGCGGCGGCAAAGGTATCCATATCGTGGTACCACTGACGCGCAAATTGGGCTGGGACGAGGTCAAGGGTTTCAGCCATGCCATCGTCAGCCACATGGCCAAGCTGCTGCCGGACCGTTTCTCCGCCGTCTCCGGGCCGAAGAACCGGGTAGGGCGGATCTTCATCGATTACCTGCGCAACGGCCTGGGTGCCACCACCATTTGCGCCTATGCCGCACGCACCCGGGAAGGATTGCCGGTGTCGGTGCCGATCTTTCGCGAAGAAGTGGCCGAGCTCAAGGGCGCGAACCTGTGGAACGTGCACAACGTCCATGAACGCCTGGCGGAAGTCGGTCACGAGCCGTGGGCTGGTTTGAAGAAAACCCGCCAGAGCATCACCGCCGACATGCGCCGGCGGATCGGGATGAAGAAAGAGCGGTAAGCCGTTCGTGGCGAGGGAGCTTGCTCCCGCTGGGCTGCGCAGCAGTCCTTAAGCCAGGCACTCAGACCGTGTCCGAGCTGTTTGGGACCGCTGCGCGCTCCAGCGGGAGCAAGCTCCCTCGCCACACAAACCCAAGCCGATTTCAGAAAGCGGCGCTTAGCTCACATGAGAGCGCCGCAACTGCTCGATCGTCTCGATCATTTCGTCATAGGACACCGGCTTGCCGATGTGCTGGTCGAACCCCGATTGGCGGGACTTCTGCTTGTCGACGGAGGCACCGTAGCCGGTCAGGGCGATGGCGGGCACGTTTTTGAGGTGAGGCAGTTCGCGCAGCGCCTGCATCAATTCGTGCCCATTCATCACGGGCATGCCCAAGTCGGAAATGACCACGTCGAAACGTGCATTCTTGGCTGCTTCCAGCGCTTGCAGTGGCTGGTCGAAGCCAACGACCTCGGCATCTTCCATCTCCAGCAGGAGCTTGAGGGTCTCCAGCACGTCGGGGGAGTCGTCCACCAGCAGGATGGTCAGCCCCCGCAAGCGTCCGACCTGCTCATCGGCGTTCGACGGCTTGGCCTCGGCCTCGTCGGTCTTGCTCAAGGGCAGGCGCAGGATAAACGTGCAGCCCTTGCCCAACCCTTCGGATTTGACTTCGATACTGCCGCCGTGGGCCTCGGTCAATTGTCGGACCAACGACAAACCAATGCCGAGCCCCTCGCGTTGATGGGTGGCGTGCTGGGTTTCGGCCTGGCCGAACAAGTCGAACACCTCATTCAGATGTTCGGCGGCGATGCCTACGCCCGAGTCGGTCACGTCCAGTCGCGCGACGTTGCCTTCACGGCATGCAACCAGTTGTACGCGGCCCCCGCTTGGCGTGAACTTGACGGCGTTGTTCACCAGATTCCAGATGATCTGCTCCAACCGCGTCGGGTCGGCATAGACCACCAGCTCGCCGCCAGGACCTTCGGGCAGTTCCAAAGACACTTTGTTGGGGTGGTTGTCGTTGATGACCACGGTATAGATGTCCTGCAGCACCCGGCCCAGGTCCACCGCCTGGCGCTTGAGGCGCAGCTTGCCGGTACGCACCCGCGCCACGTCCAGCAGGTCATCAATGATGCGCGCCTGGCTGGCGACGGCATCGCAGATGGTGTTGATGGCCTTCGCCGCTGCACTGACGGTCTTGGTCACCGGCAGGCGGCGCAGCAACTCGGCGTTGAGCTGGATCAGGTTCAGCGGATGCTTGAGTTCGTGGGACATGACCGCGAAAAACTCGTCCTTCAAATGACTGGTGTTCTGGGTTTCCATCAACCGCTGGGTCTGTTCTTCATGTATGCGCTTGTGACCGGTAAGGTCGCGGGCGATCTTCACGTAGCCCTGCAGATGATCACTGCTGAGTAGCGTTACCTCGCCACTGCAAAAGAACTTGCTGCCGTCCTTGCGCTGGTGCCAACGCTCATCCTCGCAGCGACCATGGGTACGTGCGGTGCTCAGTTCGGTTTCCGGGACACCGTTGCTACGGTCTTCGGTCGAGAAAATGAAATCGTAGTAGGCGCCCTCGGCTTCGCCCTTGGTGTAGCCGAAGATAAGCTCGGCGCCGGTGTTCCAGCTGCTGATCACACCCTGTTCGTCCAGCAGGATAATGGCGTAGTCCCGGGTGCTTTCAGCCACCAGGCGCATGCGTTCCTCTCCCAGGCGCAGCTCTTCTTCGGCGGCCCAGCGCGTGGTGATGTCGATAAAGGTCAGTACGGTCCCGTCGATATGGTCCTCGCTGGAGCGGTAGGGCAGCAGCCTGGCGATGTACCAGCGGCCGTCTTTGCTGCTGACTTCCCGCTCGATCATGCTCAGCGATTCGAACACCTGCGTGGCGTCCGCGCCCAGCTCCGGGTAATCCAGCCGATGGGTGATGTCCAGCAGCGAACGCCCGGTGTCCACCGGCAACATGCTGAAAATCTCGGTGGCGCGGGGGGTGAACCACTTGATGCGCATGCTGCGGTCGACGAATACCGTGGCGATGTCGGTGGAGGCGATCAGGTTGGTCAGGTAATCATTGATCTTGTCGGTCTCTTCCACCTTGGTCTTGAGTTCGTAATTGACCGTCAGCAGCTCTTCGTTGATCGATTGCAGCTCTTCCTTGCTGGTTTCCAGCTCCTCGGTGGCCGAGCGCAACTCCTCGTTGATGGCCTGCATTTCTTCGTTGGAAGCCTTGAGCTCCTCGCTGGAGACTTCAGCCTGCTCGATGGTGTCCTGCAACTGCAATTTGGTACGTTGCAGCTCGCGCTCGAGGTTGGACAGCACCTGGTTTTCAGTCTGGCTGGCACTGGTTTCCAGCAGTTCGGCGGGGTCGACCTCCGACTCCTCGAAGATCACCAGGACGAAGTCCCCATCGGACTCCTCGTCGCGGTAGGGCTGGGCCAGCAGGTCCACGTGATAGCGACGGCCGTCGCGCTCGAGGCTGACCTGGCGGGATTTGACCGCCTGGCCACTCTGATGCACCTGGAACAACGTGGTGCGGACTTCCAGGCGCAACTGTGGGTTGACCAGCGTCAGCAGGTTGCGCGTCATCTCGCCGCCGACGTGCCGCAGAAAGTGCCCGGCGCTTTCGGACATGTGCAGGATTTCGGCATTGGCATCGACGATCATGCTCGGCGGCGCGGCATGCTCGATCGCGCGCAGGTGGATATCGGCAAACGACACTTTGCGCGGAACCAGGATTTGCGGCGTGGGGGCCAGGGTGCTGCGAATGTAGCCACCACGGGGCATGGTCGGGGTACGGCGGCTGCTGCTGGTGCCGTACTTGGCGCGGAATATCCGGTTGCGTTTGTCTACAGGGGTGAACAGGTCCTGGCAGGCGTCGGCCGATTCGGAAGAGCCCAGGAACAAGTAGCCACCGGGGCGCAGGGCGAAATGGAACATCTGCAGGATTTCCCGTTGCACTTCACGATCCAGGTAGATCAGCAGGTTGCGGCAAACAATCAAGTCGATCTGCGAGAAGGGCGGATCGGACAACAGGCTGTGCTTGGCGAACAACACGCGCTCGCGGATTTCCTTGCGCACCCGATAGACCGAACCATCCTTGTGGAAGTACTGGCGCAGGCGGGTCGGCGGTACGTCGGTGACAATGGCCTCGGGATAGGCCCCGGCGCGGCCCGCCGTGATGGCGCGCTCATCGATATCGGTGGCGAACACTTGCAGCTTGGCGCTACTGCCGTCGTGTTGCAGTTGATCGCTGAGCAGCATCGCCAAGGTATAGGCCTCTTCGCCCGTCGAGCAGCCGGCCGACCAGACGCGTATCTCATCCGATGGCGTGGCGCCCGGTTCGACCGGCTTGAGCAGGTTGGGCAGTACATCGCGTTCAAGAGCCTCGAACGCCTCGCGGTCACGAAAGAAGTTGGTCACGCCGATGAGCAGATCGCCCAACAGGGCCTTGGTTTCGTCCGGATGGTTTTGCAGGTAGGTGTAATAGCTGGGCAAGTCCGGCTGGGCGGTGACCTGCATCCGCCGCTCGATGCGCCGCAGCACGGTGGCGCGTTTGTAGTGCTTGAAGTCATGCCCGGTGCCGGCCCGTAGTTGCACCAAGATGTCCTGCAAGACCTGCTCGGCCGCGACGGCTTCACGTTCGTCAGCCGGTGGATGGGTATGGATTTCCGGGTCGTTGGCGGTTGGCAGGCGGATGGCCTGGCTGTTGCGCCACAGCTCCATGAGTTTCTGTGGCATTTCCGCCACCGGCAGTACCAGGTCCACCATCTGGGTGTCGATGGCCGCTTGTGGCATGCCATCGAATTCGGCATCGGTCGGCGATTGGGCGATGGTCACGCCGCCCTGTTCCTTGATCCGCGAAAGCCCCACCGCGCCGTCGGTACCGGTGCCGGACAAGACCAGGCAAAAGGCCCGTTCCTTGTGCACGTCAGCCAGATCGCGAAAAAACAGATCGATGGCGACGTGCCCCCCTACGCGTGGCTCCGCCGGAGCGACCCTCAAATAGCCATCATTCATTTGCAATTGTTGGGAGGGGGCAATGACGTAGACGTGGTTTTTCTGGATCGGGACCGACTCGGTGACTTGCAGCACCGGCATCTTGGTCGATTCCTGGATGATCTGGCCGGCAATGCTCTGATGGTTGGGTGCCAAGTGCAGAATGATCACAAACGCCATGCCGTTGTCCTTCGGCATGTGTTCGAAGAAGGTTTTGATGGCCTGCAAACCGCCCGCCGAGGCGCCAATACCTACCACCGGAAAGTCCAGTGTGCTGGGGCTCAGCTCTCTACGCTGCGGCACGTTGGGAGAGCGTTTGCTGGAAGACGACATAATTATTGGCCTTAAGGTCGGCAGGCAGTCCGGCGAGCCGACTCGATTCAAGAATGCAAAGACACCGAGGATAATCGGGTTGTGTCCGAAATGCGAAATCGCGTGCGTCCAATGTTCGACTGGCGCTGCGCGACCTCATGGGGCGTCAACCTATCGGCGCGCGTAAATATTCCGGCTGCAAGACGTTGAACCATAGCAGGATCATTTCCACCAGGATGGTCACCAGCACCAGCAAGCCGACACCCCATACGCTAGCCGAATACAGCAGACCTTGTTCCTTCTTCAGCCCCATGAACTTCGGCAGCCCGACGAACAGCAGGAATGTCGAGTAGGCAGAGGCGATTGCAAGCACCGCCACCGCCAGCCAACGGCTGGGATAGAGGCCGAAAATACCGGCGAGGAAATACGGCGTGGCGGTGTAGGCGGCAAAGCCGATGCACTGATTGAGGGTTGGACGGGTCTCGAAAGCGCGCGACATCCAGCGGATGAACAAGCCCATGAGCGCCACGCCGACGACGATGGTCAGGTACAACAGCACGCACAATTGCAGTGCGCTGGCGCTGCTCAGCCGCACGGTTTCGTTTTCCGCCAGGCTCCAACCGGTCCAGGTGATGCCGATGAACAGGCACACCGCCGGAATCAGTGCCAACAGCAGCAGGTGCGCAAGGTAATGCCGCGGATGTTCCTGCTCTTGCTCACGGATGTCCTTCCAGGCGAATTCGGGGTGCGTAAACAATTTGACGATAGGTGCGGACATGACGACCTCCTGATCCAGACGGCCTCTGCATGAGGCCCTATGTTTTTGAGGTACGGGAACTGGCAGGGGTTTCATTTATTTGGCTACACGGGCAGCGGTGCGATAAAGGGAATGAATCGGGACGGCGGGGGTCAACCCAACAGCACCATGAAAGGAACCTGTGACCATGACCATCGCTTATTCCCTGGTGGATTACCTGCGTGAACACGACTTGCGCCTGACCACCGCCGAATCCTGTACCGCCGGGCAAATCGTGACCTTGGTGGCCGAAGTGCCGGGCAGCGGTTCAATGATCGAAAGTGGTTATGTGGTCTATTCCCCGGAGGCAAAACAGCGCTTGCTTGGGGTCAATCCACGGACCATCGAAACCTTTAACCTCACCAGCCGTGAAGTGGCCGAAGAAATGGCCATCGGCGCCCTGCATGACGCCAATGCCAACGTCGCGGTGGCCACCACTGGCATCCTCGGGCCGGACGACATGGACGGCATACCCGCCGGCACGGTGTGCTTTGCCTGGGCCTTCGATGTGAATGGCCGTCGGGCGCTGTTCAGTCGCCAGGAACGCTTCTTCGGCAGTCGCAGCCAAGTGCAATTGTGGGCTGCCGAACATGCCCTGGCTCAACTGCCGCATTTTCATCAACGTGCCTTGGCCGGTGAATACAGGTAGGGGGCCCAGATGACCCAGTACAGCGACCCCGAGGAGTTTCGCAACCGAGAATTTCCGGTGCGCGAAGACATGGCGTTCCAGCTCAAGGCCTGGCGTTTCGAGCGGGTGGGCTGGTACATCTTGGTCCTGTTGGTGATCCTGACTTTGCTTGGATTGTTTTCCCGCGGCCCATTGAGTTCCCGTGAGGCGCACAGCAGCGATGGCCGTCTCGACGTCGAATACGAGATGTTCCATCGAAACGGCTCCACCAACCCGATGATCGTCCACCTCAGGGGCCAGCCCAACGCCGTGCTGGAGATTGAACTGGGCGGTGAGTGGCTGGACGGCTTTGATGTGCAGACGCTGCAGCCTCAGCCCTTGCGTTCGGCGAGCGCCGGGCAGGGCATGCGGGTTTGGATCCAGGCCGATGCCCAAGGGCACGCCAGCCTGCATTTGTCGCTGCTGGCCGAGGGGCTGGGGCTCTACAGCAGCCGCATCACCGCGCCTGGTGGGGCTGCGGTGAGTTTCGATCAATTCATTTTCCCATAGGGTGACGTATGGACTCGGTGTTGCGGGCCGCCGCGATGTACATGGCGTTGATGGTGTTGTTCAAGATCGCCGGGCGCCGCTCGTTGGCGGAGCTCACCACCTTCGACTTCGTACTGCTGATGATCATCGGCGAGGCCACCCAGCAAGCGCTGCTGGGGGACGATTTTTCCATGACCAACTCGCTGATGGTGATCGTCACCCTGATTGCCATCGACATCGGTTTTTCATTGCTCAAGCAACGGTCGACCTGGGTTTTGCAGTTGATCGACGGGGAGCCCACCATCATTGTCGAAAACGGCCGGATCCTTGAGGCCCGCATGCGCCACGCCCGGCTGGTGGAAGCCGACATCATGGAAGCGGCACGCTCCAGCCAGGGCATCGAGACCCTGGACCAGATCAAGTTTGCGATTATCGAGCGTAACGGAAAGATTTCGGTGATCGCCAACGACAAACCCTGAGCACCGCAGGGTTGTGTGTGGAACATGGATCTTGTGAACGACACACCTCCACTGTGGGAGCGGGCTTGCTCGCGAAGGCGTCGGAACATCCAATAGCGATGCAAGCTGACCCACCGCTTTCGCGAGCAAGCCCGCTCCCACAGGGTTTGTGTGTTGGACATGGATCTTGTGAACGAACACACCTCCACTGTGGGAGCGGACTTGCTCGCGAAGGCGTCGGAACATCCAATAGCGATGCAAGCTGACCCACCGCTTTCGCGAGCAGGCTCGCTCCCACATGGAGATCGTTAAAGCATCGGCTTACCGCCCGTAACCCCATACCGCGACCCGGAGATGTAGCTGGACTCATCCGAAGCCAGCAGCACATAGATCGGTGCCACTTCCACCGGTTGACCGGGACGGCCGAGGGGCGTCTGGGAGCCGAAATTCTGTACTTCTTCCTCGGGCATGGTCGCCACGATCAGCGGCGTCCAGATCGGTCCCGGCGCCACGCTGTTGGCCCGGATGCCCTTGGGCCCGAGCATCTGCGCCAGGCCGCCGGTGAAGTTGGCGATGGCGCCCTTGGTGGTGGCATAGGCCAGCAACGTGGGCTTGGGCATGTCGGAATTGACCGAACTGGTGTTGATGATCGAGCCGCCCGGCTTCATGTGCGGCACAGCGGCCTGGCAGATCCTGAACATCGCCGTGATGTTGATATCGAAGGTGCGCACCCATTCTTCGTCCGGAATGTCCTCCAGGCGCTCATGGGTCATCTGGAAGGCAGCATTATTGACCAGCACGTCGATGCGCTCGAAGCGCGAGACGGTTTGCTCGACGATTTTGCTGCATTGGGCCTTGTCGGCCAGATCACCGGGCAACAGCAGGCACTGGCGGCCGGCCTGTTCGACCCAGCGGGCGGTTTCCTTGGCGTCTTCATGTTCATCCAGGTAGGCGATCGCCACATCCGCGCCTTCACGGGCGAAGGCAATGGCCACCGCGCGCCCGATGCCACTGTCGGCGCCGGTGATCAGGGCTATCTTGTTGGCCAGGCGTCCGGAACCGGTGTAGCTCTGTTCGCCACAGTCCGGGTAGGGATCCATCTTCTGCTGCGACCCAGGCACGGGCTGGCTTTGTTTCGGAAAGGGTGGAAAAGGGTAATCGGCCATTGTCGTTCTCCATGCTCAATGTGGTTGAGATGGAGGGTGGACTGTGGTTTTTTGGGCAGAGTTCGGTTGGATTTTCCAGCCGGTCGATGAGCGTGATGGTGGCGTTTCGTCGCTGAGTCGTCGGCAGGGGCGAACGTCCGGCGCGGCTGTATTTCCAATCCAATACTCAATTCGATAAGGAGCGGGACAATGTTCAGCCATATACAAATCGGCGCGCGCGACCTGCCGAAAATGGTCGCTTTTTATGATGCGGTGCTGGGATGCCTGGGGTTGGTGCGCATGGCGAGCGAAAATGACTCGGGGCCGCCGGGGGAGGGCTGGCAGCAACCGGGCAAGCGCTGGCCGCAAGTGTTCGTCCAATTGCCTTTTAATGGCTTGCCCGCTACCTGGGGCAACGGCATGCAAGTGAGCTTCGCCGCCGACTCCCCCGAGACCGTGCGCGCGGCCTGGGAACAGGCCATTGCCCTGGGCGGCTTCGATGAAGGTGCGCCAGGCCTGCGACCGCAATATTGCGAGGGGTATTTCGGTGCCTATTGCCGCGATCCGGAGGGGAACTAGCTGTGTTTTGTTCATGCGCCGGGGATGCATGAATGAACTTTATGTGTGGCGAGGGAGCTTGCTCCCGCTGGGGCGCGAAGCGGCCCTTAATTCAGCCGACTCGGTCGTTCAGATACACCGCATGCTCTGGTTTGGGGCCGCTTCGCGCCCCAGCGGGAGCAAGCTCCCTCGCCACAGGGGGGGGTGGTCAGTGACTTAGCGTCGGGCCTTCAGGCTGCGCTCCATCCGCGCAATCCCTTCCTCCAGCAACGCCCGCGGGCAGCCGAAGTTCAGGCGCACGAACTGCCCAGCGTCGTCGCCAAAATCCAGCCCGGCGCTGAGGCCGACCTTGGCTTCCTTCAGGAAAAATCCCTGAGGGTTTTCCAATCCCAAGGCTGAGCAATCCAGCCAGGCCAGGTAAGTGCCTTGCGGCACGGTCATGCTGATGCCCGGTAGGCGAGTGTTCACCGCTTCGACCAAATAATCGCGGTTGGCTTGCAGGTAGGCCTTCAAGGCGTCGAGCCACGGTCCGGCTTCGCTGTAGGCCGCACGGGTCGCTTCCAGGCCCAGGGCATTGACGCTGTCGACCATGCCTGCACGGGCGCCGTTGACCCGCTCGCGCACCTTGGCATCCTGGATAATCGCGAACGAGGTTTTCAAACCGGCGATGTTATAGGCCTTGCTGGCGGACATCAGGGTGATGGTACGCGCGGCAATTTCCGGGCTGAGGGAGGCGGTGGGGATGTGCACTCGGCCGTCGAAACACAGCTCGGCATGGATCTCGTCGGAGATGATCCAGGCATTCTGCTCCAGGCAAATGTCCGCCACGGCCTTGAGCTCTTCGCGGTCGAAGACCTTGCCTAGCGGGTTGTGAGGATTGCTCAGCAGCAACGCGCCGCCGCCCTGCAAGGCTTCACGCAACTCGGCCAGTGGCGTTTGGAAGGCGCCGTCAATCGGATTGAACGGCAACTCGACTTTATTCAACCCCCAGTGGCCCGGGGCATGACGCAACGGTGGGTAGTTAGGCACCTGCACCACGACGTTCTGCTGCGGCTCGACCAGCGCATGCAGCGCCATGTTGAAACCAGGCTCCACCCCGGGCAGGAACACGATCTGCTGGGGTTCGACGCGCCAGGCGTACTTGTTCCAGAGATCGGCCACGATGGCGGCGCGCAAATCGTCCTGGGCCACGCTGTAGCCAAGCATCGGATGAGCGAGGCGCGTGTGCAGTGCCTCGATGACGGCGGGCGGGGCCGCGAAGTCCATATCGGCCACCCACATCGGCAGCACATCGGCCGGGTAACGGCTCCATTTGGTGCTACCGGTACCTTGGCGCTCCAATACCGTGTCGAAATCGAAAGTCATGGTGGTTCCATCAGATCAGCAAGTGAGATGCCGGCATGATAGAACAAAGTTTGCGCCAAGCGTTGCCCATGCCGGGGATTGGCTGCCCACTCAAGGCTTGAAGCGCAATGTATCCCTGTGTATCAACCGCCGCGACAGACACGAAACGTTGCGGTTACCGCCAATCGCTGACACATCCGGGATACCTGGACGGCGTGAAATGAGCCCCATCGAGACAGCAGCAGCCGTCTCACAGGCCCATCCGCCGTTCGCAAGGAGATCCACCATGGACATGACGCTGTCGCAACACAAACCCACCCCCCGGCATCGGCGCCTGCTGGCGCCTTCGATCCTGGCATTCGCCTTGATGCAAGTGGGTGCCTTGGGTGTGGCCTCGTCCCAGGCAAGCGCCGCCGATGTGCCCGCAAGCTCCATCGGCACCGTCACGCCCGGCAGTCACACCTCGTTCGGCCCACTCAAGCACGTCAAGGCCGGCCTGCTGGACGTGGCCTACGCTGAAGTCGGACCGGCCGACGGGCCGGTGGTGATCCT
Source organism: Pseudomonas fluorescens Q2-87 (assembly GCF_000281895.1). Classification (NCBI taxonomy): domain Bacteria; kingdom Pseudomonadati; phylum Pseudomonadota; class Gammaproteobacteria; order Pseudomonadales; family Pseudomonadaceae; genus Pseudomonas; species Pseudomonas fluorescens. Next base: position 3,086,486 of record NZ_CM001558.1, on the reverse strand, counting down.
GTTGCACGGTTGGCCCTACGACATCCACAGCTACGCCGACGTCGCACCGGCCCTGGCCGAGAAGGGTTATCGGGTGTTGATTCCGTATGCCCGCGGCTATGGCGAGACGCGTTTCCTGTCGGCCAAGACCCTGCGCAACGGCCAGCCTTCCGCGCTGGCCAGCGACCTCGTCGACTTCATGGATGCCTTGAACATCAAGCAAGCCGTGCTCGGCGGTTACGACTGGGGCGCACGCACCGCAGACATCGTCGCGGCGCTCTGGCCGGAACGGGTGAAAGCACTGGTGGCGGTGAGCGGTTACCTGATCGGCAGCCAGGAAGCGGGCAAGGCGCCACTGCCGCCCGCCGCCGAATTGCAGTGGTGGTATCAGTTCTACTTTGCGACAGAGCGCGGCCAGTTGGGCTATCAGAAAAACACCCATGACTTCGCCAAGCTGATCTGGAAACTGGCTTCACCGAAGTGGAATTTCGATGACGCGACCTATGATCGCAGCGCCGCTGCGTTGCAGAACCCCGACCATGTTGCCGTGACCGTCTTCAACTATCGCTGGCGCCTGGGCCTGGTCAAGGGCGAAGCCAAATACGCCGCGCTGGAGAAAAAGCTCGCGACGTTCCCAGCCATCAGCGTGCCCACCATCACTTTGGAAGGCGATGCCAATGGCGCGCCGCATCCGCCAGCCGAGGCTTATGCCAAGCGTTTCAGCGGCCATTACGAGCATCGGCTGATCGATGGCGGCGTCGGCCACAACCTGCCGCAGGAGGCCCCGCAGGCATTCGCCCAGGCTGTGATGGACGCCGATCATCTCTGACGGCGTACCAAAGGCCGATGCCAGGCCAAATCATCACGCCAGCTTGAAGGGCAGTTGCCGTATCGGCTTGCCCGTCAGGCTGGCAATGGCGTTGGCAAAAGCCGGGGCCAGTGCCGGCAGGCCGGGTTCGCCCATTCCGGTCGGCGGTTCGGCGCTGGGTACGATGTGCACGGCAAACGCCGGCATGTCGGTGATACGCGGCACGCTGAAGTCGGCAAAGTTGCTTTGCTGCACGACGCCGTCCTTCAACGTGATGGCGCCCCCCGGCAAGCACATGGACAAGCCCATCAGCGCCGCACCTTGTACTTGGGCTTCCACGCTGCGCGGGTTGACGACCAGGTTGCAGTGAACGCCGGCGGTGACCTGATGCAGCACCGGACGTCCGTCCTGCACCGAGGCCTCGACGACATACGCCACCACTGAACTGAACGACTCGTGCACCGCCACGCCCCAGGCATGGCCCACCGCCAATTGGCGCTTGCCATATTCGCTCTTGTCCACGGCCAGTTGCAGGGCCTCGCGATGGCGAGGGCTTTGATCACCGAACAGTTTCATCCGGTAGGCCACCGGATCTTGCTGGGTTGTCCGGGCGATCTCATCGATCAGCGTCTCCATGACGAACGCCGTGTGGGTGGAGCCCACGCTGCGCCACCACAACACAGGGACGTTGAGTTCGGGATGATGAACCGTCAGGCGCATCGGCAGCGGATAAGGATCGCGCAAGCCTTCGGTGGCGGTAGGGTCGATGCCGTTCTTCACACGACCGCCGAACACGGTGCCGGTGATAATCGATTGCCCGACCAGGGCGTGATCCCAGGCAAGGACCTTGCCGCTGTCATCGAAACCGATGCGTGCGCGGTGCAAATGCATGGGCCGGTAATAGCCGCCCTTGATGTCGTCTTCCCGGCTCCAAAGCGTGCGCACGGGGGCATTGAACCCGGCCGCGCGGGCGCCCTTGGCCACCTCGCACGCGAGCACCGCAAAGTCGTTGGTGGGCACGCCACGCCGCCCGAAGCCGCCGCCGGCGGTCTGCACGTTCACCTGGACCTGTTCGGGCTTGAGGCCCAACACTTTGGCGGCGGCCGCGCCGTCACCTCCCGGAAACTGGGTGCCGACCCACAGCTGAGCGCCATCCTCGGCCAGCTGCACCGTACAGTTCAACGGCTCCATGGGCGCATGGGCCAGATAGGGGAAGAGAAACTCGGCGTCCAGACGATGGGGCGCAGTGGCAAGGGGCGCCATGTCGGCATCGAAGTGAAGCGGGCCAGGCTGGTCGGCCAGTTCCCGGTACTGGAGCAGTTGTTTATCGCTGTCGACTTTTTCGACGCGGCTCACGTCCCATTCCACTTTCAGCGCATCGCGGGCCGTCTTGGCTTGCCAATAGCTTTCGGCGACGACAGCCACGCCTTCAGCGCCACGGTCCAGCGGCACACGAAACACCGCTTTCACGCCTTTGGCCGCGCGAGCGGCACTGTCATCCAAAGAAGCGATCCTGGCACCGAACACCGGTGGGCGGGCAACAACGGCCGTGAGCTGCCCCGGCAGGTGCATGTCAATGCCGAAATCCTGCCGGCCACTGCTCTTGGCCTTGGCATCGATGCGGGTGGTGGCCTGGCCGATGATGCGAAAATCCTTGGGGTCCTTGAGCGTGACCTGTTCGGGCACCGGCATCGCCATCGCGGCTTCGGCCAGTTCTCCGTAGCTCGCTTGCCGTCCCCCTGGGCCCAGGACTTTGCCGGCCTCGGTGGTCAGGCTCGCGACGTCGACGTTCCAGCGCGCCGCGGCGGCCGCCAGCAACATGGCGCGAGCGCGGGCACCGAGTTCGCGGTACTGGGTGTAGCTATTCTTGATCGAATTGGAGCCGCCGGTGAGGTGGATGCCGAAGCTGGGGTCCATGTAGGCGGCGTCATTGCTGCCGTTGCGCGTGCGCACCAGGCTCCAGTCGGCATCCAGCTCTTCGGCGAGAATCATCGGCAAGGCAGTCTGTACGCCTTGGCCGAACTCCAGGCGGTTGATCGTTACGGTGACTTCGCCACTGGGTGTGATCTGTACGAAAGCCGCGGGTTGCTGGGTCGGCTTGAGCACTGCCTGGCCATCGCCGGCCTGCTGTGCCAGGGCCAAGTGAGGAAAGGCGCCTAGCGCCAGCCCACCGATACCGACGATCTTCAGGAAACTGCGGCGGGCCAGCGTAGCGGGGCCGTCACCAGCATCGCGCTCAAGCATCTGTTGCAAGGCGCGCGGCGTTTCTTGGGGGAAAATCTCGTTCAACATGGCGAGCTCCGATCAGGCAAGGGCTTTGGCGGCATCGGCCACCGCAGCGCGGATACGGGCATAGGTGCCACAGCGGCAAATATTGCCGGCCATGGCCGAGTCGATTTCGGCCACCGTAGGTTGCTTGCCCTTGGGCTGGGCCTTGAGGAATGCGGTCGCGCTCATGATCTGGCCGCTCTGGCAGTAGCCACATTGCGCCACGTCGTGCTTGACCCAGGCTTCATGCACAGCGCTGCCAACCGGGTCGCTGCCGTCGGTGGCCGCTTCGATGGTGGTGATCTTCTTGCCTTCAGCGGCGGCAATCGGTGTTACACAGGAGCGAATGGCCTGGCCGTCCAGGTGCACGGTACACGCGCCACACAGCGCCGCACCGCAGCCGAACTTGGTACCGGTCATGCCCAGCGTGTCGCGCAGGGTCCAGAGGATTGGGGTAGTGGGGTCTACGTCGACCGTGTAATCGCGGCCGTTTATGTTGAGGGCGCTCATAAGGGACCAGCTCCAGATGGTTTGGCTCTGGTTAACTATAGAAAGCAATCGATGGGGTGATTTGCACAATCCAGGCGGATGATTGCCTGATCGTGCGAATAAACCGTCGAGCCTGGCGGTTCAGCAGGTTTCCACCCGACGCCCAGCGACCGTTCTGAGGCCGCTCTGATTGGCGTTATGGATGCGTGTGCCTCGCTTCAAGCCACTTCTTTTGCCGCCAGGCCGGTGCACTGGTGGGGAACAACACCTCGTTTGGCCGAAAGCGCGCGATGCCGCAGGCGGCAGCGATGCGCTGGCGTTGCTGGCCGTGGACAAGGGCCAGCTGAAAACTGCGTTCGCTCTGCGCTAAACCCAGCACATAGCCGGTGCCTGCCTGGAAATCCGCGCCATGGCCCCGCCACCAGACTTCGATCGCCTGCGGGTCGGGCCAGGGCAGGTCCTCATCAGGGTCCATGGCAACATTGGGATCCTCAGGATCGTCATTCGGCCCGGCATCGAAATCCGGCAGATCGCGCAATTCCAGATCGAGCAGCGCAAGGTCAGCTCCGGTGATCAGGCTGAAGGCTTCACCGGCGACCCGTGAGCAGGGAAGGTCGCTCATCTGCTGAATCAGCCAGGGCACACAGACCGGATCGCCCAGCAGCCCCAGTGCCTGGATGCCGCTGCGCCGCTGCGCCGGATTTTGTACCAACTGGCGTATCCAGGCGATGCTGGCCTCACGCTGTTGCCAAGCCAACGACACGCCGAGCGCACGATATTGGAACGCTCCTGGCTGCTCGGCGAACTGGCGCAGCGGTTCCAGTGCTTGTTCGTCGCCCATCTGCGCGGCGGCCCAATTGACCCAGAAGCGCGTGGGCGCATCCGGGTGCAGGCGGTGGGTCCGAAGTATCGGCAGCAGGTCACGCCGGCGCAGTTCGCCGACAGTTCTTGCGGCACGCGCCATCACGCAGGGGTCGGCCAGGGACAGCTCGGTCGGCAGGGCAGAACCTGGATCGCGCCGATGCATCCCGCAGGCAGCCAAGCCTAGGCGTCGGAACAGCGGATCGGAGGCGGCGAGCATACGGTCGATCCAGGGCGATATCCGCTCCCAGTCGAGCCATCCCAAGGCCATCAGATAACCGCGCTCTGTATCCTCAGCGCTTCGCAAGTGCTCGCTGAGCCGCGACAACAGCTGCGCGTTACCTGCCTCGAAAGCCAGCACCACACTGGCGAACATCTCGCCGATGGCGTGTGGACCGAGTTGGGACAGCAGCGTTTCAAGACCTGTGTGTTCGGCGATTCGCAAGCCGTCGAGGTGGGCGTCGAGGCGGTTATCGAGGTTGTCGAGGTGCTCGATGTCGTAGTGCGGTGCGCGTAGGGCATAGTCACGCAGGACGGCGAGGAAGCTGGCTTCTTCGGCGTGTTGGTCTACTAGGAACGAAAGTTCGGTGTTCAATTCAGAATAACTCCGAGGGACCATCCCTGAGTAGGGGCGATAATTTCACCCTCGCATGCGCAAACGGGTTTCATATATTGTCAGGGCAAATGATTTCTGCCCAGTGAGTCCCGTCAAATCGCATTATCTGATCGTTACCAATGGACCATAGATAATCGCCACATGTCCGAAGGCGATAACCATCCATTTTCTTCACGCCTGGGATGGCGAGTTTTTTCACCTGATTGTTATCTATGACGCCTATCCCTTCGAATCCGGCGACATAAAGTACATCTTGAAAGGAAACAGCCCCCCATAGGTCACCTTCGACTTCATCATTCTGGATAACTTTCCAACAATCTTTCGATCCGACTAATATCACCCCATCATCGCCACATGCGATGTACTTGTCCTGGTCGAACGTCGCCACTTCATTCAGATCGACGTTCGTTGGACTATCGCATTGCCTCCAGAGTGAGCCATCAAAAAACCATATCTCACCCGCATTGCCAACGGCATGAATGTCACTTTTGGAATGGCCCGCCATGGATTCCAGGCTTATGCCATCTTCTGTGCCGATATAGATCAGCCCCTGGTCCATATGCGCCCATATCCCATTACTTCGACGGTACACCTGCCGGCTATAGCCACAGGCGTGTAGTTCCCCGTCGATAACGGTAATTTTGTTCATGTAACCTAATTTCTCGCCGCCGGTCCCTGCGTCAGCGATCAACTCGAAGGAGGGGGTTCCCTGTTTGATCTCAACCACTTCTCCGCGCTTTCCGAGTATCCACCATGCTCGATATTCGCCCTGTATCAAATAGGTGATTGAGCGGCTGTCAAAGTCGAATTTTTGCTGCGCCCACTGTCCGTCGACGGTCGTATAGAACGTGGTGTACTCCGTGTCCTCGCCTTTGAGTGCATATGGAAAGGCTACTGCGCCCAGGAGTCCCTTGGTGGGAGTGAAGCCATCAATGAAATAATGCCTGGATGATGTCATGGTTGCTCCTTATCCAAATGTGCCGCTGGCAACTGTTGAGAAGTTTTCCGGGGTCCTGTTTCCGCTGCTGTCAGCACGTAGATTGGTGGTATTGCTGATGTTGGGGCTTTTCGGAGGAACCGCCGATCTATTGGGCTGCTGGTGATAAGCATCCAACTGGGACCGTGTACATTTCGGGTCGCATCGTAATACTTGGCTGACCGCCGTTGCTCCGCTATTTGCTGCGGCCTCATAAGTCCAGGTCCCAGCCTTGCCGTTAACGAGGTTTTTATCCTCGGCCTTGTCGAATATGTCGTGCACTTTTTTGTGCTGCCCGGTGCTCTTGTCATGTCCAGACACGCATACACACGGGGCTAATTTGGAGTTATAGCCCTCGCAGCCGGTATATACGTCAGGGTTGGAAGAGTTTCCTTGATTAGGCTTCTGGATGCAGTGCTTAGGTATTACATGATGGGGGGTTTTCCCATCGCAGCAATTCGAGGGGGAATAGGGTGATAGAGAACACTTCATCGCGGCCTTACATTTACGATCGGCACACATGGCGTCCTTTGATGACTTCCTTTTTAACTGGCCTTTCTTGGTCCGTTTAACGTGCTTTTCGCAGTGGGTCTTGAGTTTTTTAGCCAGCGGGGCACAGGCATGATCACTATCGTCGGCGAAGGCCGCTTCGTCCAAATAGGGCCAGGTCGGTGTGTTTCCGGGGAGCGATGCATGGTTATGTGTGGTCAGATCCATGTTCCGCACAACGTTCAGGCCTTCGAACTTCACATCCATCGACCAAGAGGTGAAGTACACTTTGCCCTTGATCTTACCGGTAATCACGCCCTTCTTCGGCGCACAGCCGGCCTCATCGCCATAGCTGGTCTTAAAGTAACTTCTGTCTTTAAGCATGACTTCTTTACGGGTGATCTTCACCGTCCGACTTCCCTTGGCCGTGTCCTTCGCCATACCGGTATTGGGATAAGGGATGGGCACACCGAGCGGGGTGGGCGGGGCCTGGGGCGGGGTGAAGCAGACATCCGGGAAGCAGGCAATCGACTTGCCGTCCGCCGCCTTGCAGGAAATTTCCATATTATTGGCGAAGACTTGGTTGGCCATTACGCAGCCCTCACAGTCAGGTAACTGAGCAATGCAACGGCGCGTTCGCCGGCGTCGTTGCCGAGATGGCAGAAGATATTCGGGCCTTCGCCGTAACCCTTGCGACTGGCGGCCAACGCCACGGCGAGCATGGCCGGGCCGATGGCGGCGCCGACTTCGCCGATGCAGTCGGCCGGGTGCCAGAGATGGAAGAACTCTTTGCGCACACGCAGGGTCCGGCTGAGGGCCAGGGAGGCTTCCTTGAAGTAGTACTGCTCGCCGGAGATGTCGGTGAGCCGATAATCCATTTGCTCCAACCCACAGCCGGCTTCGCTCAGGGCCGCCCGTACCGCTTGAGTCAGGCCTTCGGCGCGCAGGGGAATGTCTTCAGCTTCCACCGTGGCCCGTTCCACGCCGAACCCCAGGCCGATGCAGGCCAATTGCGGCTCTTCGCGGGCGACGGGAGCGGCCAGCACCACCGCTGCGGCACCTTCGCCGGGGATAAAACCGTTTGAATTCTCGCTGGTAAGCAGCCGTTCGCGTTCTTCGAAGGCGGCCAGCGTCGCTCCATTAAGGAAGGAGTCGACACCGGCAATGATCACGTGACGATGGCCATCTTGATGTATCAACGCACGCGCGTTGAGCAGGGCCACGGCGGCACTGACCCGGCCCCGCGCGATGACGCAGGAACCAGGATGAAAACGGACGCCCAGTTCGGCTTCGATGGCGTGCCGCAGCCCCTGGTCGAGACCAGCGAGGCGACCGGGACGCTCGGCTTCCGCCAGCCCCAGCAGCAGCGGCGTCTTTTCCGGGTCGATGCCGGGAGTGCTCTGCAATGCCTCGGCAATGGCGCGGGCAGCCATCTTGATCAGCTTGGTGCGGCCGCGCCAGGGCTGTTCCAGAGGCACGCTGGCGGCAATCAGCCATTCACCGGCGCGGTCGAGAAAGCGGGTTTCCTGGAAGTTGTCGATGGCACAGCGGATCGCCGCACAGCTCGCCGGCGCGCTCAAGCCGACAGCACTGATCATCCCCGAACCGATGATGCAAAGGGCAGTCATCAGTTCGTCTCCTCGGGGGCGCGCTTGGCTTTCACCAAGGCGCCAAGCGACGGGTAGTAATCCTTGCCCAGTTCACGGGCACGCCACCACGCTGTCGACATAGTGCCGACCAGCACCTGGGCAATCTCGAAAATGTTACGCCGTAGCGGACGAGCGACTCGCCACGTCAACTGCACCTGGCGAGCGTCGGTGTCGATCAGCAAGGTGTCAATCACCGCCTGCACAGTCTCATGACCGCCTTTTTTCAGAAAGAAAGTCACCGGCACAGCCATTTCGGGAATGCGAAAACCTGCCCGCTCTTGGGGGGTGAGGTTGAGCAGCTGTACATTCTCGCCGCCACGCAGGTAAGGAACCTGCTGGTCGTCAGGGGCCGCCTGGAAGTAGCGATTGTCGAAGTCCCCTGGCAAAAACGGAAAGCAGTCGGCCAACCAGGCATCGTCGTAGGTGCCGGCGAAGCGGGCGCGTTGCGGCCAGCTACGGCCGACCGGGCCGAGGGCCATCGGACGAAAGTCGCCAGAGGGGCTGTCGATCGCCTTGCCCAATTCCTCGGTGTTCGGCATCGGCGTGCCCACGATGTCAGCACTGCTCAAACGGTGCGGATACCAGCCGCGACCGGTCGGATTGGCTGGGTAGCAGTGACGCATGTCGGGCTCGTTCGCCACCGGATGGCTGCCGCCGAAGGCCTGGGCATAAGAGATGTCCTGCTCGGTGAAGGGCTGCGGTAAGCCGGGAGAAGCGCCCAACAGTCCTGGTTGCCATTGCCGAGGGCCAAGGACGGAAAAGGCCTTGGTCATCTGACCAACACGAATGCCTGCGGTCAACTGTGTGACCGGCCGTCCGCCTGGCGCATAGGCCTTGCCACGCACCAGCACATCGCAGAATGGCTTGACCGGGGCGAAATCCATTTCCTGCAAAGGCGCGCTGAGGCCGGGTTCGCCAATAAAAGTGTCAGCCATCAGCAGCGGTTGCTGCATCTCAGCGAGGGTCGCGGCGCGACCGTCCAACGGAAGACCGAAGGTCCCCTTGGCCACCACCACCAGGGATTCACGGCCGTCGCTTGCCATGCCCAGGGTGTAGGCAGCCACCAGTTTGCTGGCGTTGAGCAGCTCCATGGATCGACTACCTTCTAGTTTATCTGCACCGAACCGCCCTTGATGCGGTTCACGCCGGATGATCGACTCGACAGGTAGGCCCCTCGGATGAGTATCTTGCCTTCACGCGTGAGGGTGATGCTGGCCTTGCCGCAGCGCAGGACGATTTCCAGCTCGGCAGTAAATTCCAAGCGCTCGCCGTCCAGGTGGGCGACGGCAGGCGGCGCGGTTTCCGGCAGACGCTGGATGCGCCCGATCACCAGCGGCCGGGCCACATCGCCGGCCTCGAACATCAGGGCGACCTGGGCACCGATGTCTTCGCGGGTGAGCGGGGTGGTGGTGCGCGCGGCGAGGCCTGAGTCAACGGGGCAGCCGGGAAAGGCCACCACCGGGGCGTCCGCCTTGGGCACGTCCAGCAACACGCCAATCACGACGCCCTCCACGCGCGCCGGCGTGGCGGCGGAGGCGACGGGGAGGTGATATTCAACGGTCATAGCGCCTACTCCCTGGCTAGTTCTGCAGAATCTTCTGGCCTTTGACGACCACGTTCCGGTCGGCCTTGATCTTGATGGCGCCTGAGCCGTCGATGGTGATGTTCTTGCCGCTGATCATGATCGTGCCGTCCTTCTTCATGGTGATGCTGGCTGCGCCCGTGGTCAGGGTGATGGAGTCGCCGGCCGTGAGGGAAAAATGCTTGCCGACGTCCAGGCTGTCGTTCTGCTTGATGCCAGTGGTGCGGTTCTGGGCAACGTCGCGGGATTCGTTCTGGCCGATCTGGGTGCTCTGGTTGCCGTTGATCTCGATGCCTTCGTTGCCCTGGACCGTTTCGTTACGGTTGCCGCTGATGCCGATGGTCTCGTTGCCGCCTACGTCCTCGGTCCGGTTGCTGGCAATGCTGATTTTTTCGTTGGCACCGACCTTTTCCGTGCGGTCCGCGCCGATGGTGATGGTCTCGTTGCTGCCCACGCTCTCGGTGCGATTCGCGCCGATGGTGATTTTCTCGTTGCTGCCAACATCCTCGGTACGGTTCACGCCGATGGAGATGGTTTCGTTATTGCCGACCTTTTCCTTGCGATCCACACCGATGGTGATGGTTTCGTTGTTATCGACGGTTTCGGTCCGGTCGTGTTTGACGTGCACGGTTTCATCGTTATCGATGGTCTTGCGGCGGTCATGGCCGACCCAGTGGGTCTCGTCGTTCTCGACCTCGATGTCCTGGTTCTTCTCGGCGTGGATAAACAGTTGCTCGGCGCCTTTCTTGTCCTCCATGCGGATTTCATTGAAGTTGGCCGGTGAGCCGCCCTTGCTTGAACGGCTTTTCACGCCGCTTTGGGTGGCATTGGCGGGCAACCCATAGGGCACGGTCTGCTCGGCGTTGTAGACACGGCCGGTGATGATCGGCCGATCCGGATCGCCTTCAAGGAAGCTGACAATCACTTCCTGACCGATCCGCGGGAGCTGCACGGAGCCCCAGTTCTTGCCGGCCCAGGCCTGTGAGACGCGAATCCAGCAGGAGCTGTTTTCGTTGGACTGGTCGTGGCGGTCCCAGTGGAAATGCACTTTGACCCGGCCGTACTGGTCGGTCCAGATCTCCTCGCCACTGGGGCCCACCACCACGGCGGTCTGCGGCCCACGGACAATCGGCATGGGCGTCAGCGGGAGAGGGCGGAAGGCCTGGTTGGCGTCCATGCAGTCCAGTTCGCTGATGAACTGCTCGCCCAGGTCCGGCTGCCCGCTTTCATAGGGATCCTGGCGGATCTGATAGCGTGCGACCACCACCAGGTATTCACGATTCTGGTCCTCACGGTCGTAGCCCGTCAGATTGAATAAATGGCCGGAGCCCAGCCCTCGGGCGCGGCCACGCAACTGCACCCGCTCGAACTGGCTGTGAATGGCTTCCATGCGAGTACGCGCATAGTGCTCGCCATCGTTGCTCTGTACGTATTCACCCGGGTAGTCGTAGAGCGGATGGTCGCTGTTGCTGTGGTTGCGCAGCACGTTGGAGCGCACCTCAAGGCTGGCGCGCGGGCGCTGGAAGTCATAGTCGTTGAGGGCCAGTGAGCCGGGCTGGACTTCGCGCGCCAGTTGCCAATCGTAGAAGTGATCGCGCTCACGCATTTGCCGATCCGGCGGGTAGAACGGCACCGAGGCGTAATCTGCCACCGTGGAATGGGCGCCGTAGGCGTCGGCCAGCACCAGTACATGGCGGGAGTTTTCGTGGCGAAAGTAGTAATAGATGCCTTCCTGCTCCATCAACCGACTGATGAAGTCAAAGCTGGTTTCGCGGTATTGCACGCAGTACTCCCACTCGCGATAACTGCCGCTGAGGCTGTCTTCGAAGTCGGAATAGCCCAGGTCGCGGAACACCTGCTTGATGATGTCCGGCACGGTTTTGTTCTGGAAAATACGGCAATCGGAAGTGCGCGTGAGCAGCCAGAACCACGGCCGCAGGCTGACGCGGTAACCGGCGAACTGGCCGTGGCCGGTCAGCTGCCGGCAACTGCAGACAATGCCGTGGAAGTAGCGCTTGCCACCGTCATACAGCTCCAGGGTCAGGCCCATCGGTTTGCCCAGCAACTGGTCGAAGGTGATCGCCCGGTCTTCGGAGGTGAGGTCCACTTCATAGTGGAACAACCGCCCCAATTCTTCGCTGCCTTCCAGGCTCTTTAGCAGCAGGACATTGTCGCCGAGGGGGCTGTCGACTTGCACCAGGCGGTGGTTTTGGGTGATTTCCATATCGCCTCGTCATTCACACCCGTCAGCGCTTACGGATGGAAGAATGCGTTTCCATGGATAACATCTGCCGTTATCTGGAGACGCTATTCGACCAAGGGAACAGCGCTGAATTGTGTTTCAAGATAGGCGACAGGAAGACGTTGCTTAGGCTTCTTAGCTATAGGTTTTATTGCGAAAAAAAATAAAACAACTGGATCACGGCTACCAAGGAGCGAGCAGCGCTGTGTTCCGGGACTAGGCTGAAGAGGTCATCCATGGAGGAAAACGCGATGCCCGCTCAGAGCGAAGCCAGTGTAGCTTTGGACTTAACCAATAACTTTTCCCAAGCGTTTCAGAATAGTGCCTACTTCCAGGACTTCTGCGATGTGGGGGCGTTTCTGTCAGCAGAAGAAAATTGCAGGGGCGCACTGGCGTATCTGGAGCACCAGTTATTTCTATTGTTCTCTGAACGGATAATGGCTGCCCAGGCAGCTCTACGCTCCAGCGGCGTCACCATCACGCCAGACACGGTGTTGAATCTATTCAATCATCTGAGCGGCATGAGAAAAAAATGGAAGAAAGGCACACCCAATGAATTCCATAGGCTTGCCGAAGTGGCAAAGGAAACCACCGGCAAGCTGCTGACGACGGTGTTGTCCCGCTGGGAGGCCGATAACGGCTTCGATGTCGACAAGGAATTCTTTTCAAGTAAGCACTTACCGGCAGACTTGCTGGTCGGTAACGTCTTGTCGTTGTTCAACGCTCAACTGGCATCGGGACGCCCCTTCAAGGATCTCGGTGCCGGTCCTTGGCACGGTGAGCATACTCACAGAATCCAGTGGTACCTGATTGGCATTGGCTTGAAGCTCGGCCCCAAGGCCGGCGCCATGTTCAAGGATGTCAAACGGTGGATCAGCCGCCAGACCATTCAGTCTATCGACCAGTCCAACACGGTGAGGCGGTACCTCTGGGAGTATTTGTTCGATCGAGAGGGCGATCCATCGAATGCCGCAGCGGTGGCGTTCAGATGCACGGACAAACTCGACTTCCGTGCACCCAGCAATTTGAACAGGTTTCTAATGGATGCTGCGCAGCGCGAGGCTTACCCCCTGTTGAACTGGTCTTTGAATTACCGGCTCGAGAAGCGCACGAACGAGGGCGTGGGGATTGAATATGCAGCTTCCAAGGTTTCCAATTGGAATCTCGGAAAAGTCGTGGATGCCTCCGAACGAGGGTTCAGCGGGACCGACGATTCCCGATTACTCAAGGCCTTCAACAGTGGCTTGTTCATTCGCAGGGGGCATCTCATCAATGGGGTGCAATGGCAGCAGTGGCCTGATGATCTTTAGGTTGGATTGCTGCCGCCAATGAGCCGCGGAAGATCTTCAGCGGGCTAATGTTTCTGCCCCAGCGCCACCCGCCGCCCGGCCATAAAGCACAGCGTCCCACCCATCGCTGTCAGCAGGGCAAGGGCATAAAACATCGTCGGCGCCGGGGTATGCAGGAGCAGAAAACCGCAGATTACCGGGCTCAACGCGCCGCCGAGTGCGGCCAGGTTTTGCGCGCCGTAGTAGCTGCCGCGCAAGTCTTCCGGGGCGAGGGTGTCGACGAACAGGAACTCGGCCGGATAGATGATCATTTCACCCAAGGTAAAAATGAACATCGCCACACACCAGCTCAACAAGCTATTGGCCAAGCTGAAACCGATCAAGCCCAGGATGAACAGACCGGTGCCGCCGGCAATCCAATAGCGCAACTGCTCGCGCTTGAGGAAGCGGCCGATCTGGTATTGCAGCAGGATCACGCTGATGGCGTTGCAGGCGAGCAGGGCGGCCATGGTTTGCAGGGCGCGCTTGGAATCATTCGTCACCAGCAGGTACTGCGACAGGTACAAGGTAAATCGCCCATGGACCACCGTGCTGAACAGGCAGCCGCAAGTGAACATGATCAGGGTGCGGTCGTTCTTGAGGGTGGTCAGGGTCTTCAGGAAACTCGGTGGTGGGCCTATGACTGGGACCTGTGCGGCGTCTTTTGGAATGGCGCTCATCAGGAAAATGCTCATGAACGCGATGCCGCCAGCAATCAGAAAGGGCGCTGTCGGATAGACCCCGGCGATCACCACGCCGAGCATCGGGCCGGTGGCGTAGCCGATGTTGGTCAAGGTATAACGCAGGGAAAACGCCTTGGCCCGCTGGCCCATGGGCAGTTGTTCGCTGAGGATGGCCTTGGAGCCGATCAGGAATAACGCCGAAGCGGTTTCGGTGACGACCAGGATCGCGGTGGTCAGGTAGAGGTTTTCGGCGAAGGTCAGCAGGACGAAGCCGATGGCGCTGGAAAGCATCGCCAGGATCAGCAACTGGCGCTTGTCCAGCCGGTCGATGACGTAGCCGCCATAGAGCGCGAGCAACGTGGCGATGAACACGGCGATGCCCAGCAACAGGCCGACGTCCTGTTGGTTGAGGCCGAGTTTGTTGCTCAAGAACAGCGTCAGCAGAGGACTGGTGATAGCGCGACTGACCACAATGGTCAGCGAGCAGATCATCAATCGGCGTATCACGAGGGAGTAGGTGGCCACGTGGGGCAAATGTCCTTATTAGATTCTGTAGGGTCCTGTACCGGCAACGCCATGTTCACGCCAGCCATTGATACAGCGTCGCCGCCGATTCCAAGGTTTCGACCTGTCGCAGCTGGGCCAGCAACACCTGGGCCTGGCGCTGGTTAAGTGCCCGACCGGCCAGACTGAGGAATTTCTCCTCCAGCGCCGCTTCGCTCAGCGGATTGCCTGGCGCGCCCAACGGAACGTCTACGCACAGGCTTGCCGACCGACCGTCCAGGGTCCGCACGGTCACGATGGGCTCGCCATCCTGCGACAGCGCCGGATCGACTTCAAGGCGAATGCGCGGAACCCAGTGCGCAATCCGAGGATCGCTGCGTGATGCATCGTCATAGGCGTCCAATCGGCAGTGCCCCAGCACAAGCCGCGCGGCGAGGGCGTAGCGCAGGCTCATCTGCGCCGCCGCCAGGCTGGCGACATCCTGCCCGCCACACATGTCCCGAAGCAACCCACACAGCGTTACCTGGATGTCCTCTAGCTGCCCGGCGCCCACCTGCAACTGCGCGAGTAGCAGCCCCAGGGCGTCGATTGCCGAATGGGTGCCACGGCACGCCGCGTAGGGCTTGATCGAACAGCGGGCGAGTTTCCAGACGCGGCCCAGGTCCGCATCCAGCGCCTCGGGAACAGCAGTCTCGGCAGCCAGGGTTTTGAGAAATCCGCCCCAGACGTCATCGAACAAGTGGCTCGGTCCGGTGATGCCGCACTGGGCGAATCGAGCGGCGAGCAAGCCGCCCTCGGCAGCCCGGCCGCTGTGGAGCTTTTTACTGTGGGAGCCGTCGTGGATGAAGGCCCACAGCCCACCACTGAAACTGCCCGCGATGCCGAGGGCAGACAGGGTCTGGGCGGCGTCCAGGCCGAGCAACCGCGCGCTGGCGGCGGCTGCGCCAAACACTCCGCAGGTGGCCGTGGAGTGCCAACCGGCGCCGTTGTGCGCCGAATAACCGCCGCAGGCTTCCAGCACGCGGCGGCCGATTTCGTAGCCAATCACCACGGCGGTGATGAACTCGCGGCCGTCCACGGCTCTGCCCGCCATCGACACCGCCGCCATCACGGCCGGCAGCACCACGGCGCCGGAATGATCGCAACCGCCGGTGTCGTCCAGCTCCAGGGCATGGGCGGAGATGCCGTTGAGCATCGCTGCCTGGGCGGTGCTGGTGCGTAAAGGGGTGCCCCACACCGGCGTATCACCTGGTTCATCGCGAAACACCGCTTGTGCCTGTTTCGCCACCTCGCTGCCAGCCCCGGCGAGGGCCGCGCCAAACGTGTCGAGGATGTGGCGCTTGGCCTGGGTCACCAGCGCCACGGGCAAATCGTCGAACCGGGTTTGCACACAGAACTGCGCCAGGCGTTCCATGGCGCTGAGACGTTGGCAGGCGCGTATATCGCTCATACGCCGTGATTCCGGTAATGGCGCTCATACACCGCCGCTGGATGGTCATCGGCCACGGCAATCGCCGAATCCGCCCACCATTGCGCGACGTCATCCGCCGTGGCGAGCCACACGTCCGAATGCTGCCGGATGCCTTCCAGCAATTCGCGCAGCAGCCCGATGCGCCCCGGCGTGGCGATGATTTCCGGGTGCAACCGCAATACATAACAGAGGCCGAATCGGTGGAACCCAGCGAAGTCCATCTGAAGGTTGCCCAGGGTATGACCATAGGAGGCGATCCGCGATTGTCCCGGCGGGACCGCCGGGCTGAGGTTGAAGGCGAAGTAGGGTTCGTCTTCCAGCTCATAGTGCAGGGGCAATTCGATCACCTCCGGCGCTGTCGGGTGTGCGAACGGCAGGTCATCGCCACGCCAGGACGAGGACCATCGGATCCCCTGTTCGTACAGCGCCTGGACGAATCCGGGCGCGCCATTGCCGGCGGGAATCCGGAAACCTGTCGGGCGCTTGCCGGTGAGCTGGGCCAGGGCTTCGCAGCCCTTGGCGACGTCGGCGCTTTGCTCGACGAGCGTGAGGTGGTCGTAGTTCTGATGGCGATAACCGGCGCAGGCGATCTCATGCCCACCGGCCTGGATCGCCCGGATGTGCCCGGGATTTTCTTCACCGACGATGCCAGGAACGCACCAGGTACTGGGTACGCCCAGCTCGGCGAGTAGATCGAGCAGCCGTTCTACGCCCCGTTGACTGCCGTATCGCCAGACTGACAAGGTCTTGTCCCGACCGGCCACTTCCGGGGCCTGGGTGAGGATGCCATGGATGTCGTTGTAGTCGACGGTCACGACCACCGCGCAACGATAGCCGTCGGGCCAAATGCGAGTATCAGCCATGATGATGCTCCTTGAGCCACCAATGGGCGACGTCGCGGCAGGTGGCGAACCACACGTCATTGCGCTGGCGCATGTGTTCGAAGAGTTTTTCCAGCAACAGGATGCGGCCCGGTTTGCCGGTGATCTTGGGGTGGAAGAGGGTGGTCAGGCACAAGCCTTCGTCCATGGCGCCGTCGTATTCGCGGCACCAGTTGTCCAGGGTCAGTTCGTAACTGGCGGTACGGTCCAGTCCCGAAGGGAAGTCTGGGCTGCGGGTATAGGCGAGGGAGGCGTAGTCGTCCATTTCCCAGCGGCCGGGGATTTCCACCAAAGGGGTGTCCTGGCCCGGGACGTCCACCAGATAGGGACGGTCATCGCCGCGCATGCTGCTGGAATAGATCACGCCGGCTTCCGCCAGCATGGCCGGGGTCTCGGCGCGCCAGTCGCCGGACGGCGTGCGAAAGCCTTCGGCGGTGATGTTCAGGTACTTGCTGAACACCTCGCGAGACTTGCTCATCACGGTCTTCTGTTCATCTAGCGTCAAGGCGTAAAAGGATTCGTGCTTGTAGCCGTGGTACGCCACCTCATGCCCGCGTTCGACGATTGCCTGGCATTGCCTGGGCCAGTTTTCCACGACCCAGGCCGGGATGAAAAACGTCGTCGGGATCTTGAAGGCGTCGAGCAGGTCCAGCAGGCGCGGCAGTGCGCGATAGGGGCCATAGCCACCGAAGCCAAAGTACTCGGGCTTGTGCCAGATCGAGCCGTTGAGCATCGCATCGCCGGTCGGACCGTCCAGGTCGAAGGCCAAGGCCAGGCAGGCTTTATGCTGGTCGGGCCAGGCGGGTTTAAGCGAGGACATCAGTAGCGCTCCACTCATTTCTCATGGAATCACCAACCCTGTGGGAGCGGGCCCGTCTCGAGGTCAATGCCGTCCGGCACGGCCCTTCGCGAGCAAGGTCGCTCCCACAGTGGATGGGTTCTATTTGCCGGCGTTGACGGTCACGGTCTTGATCGCACCGAGTTCCAATTCCCATTTCTTCAGGATGGTTTGGTAGCTGCCGTCATCGATCATGCTTTGCAGCGCGACTTTGACAGCCTCGCTCAGCTCGGGCTTTTTCTTGCTCACGCCCAGGCCGGTGAGTTGCACGGAAATCGGCTGGCCCACGGTCTTGTACATGTCCTTTTCCTGGGTCTTGAGATAGGACAAGGTTTCGCTGCCCTGCATGGCCGCGTCGATACGGCTCTGACGCAGTTGCGCCCGGGCGTCCGCCGAACCTTCGGTGCCGATCACGACGATGGCCGGTTTGCCGGCCGCTTCACAGGTGGCCTTGCTGAACTCGGCGATTTCCGCCGGGAAAGTGGTACGGCGGCTGGTACCGACTTTCTTGCCGCACAGGTCGATGGCTTCGTTGATGTCCTTGTTCTTCTGCAAGGTGTAGAACTGCGGACCGCTGGTGAAGTAATCGACGAAGGTCACGCTGGCCTGGCGCTCGGCGGTGTCGGTCATGCCCGACAGCACCATGTCCACCCGATCGGTGGTCAGTGCGTTGATCATCTGTTCGAAGCCGGTTTCCTGCCATTTGATCTTCACGCCCAGGCGTTCGGCCAAGGCGTTGCCAAGGTCATAATCCAGGCCGGTCAGGGTGTTGGTGGCCGGGTCCTTGAAATCCATCGGTGGGTAGTTCGGCATGATCGCGACGACGATCTCGCCCTTGTCCTTGATGCTCGCGGGCAATTGGGCGGCGAAGCTGACGCTGCAAGCCATGAGGCTGGCGAGTACTGCTGGGATGACGAAGTTCTTCATGGTCGTTCTCTTTTGAGTGTTGTGGCGCCAAGCGGCGCTTAGGTTCGAACGGCAGAAATGAAGCTTTGGGTGCGTGGATTTTGAGGACTTATAAGTATTTCTTCGGGGCTTCCAGCCTCCACGATCTGCCCGCCGTCCATGAACACCATGCGGTTGGAAACCTCGCGAGCGAAGCCCAGTTCATGGGTGACGACGATCATGGTCATGCCGGTCTGCGCCAGATCGCGCATCACCGACAGCACCTCACCGACCAGTTCCGGGTCGAGTGCCGAAGTGGGTTCATCGAACAGCATCAGCTTGGGCCGCATGGCCAATGCACGGGCGATCGCCACCCGTTGCTGCTGGCCACCCGAAAGTTCGATCGGGTAGCTGTTGCGTTTGTCGGCCAGGCCGACCCGGGCCAGCAATTCCAATGCTTCTTCGTGCGCTTCCTTGGGCGAGCGCTTGAGCACTTGGCAGGGGCCTTCGATGATGTTTTGCAGCACGGTCATGTGCGGGAAAAGGTTGAACCGCTGGAACACCATGCCAGTGGCCAGGCGTTGCCGGGCGATCTGCGCCTCGTTGAGCTCGTGGAGTTTGTTGCCAACCACGCGGTAGCCCACCAGCTCGCCATCGACCCAGAGCCCGCCCTTGTCGATCTTCTCCAACTGGTTGACGCAGCGCAGCAAGGTGCTCTTGCCCGAGCCGGACGGGCCGATGATGCACAGCACTTCGCCTTGCTCGACTTCGACGTTGATGTCCTTGAGCGCGTGGTACTGGTCGTAATATTTGTTCAGGCTCACAGCCTTGACGATGCTTCTCATGTCGCTTTCCTCAAGAACGCTTGCCGGCGCCGCGGGCGAAACGACGCTCCAGGCGGCTTTGTCCAAAGGACAGAACCGTGACCGTGGCCAGGTACCAGATACCGGCGACGATCAGCAATTCCATGACCCTGGCGTTGGCGTAGTAGATGTTCTGGGCGTTGTAGAGCAGTTCCGAGTACTGGATGACACTCGCCAGGGACGTCATCTTCACCATGCCGATGAACTCGTTACCCACCGGCGGAATGATGATCCGCATGGCCTGCGGCAGGATGATCCGACGCAACGCTTGCAGGCGCGGCATGCCGATGGACTTGGCCGCTTCGTACTGGCCGGTGTCCACGGATAACAGGCCGGCGCGCACCACTTCGGCGGTGTAGGCGCCCTGGTTGATGCTCAAGCCGAGCAGGGCGGCCACGAAGGGTGTCATCAGGCTGACGGTGTCCACTTCGATCAGGCCGGGAATGCCGATGGTGGGGAAAATCAGCGCCAGGTTGAACCACAACAGCAGTTGCAGGATCAGCGGCGTGCCGCGGAACAGCCAGGTGTAGGTCAACGCTACGTAGCGCAGGATCGGGTTGGCGGACATGCGCATGATCGCGGTGATCACCCCGAACACGATCCCCAGCGCCATCGCCAGCACGGCCATGACGATAGTATTGAACAACCCCCACAGAATGGCCTGGGATGTGAGGAACTGGCCGATGTACGACCATTCGATCTTGCCTTCAGCGAAGGCCCGCGCCAGGCCCAGCAGGGCGACGACGATCACCGAGGCGAAGAAGATCCGCCCGTAGTAGCGCCGTGGCACATGCTGGTACTGCGTTATGTCGAACTGGTTTTCCGCCAGCTTGCGTTCCGCCTGGAGTTGTTCTGCCTGAGTCTGGCTCATGTTGGTGCTCCTGAAACTGGTCTTTGCGGTGAGGCACAATCGCTGCGGGAGCAGGCGTCAAAGGCGCAGGCCCTGATAGTTTTCGGTCCATGCCTGCTGGGCGGCGAGGGCGGTTTTCAAGCGCCCGATCTGCTCGCGCACCTGCTGCGGCGCGGTACCGCCCCGGCCACTGCGGGCGGCAATGGCCGCTTCCAGGGTCAGGCAATCGCGTACCTCGGGCGTCAGGCGCGGATCGATCTCGGCCAGCAGCGCTGGGGATGCGTCCCATAATTCGATGTCGTGTTTCTCACACGCCTGTACCAGCGCGCCGGTGATTTCGTGGGCTTGCTTGAAGGGCACGCCGCGCATGGCCAGCCAGTCGGCGACTTCGGTCGCCAAGGTGAAACCCAGTGGCGCCTGACGCAGTAGCTCGGCAACGTTGACCTGCATGGTCGCGACCATCCCGGCCATGGCCGGCAACACCAGCAGAAGCGTGTCGACGCTGTCGAGTACGCCGTTCTTGTCTTCGCTCAAGTCGCGGTTGTAGGACAGCGGCAGGGATTTGAGGGTGGACAGCAGGCCGGTCAGGTTGCCGATCAAGCGGCCAGCCTTGCCGCGAGCCAGCTCGGCAATGTCCGGGTTCTTCTTCTGCGGCATGATCGAGCTGCCGGTGGCGTAGGCATCGTCCAGGCTGACCCAGCGAAATTGCCGCGACGACCACAGGCAGAACTCTTCAGCGAGGCGGGAAATGTTGATACCGAGCATGCTGGCGATGAACAGGAACTCCGCGACGTGGTCACGACTGGCCACCGCATCGATGGAGTTTTCGCACACGCCGCTGTAGCCCATTTCCTTGGCCGATTGCTCGGGCAGGCGAGCGATGGCGGAACCGGCCATGGCCGCTGCACCCAGCGGCGACAGCGAGGTTCGAGCATCCCAATCAACCAGACGCTGAACGTCGCGCAGCATCGCTTGGGCATGGGCCAGCAGATGATGGGCGAAGACAATCGGCTGCGCCTGCTGCAGGTGGGTGAAGCCGGGGCAGATGCTTTCGATGTGTTGCTCGGCCTGGGCCACCAGCGCCTGTTGCAAGGCGAGCACTTCGACAGCCAGGGTGCGGACGTGATCCCGCAGGAACAGGCGCAGGTCGTTGGCAGTCTGGTCGTTGCGCGAGCGACCGGCGCGCAGCTTGCCGCCCAAGGCGCCGAGGCGCTCGGTCAGCAGGCGCTCGATGAACGTGTGGACGTCTTCGTCGTCGAGGGTCGGGGCAATGCTGCCGGCGCGGAAGTCGGCGCCGATCTGATCCAGGGCGGCAAGCATGGTCCGGGTTTCTTCTTCGCTGAGCAGCCCGGCGCGTTGCAGCTCCCCGGCATGGGCGCGGGACCCGGCGAGGTCGTAAGGGGTCAGGCGAAAATAGTGTTCCGGGCAACGCGACAGGGCTGCCAGGGCATCGGACGGGCCGCTTTTGAAGCGCGCACCCCAGAGACGGTCGGTGGTTTGGGACATTGTTGTTTTCCTCATCGGTGAAGCGAACTCGAAACGTTCGGTCTGGCCCGAAACATTCACCCTGGACGGAGAAAATCCGCCAGGCGTGACGCGGCTTAATTATTCATCGAGGGCAGGGGACAAGCGCAGTTTCGAAGCGGAAAGGGCTGATCGAAGTGTCAGCTTTTAATAGCGGGAAATCAGTGACTTGGCCGCCAGATACAAAAATTATTAGCGGTTGCCAAGCTTGGTTTTCTGTGGTCATTATTATTAGCCAGCGTTGTTTTTGTTGTTGGGCACAGAGTGTTGAATAGGGCGCCAGAGGTAAATAAGCATTATGGAAACCCCACTTTCCAATTCCGGAAACCCGCCGCCTAAACCGCCTCACCGGGCACCGTTGGCGCTCAGCGGCCTGGACTTCAAACTGCTCAAAGTGTTCAAGGCGGTGGTCGAGGCGGGAGGTTTCAGCGCCGCCCAGAATGAACTCAACGTGGGTTTGGCAGCGATCAGCAAACAGATCTCGGACCTTGAAATTCGCATCGGCATGCGCCTGTGCACGCGAGGCCGCGAGGGCTTTCACCTGACCGAAGAGGGCAGGTTGGTCTATCAGGCGTCGATCGATCTTTTTGCGTCTGTCGACAACTTTCGGGACCGGCTTAGTTCCGCGCAAAACGAACTTGTTGGGGACTTGGGCGTAGGCGTCATTGACAATACGATAAGTGACCCTCATTCACCGCTAGTTGCCGCGCTTAGAACGATCAACGAAGAGTCACCGAAAGTAAGGCTGCAACTTCAGGCGTCCCAGCTAGATGAGGTGGAGCGCGGGGTAGTTGAAGGTCGATTAGTGGCCGGAATCGTGCCGGTTTATCAGCAGCGTGAAGAGTTTGATTACTATGCCTTGTATGAAGAACGCTCACTGGTTTATTGCGCCCTGGGGCACCCGCTATTCGAGACGCCGGATGCGCAAATCGATAGCCAGGTGCTCAAGGAACATGAGTGCGTCAACCACCGCTACGCGATCCACCGCGACAAACTGAATTTCGCCCGTTACGACGGCTTTTCCGCCTCGGCGACCCAGGTGGAAGCGGTCGCGTTATTGGTCAAGACTGGCCGTTTCGTGGGCTTTCTCCCGCAACACTATGCCGCCGGCCTGGTCGAGCAAGGACAGTTGCGAGCCATACGCCCGGACCTGTTCAATATCGTTACCCCGTTCAATCTGATCCTGCGACACAACACCGTCCGCAGTCCGCTGGTCAAGGCGTTTGCCCGGGCGCTTGGGGTGGATTTGAAAGCACCGGCATGAGCACACGTTTACACTTAACGACTCTGAACTTCGAAGGAACGCCCCGGTGAACGTCAACGACGCCAGTTTTGAAGAACTGCTCAACGCATTGCATGACGGCGTCTACATCACGGATGGCGACGGCAAGACCTTGAAGGTCAATCAAGCCTATGAGCGCCTGACTGGACTCAGCGGTGCTGTGCTCATCGGCCGATCCATGCAGGAGTTGGTGAAGGAGGGCGTCATCTCGCAATCGGCCACACTGCGCGTATTACAGGGAGGTCGGCCGGTGTCGGTGATGCAGAGCCTGAGCCAGGGCAAGAAATTGCTGGTCAGCGCCACGCCGATTCTCGACGTAAATAAGCGGATTTCGTACGTCGTCAGTACCGTGCGGGACATGACTGAACTGCTGCGCATGAAACATGAGCGCGATGAGTTGCAACAGCTTAAACAGCTGCGCAACAGCACCGCCAAGCTGCATGCCGGTCAGCAAGACAATCTGTTGCGCTCTCCGCTTATGGCCGACCAGGAGGTTTCCGGCCGAGTCTTCTCGTTGGCCCGACAGGTTGCCGCAAGCTCGGTGAAGGTTTTGCTTCAAGGAGAGACCGGTGTCGGGAAAACCCTCGTCGCGCAGTACATCCATAACGCCAGTCCACGCGCCAATGAACCCTTCCTTGCGCTGAACTGCGGTGCCTTACCCGAGAATCTGATCGAAGCCGAGCTGTTTGGCTATGCCCCTGGCGCGTTCACCGGCGCAGGCCGCAAAGGCAAGCGTGGCCTGCTGGAACTGGCGCACAACGGAACGTTGTTTCTCGATGAAATTGGTGATTTGCCGCTGCCAGTACAGGTCAAGTTACTCAAGGTCATTGAAGAAAACCGCTTCATTCCTGTCGGCGGCCTGGAGCTGAAGGAGGTCGATGTGCGCATCATCAGCGCCACTCACCATGACCTCAAGCAACTGGTGGCAGAAGGTCGTTTCAGGGCTGACCTGTATTACCGGCTCAACGTCGTGCCGATCAGTATCCCGGCACTGCGCGAGCGCAGTGAGGAGGTCGCACCGCTGCTGCATTACTACCTCGACAGATTTAATACCCGTTATGAACGCCAGGTCCAATGGAGCCTCGAAGCGCTGGACCTGATGTGCGAATACGCTTGGCCCGGCAACATCCGCGAGCTGATCAATGTCGTCGAACGGCTGGTGGTGACCAATCAGACCGGGACTATCGAGGCGTTGGATATGCCTGAGGAGATCCTCGACCTCAACTCACTGAACTCCAATGAGGCCCACTTACCCCTGCGCAAGGTCTTGGAAAATGCCGAGCGCAGTGCGATTCGCGCCGCACTGCGCGAACACAAGACCACGCGCCTTGCCGCCAAGGCGTTGGGGGTGAGTCAGGCAACCGTGGTGCAGAAAATGAAACGCTGGGAACATACCGATTAGGTTTTCAATCAAGCCCCTGCATACCGATCAGAAAACTAATCGGGACTGAGCGGTAAAAAACCCTCCTGTGTTCGTTCCAATCACGTGAAGGCCCACGGCGTGGGGCTTTGCGGGATTTGGCACGGCTTTCGCTATCTCCTATGGCACGTCTTCCAATAAAACAACATCAACTGGACGAGCCTGATGAACACCTCTGCATTCAAAATCGCAAACAAACTGATCACTGGACAAGGCGCTATCGAGCAGCTTTCGGCTGAACTGACTCGCCTCGATGTGCAGAATCCATTGATCGTCACCGACGTCATTCTGTTGAAATCCGGCACTGTTGACCTGGCACTGGCGCAATTAGGTGATCGCCCTTACGGCATTTTCGACCAGGTCAAACCGGAGCCTGAAGTGGCCATCGTCGAGGACTGCACCCGCGCCTATCGCGAGGGCGGCCACGACGGGTTGATTGCTGTGGGCGGCGGCAGCGCCATCGACATCGCCAAGGGTGTCGCGGCGTATGCCAGTCATGCAGGTCCGCTGAGCGAACTGTTCGGTGTCGATCTGGTGAAACGCAAAGGCCCTGCGTTGATTGCTATCCCGACGACCGCCGGCACAGGTTCGGAGGTTACCAACGTAGCGATTTTCTCCGACAAGCAAGCGCAACTGAAGAAAGGCATCGTCAGTGACTATCTCTTGCCCGACGTGGCGCTGGTCAGTCCGACCATGACGCTGACCTGTCCACGCAGTGTGACCGCGGCCAGTGGTGTCGATGCGCTGGTGCATGCGGTCGAGTCCTACCTTTCAGTCAACGCCTCGCTGATCACCGATGCTATCGCGCTGGGCGCCATCAAGCTGATCGCCAAGGCGCTGCCGAAGGCTTATGCCAATCCTACCAACCTGCAAGCGCGGGAGGAGATGGCCACCGGCAGCCTGATGGCCGGCATGGCGTTTGGCAACGCAGGGGTAGGCGCGGTGCATGCGCTGGCGTACCCATTGGGTGGGCGTTTCAATATTGCTCACGGCGTCAGCAACGCCTTGTTGTTGCCGTACGTGATGGAGTGGAACAAGACGGCCTGCGTCGAACGCTTGCGTGATATCGCCGAAGCCATGGGCGTGCGCGTCGCGAACCTGAGCGACAAGGATGCGGCGGATCAAGCCGTTAAAGCCATGGCGGATCTATGTGTGGCCGTGGATATCCCATCCGGCTTACGCAGCTTCAACGTGCCGGAGGATGCCATCCCAGCGATGGCTGAAGAGGCCAGCAAGATCGACCGCTTGATGCGCAACAACCCGCGCCAGCTGACCGCCGCCGATATCGAGAAGATCTACCGCGCAGCCTATTGATCTCCACACGCCACGACGCCGTTCAGCCGGCGCGCGCCCGCCCATACAAAACCAATAAAACAGGTGAACTCAATGTCTGACACTCCTGCGCAGCGGAGCGAAAGCCCGTACATCCCGATGGGACCGTTCAAGGTCCGGTTGCCCTTTGTTCATTACAAAATCGAAGTCCCGGACTATCTCCAAGGCTTGCTGATGTGTGCCGTGGACCTGGCCGCGATTCCGCTGATGACCGAACTGCTTGGCATGCCCTTTGAGGTCGCACTTGCCGTGGTCATGCTAAACGGCTTGCTTTACCTGGCGCACCATTTACTCGGTGACCCCACCGTGCCTGGCTGGATCACGCCGGCGGTGCCATTGTTGATGGCTTACTGCGCGCAGTACCCAATGGGCCCGGAGCGTGTCCACGCCTTGATTGCCTTCCAGTTGATGTTGGGGATTTTTTCAATCGCCTTGGGGGCGACCGGAATGGCGAAGAGGGTGGTGGAGTATGTTCCCTCGGCGATCAAATCCGGGATTATCGTCGGCGCCGGCTTGAGTGCGGTGATCGCGGTGTTCCAGGTCGGCGGCAAATTCAATGTGCTGCCCTGGACCATTTCCATTGCAGTTGGCATCGCCTTTTATTTGATCTTTTCCCAGCACTTCAACGAACTCAAGCAGCGCAACCGCTTCTGGTGGAATTTCGCCAAGCTCGGCATCTTGCCGATCGTTCTGTTGGCGGTGGTGATTGCACCATTGTTTGGTGAAGCCCCATGGCCAACCATTCAATGGGGCATCAGCAAACCGGACTTTGCCGGACTTTGGAACAACTACACTGTGTTCGGCCTGGGTATGCCTCCGTTGTCCATGTTTATCTCGGCACTACCGACCATGCTGGCGGCGTACATCATTGTCTTCGGCGATGTGCTCAGTGCGAAATCGCTCCTCGATGAGGCAGAAACTGTCCGCACCGATGAAATCGTCGACTACAACGCCGATCGCGCTCACCTGATCTTCGGCGCGCGTAATGCGTTCATGAGTATCGTTGGCCCGGATGTCGCCATGTGCGGCCCCAAATGGGCGGCGATGCTGGTGGTGGTGATCGAACGCTTCAAAGGTGGACCGAAGGCGATGAAGTCGATTATCGGCGGCGTCGGATCGTTCCGCTGGGGCACCAACAGCGGTTTGCTGCTGTTGCCGGTGGTGACGCTGGTACAGCCGATTCTCGGTGTTGCCCTGTCGCTGACGTTGCTGATCCAGGGTTATGTCAGCGTGCGCCTGGGCATCCTTGAGGCTCGCAGCCAGCGCGACCTGGGTATCGCCGGCGTGATCGGTGCGGTACTGGCAATCAAAGGCGCGAGCTGGGCATTCGGGATTGGCGTTGTGTTGTGCCTGCTGATCTACGGCAAGAATTTCTTCAAGGGGGAGGTGGATGGGACGTTTGCCAAGGATCTGAAGGTTGCGGGCACCAAGCCCGCCAAAGGGACCGAATCGGTAATGGCTATCAAGCGGGACGCAGCAGCGACTGTGGCGGACTGATAAGCCTGATTCCGGGGTGGTTCAGGGCGTACCGTTACTTGTCATAGCGGGGAGTGATCAGTCATTCCCCCAATCCAAGGGCCCCATCCGATCTCCGATCAATCCCTTTAACCATGTCGCGTGATATTCCATCTCGGTAACCGGTATATCCAAGCCCAGGCAACACCTTGAGGGCTCATCTGCCGGCCCCTTGAAGCCCAGCCTATATTGCCCGGAGCGGCCGTAAAAGGACGTTACGTAGGGGGTCACCCAAAGGATATCGCTAAATGGAACCTGCACCTGGACAGGTGCCTGGTGACGACGCGTCTGGGTAAAGGTGAGTTGCTGCCTGGACTCGTCGAAGTTGAAGGTCATCACCGGTCCTTCGACAATGGGCAAGCCGATTATGACGCCACTCAACAAAATAACGACGAACAACACTGCCAGATAAGGTGTTTCAGTAATGCTTTGCAGGTAGTTCGCCATGAAGTCCCCGGTCGTCTCACTCAGGACCCCCGGCAGCGCCGCGATTGCCCAGACCGCGAAAATAAAAAGGGACGTAAAGAGAAAGACCAAGGCCAGGTTTTCCGCTGGTGGCGGTTCTTTATCGTAGTGCCAGTACGATGGATGCACAGGTGTCGCGCTGCCATTTGCAGGTGTAGCGGCTGCGTCTGGGTGCACTTGAGTTTCTTGTTCAGGGCTCATCACGTATCCAGCCAGCAAATATCGCTCATCCGCTCGCCGATCAGCCCCTTCAACCAAGCAATGTGAAACTCCATTTCCGTGACCGGGAAATCCCGGCCCAAGTGGCACTTCAGAGATTTGCCCTTGGGCCCGACAAAGCCGAGCTGAAAATGTCCGGAACGCCCGTAACTGGACAAGACGTAAGCCGATATCCAAAGGATATCGCTGAAAGGTACCTGCCTTTCGATGGCTTTCCCCAGCCGGCGTGTCTGGGTAAAAGTGAGTTGCTGCCTGGCTTCGTCGAAACTGAAGGCGGTCACTGCCGGACTGGAAATGCCAAAGCTCAGCATGACCGCCGCCATCAATGCCGTACCGATCAGAGGAAGGAGGAAGGTGGGTTCTGTGAAGGTTTGCGCGTAAGTAAGCGGTAAACCCTTGACTGCCTCCACCAGGGTAATCAGCAGCAGTGCAAGCCCATAAAAGGGCAAGAGGAACAACAGCACGGCAAAAAAACCAAAGCCACCGGAGAGAAACGCGAAGGTGCCCCGCGGGTAAACATGCGCGCTGTGCTGCTCATCGACGTAATGCCAGAACGGCGGATGCGCCAGCGTGGCGCTGGCCATTGCGGTTTGGGGGGATTCGATCAGACGTACCGGATTCTTTTGTTTGCGCTTCATGCGTCAGGGTCTGGCGGAGGCGTGCGGAAGTTGTTCGCGATCATGGGCGCGACTATATAGGATCACGTGAGGCTGATCAGACTATTTATGCTATACCTCGTCGACCTTGGCGAGGCGCACAACGGCGCCTTGCACAGCTTTCCCCTAGGGCTCTTTTTGCTTGAGCTGTTATCCGGAAAGTGCTGTTACCTGATCACTTATAAGCTGAGCCAACATTCGCACAGGCTCCGTAAAACTTTGCCGAGACCGATGTACCAATCCAATATCCCGGTGAAAGGTGTGCTGTCGCAAATCGAGCGCTCTTACTCCAGCGGGCCATTCTCGATAGGTTTCCGTCTGTGGCACCAGAGCTATGCCCACACCGTTTTCAACCAGCTTGACGATGGCGTCCAGTTCATCCAGTTCGCAGACCTCCCGCAAAGTGAAATGCATCTGCCGCAGGAAACGATCGACCTGCCTGCCGCCGAAGGACGATCGGTCATAGCGAATGAATGGCTGGCTGGACAGCAGTTCCGACCAGTCCTCTCCCTTTACGTCTCGTGGCACGATCAGTCGGTAGGGCTCTAGCGCCAACGTCGTCCAGCGTAAGTCACTTTGAAGGGAGAAGGGCGGCCGGATGATAACGGCCATGTCGATCTCGCCAGCGTCGACAAGGTTCACCAATTGCATCGACAGCCCTGGAATGACACGTGTGCGGCAGTGCGGACATTGTTGATGAAACTTGGCCAGCGCATCCGGCAAATAGGAGCGCTGTACGGACGCGATCGCGCCGATGTTGACCTGCACACTTGCCGGTTGTCCTACCGTCGTGGAGCCAAGGTTGTCGTAGAGCTTAAGCAGCTCTTGCGCTTGCAGAAGGATTTGGTGACCCATCTTGTTGAGGTGGGCTGAGCGTCCTTTTCGGTCGAAAATTTCGAAGCCGAGCTCAGCCTCCAGCCGTTGGATTTGCGCGCTGACGGCAGCCTGGGTGAGGCCGATCTTGTTGCCGGCAGCGGCAAATGTACCTTCCCGCGCCACGGCGATGAGTGTTTTGAGTTCCTTGATCATTCACAAATAATAATTGTGTTTCTAAGAAATATATATTGTTTTTTATGCTTGGTTTTCCGGTCTACGATGTTTTCATCCCCCGGCAAAGGCTGATCCCTGAGAGCCAATTGACGGTGGATTTTCGGCAACCAACAAAAAAATATTGGAGTTCTGATGAGCCTCTCGCCATTCCACCTCGCAATTCCTGTCTACGACCTGGCTGCAGCGCGCACCTTTTACGGTGAGGTTTTTGGTCTGGAAGAAGGGCGCTCCAGCACGCAGTGGGTAGATTTCGATTTCTATGGTCACCAACTGGTGATTCACGAACATCCAAAAACTGCTTCGCAGGAAAGCGTCCATAGCAACCCGGTCGACGGACACGATGTTCCGGTTCCACACTTCGGCATCATTTTAGGTTGGGAACAATGGGAGGCACTGGCCGAACGTCTGAAGTCGTTTGACACCGAGTTCGTGATCGAACCTTACATTCGCTTCAAAGGCCAAGTGGGTGAGCAAGCCACCATGTTTTTATTTGATCCATGCGGCAACGCTCTTGAGTTCAAAGCTTTCAAAGATATGAGTCAGCTCTTCGCCAAGTAACAACAGCCATGGCACAACAACGTTGTGCCATTTGATCTCAAGTGAGCTGGAAGCTCATGAATCTAGCAACTGCGAAAGACGCAGACCTTTCATTCCAACAAGAAGGCTAGACATGAAACGTATTCCCTTGGTGTGGCAAATCGTTGCCGGGCTGTTGCTTGGCGTGCTTGTCGGTTGGTACTTCAATACGCATCCGCATTATCAGACATGGGTGAGTGCGGAGATCCTCAAACCGCTCGGTGATATCTTCATCAAGATGATGAAGATGGTGGTTGTACCAATTGTGTTCTGTTGCATGATTCTGGGCATCGCGGGCGGTGGCGATAATAAGTCGTTTGGTCGTATGGGAATAAAATCGCTGGGCTACTTTTTTGCGATTACGGCCTTGGCCATTGTTCTCGGCTTGTGTTTCGCCAACATTTTCCAGCCGGGTACGGGTACCGACATTTCCGGTATTTCGCACGGTAGTGCAGCGATCACTTTGGAGCCGTCCAAAGGCGCATTGGTCATCTTGCAGAACATAGTCCCTGACAATGTACTGGTTGCTATGTCAGAAGCGAAGTTGCTGTCCGTGCTGTTTTTCGCCGTGCTGTTAGGCATGGCATTGAACGCTCTGCCGAAGGACAGGAGCGCACCGTTCATTGCGGTGGTTCAGAGCCTCTCCGATGCAATGTTCAAGGTTGTCTCAATGGTCATGGCTTACGCGCCGGTCGGTGTGTTTGGGATGATCGGCGCGACCGTGGCGACGTTTGGTTTCGCCTCGTTGTTGCCGTTGCTCAAGTTGATTGGAGTGGTCTATCTGGCGCTGATAGTGTTCGCATTGGTGATACTCGGAGGGATTTGCTACGTGATCGGCGAGAATATTTTCAAGTTGATCCGTTACTTTCGTAACGAGCTGATTTTGGCGTTTTCAAGTGCCGCGTCAGCTGCCGTCATGCCGCAGTTGATGACACGATTAGAGACCTATGGTGTACCGCGTCGGATCGTCAGTTTTGTGGTGCCGGTGGGTTATGCGTTCAACCTGGATGGCGCATCGATCTTTCTCGGTGTGGCAACAATTTTTGTGGCGCAGCTCTATGGCATCGACCTTTCGCTGTCGCAGCAGATCCTGTTGGTGGTGACGATGGTGCTGACTTCGAAGGGCGCAGCCGGGGTGCCGGGTTTTGCCATCATCATCTTGTCAGCGACCTTGGCGTCTGCCGGATTGCCGTTGGAAGGGGTCGCGTTGATTGCCGGCATTTTCAGGATCATCGACAGCGGCACCACGACGTTGAATGTTTTGGGTAATGCCATCGCACCTTTGGTGATCGCCAAGTGGGAAAGGGTCGAGCTGGAGCCTGCGCGAGCTCATCCGGCAGCGAGGAGCTAGTTGTTCGTCAGATGCCGATCACAAGTGAACGCCTGCTGGCATAGGGGCGTTTTTTTTAAGCTTTTTACTAGATGACCGGTCTATTTATATGGGGTTTTTATGATTGATAACGCAGTAGACACCGACCTTTTTTCGCCGATGAATATGGGCGCGCTTCGACTGGCTAATCGAATTGTCATGGCACCCGTGACGCGGAGCCGAATGGCTGACGACGGCGTCCCGAATGAAATGCACGCGACCTATTACGCCCAGCGTGCCAGTGCCGGTTTGATCATCGCCGAAGCGACGAACATTTCCGCGCAGGGTCGAGGCTACGCCATGACCCCTGGTATCTGGTCAGAAGAACAGGTGTCTGGCTGGAGAAAAGTCACCAGCGCAGTGCACGCGGCGGGCGGCAAAATAGTCAGTCAGTTGTGGCACGTGGGGCGCTTTTCGAGTGTCGAGTTACAGCCCAACGGCGATGCGCCAGTGGCGCCTTCGGCAATCAAGGCTGAAGGTACTACCTACACCAACAATGGCATGGTTGAAGTGTCGATGCCTCGGGCACTGCAAACTTCAGAGATCCCAGGGATCATCGAGCAGTACCGGCATGCGGCAGAAAACGCAAAACGCGCCGGTTTTGATGGCGTTGAAGTCCATTCTGCCAACAGCTATCTGCTCGATCAGTTTCTTCGTGATTCCACCAATCAACGCACAGACCAATACGGTGGTTCCATTGAGAACCGTGCACGATTGACGCTGGAAGTCACTGAGGCAGTGGTTTCGATCTGGGGGAGCGAGCGAGTGGGGATTCGTCTTTCGCCCGTGACACCAGATGCCGGTAATACGCCACCAGACAGCAACGTCATGGCGACTTACGGTTACCTAATCCAGCAACTCAATCGATTCAATCTGGCCTACCTGCACTTCGTTGAAGGCGCCACGGCCACCTCTCGCACGGTTCCCGATGGCGTCGATCTGGATGCACTGAGTGCTCAGTTTGAAAACGCATTCATCGGCAACAACAACTACGACCTGGCGATGGCGCTTGAGCGTCGGGCGCGGGGGCGAATAGATGCGGTTGCGTTTGGTCGCCTGTTCATTTCCAACCCCGATCTCGTGGATCGCCTGCGTCGAGGCAGAGAGCTGACCATCGCGCCCCGTGAGAGTTACTACGGAGGAGGCGCCAAAGGTTATATCGATTGGCCTGTAGCTAACGCTTGAATGGCCGATGTCTACCAAAACAGTGCCCATCCAGCCCTTATGGGCATCGGAAATTCTTCAATCAGGAGTTCCACCATGAGCAATACAACTTACGTTCAAGAGTACAACGCGATCGTCGACGTGCTTAGCCAATACAGCGAAGGCGGTGCCAAGGCCAACAGCACTTTGATGAAGCCCGCGTTCAACGAGCATGCGACGATGTTTGGGGTCGACGGCGACAAGCTCGTCGGCGGTGCAATTCAGAATCTGTACGACATCATCGACAACTCTTTCCGCCCATCTCCCGAAGCCAAAGCAGCCATCGTGCGCATCGACATCGTGGGCACTGCCGCCAGTGCCCGGGTCGACACCGACAATGTTTCGGGATTTCGTTTCACTGACTTCTTCAACCTGCTGAAGGTAGAAGGCAAGTGGACAATCGTCAGCAAGATTTACCACACCCACCCGAGCGCATGACTCCTCAAACACCACTAGCGGGATGTGTTGTACCTCGCCCTTATTGTAAGGAAAGAACCATGTCAAAGAATATCAAGGCGGTATCAACTTCCGAGTACAACGCGGTCATCGCTACTGCCCACCAGTACGTTGAAGGTCTGCGTGTGGGCAGTGCCGAAGGCGTTGCGCAAGCCTTCCATAAAGACGCCGTGATGTACGGTTTCACAAATGGTGAACTACTTGGCGGCCCGATCAAGAACTTATTTGATTTCGTTCAGAAAAACGGCAGTGCCCCAGAAATAACGACTCGGCTCGACATCCTGGCGATCACACCCACAACAGCGGTGGTGCGTATAGATATGGAAAAAGATGCGATTGGTGCGGACTACAACGACTACCTGACGCTGATCAAGATGGATGGCGCCTGGAAGGTCATCGCCAAGGTTTATCACCAATTCGAAGGTTGAGCATTCACCGATCCCGGTTGAGTCGATGCCGGGATCGGCACTCGTGACGAACCGATGGCACTGCATCGCGAGCCTGAGCAGGGAAGGGAAGGGAAGGGAGGTTGCGCCACTGGGAGCGAAGTTCGCAAACTGCTCAGTCTCCCGGATTGGTTGTCGAGGGGCTTGGGTTCAGTAATAGTGCTAGCCTGTGCTGTGCTTTTAGACGCTGGTTGGCGCATTCGCCGGAGACTCAAGAGTTAGTGGCACATGCATGGATCGACCAAGACGCATCACTCTGGTTTCGTAGGGAAATAGGAAGTAAGCATGACGCTGATAATTACAGTTGCATCACCACTGTTTGTTATCCAAGCGGGGGATCGTCTTTTAACGACTCAGGCTGATGATAAGACCCAACAATTTGATGATAAGTCAAATAAGAATCTGATTTATGAAGCCAGTGATGGAATTTTAACGATTAGCTATTGTGGCGCTGCATTTATGCGAGGTAAGCCAACAGATGAGTGGATCGCAGAGCAGCTTGATACTCGCATAAGGATCCCAACCGACGGGTCTGATCCTTGGGCTATGCAACTGGGCGGCTTAGGCGAGCAAAAGCAGCTTCATTTTGATGGAGTCATAAAACAGATCAAGGAGAAGTTGACTAGGATTTCTCAAGGCGAATTATTGAGCTCAGGGTTGACGATTGTGATCGCCGGGTGGAAGCGCAAACGCGATAAGTGGAAGCGGGTGCTCATTGAAGTTAGCCGGAGCCGTAGTTCTTTGAAACTCTCTAATCCCGTCGGTTTCAAAGAACGCCCCGGCATAAAGGGAAATTGCGGTATCGACATGGTTGGTTCTGGTTGCCGCCCTGAAACCGAAGCTTATTTTGACGTCGAGTGGAAAGCAGTCCACGAAAGGCAAGGGCTTCCTGATTTCAGTGCTTATGAACAATATGTCTCGGACGTAAGAGATGCAATGGTGGCCACTATTAAGTTTGCCTCTACTATTGAGAAAACGGTGGGGGCTAACGTACATACAGCAACCATATACGGGCCCGAATACCAGTCTCATATTTGCTGTGAAACCCATTTTTTCAGCGATATGCTCCACCCAGCAGTGATTGAAACTCCAACAAAAATTGTGTCTGTGGCTGATGCCGGTGTTACGGGATGGGTGCTGTTTCCCGATATAGTCAAGGCTCCGGCATATCTGGTTGGTACAGAGCTTACTCAAGGGCGCTTTACCATATTGCGTTCTAACGGTTCACCTTCTCAGGCTGGTGTTCATCATTTTCAACAGACCGTTCCGAGGCGTAGAGCGTGAGCGGCCTGTATGACCGAGTACCTATTTGAACCCTTGAGACGATCGATTATTGCAGTCCCATAGCCTGCTTTCTGAACGCGCCAAGGTTCGCTACCCAATTACGAGAGATAACGTGAAGCTTATTGGCAAGGTCGCGGCAGCACTCTGGTGTGAAGAGTGCCGGCAGATCCTCTTGGGCACTAACATACTCAAGGATGTTGCCATGACACAGGGTGTGCCGAACCCTTACGAGTTCCACGTTCTGGCGGGTAGGCAAATTGGTTTCGAAATCTTGCTCACCTGGAAATGCTAAGGCGTCGATTGACATGCCATTGGCCCTAGCTTGGCGCAACAGTGAGTTACTGAGCAGTGAGATATCGTCAACGTTTCTCCGCATGGATTCCTGTATGAACACCTATGACATTGCATGGTGTTTAACATAATATACATTATGTGTAGTCTCATATACACCAACGAGCCCCAGTGCCAGTCGCTTTTCAACCCAGCAACCAGCTCCAAACCTGCTACTCACTGCCGCTTCACATACATCCCCATCAAACTATCCTCAGTACCCAGCTCCCCGTTGTAACCAATAGCCGCAAGGTCTTTCATCAACTGAACGTGATACGCACCATTCTTCGCTGGCGCTTGGGGTTCACGCACGACAATCAGGTTTTCGTTTTCCGTCGGTACGGTAACTTGCTCGGCCACGATACCGTTCAACGTGCCGCCAGGGTCAGCGAAAACAGCACACCGCTGACGAGCAAACGCATCCAACACTTCCTTGCTGAAATTAGGTGCCGCAGCTTATCGGCCCCAAGGCCGCACTGACAGCGCTCGCCGATTCGGTGGTTTGTCGATCGACCCTTTGATGTCGCTTGACATCAATGTATATTGTCGACTCTACCGCTGGTGTAACAACGAGGCACATGGGCATGAAAGTCACCAAAGCACAGGCCCAGGCGAACCGGGCACATATCGTCGAAACGGCTTCAGCCCTGTTTCGTGAGCGTGGCTATGATGGCGTCGGCGTGGCGGAGTTGATGGGGGCTGCCGGCTTCACCCACGGCGGGTTCTACAAGCATTTTGGCTCCAAGGCCGACCTGATGGCCGAAGCCGCCGCGTGCGGACTTGCGCAATCCCTGCAAAACAGCGCAGGCCTGGGCGTCGTTGAGTTCTTCAATCTGTACCTGTCACGAGACCACCGTGACACACGCGACGCAGGCTGTACGATGGCGGCCCTTAGCGGAGACGCTGCCCGTCAGTCCCCAGACGTCAAGGCAACGTTTGAGGTCGGGATTGAAAAAGTGGTCGCCGCGCTGCAGGGCGACCTCACCGAGCAAGACGACGCCCAACGACAGGCTATGCGGGCCAAGATGATCAACTTGCTGGCCCACGCAGTCGGTGCTGTTATGTTGTCGCGCGCCTGCCCGGATGACTCGTCGCTGGCGGACGAGATCTTGCAAGCCTGCCGCACAAGCATTCTCGCGTCGTTGTCGCCGCCTCATGACAGTGATTCGTCGACGACGGCTTGATGAGACAGCGCCGCTCATTGAGCGGCGTTGAATGCCTACCAAAGCGCCAACGTATAGCTGACGATCAACCGGTTCTCATCCAGATCATTCCCGAAATTCGACCGCACCGACGCATTGCGCCATTTGACCCCCAGCCCTTTCAATTTTCCGTCTTGCATCACGTAGGCAATGTCCGTGTTGCGTTCCCACTCCTTGCCCTCCCCCGGTGCACTGCGTTGTACGTTGTCACCCGATATATAGCGGGTCATGAAGGTCAAGCCGGGCATTCCAACGGCAGCAAAATTATAGTCATAGCGCGCTTGCCAGGAGCGCTCATCGACGTTGGCGAAATCGCCGATCTGCACGAAATTGACCAGGTACGGATCGCTGCGCCCGATATAGGGAAACGGATCGTCGCCACTCATGCGCTGATAGCCCAATCCCACCGAATGACCCGCCAGGCTGTAAGTGAACAGGGCGCCAAACGCCCGGTTGTCGAGATTGCGG
Source organism: Pseudomonas fluorescens Q2-87 (assembly GCF_000281895.1). Taxonomy (NCBI): domain Bacteria; kingdom Pseudomonadati; phylum Pseudomonadota; class Gammaproteobacteria; order Pseudomonadales; family Pseudomonadaceae; genus Pseudomonas; species Pseudomonas fluorescens. Next base: position 3,049,427 of record NZ_CM001558.1, on the reverse strand, counting down.
AAGTTACCGTCCTCGGTACTGCGTGCGTAGCGCACATCACTTTTGAAGGACTGCCCTGCCCCCAGGTCCAGGCTATGGACAAGCCCGAGGTAGTTTTGCTGGTAGATGTTTTCCAACGTTCCGTAGCGGTATTGCGCGGTGAGATTAGGCAGGACCTGATAGTCCGCCCCGGCGAACTGGAACTTGTCGCTGCTGCCACCGATGCGGTTGGCGGTCATGTCCTGGTAGTCGGTGGAATCGACGAAGTTGATCTGCGTGAGTTGCCCAGCCGTCAGCTTCAAGCGATCGATTTCCTGCACGCTCAGCAGCCCTCCCTTGAATGTCCCGGGTAACAGGCGCGTGTCGTTGGAGCTCACCACCGGATCGCGGATTTGCAGCGTGCCCAACTTCAAGGTGCTGTTGGATACGCGTACCTTGGCGGTCAGCCCCAGTTCGCCATAGCGGTCCTGGGAGCCGCCGGACAAATCCGCAGGCAAAAGATTGGTGCCTGCCGTGCCGCCACCGGAATCTAGCTTGAACCCGGCCATACCCAAGGCATCGAGGCCAAAACCCACGGTGCCGGTGGTGTATCCCGATTCCATTCGCAACAAGAAACCCTGCGCCCATTCTTCAGCCTTGTCCCGCGCACCTTGCTGGCGGAAGTCGCGGTTGAAGTAGAAGTTGCGGGCTTCCAGGCTGCCCTTGCTGTCGGCGATAAAATCGGCCTGAGCGTTCGGTATGCCGATCAGGCTGAAGCCAAGTACCGCACCGATCGGGCTGTAAATCCAATTGGTAGTGAAATGCCGCATGCTGTGCTCCTTTATTTGGACGCGAGCGTGCCCTCTCGGGGGCGTTGGGACCGCGTCCGATGGTTGTTGTTCTTAGAGGGTGTAGCGACAGTGGGCTACATGGCTCGTCCTGGCGGAGGCCTGCGCCGTGGAGCGGATTCTTCCCATCGAGACCTGGCAGCGTCAAACGGGAAAAAAGCCAGATCGGACATAAGAAAATTTGATGCGCTCGCGGGTCCGATCTGGAGTAACAATTGCAACCATAAGAACCATAAGCGCCAAGAGAACGCCCATGAACCTCAAATTCCTTGAAACTTTCGTCTGGGTTGCCCGGCTGCAAAGCTTCAGCCTCACCGCCGAGAAAATGTTCAGCACCCAGGCCGCCATCTCCAGTCGGATCGCTTCGTTGGAAGAGGAATTGGGCCTGCGCCTGTTCGTGCGCGATTCGCGCGGAGTTTCGCTGACGCCCGAAGGCCTCAAGGTGCTCGACTACGCCGAGCAGATGCTCGAAGTCCAGCGAGCGCTGAAGCAGTCACTGGACAGCAGCAGTCCACAGCAAGGCCTGGTGCGCATCGGCGTGATGGACACCGTGATCCATACCTGGCTCAGCCCGTTGATGGCGATGCTGATGCAAGCCTTCCCCGCCGTGGAAATCGAAATCACCGCCGATGCAGCGCGCAATTTGTGCGAGCAACTGCAAAAGGGTTACCTGGACATCGTGTTCCAGACCGATCTGGTCCGCCACGAAAGCGTGCGCAACCTCGAACTGGGGCATTACCCCATGAGCTGGATCGCCGCCAGCCACTCGATCTATGCCCGACCCTATGCTTCGCTGGTGGAGATGGCCGGCGAGCGCATCATCACCTTCGTCAAGCACTCGCGTCCCCACCAGGATGTGCTCAACCTGTTGTACGCCCATGGCGTCGGGGCGCCACGGGTCAGTTGTGTCAACTCGGTCTCGGCGATGACCCGGCTGATCCGCGACGGGTTCGGGATTGGCGCCCTGCCCGCTGCGCTGGTGGCCAAGCCTTTGGCCAGCGGCGAGTTGATCCAACTGGAGCCCGGCGCCACCCTCCCCCAACTGGATGTGGTGGCGTCGTGGCGCGCCGGCATGGGCCTGGAGCTGATCGAGAGCATCATGCAGATGAGTCGTCAGGTGGTTGGCCAATACGCTATCGATGTCGGCCCGCAGCGCATGGTGGCCGCGCCCGGCCTGAACGGCCAATGGCCTCTTGAATAACTTTTGTTTGTGGGGGGTAGCAATATTCCTTGTTGGACGTGATCGCCGCGGTTTTCTACAAAGATCCCACGAACCCGTGGAGCACTCTTTATGAATCAACCGGCCCTGTCCTTCGAACAACTGCAGCAATACGCCCCGAGCGCTTTGCGCCAAAGCATCGCCGCCGGCCACTACCAGGGCCATACCAGCGGCCTGGGCCAGGGTCGGGTGCAAACCAACATCGTCATCCTGCCCAGCGACTGGGCCAATGAATTCCTGCGCTATTGCACCCTCAATCGCCAGGCCTGCCCATTGCTGGACGTCACCGAGCCTGGCGATCCGTTCTTTCGCAACCTGGGCGCCGCCATCGATATCCGCCATGAAGTACCGCGCTACCGGGTCTATCGCCACGGCGAATTGACTGACGAGCCGGTGGACATCGAAGATCTCTGGCAAGACGATTGGGTGGCCTTTGCCCTTGGCTGTTCCTTCTCGTTCGAACAGCCCCTGCTGGAAGCTGGCATCCGTCTGCGGCACATCGATCTGGGACGCAACGTCGCGATGTTCCGGACCAGCATCGACACCCGCCCCACCGCCCGCCTCTCAGGCAAAATGGTGGTGACCATGCGACCCATGAAAGCCGCGGCAGCCATCCAGGCCATCCAGATTACCGGACGCATGCCCAATGTCCATGGCGCCCCGGTGCACATCGGAGACCCGTCGCTGATCGGGATTGGCTCCCTGGACGAACCGGATTTTGGCGACGCCGTGCCAGTGGAAGCGGACGAAATTCCAGTATTCTGGGCCTGCGGCGTGACCCCTCAATCGGTGGTCCAGGCGTCGCGCCCACCGCTGTGCATTACCCACGCGCCGGGCTGTATGCTGGTGACGGACTTATGGAACAGTGACTTGTGAGCCTCCAACGAGGCCGACTACGACCGGAAAAGGGCAAGCGATGAATACCCCCAGGCTATCGATCCAACAGTACATCAATGCCAAGGACGGCAACCGCCCTCACCTGCTCGAACACGCCTTCAAGCAGGACGCGCAGTTGGACATGATCGTGCGTACCGGCGCCATTTCCTTTCCCGGCCACGTTGAAGGCCGTGACGCCATTGGCGATGTGCTGGTCAGTCGCTTCGGGCAGACTTTCGAAAACGTCTACACGTTTTGCTTGGGCGCCCCGCCAACGGCGCAGGCAAGCACCTTTCAGTGCAAGTGGTTGGTGGCGATGTCGGACAAGGCCAGCGGCGAAGCGCGCGTCGGCTGCGGTCTATATGACTGGCAGTTCGATCCGCAATCAGGGCTGACCGAGCGATTGACCATCACCATCGAACACATGAAGACGCTGCCCTGCGCTGATTTGCCTACGGTGATGGCCTGGGCGTCGCAGCTGGACTACCCCTGGTGCAGCGCCGAAGCGGCTGTGCGCAACATACCGGACTTGGCCGAGCTGCAAGAGGTGGTCAGCTACCTGGCGGATGCCGATACACAATAGCGCCCAGGAATCCTGCAAATGAATATCAAGTTCTTGGAAACCTTCGTCTGGGTCGCCCGCCTGAAGAGTTTTCGTCTCACCGCCGAAAAGCTGTTCACTACCCAGGCGTCCATTTCCAGCCGGATCGCGGCGCTGGAGGATGAAATGGGCGTGCGCCTGTTCGTGCGCGACTCCAAGGGCGTGTCGCTGACCTCCGAGGGGCAGCGGGTGCTGGAGTATGCCGAGCGCATCATGGACACGATGCAAAGCATGAAGGCGGTGATCCGCGATCCTCGACAGGTGCGCGGGCGGATCCGCATCGGGGCCATGGATACGGTGATCCACACCTGGCTCAGTCCGCTGGTCACGCGCCTGATGGAGCGCTATCCGGCGTTGGAAATCGAGCTGTCGGCGGACACCGCCAGCAACCTCTGTTCGCAGCTGGAAAAAGGCTATCAGGACATTATTTTTCAGACCGACATCCTGCGCCTGGACAGCGTGCGCAACGCATTGCTGACCCGTTATCCCATGCATTGGGTGGTGCGCAGCGGTTCTGGCTACGACCGGCCCTATGCCTCGCTGGAAGACCTTTCCCAGGAACGCATCGTGACGTTTTCGCGCAACTCACGGCCCCACCAGGACATCCTCAACCTGCTGCATTCGGCCAACATCGTCTCGCCGCGCATCAACTGCGTGAACTCGGCATCGGCCATCACTCGCCTGGTTCGCGATGGGTTTGGCATCGGCGCCATGCCGGCGGCACTGGTCTCGGGAGAACTGGCCCAAGGTACGTTGACCCTGGTGCAAGACGTGCCGCTGCCGCCGGTGATGGACATCGTCGCCAGTTGGCGAACCGGCGCCGGAATGGAACGGGTGGAAGACATAGTCAGCCTGACCCGGGAAGTGGTGGCCGCTTTCGTGGCGCAGTTGCCGCCAGAATGCGGCGTAGAGGCGACTTAAGCACGGCCTGCCGCAGCCTGTCAGTGAATTGCAACATCCCCGACTTATTCTGAAACGAGCGCACGACCGCCAATGGGCTGGCCGTGCATGTTCGCCCGCTCGGAATGTTTCAGGGAGTCGTCATGAAAATCAGCGTGTTCGGGAGTGGTTACGTAGGGCTGGTGCAAGCCGCCGTATTGGCTGAGGTCGGCCATGACGTGGTGTGCATGGACATTGACGAGCGCAAAGTCGACAGCCTTCGCCAGGGCCTGGTAAGCATCTTCGAGCCCGGTTTGGCGACGCTGGTGCGCGAAGGGCTGGAGGCCGGGCGCTTGCACTTCACCAGCGACGAACAACTTGCCGTGCAGCATGGCCAGGTACTGTTCATTGCCGTCGGCACGCCTTCCCGGGCCGATGGCTCGGCCGATCTGTGCCAGGTCCTGGCCGTCGGGGATGCAGTCGCCCGGCATCGCGAGCATCCCGTCATTCTCGTAGAGAAATCCACCGTGCCGGTGGGCACTGGCGATGTGCTGCGCACGCACATCGATAAATGCCTGCTCAAGGCCGGTCGCTTGTTGCAATTCGATATCGTCTCCAATCCTGAATTTCTAAAGGAAGGTTCGGCAGTCGCCGATTGCCGTCGCCCGGATCGCATCGTCATTGGCTGCGAGCGCGAGGAAGTACGGGAAACCATGCGCGACCTGTACGCACCGTTCAATCGCAACCACGATCGGGTCCTGTTCATGGACCTGCGCAGCGCCGAGCTGACCAAATACGCGGCCAACGGCATGCTGGCGACGAAGATCAGCTTCATCAACCAGATCGCGGAACTGGCCGAACACCTCGGGGCGGACATCGAGTCGGTGCGCCTGGGGATCGGCGCCGACTCGCGCATCGGCTATCACTTCATCTATCCGGGCTGTGGCTACGGCGGCTCGTGTTTCCCCAAGGACATGCGCGCCCTGATCCACACGGCTGAGCAAGCCAACTGCTCCAGCGACCTGCTGCAAGCGGTGGAGTCCATCAACCGGCGGCAGAAGCACAAGCTGTTCGAACGCATCAACGCGTTCTACAAGGGCGATCTGCGGGGCAGGACCTTCGCGCTGTGGGGTTTGGCTTTCAAGCCCAACACCGACGACATGCGCGATGCGCCGAGTCGCACCCTCCTGGAATCGCTATGGGCGGCGGGCGCCAGTGTCCGCGCCTTCGATCCAGAAGCCATGCAGCAGACCCAACTGCTCTACCCCAACGAGCCGAAGCTTATGCTGATGGGCACACCGGAATCGGTATTGCCAGGCGCCGATGCCCTGATCATTTGTACCGAATGGCAGCCGTTCAAGGCGCCGGATTTCAACTTGATCCAACAGCGACTCAAGGCGCCAGTGGTGTTCGACGGACGCAACCTGTATGACCCCGAGCGCATGGCAGACAAAGGGTTCACATACTTCCCGATGGGGCGCGGCCAGTCGCACACCCTGCCCCTCGCCGAGCAAAACTGGTTTCAGGCGTCCAGAACCGCATGAAGTCCCTTACCTCAAAATTAATGAACTCAAGCAGCATTAATATGAATTTGTAAGCAGGAGTGGCGGACGGCACACTGTGCGGCGTTCCTCCCCCAACTGTTGGAACACTTAAAGGGCTTTCAGGGATTATCCGGTAAGCCCCTTTTTTGTTCGTTTTTTGGATTTTCGCTGAATGCTTTCTCGCTGGTTCCCCGCTGCAATCAATACTCGTCCCACCGAATGGAGCCGTGCCGCCATCGGCATGGCGTTGGGGACCTTGTTCAGTGTCTGGCTCTGTGGCCAGGTCTTCGGCCTTGAAGTCGCGCAGCACCTGATCGGCCCCTTGGGCGCATCGGCGGTGCTCTTATTCGCGGTGTCATCGGGCGCCCTCGCCCAACCCTGGTCGATTTTCGGCGGTTACCTGTGCGCCTCGGTCGTTGCGCTGTTGGTGGCCCATGTGTTGGGCCGCACCTTGGGCAGCGCTTGCCTGGCGGCGGGCATGGCGTTGGTGCTGATGTGCTGGCTGCGTTGCCTGCATCCTCCGGCGGGTGCCCTGGCGGCCACGCTGGTGTTGGCCGACGCCTCCATCGTTGCCCTGGACTGGCAGGCCGTCGGTGCCGCGATGCTGGCCGGCTCCGGCCTGCTCGCCTTCGCGCTGGCCTATAACAATCTGACTCGGGTGCGCTATCCGAAACGGGCCAGCGAGCCGGTGGCCGTCGTCCCCGCGGACCATCCCCCCGTCGACCGGCAGGCCATCACCGCTGAAGACTTGAAGCAGGCCCTGGCGGAAATGGAGGCATTCTTCGACGTGACCCCGGAAGATCTCGAGCAGTTGATTCACATCAGCGAGCGCAATGCCAAGCGTCGCAGCATCACGGAGGTGCTTTCGGGTCGCGGTTGATCCTGGGGCTGCTATAAATATGCAGACAGGACCTGCACGTATCCGGGTTGTGCTATGCAAATTTGCGCTGGTACGATCCTGCTCGGGTACGCGCGAATCAATTCGTAAAGAATAATAAAAGCAGGGAGTTAGCGATGACAGCTCAGGTTTCATCCCAAGCCGCCGGAACCGTCGAGGCCCACGTTCAAGAAATACTGGCCGAGGTCCGCAATCACATCGGCCACTTGACCCTGAACCGCCCCTCCGGCCTCAATGCCCTCACCCTGGGCATGGTGCGCAGCTTGCAGCAACAGCTCGACACCTGGGCACTCGATCCACAGATCCACGCCGTGGTGTTGCGTGGTGCTGGCGACAAAGCCTTTTGCGCTGGCGGCGATATCCGTTCGCTGTACGACAGCCACCGGCAAGGCGACACGCTGCATGAAGCATTTTTCGTCGAGGAATATGCCCTCGACCTGACGATCCACCACTACCGCAAACCGATCCTCGCCTTGATGGATGGCTTCGTACTGGGCGGTGGCATGGGGCTGGTGCAAGGCGCCGACCTGCGGGTCGTCACCGAACGCAGCCGCCTGGGCATGCCGGAAGTCGGGATCGGTTATTTCCCTGACGTGGGCGGCAGTTATTTCCTGCCGCGCATTCCCGGGGAGCTGGGCATCTACCTGGGGGTCAGTGGCGTGCAGATCCGTGCCGCCGACGCGTTGTATTGCGGCCTGGCCGACTGGTATCTGGACAGCCGCAAGCTCGGACAGCTCGATGAGCGTCTCGACCGGCTGGAGTGGCATGACACGCCACTCAAGGACCTGCAAAGCCTGCTGGCGAAGCTCGGTTTGCAGCAGCTCCCTGCCCCGCCCTTGGCCGACCTGCGGCCGGCCATCGATCATTTCTTTGCCCTGCCCGACCTGCCGAGCATGGTCGAGCAGCTGCGCCAGGTCACGGTTGCCAACAGCCATGAATGGGCGACCAAGACTGCCGACCTGCTGGAGACCCGTTCACCCCTGGCCATGGCCGTGACCCTGGAGATGTTGCGCCGCGGTCGGCACCTGAGCCTGGAAAACTGTTTTGCCCTGGAGCTGCACCTGGACCGCCAATGGTTCGAGCGTGGCGACCTGATCGAAGGCGTGCGCGCCTTGCTGATCGACAAAGACAAGAACCCGCGCTGGAACCCGCCAACCCTGCAGGCGCTGGACGCCGGCCATGTGGCGAGTTTCTTCGACGGCTTCGACGACCACGGGAACTGAATCATGCACGACCTCGAACTGACCGAAGAACAAGTGATGATCCGCGACATGGCTCGCGACTTCGCCCGTGGCGAAATCGCCCCCCATGCCCAAGCCTGGGAAAAAGCTGGCTGGATCGATGACGGCCTGGTGGCGAAGATGGGCGAGCTGGGCCTGTTGGGGATGGTGGTGCCGGAAGAATGGGGGGGTACTTATGTCGATTACGTGGCCTACGCCTTGGCGGTGGAGGAAATCTCCGCCGGAGATGGCGCCACCGGGGCGTTGATGAGCATCCACAACTCGGTGGGTTGCGGCCCTGTGCTGAATTTCGGCACCGATGAGCAAAAACAGACCTGGTTGGCCGAACTCGCCAGTGGCCAAGCCATCGGCTGCTTCTGCCTGACCGAGCCCCAGGCCGGCTCCGAGGCCCATAACCTGCGCACCCGGGCCGAGCTGCGGGATGGTCAATGGGTCATCAACGGCGCCAAGCAGTTCGTCAGTAACGGCAAGCGCGCGAAACTGGCGATTGTGTTTGCCGTGACGGACCCGGAGCTGGGCAAAAAAGGCATCTCGGCGTTTCTGGTGCCCACCGAGACCCCCGGTTTCATCGTTGATCGCACCGAACACAAGATGGGCATTCGTGCCTCGGACACCTGCGCCGTCACCTTGAATAACTGCAGCATCCCCGAGGCAAATCTGTTGGGCGCGCGGGGCAAAGGCCTGGCCATCGCCCTTTCCAACCTGGAAGGCGGCCGCATCGGCATCGCCGCCCAAGCCCTGGGCATCGCCCGGGCCGCGTTCGAAGCAGCGCTGGCTTACGCGCGAGACCGGGTGCAGTTCGATAAACCGATCATTGAACACCAGAGCATCGCCAACCTGCTGGCCGACATGCACACCCGCCTGAACGCCACCCGCCTGCTCATCCTCCACGCCGCCCGTTTGCGCAGCGCCGGCAAACCCTGCCTGTCAGAAGCCTCCCAGGCCAAGCTGTTCGCCTCGGAAATGGCTGAGAAAGTCTGCTCCTCGGCCATACAGATCCATGGTGGGTATGGGTATCTAGAAGACTATCCGGTGGAACGTTACTACCGGGATGCGCGAATCACCCAGATCTACGAAGGCTCGAGCGAAATCCAGCGGATGGTCATCGCCCGCGAGTTGAAGCACTACCTGGTTTGATGGCTGGAAAAGCATCGCGAGCAGGCTCGCTCCCACATTGGTTCAGTGCCGTATGCAAATGCCGCGTACACCATTGGCCCCTGTGGGAGCGGGCTTGCTCGCGAAAACGGTGGGTCAGCTTGAAGTGATGGTGGATGTGCCGCCGTCTTCGCGGGTAAACCCGCTCCCACAGGGTCCAGTGCCTTACGCAAATGCCGCGTACACCCGCGATCCACTGTGGGAGCGGGCTTGCTCGCGAAAGTGGTGGGTCAGCTTGAAGTGATGGTGGATGTGCCGACGCCTTCGCGGGTAAACCCGCTCCCACAGGGTCCCGTGGTGTATGCAAATGCTGCGTACACCAGCGATCCACTGTGGGAGCGGGCTTGCTCGCGAAAGCGGTGGGTCAGCTTGAAGTGATGGTGGATGTGCCGACGCCTTCGCGGGTAAACCCGCTCCCACAGGGTCCAGTGCCTTACGCAAATGCCGCGTACACCCGCGATCCACTGTGGGAGCGGGCTTGCTCGCGAAAACGGTGGGTCAGCTTGAAGTGAGGGTGAATGTGCCGCCGTCTTCGCGGGTAAACCCGCTCCCACAGGGTCCAGTGGTGTATGCAAATGCTGCGTACACCAGCGATCCACTGTGGGAGCGGGCTTGCTCGCGAAAACGGTGGGTCAGCTTGAAGTGATGGTGGATGTGCCGACGCCTTCGCGGGTAAACCCACTCCCACAGGTCCAGTGGTATATGCAAATGCTGCGTACACCAGCGATCCACTGTGGGAGCGGGCTTGCTCGCGAAAGCGGTGGGTCAGCTTGAAGTGAGGGTGAATGTGCCGCCGCCTTCGCGGGTAAACCCGCTCCCACAGGTCCAGTGGTATATGCAAATGCTGCGTACACCAGCGATCCACTGTGGGAGCGGGCTTGCTCGCGAAAGCGGTGGGTCAGCTTGAAGTGAGGGTGAATGTGCCGCCGTCTTCGCGGGTAAACCCGCTCCCACAGGGTCCAGTGGTGTATGCAAATGCTGCGTACACCCGCGATCCATTGTGGGAGCGGGCTTGCTCGCGAAAGCGGTGGGTCAGCTTGAAGTGATGGTGGATGTGCCGCCGCCTTCGCGGGTAAACCCGCTCCCACAGGTCCAGTGGTATATGCAAATGCTGCGTACACCAGCGATCCACTGTGGGAGCGGGCTTGCTCGTGAAAGCGTCGGTAAAAACGCCGCTTACTTGTCCTGGAACTCTGCCGGGCGCTTTGCCACGAATGCTGCCATGCCTTCCTTCTGATCCTGCGTCGCAAACGCCGCATGGAAGACTCGGCGCTCGAAACGCACGCCTTCGGACAGGCTCACTTCAAAGGCGCGGTTGACGCTTTCCTTGACCATCATGCTGATAGGCACGGACTTGGAAGCGATCAACGCGGCGGTTTTCAGCGCGTCATCCAGCAGCTCATCAGCCGGTACGATCCGCGCCACGATGCCGCAGCGCTCGGCTTCCACTGCATCGATGAAGCGCCCCGTCAGGCACATTTCCATGGCCTTGGCCTTGCCTACCGCCCGAGTCAGGCGCTGGGTCCCGCCCATGCCAGGCAGCACACCGAGGTTAACTTCCGGCTGGCCGAACTTGGCGTTGTCGCCGGCCAGGATGAAGTCGCACATCAAAGCCAGCTCGCAGCCGCCGCCCAAGGCAAAGCCGTTCACCGCCGCGATGATCGGCTTGCGGCGGTTGGCCACGCGATCGCTGTCGCTGAACAGGTCATCAAGATAGATCTGCGGATAGGTCAGGTCGGCCATTTCCTTAATGTCGGCGCCGGCGGCAAAGGCTTTCTTCGAGCCGGTGAGCACGATGCAGCCAATCTTCGGATCCGCTTCCAGAAGGTCCAGCGCCTGGTTCAGCTCGCTGACGATCTGCGCGTTCAGGGCATTCAAGGCCTGGGGACGGTTGAGGGTGATCAGGCCGACGCGGTCCTTGATCTCCAATAAAATCGTTTCGTAGCTCATGCAGGACTCCTGTTCAAAGATTGCGCGAAATGACCATGCGCTGAATGTCGCTCGTGCCTTCGTAGATCTGGCAGACCCGCACGTCGCGGTAGATGCGCTCCAGCGGGAAGTCGTTGAGGTAACCGTAGCCGCCCAGGGTTTGCAACGCCATGGAGCAGACTTTTTCCGCCATTTCCGAGGCGAACAGCTTGGCCATCGACGCCTCCACCAGCGCAGGCTGGCCGTTGTCCCGCAGGGCGGCGGCGTAGTGCACCATTTGCCGGGCCACGGCGATCTGCGTCGCCATGTCCGCCAGACGGAACGCCACGGCCTGATGCTCGATGATCGGCTTGCCGAAACTGTCCCGTTCGCGGGCATAGTCGCGGGCGGCCTCGAACGCAGCGCGGGCCATGCCCACCGACTGCGCCGCGATCCCCACGCGCCCGCCTTCCAGGTTCGCCAGGGCGATCCTGTAGCCCTCGCCCTCCTCGCCCAAGCGATTGGCCACCGGCACCTTCACGTCCTCGAAGAGAATCTGGCAAGTGTCGGAAGCGTGCTGGCCAAGCTTGTCCTCGACCCGCGCCACGGTATAGCCCGGCGAATCGGTCGGCACGATGAACGCCGTGATGCCGCGCTTGCCCGCGCTTGGATCAGTCACCGCAAACACAATCACCACGCCGGCGTTTTGCCCGGAGGTGATGAACTGTTTGCAGCCGTTGAGCACATAGTGATCCCCCTCCAGTCGCGCCCGGGTCTTGAGGCTGCTGGCATCCGAACCCGCTTGTGGCTCGGTCAGGGCAAAGGCACCGAGCATCGTGCCGCTGGCCAACGGCGTGAGGAACCGAGCCTTTTGCTCGTCACTGCCGAACTTGAGGATCGGTACGCAGCCCACCGAATTGTGCACGCTCATGATCGTCGAGCACGCGCCGTCGCCTGCGGCGATTTCTTCCAGCGCCATGGCGTAGGCCAGGTAGCCGGTGTCGCAACCGCCCCACTGCTCCGGCACGAGCATGCCAAAGAAACCCAGCTCGGCCATCTCGGCGATGGCTTCTTTCGGGAAGCGGTGCTCGCGGTCCCATTCGGCGGAAAACGGCTTCAGGCGTTCCTGGGCAAATTGCCGGGCCGCGTCGCTGATTTGAGTCTGTTCTTCAGTCGGGAGCATGGTGATTCCTTAATACAGGCATTCGACGGCCATCGCCGTGGCTTCGCCGCCGCCGATGCAAATCGCTGCAACGCCGCGCTTGAGGCCTTTCTGACGCAAGGCCGAGAGCAGCGTTACCAGGATTCGCGCCCCGGATGCGCCGATTGGATGACCCAGTGCGCATGCACCACCGTGGACGTTGACTTTGTCGTGGGCCACTCCAAGCTTGTCCATGGTCACCAGACCCACCACGGCAAAGGCTTCGTTGATTTCAAACAGATCGACTTCATCCAACGACCAGCCGGTCTTGCGCATCAGTTTCTTGACAGCGCCAATCGGTGCGGTCGGGAACAGGCCCGGAGCGTCGGCAAAAGCTGCGTGGCCGTGAATCACCGCCAAGGGCTTCAAGCCACGTTCGGCAGCCTGGCTCTGGCGCATCAGCACCAGCGCGGCGGCGCCGTCGGAAATGGAGCTGGAGTTGGCCGCGGTCACGGTGCCGCCGTCACGGAACGCCGGCTTGAGCGAGGCGATCTTGTCGATTCGCGCCTTGGGCGGTTGTTCGTCGTGGCGCACGGTCACTTGCTCCTTGCCGACCATCACCTGCAACGGCACGATCTCGGCCTCGAAACCGCCATCCTTGATGGCCTGTTGGGCGCGGGTGGTGGAAGCAATCGCGAAGGCATCCTGGGCCTCGCGGCTATAACCGTTGGCCTCGGCGCAATCCTCAGCGAAGGTGCCCATCAGGCGGCCCTTGTCGTAGGCGTCCTCCAGACCGTCAAGGAACATGTGGTCGAGCACCTTGCCGTGGCCCATGCGCAAGCCGCTACGGGCACGATCGAGCAGATAGGGGGCGTTGGACATGCTTTCCATGCCGCCCGCCACGATGACGTCGGCGCTGCCGGCAATGAGCATGTCATGGGCGAGAATCGCCGCTTCCATGCCCGAACCGCACATCTTGTTGAGGGTGGTGCAGCGGGTCGACTTGTCGAGGCCGGCTCCCAGCGCAGCCTGGCGCGCGGGTGCCTGGCCCTGGCCGGCGGCAAGCACACAGCCGAACAGCACTTCTTCCACCGCATCGGGTGCGAGGCCGGCTCGTTCCACGGCTGCCTTGATAGCGGCGGAGCCCAGTTGCGGGGCGCTGAGGCTTTTCAATTCGCCCTGGAAACCACCCATGGGGGTGCGGACAGCGCTGACGATAACAATCGGATCGTTGGACATGACTATCTCTCCTACTTGGCCGCCATGCGCAAGGCACCGTCGAGACGGATCACCTCGCCATTGAGCATGCTGTTTTCAATGATATGCCTGGCCAGCGCCGCGTACTCGGCGGGTTTGCCCAGGCGCGGCGGGAACGGCACACCGGCCGCCAGGGAGTCGCGGACTTCGGGCGTCATGCCGGCCATCATCGGAGTTTCGAAAATGCCAGGGGCGATGGTCATCACGCGAATGCCGAAGCGAGCCAGCTCCCGGGCCGCCGGCAGCGTCAGGCTGGCAATGGCGCCTTTGGACGCCGCATAAGCCGCCTGGCCGATCTGGCCGTCGAACGCAGCCACCGACGCGGTGTTGATGATCACCCCGCGCTCGCCGTCGCTGTCAGCCTCGGTTTCGGCAATGGCCGCAGCCGCCAGGCGCAGCAGGTTGAAGCTGCCGATCAGGTTGACGTTGATCACCTGAGTGAAGCTGGCCAGGGCGTGCGGGCCATTCTTGCCGAGGATTTTCTCGCCGCGCACGATACCGGCGCAGTTCACCAGGCCGTTGAGGCCACCAAAGGCCTCGACCGTGGCCTTGACCGCCGCTTCTGCCGCCGCCTCGTTACTGATATCCGCGACCACGCTGTGGCAGCCAAGTTTCTGCGCCTGGGCGGCGACGGCGTCAGCGTTGAGGTCCACCAGCATCACCTTGGCGCCGGCCTTGACCAGCATCTCGCCAGTGGCCGCACCGAGGCCGGACGCGCCGCCACTGACGAGGAAAATCTTATTGTCGATCTGCATCATGGTTTCCTTGGGTTCAAGCTGAAGCGTTCTGCGCCGCCGCCTCTTGAGCTTTGGCGATTTCCTGGTTGCGCAAGATAAAGCGCTGCAACTTGCCGCTGGGGGTTTTCGGCAAGTCGCTGACAAATTCGATTTCGCGGGGATAGGCATGGGCCGCCAGGCGCTTGCGCACGTGCTGGCGCAGTTCTTCGGCCAGCTCCGGCGCGGCGCGGTATTGGCCACTGAGCACCACGAAAGCCTTGACCACCTCGGTACGCTCCGGATCAGGCTTGCCAATAACCGCGGCCTCGACCACCGCCGGGTGCTCGATCAGCGCACTTTCAACGTCGAACGGGCCGACACGATAGCCCGACGTGGTAATGACGTCGTCGCTGCGCCCTACGAAGCTGATGCTGCCGTCGGGGTTGAACTCCACGGTGTCACCACTGAGGTAGTAATCACCGACGAAAGACTTGGTCGGTCCACCCTCATAGCCGGCGAACCAGCACATCGGCGACTGGCTGCGGTCCACCGCAAGGATGCCCGGCTGGCCGACGCCTAGCTCCTGGTGATGTTCGTCCAGCACCACGATCCGGTGACCTGGCGAGGCGAAACCAGCCGCACCGAGGTGCACCGGGTGCTCCAGGCCATGGTGGTTGCACAGCACCATGCCCAGTTCGGTCTGGCCGTAATGGTCGTGAATCACCACGTTGAGGTTGTCGGCGAACCAGCGGATCACCTCCGGGTTCAGCGGCTCGCCGGCGCTGCTGACGATGCGCAGCTTGCCCTTGATCGACCGGGCGAATTGCTCGCCCCCGGCGATCAGCAGGCGATAAGCCGTGGGCGAGCCGGTCAGGTTGGTAATGCCGTATTTGTTGATCACCCGGCAGGTGCTTTCCAGGGTAAACGGACCATCGTAAAAGGTGATCGGATGCCCCATCGCCAACGGTCCGGTCACGCCAAAATAGATACCGTAGGCCCAGCCCGGATCGGCGACGTTCCAGAAAGCATCCTCCGGACGCAGGTCGACGGCATCGCGGGTGTAGCTCTGGAACGCGACGATGGCCTTGAGCGGCACCGACAGCGCCTTGGCCGGTCCGGTGGTGCCGGACGTGAACATCATCAGGAAGGGGTCTTCACCGGTGAGCATCACCGGCTCGCACTGGTTGGAATGGTTCGCCACTTCGGCCCAGAAGCTGTAGTCGCCACGCACGATGCCCTGACCTTTCGCGCCGCCAACCGTGACCACGGTAGGGCAAGCGGCGACTTCGCTGAGTTTCGGACGGTTGACGGCGTCGGTGACGACAATGCGCGCACCTGAGCTGCCCAGGCGATGTTCGATGGCCTTGGGCCCGAATGCGGTGAACAAGGGCTGATACACCGCCCCGATGCGCCAGGTGGCCAATACCACGATCAATAGTTCAGCGGTGCGCGGCAACAGGCCGGCGACTCTGTCGCCCTTGCCTACGCCCTGGGCCAGGAGGAAATTGGCAAAACGCGCGGCATTGTCCTGCAGGTCACGGTAGGTCCAGGTTGCCTCGCTGCCGTCACGGCCTTCCCAGAACAATGCAATTCGCCCCGGCAAGGCGTGCCGGTCGCAGCACTCGACGCAGGCGTTGAGCGCCTCGAGCGAGCCGTGCAACGCGGCATTGACGGTGTGCAGGTAATCGAATTGCGAAGTGGCGGACGAATAATCGCGCATGACCAGCATCCCTCTGTACTTTTTATTGGTGGGGGAACCGTAGATAACAGGGAAATACTCGCGCCGAAGGGCGCTGGCGGCAATGGTCAAAGCCATCAAGTTGCTTGACTGGTTTGGCCATGGTTTGGGTGATGGGTTGTCTATCCAGTCCTTGTGGCGAGGGAGCTTGCTCCCGCTGGGGCGCGAAGCGGCCCCAAAACCTGACAACCCGGTGTATCAGGCAAATTGCTCTGGGGCCGCTTCGCAGCCCAGCGGGAGCAAGCTCCCTCGCCACGGGGTAGTGGTCCAGACGCTACAAAGGATGCGCCCATGCGAATGAATAGACTTTCTCTGGCGCAGGCGACAGGCAGTTGCGGTTGTCCGCATCAGCCCCCACCAGGAACCATTCGGCTCTGGAGGTATTGCCGACCCGGCGGGCTTTTTGCGGGTCGTAGCAGCGTGCCAGATCGTGCCCGGGCACCAAGGCGTAGTCCTGCGGATGACTGCGAAGCCATACGGCGGACTGTTCCAGGGCTTGGTGGCTGTAAAAGCCAAAATGCACGATAGGTTGCTGGGCGAACAACCAGTGACCCTCACGCCATCCCACAAGCACCAACTGGGCATTTGCCGTCAGCCCCGCGACGTCGTGCATCAGGGTTTCGTGGGGGTTGATGCCTTCCTTGTGCGGCTCGATGAAGCCGCGTACGAACCAGGCGCACAGCCACACCGACGCCAGCACGGAAAATGCCACCCTGCCCCTTGGATGCCGGCCGAACCAGCGCCGCAGCACCCACGGCACCAGAGGCGCCACCAGCAGGATCAACGCAGGCAGCGCAGGAAAGATGTACAGCTTGCGCTTGCCGCTGCTCAGGCTGAAGAACAGCAGCACCAGCACCACCCAACCGAGCAGCACCAACACTCGACCGTCGTGCTTGAGCAATTGCTTGCGCCAGGCCGGTACCAGCCAGGGCAGCATGAACACCATCGGCAGCCAGTACTTCGGGATCACGTGGACGAAAAAATACCAGAAAGGTTCGCGATGTTCCCAGGCGCTGGCATAACGGCCGGCGGTCTGCTTGAGCAGGATTTCCTGGGCGTAGGCCAGGCTATCGGGGCCGCCCTGCCCCACGATCACCAGCAGAGGCCCAAGCCAGAGGGCAACCGCCGCCAGCGCCACGGCCAGCCCCAGCCACCAGGCCCGCGCCTTGCCCGGCATGGGCACGACGCCGCGCCAGCCTTTGCGCACCGCATAGGCGTAGGGAATCAGCATCAGCGCTGGCAGGAAACCCACGCCCTTGCTGATGATCCCGAACCCCATCGCCGCGCAGGCAACGTAGTACCAGCGCCAGGCCGGGCCGAGCAACAGGTGCCGGCACAAGCCGTAGATACCCAGGATCGTCCAGAGCGCGAGGAACCCATCGATCTGCCCGGTGCGCAAGATGCTGTAGGTCTGGTACGTGGCCAGGAACAGCAGCGCCGCGATCACCCCCACGCGCCGGCCCCACAAGCGCCGGCCCAAGTCATACAGGCACGCCGTGGTCACGGCGCTTGCGAGCAGCGCAGGCAGATACAGGGCGACTTTGGGCAGGTGGGTCAACTGCACGAACAGCGCCACCGCCCACATGAACAGCGGCGGTTTGTCCGCATAGATTTCACCGGCACGATGGGGAATGAACCACGCGCCGTTCTGCAGCATTTCCAGGGCGACGCCGAGAAAGCGCTCCTCGTCGACATTCAGCGGTTGACGCCAGCCGAGGCCGGCGCCAACCAGGATCGTCGCCAGCGCTACAAGAACCCACAGCTCCAGCCGCGAGGAAGATAATCGTATCCGCACCGTTTCAGCCCTTCTCATCCAGTCCGCCGCCTTCACGGGCGTGATGCTTGGCGATCAATTGCAGGTTGCGCAGATACACAACGAAGCCGAACGACTGGCCGACAATGAACACCGGGTCTTCTCGGTAGATGGCGTAAGCCAGCAACAGCGCGCTGCCGACGATGCTCAGGTACCAGAATCCCACCGGGATCATGCTGCGTTTCTTGTATTCGCTATAGAGCCATTGCAGGGCAAAGCGCCCGGTGAACGCCAATTGACCACCAAAGCCAACGGCCAGCCACAAAGATTCTCTGCCCATCTCAGACCTCGGTTTCCTGAGCGTTGACGTCCAGGCGAGTGCGCTTTATCAGCCACCACACCCCGAATAGATCGAGTATGCCCACCAAGGCCCGGTCAAGGTTTCCATAGTTCGAAACCCCGGCCCCGCGCTCGCGGTGGTTCACCGGTTGAACCAGCATCCGACCGTTGTGCCGGCGGATCAGCGCGGGGATAAAACGGTGCATGTGATCGAAATACGGCAGGCGCAAGAACGCCTCGCGCTCGATCAGTTTGATCCCGCAACCGGTATCGGGCGTCTGGTCCTTCAGCAGACTGGCGCGCAGCTTGTTCGCAAATCGCGATGCCCAGCGCTTGCTCGCCGTGTCCCGGCGGTTGACTCTATGCCCGGCCACCAACTTGACGCCGGCCGGTTCGCCTTCCGTACCGCGCACCAGGTCCAGCATCCTGGGCAGATCGGCCGGATCGTTCTGCCCATCACCGTCGAGGGTGGCCAGCCAGTGCCCGCGCGCCGCTTCAGCGGCGTGGTGGATCGATGTGCTCTGGCCGAGGGATCGGGCATGGCGGAGCACTCGCAACTGCCGATAGCCGCTGTCTTGCAAGGTTCGTAACTCGGCGGCGGTGCCGTCGGTGCTGCCGTCGTCGACCACAATCACTTCGAAGGCCTCGTCGGCCATTGCGGTGCGCACTTCTTCCAGAAGTGGAATGAGGTTGCCAGCTTCATTTTTTGCCGGAATCAGGACCGACACGTAAGGGGCTTGGTGCATGACACTCCAGGGGAACGAGGAACGAAGGGTTAGACGCCGTAATAGTTGCGGTACCACTCGACAAACGACTGCACGCCGGTGGGCACCGCGACCTGTGGGCGAAACCCCACGCGCGCTTCCAACTCCCGGGTGTCCGCCCAGGTGTCGATTACATCGCCCGGCTGCAACGGCAGGAAATGCTTCATCGCCCGGATACCCAGTGCCGCTTCGATGCACTCGACGAATTGCAGAAGCCTCACCGGCGCGCCGAATCCGATGTTGTAGATCTTGTTGGGTGCCCCGGCTTGATCGCTCGGCGGCAGCGGGATCAATCGCACGAGGGCCTCGACGATGTCGTCTATGTAAGTGAAGTCCCGGGACATCGCACCGTCGTTATAGATGTCGATGGGGCGACCGTTGAGGATGGCATCGGTGAATTTGAACAGCGCCATGTCGGGCCGTCCCCAAGGCCCGTACACCGTAAAAAAGCGCAGGCCGGTGGTGGGAATGCCGTACAGGTGAGCGTACGTATGGGCCATCAGTTCATTCGCCCGTTTGGTCGCCGCGTAGAAGGACACTGGCCGATCCACCGGGTCTGTCGTGGCATATGGCAGGCGTTCGTTCGATCCGTACACCGAACTGCTCGAGGCAAACATCAGATGCGCCGGCTTATGGGCACGGCAGGCTTCCACTACGTTGAGAAAACCCAACAGGTTGCTTTGCCCATAGGCATCGGGATGATCGATGGAGTAACGCACACCGGCCTGGGCCGCCAGATGGATGACGTGCTCGAAGGCGTGTTTGGCGAACAGGTCCAGCAGCGCTGGTTTGTCTGCAATATCGACCAAGTGGAACTGGAAATTTCGGCATTCGGCCAACAGCGCCAGTCGTGCCTGCTTCAGTTCGACGCTGTAGTAGCTGTTGAGGTTGTCGATGCCGATGACCTGATGGCCCTCGCCGCACAGCCGCCTGGCCGTATGAAAGCCGATGAAGCCGGCAGCGCCGGTGACCAGTACCCTCATACGCATCCCAAAACGGTCACTTGCATACACTACCCTGCTCAATGGCTCGGTTTATCCGGGCCTGCACAGGCTTGTATCAAAGAAAAATGACAGTTTTATGAGCGTGCCTACGCAAGGCCCCTTGTGGGGCGAAGGTCTGAGACCTACCGATAGGTCAGGCAGAATCGTTGAGAATCAGGCTCCGGTAATGCCCCGGGTTGGACCCCGACCATTTGCGGAACGCCTTGTAGAAGGAGCTGGCATCGGCGAAGCCCAGGCGCGCGGCGATTTCGACAAAGCTGATGGAGGGTTCGGCCAGCCAGGTGATGGCCAGGTCCTTGCGCACGCTGTCCTTGAGGGCCTGGTAGGTCTGGCCCTCCTCCGCCAGGCGTCGGCGCAAGGTGGACGCCGAAACGCATAATTGCTGGGCCAGGGCTTCGGTTTCCGGCCACTGCTCGGCCGGCAACTGCCGCAGGTCGTGGCGAATGCGGCTGGCGAGGCTTTGCGGGTTGCGGTACTTGACCAGGATATTGGCCGGGGCCTGGGCGAGGAAACGCTTGAGTTCATCCGCGTTGCGCCGGATGGGCAAGTCCAGGCACTCGGCGGCGAGAATCATCCGGGTACGGGGCCGGTCAAAGCGCAGGTTCTGGGAGAACATCACCCGGTAGTCGTCGCAGAAATCCGGCGCCGGGCAGCGCAGTTCGATGGCAAGAATAGGAATGCGCCGCCCAGCGAGCCAGCAGGCCACGCCATGGACGATCATCCAGTAGGTGAAGTAGGTAAAGGCACGACGTGGCTCTTGATCGTCTTCCAACAGGACGATTTCCGCCAGGCTTTGCTGGCGAACCCACTGGGCCGGCAGGCGTTCGAGCATCAATGAGAGAAACGCCAGCCCCGCCGTCAAGCCGGCCGCCAACGTGGGCTGGGCCATGGCGCTTTGACAGAGAAACGCCAGGCTGCCGGACTTGAGCTTGCGCGGGTCCATGCCGAAGAATTCATCATCCAGGCGCCGGGCCAGCAAACGCCAGAGCCGCGCGTAGGCATGGGCTGGCACCCGCGCCTGGGCATCGCCGAGCAGCGCAGGATCGATGCCCACTGCGCGCAGCACCTCGTCGGTAGCCGCTCCAGAAGGGCAACTTTGCAGCAGCGCTTCACGCACCAGCTGGATGGAAATGGTGTCCTTCTGCGACACGGCGCGGGCGTTCACAGGATTCGATAAAGCAGCCGCTCGATCCGCACGCGGCTGACCCGTTTCAGGAACTTGGCCACCGCCGCCGGGTAATCCGGCAACGTTTCGAGGTCCAGATACCGTTCGATCCGGCGGGTATGGTGATAGATCTGCTCAAGTTCAAGCTGGCGTGGCGCAAGCAGCTCACCCTTGGGATCGTCCAGCAACAGGGCATTTTCCAGGTCCAGGCGAAACGCCCGCGGATTGAGGTTGTTGCCGGTCAACAAGGTATAGCGCTCGTCGACCCACATGCCTTTCAGGTGATACGTGTTATCGCCGTCACGCCACAGGTGCAGGTTCAACTGGCCGCTGTCGATGTAGCGCTGGTGGCGTTTGGCGAAGCGTCGCAGGCTGATTTCGTAGAGATAGGGCAGCGCCGCGATGATCTTGAACGGCTCGCTCGGCGGGATGAAGAAATCGTTGGCCGTCTTGTCGCCGACAATGATGTCGATCTTGACGCCTCGGGCCAGGGCGCGATTGATCTCCCGGGTCACGGCCAGGGGCAGGTTGAAGTACGGCGTGCAGATGGTCAACTGCCGACGACTGCTGGCGATCAATTCGCCGATCACCTTACTGAGCGGGTTGTTCTTGCCCACGCCGAGCAACGGACTCACCGTCAGCCCGCTCTTGTCGAGGCTGCCGGCCGTGGTGTCGTAGGCCGCATATTTAAGGCGGCTGCGCAGATCGCCGATGTCCTTGCGCAGGCTGCGAGTACTGGGCAGGTTCGGCAGGTCCAGGCGATGCACCGCCTTGGACGCCACCAGACCGTGCTGAACCAGATGCTGCATCGAGTCGGCCAACGCCGTGTTCTGCAGCAGGTGATAACGGTCGTAGCGGTACTTGTCGAACTTGTGCAGGTAAACGTTATTCAGGCTGGCGCCGCTGTACAGCACGCAGTCGTCGATCACGAAACCCTTGAGATGCAGCACGCCGAACAGCTCACGGGTCTGCACCGGTACGCCATAGATCGGCACTTCGCTGGCATGGGTGCGCGTCTGCTCCTGGTACCAGGCCGAGTTGCCCGGCTGCTTCTTGGCGCCGATCAGCCCGCGCTGGGCCCGCAACCAGTCTACGACCACGACCACGTCCAGTTCCGGACGCGCAGCCTTGGCAGCGTGCAGGGCATCGAGGATTTCCTGGCCGGCCTCGTCCTGTTGCAGGTACAGGGCGACGATATAGATGCGCTGGGTAGCCTGGGCGATTTTTTCCAACAGGCAATGGCGGAATTGGGCAGCGCCATCGAGGATGGTCACCGCATCGGCGGTCAGTGCAAAGCTGCGCAGCTTGGGCAGCAGGGAGCGTTTGAAAAGCGACGGCATAGGGCTCGCAATAAGGTCGATTCCGAAGAACGGATGAGCTTACACCATGGATGGGGCTGGGTCTTCCCGTCGTCATGAAAAAAGATTTGACCAAGAAGAACGATCGTTCTACTGTTGCGTCATGAACGAAATCACTGGCAACGAAACACGAGACATCATCCTCGATGTCGCCGAAAAGTTGATCTATAAAAGTGGCATCGCCGCCACCGGCATGGACCTTCTGGTGAAAACCGCCGGCGTCTCCAGGAAAAGTATCTACCGCTACTTCACCAACAAGGACGACTTGGTCGTGGCCGCACTGAAGCGACGCGACGAGCGCTGGATGCTCTGGTTCAGCACCGAGGTCGACAAGGCGCCGAACCCCGCCGCCCGGCTGCTCAACCTGTTCACCGTGCTCAAGGGTTGGTTCGACAGCGAAGGCTTTCGCGGCTGTGCATTTATCAACACCAGCGGCGAAACCGGCGACCCGCAGGATCCGGTCCGCCAAGTGGCGAAGCTGCACAAACAGAAGTTGCTCGAATACGTCACCCGGCTGTGCATCGATCAAGGTATCGAGAACCCGGAGGCGCTGGCCCGGCAGTTGCTGATCCTGATTGATGGCGCCATCACCGTGGCGCTGGTCATGGGCGACCACAGCGCGGCCGACGATGCCCGGGACATGCTGAAAACGTTATTGCCCATGGATTCGCAACAAGCCTGACCCGTTGAACCGCTGTGCAATTCGTCTACCACTCACTGGAGATCCGCCATGTCGTCTTCTTCTGAAGTTCGCCCGCCCCTGCCGCCCTTCACCCGTGAAACGGCCATCGAGAAAGTTCGCCTGGCCGAAGATGGCTGGAACTCTCGCGACCCGCAAAAAGTTTCGCTGGCCTACACGCTCGACACCCAATGGCGCAACCGTGCCGAATTTGCCAGTAGCCGCGAAGAAGCCAAGGCCTTCCTGACGCGCAAATGGGCCAAGGAACTGGATTATCGGCTGATCAAGGAACTGTGGGCCTTCACTGACAACCGCATCGCCGTGCGCTATGCCTACGAATGGCACGATGATTCGGGCAACTGGTTCCGCTCTTATGGCAACGAGAATTGGGAGTTCGACGAAAACGGCCTGATGTTCAACCGCTATGCCTGCATCAACGACCTGCCGATCAAGGAAAGCGAGCGCAAGTTCCGCTGGCCGCTGGCACGTCGGCCTGATGATCATCCCGGCTTGTCCGAGCTGGGCTTGTAACGCAGACCTTGCTGGGAGCGGGCAACCCCGCTCCCAGCTCCCAGCTTCAGCATTCCCGCAGGGCTAGCCTGGGGTTCTGTTGAGCAGGAATTCCAACAGCGACGCCGCGCAGGCCTCGATACTGCCGTCCAGGATCAGCTCATAGCCGTGGGTATTTTCCGTCGGAATCGCGATGCAACCGCCTTGCGCGGAAATACCACTGCTCATGATCGCGCTGGCATCGCTGGCAAAATCCACCAGCAGTGCGAATTGCGGCGACAACCCACAACGCTTGCCCGCCTTGTACAGCTGATCGACAACGTAACGGTGGTAACAGCCGTTCTTGTCTCCGGAATTGATGATGGGGTCGACGCTCAGGGTTGTACCGTATTCCGCCATCACCGGACCTACCTCAACCGCCACCGTGATATCGCCGGGCAAGTGGCTGGCGGCGTAGCGCGCTCCAGCATTGGATTCCTCTTCCTGGGTGGTGAACACGAAATAGACGTCACCCGCCAGTTCGGCGCGGCGCTCGGCCAACGATCGTGCCGCCTGCAAGGACGCGACCATGGGCGCGCGGTCGTCGAGGAAATGCGCGGCGATTGCATCACGAACCCGAAACGGTCGGCGCCAATGTTGGCTCAACACCACCCGCGTACCGGGTCTTACCCCATGGGCTTGCAATTCTTCCGGGGAACAGCGGGTGATGATATGCACGTCCTGCCAAGTGACATTTCCCGACAGCACATCCGAACCCTGGTGGGTTTCGCCGGTGCTGTGCATCGAGCCGAACGACAACACGCCGGGAATGAAATCCTGATCGCCGAGAATATCCACCGGGCAGACGCCGAAGTTGATCGGATTCGCCCCGCCCAGGGCCACCACTCGCAGCGTACCATCCGGGTCGATCTGTTTGACCAGCATGGCGATCTCGTCCAGGTGCGCCATGATCCTCACGGGTTCAGGGTTTCCACTGGCCTTGGCGGTTCCCTTGATCAGGCCGATCACATTGCCGGCCGGGTCGACCCAGGCTTCATCGCAGTGGGGCTTGAGTTCTCGCAGGCAAACTCCACGGACCTCGTTTTCCTGATCGCCCGGGCCTCGGGCCATTAGCAGCTCTTCAAGCAACGGCAAGGTAGACGGTTGGGGTTGCATCTTTTTCGCTCTCCTTATCATTTGGCGGTTTGCCGTCGTGTCGGTGACGGAGCGAGCCACGACACGCCTCTCCTAGGTGAGGCCGCTTGGGCATGAAAAATTTGCTTGGATTGACCGGTAGACGGACGAACGGTCGATACCCAGTGGCAGAGCAGCCCGGGGAGAGGGTTGACCATCGCGCCGGCAGGCATCACATTGCCTGGGTCGCCCTTGCGCAAAAGGCGGTGTGTCTTGTTGCAGACCTGTGGAGCCCATGACCGCGTCGATCCCGATCCGTCCCCCCTGCCCGCCCGGCGTCTGCGATTGCGGGCGTGACGAGTTACTGCAAACGCCAGGCAGCGACTTGCGCATCCTTTGCCTGAACCGCCAGGAAGAAAAACGCCTGCTCGAACGGCTGGAAAACATCCAGAGCCTTGACGAGCTCGAGCGTCTGCAACAGCGGCTATACGAGAACCTGGGCGTGCGGCTGCGCATCGAGCCCGGTTACAACGAAGTCCGGACCATGCGTGGCATCGCCATCGAGTTCCAGCAGCAACCCGGCCTGTGCCGCAAGATACGCCAGTCGATTCCGGCCGCCATTCGGCGTGGCCTGGAGAAACGCCCTGAAATCGCCTGGCGGTTGTTGGACGCCCACGACCTGTTTCGCGACGCCTGATCCTTCCCGGCGCCGCACATCAATCGCAACAGACAGGTTGTGTCAATGGCTGGCATGCAAGCTCCCTAGCCACAAGAGCCGCTCTGATTTGAAGAGGCGGACTCAATGCCCGCGGATGTAATGCTCCAACTGCCGGATCAAGTCCGCCTGTTCGACAATCGCTTCCTTGACCAGATCACCAATGGACAAAAGGCCAATCAACTGTCCGTTATCCAGCACCGGCAAGTGCCGCAGGTGGCTGTCGGTCATGACTTCCATGCAGCGATCGATGCTCTGCTGGCTGTCGGCGGTGATCACCGGCGCACTCATGATGGTGCGCACCGGCGTCCCCACGGATGAGCGACCTTGCAGCACCATTTTGCGTGCGTAGTCCCGCTCGCTGAACACGCCCACGACCTGACCATTCTCGATCACCGGCAGTGCGCCAACATTCTTCTCGGCCATGATTTGCAACGCTTCGAGCACCGTCTGCTCGGGTGCGATGCTGTGGACCTGCTGGTTCTGCACACTTTTGAGTTTCACCAGTTGAGCGGCGGTTTTCATGGCATATCCCCTAACAGCCTGCTGATACTTTCGCTTGAGAACCCTATGTGGCGAGGGACCTTGCTCCCGCTGGGCTGCGCAGCGGCCCCAGGATCTTGCGGGCGCTGCGCACCCGAGCGGGAGCAAGCGCCCTCGCCACATAAAACAGGTCAGTCTTCGCCGATCTCGACCACGTCGCCATTCAAGCGCACCGGCCATACCCGCAGGCGCTGCTCCGGGTATTCCAGGCAATGGCCGTCTTCCAGGCGAAAATGCTGTTTGTACATGGGCGAGGCAATCACCAGGTCGCCCTTGATGCTGCCCAGCAATCCGCGACCGATCACATTCGCCCCTGACTTCGGGTCGCGGTTGTCGATGGCGTAGATCGGCTTGTCCTGATGCTCGGGCAGGTACAGCAACGCCACCTGGGCGCCCTCGTGCCAGGCCACCACGCCGGAGTTCGGCACCAGGTCCTCGCGGCTGCACAGGGCTCGCCATTGGACCGGTTGCGGGTCCTCAGAACGGGTGGGGATACGAACGACGTTTGACTGGCTCATCAGAGCACCTCCTCGGTGACGGGAATCAGGTGAAGTTCGCCGGCGTGAACCGGCCGGCGCTGGCCACGTTCGCGGACGAAATGGACGTCCGGATCGCTGCGCTTGTCGTTGACGAACGTACGGAAGCGCTTGAGTTTTTCCGGGTCCTTGAGGGCGTTCGCCCATTCGCATTCGTAGCGGTCGACCACCAGTTGCATTTGGGCTTCGAGCTCGGCGCCCAGGCCGAGGCTATCGTGGATGATCACGTCCTTGAGGTAATCCAGGCCGCCCTCCAGGCTCTCGCGCCAGACCGAGGTGCGCTGCAGCTTGTCAGCGGTGCGGATGTAGAACATCAGGAAGCGGTCGATGTAGCGGATCAGCGTCGCGTCATCCAAGTCAGTGGCGAACAACTCGGCGTGACGTGGGCGCATGCCACCGTTGCCGGCAACGTACAGGTTCCAGCCCTTCTCGGTGGCGATCACGCCGACGTCCTTGCTCTGGGCCTCGGCGCACTCGCGGGTGCAACCGGACACCGCAAACTTGAGCTTGTGCGGCGAGCGCAGGCCTTTGTAGCGGTCTTCGAGAGTGAGGGCCATTTGCACGCTGTCCTGCACGCCGTAGCGGCACCAGGTGCTGCCCACGCAGGATTTCACCGTGCGGGTGGATTTGCCGTAGGCATGGCCCGTTTCGAAACCGGCTTCGATCAGCTCGGCCCAGATGTCGGGCAACTGGTGCAACTGGGCACCGAACAGGTCGATGCGCTGACCGCCGGTGATCTTGGTGTAGAGGTCGTATTTCTTCGCAACCACGCCGATGGCGATGAGTTTGTCGGCGGTGATTTCCCCGCCGGCGATGCGCGGCACCACCGAATAGGTGCCGTTTTTCTGCATGTTCGCCATGAACGTGTCGTTGGTGTCCTGCAACGGCACCAGGGATGGGTCCATGATCGGCTGGTTCCAGCACGACGCCAGGATCGAGCCCACCGCCGGTTTGCACAGGTCGCAACCGGTGTGGCCGCGGCCGTGCTTGGCCAGCAGTTCGTCAAAACTGATGATGCCTTCCACCCGCACCAGGGCGTACAGCTCCTGGCGGGTGTAGGCGAAGTGTTCGCACAGGCTCTTGTCGACGCTGACGCCGCGGGCGATCAGTTCATGCTCGAATACCTGCTTGACCAGCGCGGCGCAACCACCGCAACCGGTGCCGGCCTTGGTGTCGCACTTGAGTTGGCCCAGCTCGGTGCAACCGCCGTCGATGGCCGAGCAGATCGAGCCCTTGGTGACGTTGTGGCATGAACAAATGGTGGCTGCTTCGGGCAGCGCCGCCGGGCCGAGTGTCGGGGCGCCTTCGGACGATGGCAGGATCAGGCTGGCCGCGTCCTTGGGCAAGGCGATGCCGTTCTGCATGTATTGCAGCAACGTGTCGTAGTAGCTGTTGTCGCCCACCAGCACCGCGCCGATTACGCGCTTGCCATCGGCGTCCACCACCAGTCGCCGGTAGCTGGCGCTGGTGCCATCGATGAACTGGAAACTGCGCGACCCTGGTGTGTTGCCATGGGCATCGCCGATGGAACCCACGTCGACGCCGAGCAATTTGAGCTTGGTGGACATGTCCGCGCCGGTGAAGGCTTCGCCGGGTTCGCCGCACAGGCGCGCCGCAACGTTGCGGGCCATCTGGTAGCCGGGAGCGACCAGGCCGAAGATGCTGCCGTTCCAGGCCGCGCATTCACCGATGGCGTAGATGTCCGGGTCGCTGCTCTGGCAATGATCATCGATCACGACGCCGCCGCGCGGACCAATCTGCAGGTCACTCTGGCGAGCCAGGGCGTCCTGGGCGCGGATACCGGCGGAGAACACGATGAGGTCGGTTTCGAGGAAATCCTCTTCGCCGAAATTCATCCGATAGCGGTACTGCTCACCGGCGCAGATGGACCGGGTGCCCTTGGACAAGTGCACGCCGACACCGAGCTTCTCGATGCGCGCCTTGAGCGCCAGGCCGCCCTGCTCGTCCAGTTGCACGGGCATCAGCCGTGGGGCGAACTCAACCACATGGGCTTCCAGGCCCAGGGACTTGAGGGCGTTGGCCGCTTCGAGGCCCAGCAGGCCACCACCGACCACCACGCCACGGCGGGCGTTGGTGGCGGCGGCACGGATCGCGTCCAGGTCTTCCAGGGTGCGATAGACCAGGCAGCAATCCCCTTCGGCACCTTCGATGGGTGGCACGAACGGGTAGGAACCGGTGGCGAGCACCAGCTTGTCGTAGCTGATGCGCTCGCCGGCGGTGACGACCTGACGGGCCTGGCGATCGATTTCCAACACCGGCACGCCCAGGTGCAGCGCGACACCGGGCGTCTGGTACAGCGAAGCTTCACCGAGGGCCAGGGATTCGGCATCGCGCCCCGAGAAATACTCGGACAGATGCACGCGGTCATAGGCACGCATCGGCTCTTCGCTGAACACATGCAGGTGGTAATGATTGAGGGCACCGCGCTCGATCAATTGCTCGACGCAGTGATGGCCGACCATGCCATTGCCGATCACGATCAGCGTTTGCAGCTTGTTCAGAGAAGCAACGTTGGAATTCATAAAAAGCACCCGACAAAAGCCCATCACGATTTTTGAAAGCAAAAAAAAAGACGCCTGAAACCTTGCGGTTCCAGGCGTCTTTGCCTGTTCTGTGCGGTATCGACCCAGCGACTGCGCTGCGATCTACCGTTGTCCCGGCCTGCTGGCGCTCGATCTTCGTTGACCGACGGGGGTGCCCACTCGATTGTATTCACGGTGGGCCTGAACACCCTCTTGCAGCGAGCGTGCCAACGCTCACACCTCGTCCTACCCCGCACCCTCGCAACACCCATAATCCCCTGTGGGAGCGGGCTTGCCCGCGAAAGCGCCCGTCCAACCAGCGACAAGACTCGCCCGCTTGCAGCAACTCCAAGCGCGCCGACTCTTGCCTTCCAGTGGTGCGACCCAACGCTACAAGCTTCATAAAAGTGCAACGGCGCAACCACCGCGCCAGCAAAATTGTGAACCATCATCCACGCCGAATTTCACACTTTATAAGCAACCGTTACCCGCCGACATTCGGTGAATAAGCACTCTGGAGGGATCGGCAGCAGCTATGAGTGGAACCAACACGATGGATATGCGAACCCAACCTGTTGTCGTCATTTGTGGTGCGACCGCCGGCGTCGGTCGTGCGACCGCACACCGGTTTGCCGCCGCCGGTTACCGGGTCGGCCTGCTGGCCCGGGATGAGCAGGCGTTGGCTGCTACAGAAGAAGAACTGAGCGTGCACGGCGTTGCAACACTGGCCGCCAGCGTGGACGTGGCCGATGCCGAGGCGGTATTGGAAGCGGCGCAAAAAATCGAAGAGACGCTGGGGCCGGTGACGGTATGGATCAACTGCGCCATGGTCACGGTGTTTTCACCGGTCCATCGACTGGCCGCCGAGGAAATCCACAGGGTCACGTCGGTGACTTACCTGGGCACCGTCCACGGCACGCTGGCGGCGCTGGAGTTGATGATGCCGCGCAATCGTGGCGTGATTATCCAGGTCGGTTCCGCCCTCGCCTATCGGGCCATTCCCTTGCAAGCGGCGTATTGCGGGGCCAAGTTCGCGGTACGCGGTTTTACCGACTCGCTGCGCTGCGAACTGCTGCATCAGCACAGCGACATCCGGGTGTGCATGGTGCAGTTGCCAGCGATCAACACACCGCAGTTCGACTGGGCCCGCAACAAACTCGGCAAACGCCCTCAACCGGTGCCGCCCATTCACGACCCGGACGTGGCCGCGCGGGCCATTTTCAGTGTGGTGCGGCGCACACCCAGGGAATTGTGGCTGGGTGCCGCATCGCTCAAGGCGATTGTCGGCACATGCCTGATGCCCGGGCTGCTCGACCGAATGCTGGCTCGCGGTGCCTGTTCTGGCCAGATGACCGATGAGCCAGACGACGGACAACGGCCAGACAACCTGTTTTCTCCCGAAGTGCCGGTGCATCGCACTCGCGGACGCTTCAGCGGACGCTCGCGCAATGCCGCGCTGGCGCTCAGCTCCACCCAAGTGTCGGCGCTGCTGCTGGCAACCGGCGGGCTGGTGGCGGTGGTGCTGCTATTGTTCTGAAGTCTTGCGCCTGAACCAACGATAGCCGTAGCCGTGCAAGGCCAGGCGCGAGTCTTGCGCGGCTTCATAGTGGCCGTCCGAGACAATCTCTTCGAACCCTGCAAGGTCCGGCGCTTCAAGCTGCACCGTAACGGCTTCGCCACTGAGATTGGCGAACATCAGCGATGTGGCCTCGCCTATATGGGCAATCGCAAACACCGCCGGATGATCCGCCACCAGCAATTCGGCGCGCCCGTCGCCGATTTCAGGAAGCCAGCCACGCGCCCTCAGCAAATGCCGTGTGCGAGCCAGCAGCGAGTCGGGATCATCCTCTTGAACGGCGACGTTCAGGTGGGTGTAGGCGAACGGCCCTTTATCGATTAGCGGTGCTGCCAGGCGTTGGGCCGAGGAGAATCCGGCATTGGCCTCGGCGGACCATTGCATCGGCGTGCGTACTGACAGGCGTTCGGGCAGGGCCAGGTCGTCGCCCATGCCGATTTCCTCGCCATAGCGCACGATGGGCGTGCCTGGCAGCGAAAGCAGCAGTGCCTCGGCCAGCGCCTGACGACGCACATCGCCCTCAAGCATCGGCGCCAGCCGTCGACGAATACCACGGCCATACAGGCGCATGTTTTCGTCCGGGGCGAAGGCCTGCATGACCTCCTCCCGTTCCTGCTCGGTCAAGCGTTCCAGGTCCAGCTCGTCATGGTTGCGCAGCCACACCGCGTAGTTGGCGCCGTCTGGCGGGGCCGGCCGGCGCTTGATGGCGCGTTGCAATGGCTCGGCCTCGCCACGGGCCAGCGCCAGGAACAAATGGTTATTGACCCAGAAATCCAGCACCAGCCCCAGGCGCTCGCCGTCGCCAAAATAATGCCGGTAGCGCTCCGGTCCAACGTCCACTTCGCCCATCAACACGCCCTCCGGGTTGACGCGGGTCAGGCATTTGAAGAACCTGTCCAGCACCCAGACACCCTGCTCTTCATCGCCACCGCCGGCCTGCTCGACCAGATGGGAAGCGGCGTCAAGGCGAAAACCGGCGATGCCCAATTCCAGCCAGTGCACCATGACCCGCTCAATGGCCTCCACCACGCGCGGGTTCGCCAGGTTCAGGTCGGGCTCATGACGATAGAACAAATGCCGATAGTACTGGCCGGCCTCCTCGTCCCATTGCCAGATGCTCTCTTCCACTGACGGGAAAATCGGCTGGTTGCCGTCGTCTACGGGGGTGTCGGACCACAGGTAGTAATCGCGGTAGGGGCTGTTTCTGTCGCGTCGTGCGCGCTGGAACCACGGGTGCTGGTCAGAAGTGTGCTGCACCACCAGTTCCATGATCACCCGTATGCCGCGCTCCCGGGCCTGGACGATCAATTGCCTCAGGTCTTCTTCGCTACCAAAGCGTGGGTCCAACGCGAGGAAATCGCTGACGTCATACCCCGCATCCTTGAAGGGCGAACGGTACAACGGCATCAACCAGAGCGCACCCACCCCCAGCGATTGCAAGTAATCGAGGCGCTGGATGATGCCCTTGAGATCGCCCCGGCCATCGCCGTTGCTGTCATGGAACAATGACGGGTCGATTTGATAGATCAGGGTATTTCGATGCCAATTGGCTTTCATCGATCTCTCCTTACCGGCACAACACCAGCGCCTGTTCAGCAGCCAGCCGGCCACTGAACGGCTGGCCTTCGCCTTGCCCATCGCTGGCAAGTTCAACCCGCCAAGGCTCGGCCAGGGGAAAGGTGTGTTCGCTGTCGGCGAAGTTAATGCAGACCAATCTCTCGTCACCTTCACAGTGACGGCGATACGCGAGGACTTGCGGGTGCGACGCCAGCTCCTCCCAAGCTCCCAGGCGCAGCGCCGGGCTGTCGCGGCGGCATGCGAGCAACTGGCGGTACAGCGCCAACGTGGAATCGGCGGACTGCTCTTGGGCTTCCACCGACAAAGCCCCCGCGTCAGGGGGAAATGGCAGCCACGGTGCCTGCCCGCCCCAGCCATGGGGTGCCTGGGCTAACCACGGCAACGGTGCGCGGCTGCCGTCCCTGCCGCCGGGATCGACGCGGGTCTGGGCGCTGACCTGGGTATCTTCCAGGCCCAGCTCCTCGCCCTGATAAATGAACGGCGTGCCGCGTAGCGTCAGCAGCATCACTGCTGCGGCCCGGGCTCGACGCAGCGAGCCACCATAGCGGCTGCGATGGCGGCTGTTGTCATGATTGGACAGCACCCAGGTCGGCCAGGCCTGCAACGGCCCCAGGTCATTCTCCACCTCACGCACGCACAAGCGGAAAATCACCGGGTCCCATGGCGCATCCAAGGGCGGGAAATTGAACGACATGTGCAGCTCGTCGCTGGCCCCGTAGTAGGCGGCGACCTGCGCTGTCGAGCGGATGTTCACCTCGCCGATCAGCACCCGGTCGCCTGGATAACTGTCCACCAATCGGCGCAGGCCGCGCAGCACCTCGTGGCTATAAGGCTGATCGTTGATCTTGACCATGGGTTCGCCGGCCATGCAGCGCGGGTCGTCGGCGAAATTTGGGTCTTTGCCCACACAATGCACCACGTCAATGCGGAATCCGTCCACCCCGCGTTCCAGCCAAAAGTGCAGCACCTGTTGCATGGCGGCGACGACTTCGGGGTTGCGCCAGTTCAGGTCAGGCTGCTGCGGGAGGAAAAAATGCAAATAATACTGCTGGCTGGTGTCGTCCCAGGTCCAGGTGCTGCCGCCGTTGATCGAGGCTCGCCAGTTGTTCGGCTGGTCGCGCCAGATGTACCAGTCACGCTTGGGGTTGTCGCGGCTGGAGCGCGACTCGATGAACCACGGATGCTGGTCCGAAGTGTGATTGGGGACGAAATCCAGCAGCACCTTGAGACCGCGCTGGTGGGCTTGTTCGATAAGGTTGTCCAGGTCGGCCAGGGTGCCGAACAATGGGTCGACATCGGTGTAGTCGCAGATGTCATAGCCAGCGTCGCACATGGGCGAGCGGTACACCGGCGACAGCCACAGGGCGTCGATGCCCAGGCGTTGAAGGTGATCCAGATGCGCGGTCAAGCCGGGCAGATCGCCGACACCGTCGCCATTGGCATCGGCAAACGAACGTGGGTAGACCTGGTAGATCACGGCATTTTTCCACCAGGGCGAGGACAAGGAGTTGGGCATGTCGCCTCCTCTGATCGCGGTATATGGTGGGCAAGACCGTAGCCCCGCCTGCTGCCCCTTCATGACGGGACATAGCTTAAGAACCGGAAAAAGCCTCGGGGGTTCGTTTTTTTTCTGTGTGTCGCGTCATCCGCAGGAATCAACCAAGCGGCATGCCCCGTGGCGAGGGAGCAAGCTCCCTCGCCACGGGTTAGCCGGCAGCAGTACCTGGAATGCTGTCGCGGGCATTTCTTTCGACCATCGCAACGATGGTGATGAAAAGCTCCCGCTTGGCCTCGTCGGCGTTGATCTCGCCAGTCGCCGCTGCGTTGGACAAGGCTTCCGCGGCCCCGAGCATTGCCCGCAACCCTGCCTGGCTCAGGACTTTGGCGCCGGCGTAGGGCTGGAGGACGGCCCGGCATTTGTCGAGAAAAATCGCTTCATATTCCCGCTTGATGGTTTCCAGCTCCGGTGAGCTGTTCAGCGCCGCGACCACACCGGAGATCTCTCGCCCTTGCAGCAACACACAGTCCACATAAGCCGAGGCAATGACCCGGGCTCGACTGTCGAGGGTCGCTTCGCTTGCCTCAAGCGTTGCGTCCATCAATGCCGTCTGGCGGGCATCGAAATCCTTGTACAACGCCGCCAGGAGCCCGGGCCGCGTGGTGAAGTGGTCATAAACAATGGGTTTGGTGACGCCCGCGTGCTCGGCGAGCCGGGCCAGGGTCAGGCCCTCGGTGCCCTCCTCCCGTATTAATTGCCAGGCGACGTCCAGCAACTGACGCTGCCGATCCTCGCGGGACAGACGTCGGCGTGGCGCGGCTGAAGGTGCTGCATTGGCTTCGCTGCTTGACATGCTTACTTTACCAACCGTAACTTAATGGCTTAGTTTACTAAGGGTAGCTTACCAAACGTAGCTTAGTCGCTTTTTACCGTTTTTTGTCAGAAGGAGTTCCGCTATGCACGCACTCTTTGTCGTTGCCCATCATGACCCACAATCCCTGACCCATGGCATCGCTCGGAAAATCGCCGAGGGCTTGGTCCAAGCGAACCCCAGCGACACCTTCGAAATGGCCGACCTGGCCGCCGAGGGCTTCGACCCGCGCTACACATTTGCCGACCATGCGGTCCACCATGGCGAGGCCGCGCCGCCAGTGGACGTGTTGGCTGAGCAGGCCAGAATCGAGCGGGCCGATACACTGGTCGTGGTGTATCCCATCTATTGGTGGTCGATGCCGGCGTTGCTCAAGGGTTGGATCGACCGGGTGTTTTCCAACGGCTGGGCGTTCGAGTTCAGCCTCGATGCTCCGTTCGTCAAGAAACTCGGGCATATGAAGGTGCACTTGGTGGCCGTGGGCGGTGCCGATCAAGGGACTTTCCTGCGCCATGGTTACGGCGCGGCGATGACGACCCAGATCGACCACGGCATTTTCGATTATTGTGGCGCCCGCGTAATGACCTCCCTGCGCCTGCTCGATTCGGAAACCCTTGACCCTGCCCAGCACCTGGCCACGGCCTATGATCTTGGCCGCCAATTGCTGCCCAGGGTTCAGAGCGCACGGGGTCGGGCGACCGACAAAGCATGATCGCGTCCGTAGATGTCCGGGACATAAAGCAGTTGCCCCTGGTGATCGGCTTGAACCGTCCAATAACCCAGCAGGATCGGCACGGGCTTGGCCAACCGGAACTCATGGGTCAGTTCGCTGGCCAGCAAGGTGTCGGTCCTGACGCGCTCGGCTGGGTTCACCAGCCAGTCACGCAGTTGCATCGCCTGCTCGATTCGCACGCACCCTGAGCTGAACGCTCGTGGTCCCTTGGCGAACAATGATTGGCTGGGGGTGTCGTGCAGGTATACAGAAAACGGATTGGGGAAACGGATCGCCATTTTGCCCAGTGGGTTCTTCGGGCCGGGGTCCTGGCGCAGCATCAAGTCGCCGGGGTGCTCCCAGTCGATCGCCTCCGCGGCCAACGGCAGGCCGTCGCGGTCGAGGATCCTGAGGTTATGCCGAGCGAGGAACTCGGGGTCGCGGCGGATCTCCGGCAGCTTGTCTTCGCGCATGATGGTCGGTGGGATGGTCCACGTCGGATTGAGCGTCAGGCGCGTGATGTTGGACTTGATCAGCGGCGTCTGCCGCTCGGCACGTCCCACCTGGGTACGGGTTTGCCATGCCGGTGCGCCACCTCGGTAGACCGTCAGCTGGGCGGCCGCGACGTTGACCAGCACGCTGTCGGGTTCAAGGTCCTGGGCCAGCCAACGCATTCGTTCCAGGTTGACGCGCAGTTGCTCGCGCCGCATGGCCGCGCTGATGTTCAGCTCGGTGACGGTCCAGGGGCCTACCACGCCGTCAGCCTGCAATGAATGCTGGAGCTGGAAGCGCTTCATCGCCTCGACCAGGTCAGGGTTGTATCGATCATCGACGACCCGGGGCGGCGCGCCCAGATAACCTTCGTTGAACAATCGCTGCGCCAGCGCGGGCACGCGAGCGTCCTGTTTGTCCGGCTGCAACAGCGCCCCTGCGGGAACCGGCTGCCAATCGGACAACGGTTGCTGGCGCCGCTGCGCATAGGCCAGGCGCAAGTTGCGGTAGAACTCCAGGCTCGGCCGGGCTTGCTCGAAAGCCTTGGCGAGGTCTTGCAACCCTGGCCCAGCGATGGCCACTACCTCGGCCTGTCGGTCTTGCAGTTTCGGATGGGCCCGCCACACAGGCTCCAGCCGCTCTTGCGACAGGTAACCGAAGCGCAATTCATACAGCGCCTGGAGGTAGCGTTGGGTAATGGCGATGTCGGTGCACGGCGCACCCTCGACAGTGCCGTCGTCGGGCAGGCTGTAGCGCGCTGGATCCAACCCGTCATCGGCCAGTTGCTGCAACTGGTCGCGCAGCAGCGTTAACCGTTCGGCGCCCGCCCAGGCCGGCTGGCCTGCGTTTTGCTGGTAAAACGCCTGCAAGCTGATCATTGTCGGAAAATCGACGCCGGCCGCCAACGTCGGACACGCCACCGACAATTGAGCGAGCGCGCCCTGGACGGGTGTCGCTTCAGCAAG
Organism: Pseudomonas fluorescens Q2-87; assembly: GCF_000281895.1. Lineage (NCBI taxonomy): Bacteria > Pseudomonadati > Pseudomonadota > Gammaproteobacteria > Pseudomonadales > Pseudomonadaceae > Pseudomonas > Pseudomonas fluorescens. The sequence continues at coordinate 3,012,734 of NZ_CM001558.1, read as the reverse complement.
CGGAGCGTCTTCGCCCGTCGCGACCAATGGCGCAGCGAGCAATAAAAGGCTCAAGTAACATACGGACGCTTTGAACAACTGCTTTACTCCAATCCATGGCCGTCTCGTTGACGGTTGACTTTGCGACAGGTACTGCCCGCCATCATGCCAACATTTCAAACCGGACGGGATGCCGCAGATAAATACTTGCTTGGGGATTTTTCTTCTGTGCTGACTTTCCTGCGTCGGTTCTGCCTGGCCGTGACAAGCCTGGGCGTGCTCTGCAACCCGGCGTTTGCCGAAAGCAAAAATACCCAGGGCCTCTACAACAGCCTCGCCCACGCCGCGCCGGAACTCAATCCCCTGGCCCTTAAAAGCGCCTTGAGCGCCATGCAGTGCGCTGTTGCCAATGGTGCGCGACAGGCTCGCCACCTTGCAGTGATCGATTACTCGCAGCCCTCCACCGCCCGTCGCCTGTGGATCTTCGACCTGAACCAGAAGAAGCTGGTATTGCGCGACCTGGTGGCCCATGGGCAGAAATCCGGGGAGAACTTCGCGACCCAATTCTCCAATCGCCTGGGCAGTTACCAATCCAGCCTGGGGCTGTTCCGCACCCAGGAAAGCTATCAGGGCACCCACGGTTATTCGCTGCGCATGGACGGCCTGGAACCGGGTTTCAACGATCAGGCACGCGACCGCGCCCTCGTGATCCACGCCGCCGATTATGTGAATCCGTTGTGGAGCGCCCGCCAAGGTCGCATCGGGCGCAGCCAGGGTTGCCCTGCCGTGCGGCCGCAAGTGGCGCGCCAAGTGATCGATAAGCTCAAGGGCGGGCAATTCATGTTTTCCTGGTACCCGGACCCGGGCTGGCTCAAGCGTTCGGCCTACCTCAACTGCCGGCCGCAACAGGTGGCCAGTATTCTCGCTACCAGCGGTGGCTAGCGGTTAAGATGCCGGCCCTTCGAATTGCCGGCCTTGTACGATGAACCTTGAAGCCCTTCAAATCCTGCAGACTCATTTACTGACGGCGCTGGTTTCGGTGCCCGAGCAAACCCGTCGCCTGTTCCATGGCCGCGGTCGATGCTGGGCGGGCCTGGAACAGATTACCGTCGACTGGCTCGAAGGCGTGGTGCTGGTCTCGCTGTTCAAGGAACCGGAGCCGACGCAGCTGGACGACCTGCTGTCGATGTTGCTGGCCCTGGCCACCTCGCCCGCCTGGCAACACAGCACCGCCCATACGCTGGCCGTGCAGCACCGCTACCTGCCGCAAAGCCTCACCCAGTGGCTGGTGGGCGAGCCGATAGAGGAATGGACCCTGACCGAAGGCGGCCTGCGCTACCGGATCGACCTGGGCAAGAAACAGAACAATGGCCTGTTCCTGGATATGCGCTACGGCCGCGACTGGGTCCGTGCCAATGCCGATGGCAAACGGGTGCTCAATCTGTTCGCCTACACCTGCGGTTTTTCGGTGGCGGCCATCGCTGGCGGGGCTCGGCACGTGGTCAATCTGGACATGTCCCGCGCCGCCCTGAGCCGTGGCCGCGACAACCATCGCCTTAACGGTCATGACCTGGGCCAGGTGACGTTTCTCGGCCACGATCTGTTCAAGTCCTGGGGCAAGGTGATCAACAGCGGGCCGTACGACCTGGTGATCATCGACCCGCCAACTTTCCAGAAAGGCAGTTTCCTGCTGACCAAGGATTATCAGCGCGTCCTGCGGCGCTTGCCGGAACTGCTCACCGCCCGAGGCACGGTGCTGGCATGCAGCAACGATCCGGCCACCGGCACCGACTTCCTGATTGACGGCGTCACACGCGAAGCCCCGGGGCTGATATTCGAACAGCGCCTGGAAAACCCGCCGGAGTTTCCCGACGCCGATCCGGAATGCGGCCTCAAAGCCTTGGTGTTCAGGACCACGCCGGTCAGCCAGGCGCTTTGAACCGCAGTGACTAATTCAATCGCCGCGACCACCAGGGGCTGACCAGGCCGGTGGTAATACGCCTCACCATGGCTTCGACTTCACGGCTCTTGACCGAGCGATAGATGGCCATGGTGCGTCGTAGCTGATCCTCGCTCAGCATCACCGGCGCGCCTGCGGTCCACTCCACATCCGCCACGGCTTCGAGCCTCACCCGTTGCCAGACGATGCCAGTAGGTAGCGTGATGGACTCCAGCGCGCTGGGCAGGTCCACGTCCGGTTGCGCCAGGTTGTCCAGCAGCACCTGGGGCCAATGGGAAGGGTCCACCGGTTCGCTGAAGGCATCCACCAGGCTCTCTTCTACCGTGTCCCAGACGGCCAGGCCTTCGGACCAGTCCCGGGACATCAAGCCCAGGTAGGGTCGCCAGGTCAGTTCACCGACGCGAGGCGTCTGGTCGTTACCGTTGAAGGTGTCCTGGGCATCGCTGAGCCAGTTGATGAACCCCTCGCGGGTCATCGCCGCCCGGCGCTGCGCAATCTCCGGATAGCGGCTGCTGAGCACCCGGCTCCAATAGTCATGATGACTGACGAGGAAACTTGAGAACGGCACGGCCTGGGAGTCGAGGCGCGCCCGCTGGACCACTTGGAACATCTGGAAATGCACTTCCAGTTCGGCGACGTCTGGCACCAACCGGTCCAGGACGCGCGCTTGCAAGCGGGTGCGCAGTTGAGCCAGTTGCTGGTCGAAATCCGCGATCCGGGTCGAGAGGTCGGCGTAGAGATCGGGGAATCCAGTGTAGTACTGCAGGATACTCGTCGCCCGTTGACGATCTCCGAAGGCCAGCCCGCCCGGCACTTCGGCGTCGGCGTCACGGATGAGGCCGGAGTACCAATCGATGAAACGCCGCCCCCCGGCATCGTCGCGCGCCACCTCCAGTGCTCGCTGGAGTTCAGGGAAGTTTTCCAGCCAGTCGTCGGCGGTGTAGCGAAAGGCCTGGGTATCCACGGCGCGCAGGGTCCCGATCTGGGCGCTGGGTAGCGGATTGTCTTCAAGCCACAAGCCGAGGGTATTACCCGTCGGCATGTTGCCCAGCGCCGGAATCAGGTCACTTTGGATGTCAGTGATGCGGTTGCCCTTGAGGTCGATGAAGATCGGCTCGGATGAAGACTTGGACAGCAACCGCAATGCCAGCGCCGGCACGCGCTCCAGCGCTGCGTTGGCCAGCTCCAGCGCCTCAAGGGATACCAGTTCGGGCAGGTCAGGCAAATCGCGGCAGTTGTTGCCGCTCAGGCGCAAGTCCCTGACAGTCGTGGCCGTTCGCAAGAAGGCGCTGCCCTCCTCGTCCAGGCGCAGGCCACAGCGCGTCAGGTCCAGTGTGCGCAGCCCTGGCAACGCGGTGATGGCCTGCAACTCCTCGCCAGTGAAATGCACATTGTCGGACCAGACCAACTCGCGCAGCGCGGGCAACTGAGCCAGGCGGCCGATGGCCACGGCCCTTTCGGCGCTGGACGCTGCCCCGCCGCTGACCTCGGACAGGTTCAGTTCCTGTAGCCGAGGAGCACGGTCGGCGCCCAACAGCGGGGCGAATGCATCCGCCTTCAGGTCGAGCGGATTCTTGCCCAGTGACAGTTCCAGCAGGCTGCGAAACTCGCCGACCGCCGCCGGCACTGCGGTGAGGCGATTACCGTGCAGGCGCAACGTTTCGAGGTTGGGGAATAGCCGCAGGAAATCCGAAGGGTCTTCAGTGAGGCCCGTATGGGCGAGCATCAGCTCTTCGATGTGCTCGAAACGCGCGCTCAGCGGCGGAAGCCGGCCAATGTCCCATCCCGACAGGCGCAATATCAGCTCGCTGTCCTCCCGGCTTGGATCGGGCTCACGTCGCCAGGCCCGACGGATTTCCTTCGCCACTTCCCTGCGCAGCGTGAGCAGCTCTTCACGTTCGTATTGGCTCTCGACAGGGTGATGAAAGTCCTCCTCGACTTCCCACTGGCGCAGCCCTTCATCCAGGGTCGCCCAGTCATTGGTCAAGCGGTTGACCAAGTCATCCAGGCTGATGCCCTCACGTCCGGCCTGTTCAGTCAGGCTGTGCTGAAGCCGCGTGAGGGCATCCCCGGCGTAATAGGGAAACAGCCGTTCGAGACGAGCCTGGAGGCTGCCGCGCCAGCGCTGCAACGGTAGCCGCCCGCGCCCGCTCAGCGGATAGCCCAGGCGTTCGTTCAGCCATTGCGGTCCGGGCCCGGCGCTGTCGAGGGCCTTGAGCTGCAAGAACCGGCGCAGGCCTTGCCGATCGCCAAGGGCCTGTTCGAGCAATACCTGGCGCAGCCGGGTCGCTTCCCAGATGTCCAGGTCCAGCGCCTTGCGAGCTTCGTCCGGTAAAGCGCTCAGCAACGCCGACTCCAAGCCGCCTGCCCCGAGTTCGTGACCCTGTTCGTCAAAAGCTTGATAGGTCGAGTTTTCCTCACGAATCACTTTCAATGGCCCTGCTTCGCCCACTTCGAGCGGTTCCAACAGCTCGGCCGATTCAAGGCGCAGGTTCAATCGACCGCGCAAAGAGCGGGTTTCGCCAAGCAGACCCATGACGATGCGGTCGCGGTCGGGGCTGCTTTCGCCGCGTTCCAGGGCCCGCAAGGCGCGGGTCAGACGCAGCTCACCCAGGGCCTCGACGCATTGCTTGGCCAGGGTTGCGGTTATCCGGCCGGCTTGCAGGCGCAGGCGGTCCTGGCCTTGAGTCTGGCTGGCCAGCTCGTTGGCGATGGACTCCGGCAGGCTGGGAAAAGCACGGACCAAGGGAGCCGCCAACGGCTCAAGCACGGTGGGCCGCGCCATGCCTGCCAGCACTTGCGTGGCATTGCGCTCCAGATATCCGGACCAGCGCCCGGCCAACAACCGACTCAGCTCCACCGGGCGTAAACCCAGGGGGCTTTGCCCCAGCAGTGCGCGCTGCTCATCCGCGCTGAGCTCGGTCAGGATGCGATCTGCCCAGGCGTCCAGTTGCAGGTCTGTTCCGTGCACATCGAGAACGCGCCTGGCGGTGGTATCACCCGCCGAATGAATCCGGTCACCCTCGTGATAGCGCAGCAGCAGATCCCTGGGCCACCCCGGCAACTCGGCGAGGGTCTGGGCGATTCGAATCGGCACGCTGCCCGGCGGCTCATCGCGCCGCAGGCGGCCCATGACCTGCTGCAGCGCTTGCCAGTTGCGTGTTTCATCCAGCGCTTGGGCGAAGATGGCCGGAATCGGCTGCCCGCTCACTTGCAAATAACGCAGGTGCGCCTCGTCAATGCCCACCTGCTGTTGCACGGCAAGAAGGGTTCGGTCGTCGAGTTCGTCCGGTGTTCCGGCAAAGTCCCGTAGCAGTTCCAGGCTGCTGCGCTGCAACGGGTTGCGATGGGCCCATCGCCAGCCGCGTGTACGACTCCATTCCAACAGGGGCGTCACGCCCCGATGGCCGGCGGGCAGGCGCAAGTCCAAGGCATCGGCGCGCCCTTGCACCTCGAAATAGCGGCCCTCGACCTGCACCCAGGCCTGGTCTGCCGTTCGCCAGACGCCCCAGACGTCCTGCTCGGCTTCCATGGGAGGCCGGCCTCGGGCCTGGAACGATGTGACATCGCCATTCCAGAGACGCGTCGTGCCGTCACTCAACGGCATGGGTTCGACAGCGCCACCGACGAAGCCGAGATACGCGCCCTGAGCGATGCCGAACAAAACGTTGAAGATGTGATTGATGCCTTCCTGCGCGTGGCCTTCGTTGAACGCCTGGATGCCTTCGAAAAACTCGTAGACCAAACGCACCCCGCCCACCGCTGCGGCGGCCATGCCGATGGGCGCGCAGAACGGGATGAAGCTGACGGCAAGCATTAGCGAGCGCTCGGCTAGGCTTTCCCAATATTCCAGGCGTGCCAGCAGCGCCTGCCAGTCCACGACTTTGGTAGGCACCATCAGTGTCGAGGCGTTCGCCAGGGTGTGGGTGCGCCACTCGTGATAACCGTCGGCCCAGTGACTTTCACGCACATCGCCCAGGCTCCAGGGCACGCGGGGCGCCGGAACCCGGATGCGCCGGGGGTTGTCATCCTCGCCAGGCTCGCCATCGCGCCATCCGACAATGCGCGCGTGGATCTCTTGGAAAAGATTGGGGTTGTCCTGTATCTCCCATTCCACCTGGTCATGCAGCGCCTCCCCCAACCGGGCTTGCAGACGCATCGGGAGGTAACGCATCAGGCTTGTGCGGTAGCTGCGCTTGCGTACCCGCTCGGTCAGTTGCGCAGCCATGGCCTGCAAACTGGGGAATTGCTGGATGGGTGCAATCACGTCGTGGGGCATGTGCAAGACGACCGGGCGCACGCCCTTGGCGTCCCCTGCCATCCCCCAATACACCCGAGCACCGAACAACGGCACGGACAGCACTTCCAGTGCCTTGACTTCACAGACCAGGGGCGCGACCGGTGGATCTTCGAGCTGCACGCCGACATGGGCCAGCAAGCGCTCGCCAGTCTCGTCCAGGCGTCCATCCAGCTTCGCCTCGTAGGCGTCATAGACGAGCTGGCTGCACGCATAGGCCATATATGCCTTGGCGACGGTCGGCGTTTCATTGCCGATTCGCGGCAGCCGCTGTTCGAGCAAGCGCTGATACGCCCCACCCGCGTCCACGCTTCGACACAGCTGCGCGAAATCGGCTGGGGCCATGGGCAATGCCGCGATAGCCGAGGGCGCGCCCCAACGATAAAACTCTGCCGGCTGGCCCTTGATGAACAGCTCGCCTTTTTTATCGAATTCGCTGTCAGTGGCTGCGTCGGCGGGCGGAAAGTTGCGCATTGCGGCTTCGATCACCGACAGCGAGGCCCCAAAGGGCTCGCGCCTGACCCTCGCCCGTCGTATCGCATCCTTAGCGCTACCGGCGCCATTGACCAAGCGCCATGCCTGCACGGCCGGCTGCGCCTGCAACAGGTCGAGGGTAAACGTGTCGGGAGCGGCCAGGTCGGTCAGCAGTGCGTTGAGCGCATCGCTGTCGCGCTGTAGCTGCTGGGCAATGGCCTTGAAACGCTCCTGGCGCGGCCGCGAAGCGTGTTTGAGCCAGGCGGGTAACCGGGCCTGGATAAAATCGACGTGAGTGTCGAGGGACGACATGTAGCACCTCCTTCCTTGGGGGCGATTGAGCATTCGAAATAGGGCAAGGCGCCAAGCGTTGGCGCGACCGATGCTCCCCAAATCGGTGCTTTTATGAAACCCCGCAACCGTTGCAAGGGGTTGCATACCATCGCGAGCAAGCTCGCTCCCACGATGGACCATTGCAAAAACGGTGGGAACGAGCTCGCTGGCGACAGCGGCGGTTCAGTTACGTCGATGCCTTTGGAAATCAGGCCGCCATGCGCTCGCATTCGGTTGCGCAAGCCTGGCAAGCCCTGGCGCATGCCTGGCAGTGCTCCGCGTCGTGTTTGGCGCACTCCTCAGCGCACGCGCGGCAAATACTTGCGCAGACTTTGCACAACGCTGCGGCGACGCTGCTGTCTCGCTTCATCAGCGTGGCGGCGAGACGGCACAGGTCGGCGCAGTCGCGGTCCAGTTCGATGCACCGGGCCATCATCTGTACGTTCTGTTCGCGCAGGCAGGCGGATGCGCAGGCCTCACAAGCCATGGCGCAAGCAACGCATTCGGCGATACATGCCTCGTACGGTGTGTTCATGGAGAATCTCCTCTAGCGAAGGTCGATTGATCGTTGTACCGCGCCTGGACAGGGGCGGTACTCGGTCGACTGTTTCGGCGTACGAGGGGTTTCGAAAGAAAAATTACAATTTCGTCAGGTAGATTTGCGCCCACGTCGATCGAGGCGCTACACCACCAGCGTCAACCATGCCGACACCAGCAACAGCACCGCCATGGCCCGGTTGAAACGCCCCATCGCCACGGCGGAACGACAGAATCGGGCTGCGCCACGGCCCAGGTATGCCCAGACCGTCATGCACGGGATCGAAATGGCGAAGAACGCCAGGGACAGCCAGAGGACGCGAACGGTACGGTCGGCCTCAGCCCCCGCGAAGACGCTGACCACCGCCAGCGCCATCATCCAGGTTTTCGGATTCACCAACTGCAATCCGGCCGCCCCCGCCAAGCCCAGCCGCGGGCCTTCAACCGGCCGGTCGGGGTCGATGGCCTGGGCCGGTGCGCGGAAAATCTGCCACGCCATCCAGCTCAGCCAGGCGATGCCCGCCCATGAAAGCGCCGTTTGGATCGAGGCGTGGCGCGCCAGCACGTCGCCCAGCCCCGTGCCGACCAGGAGTACCAGCAAGGCCGCTGCGGCGCAGGCGCCGAGGATGATCGGCAAGGTGGTTGCCAGACCGAAGCGCGAGCTATGGCTCAGCACCAGGATGTTGGTGGGGCCTGGGGTGATGGAGGCGACAAATGCAAACAAGGCAAACGGCAATAACTGGTCCATGGAGCAACTTCTCGGTGAAGGATCGATCGCTTGATCATCCCCAAGAAGTCCTGCTCAGTCTGGAACAATTGAGCAGCGCTTGCGATAGTCCGCCGGGCTCAGTCGATAGGCACGCTGGAACCAGCGCCCCAGGTGGCTCTGGTCGGCAAAACCAAGCACGGCCGCCACGGCCACGGCGCTTTCGCCACGGGCCAGCAAACGCCGGGCGCGGGCCAGGCGCAGTTGGATCAGGTAGGCATGGGGCGCCAGGCCAAAAGCGGCCTTGAACGCACGGGTCAAGCGGAAACGATCGACGCCGGTCACCTGCGCCAGATCATCCAGCCCGATGTCTTCATGCAGGTGGCTGTGCAGATAATCCCGGGCCTGTTGCGCCACCAAGGGCAGTCTTGGGTCCGGATTGATCCGCGCCCGCCAATGCAGGTGTTGGGTCAGGTTGGCCAACAGCGTATCGAGGGCCGTCTGGCGCACGATGCGGATTTCCTCCTCGTGCAGGCTCTGGAACGCCAGGGCCGTGGCGCTCGCCAGGCGTGCGTCGTCCGTCAGGGTGGCGGCAAACCCCAGTTGGGCGTTATCTGGCGCTTCGTCGAACAACGAGCGCAATTCGCGCTCCAGCCAAAGGGGTTCCAGGTACAGCGTGCGGTAAGTGAAACCCTTGTCGTGGGGCGCGTGGCCGTCATGCAACTCGCCGGGTTCAAGCAGGAACACCTTGCCTGGCGTGCTGTTGTGCTGCTGGCGACGGCAATGAAATTGCTGCACGCCCTGCTCGGTCACGCCCACCAGGTACGCATCATGCCAATGAGGGTCATAGGCATGCCCCTCGAAATGCGCGCGCACGGTCTCGATGCCAGACGTGGCGTCCTGCTTGAGATCGATCCAGTTGCGCGCTGTCATGAGCCGCCTCGTAGTGTGTATCCGTCCGGAGCAGATTAACCGCTGATGGCGATGACGTCTGGAAGATTTGTGCAATCCCTTTGTGTGGGCTTGCTCGCGGTCGCGGCTCAACATCGATGCAAGCTGACACGACGCCTTCGCGAGCAAGCCCGCTCCCACATGGGGTCTGTGGGTGGCCTTTGTTTTGTGGCGCCCACAGGTCGACCGCCAGCTTCAGGCATCCGGCGTGAGAGTCGACAACGCAATCTCCACCGCCAGCCGGGCCAGTTCCGCATCCTGCTCGGCCTTGACGCCGGACACGCCGATGGCGCCGATGCATTGGCCGTCGTGACGGATGGTCACGCCACCTTCGAGCATGCCTTGCAGGTGCGGGGCGCTGAGGAAAGCGTAGCGACCGCCGTTGATCATGTCCTCGAACACCTTGCTGTCGCGTCGCCCCACGGCGGCGGTGCGGGCTTTCTCGGTGGCGATATAAGCCGATAGCGGCGAAGCGTCGTCCAGGCGCGACAGCCCCAGCGGATGGCCTCCATCGTCTACCACGCAGATCGACACCGCCCATTCCCGCTGATGGGCCAGATCCTTGGCCGCTACCAGCAACATGGCAACGTCTTGCTCAGTGAGTACCGCTTTGGTTTTCATGAATCACCCCGTGCGCTGTTACAAGAAGCCCGCCAGGCAATGCCTGCGGGCCAAGACCTGCCAATGATTATTCGCCGTAGATATCGAAATCAAAATATTTCCGGCGAATCGTGTCGTAAGTGCCGTTGGCGCGGATCGTCGCCAACGCCTGGTTGAAGCGGCCTGCCAGCGCGTCGTTCTGGCGCACGGCAATGCCGATACCCGTGCCGAAATATTGCTCTTCGGTGAAATTGGGACCGATAAATTCGAAATCCTTTCCTTCGGGACGCTTGAGCAGGCTTTCGTCGATCACCACCGAACTGGCCATGGTCGCGTCCAGGCGCCCACCCAGCAGGTCGAGGAAGATTTCGTTCTGCGAACCATAGCGCACGACCTCGGCACCCGCCGGGGCAAAGTGATCGGTGACATATCGATCGAAGTTGGTCGCCCGCTGCACGCCGATCCGCTTGCCTTTGAGCTGCGCGGGTATATCGCTGATGCCGCTGCCCTTGCGAAACACCAGGCGGGCCGGGATCCGGTAGTAGCGGTCAGTGAAATCCACCGACTTCAAGCGCTCGGGGGTGATGGACATGGAGGAAATCACCGCGTCGACCTTCTTCACCTTGAGCGCCGGAATCAAGCCGTCGAACTCTTGTTCCTGCCACACGCAGCGGACCTTCATCTCGGCGCACAATGCCTGGCCAATGTCGTAGTCGAAGCCGACGATGGTGTTGTCCGGGGTTTTCGAGGCGAACGGCGGGTAAGCTGCCTCGATGCCGATTCGCAGGGAGGGTTCGGCGGCATGCACACTCGCGCCCAAGGCCAGCAGCGAGACGAGGCCGAGTTTCAAAGCAATGCGTTTAACGTTCATTCATTTGCTCCAGATGCGATGTTATTGGTTCCGGACGCTCCACAGAAGTCGTCCGTTATGGCAGCGGCAATGTGAACAAGCCCGGGCGACGACTCTGGCGGTCGCCTGGCCGGTAACGGCACAGCGGTGTCACGGCCAGCGGCCTCAGACCGCCGCGGTGACAATCAGCTCCAGCAAAATCTCGGGGTCGTCGAAAGCCACCTGGGCCGTGGCTCGGGCCGGGGTTTGCGCGGCATCGACCCAGTCGCTCCACAGCGCGTTCATCGCAGCGAAATCCCGGCCCATGTCTTTCATCCAGATCTGCACGCTGAGCAAGCGCTGCTTGTCGCTGCCCGAAGCGGCCAGCAATTCGTCCACCCGTTGCAGCACCTGACGGGTCTGGCCTTCGATGCCCTGGCTGCAATCGGCGGCGACGATTCCGCTGAGCCAGGCCACGCCGTTGTGCACGACGCTGCGGCTCAGGCGTGGGTTGCTTTCGATGCGTTGAATACTCATGAGGGTTCCTCGACGGGGAGAGTTTCGCCAGCCAATTGGGCGAGCGTGATGGGTTTGAGAGGCGAACGGATGCGGTAGTAACCGACTTCGGCGGGCGTTACCTGGCGATGCCCGGCGATGATCTCGGTGACGCTCAGGCCGCACTGGCGCCCCTGGCACGGGCCCATCCCGCAGCGACCGAAGGCTTTGGTCTGGTTCGGCCCCAGGCAGCCGAGGTCGACATGACGGCGGATGTCGCCAGCGCTGACTTCTTCGCAACGGCAAACCGTCACGTCGTCAGCGGGAATACGGTGTCCTGGCGGGGGCCGGTACAGCGCATCGAGCAGCGGCCGTGCGGCGCGAGCGCGATGCAATGCCTGCTGCACAGGACGGGCCTGCGCCGATTCGCCGGCCATCGCCAGGACGGCCAGGCGACCTTCCAGTCGTGCGACCCCAGCGCCGCCGATGGCGCCACTGTCACCGGCGATGAAAATGCCCGGCACGCTGGTTTCGCCCCACGCGTCGCGGCGGGCGACCCAGCACAATTGCTGTTCGCTCCAATCGTGTTCCAGGCGCAACGACCAACTGATTTGCGTGTTCGGCACCACGCCCTGGTGCAGCAGGATCAGCTCTGCGGAGATGCGCTGCCGCTGGCCTTCGCTGTCGAAAACCAGGGCGCGGGCCCGATCCGTCCCTTCAACCTCCAGGTTGCAGGCACCGCGAAAATGCCGGATGCCGGCGCGTTTCAATTCGGCCAGCAGCCCGAGCCCTTTCAGCAGGTCACGCCAGCCGCGCAACGCGGCGGGAACCATGCGCCAGGCCCGCAGCAGATCGCCGCGCTTGCTGGTGTCCACAAGGGCCTCGATGGCAATGCCGGCGCGCAGGTATTGCACCGCCAGCAAGTACAGCAAGGGGCCACAGCCGGCCAGCACCAACGGACAAGCCGGCATCAACGCCGCGCTCTTGAGCAGGATCTGTCCGGCGCCAGCGGTCATGACGCCCGGCACGGTCCAGCCGGGGATTGGCATCGGTCGCTCGAAGGCACCAGTGGCGATCAACAGATGGCGCGCCTGCAAGACCTCGGCTCGGCCTTCAATCAGGTAGTGAACCTGGCGTTGCGGCGTCACTTGCCAGATCGCGGCGTTGGGCAGATAGCGGGCGCCGCACTGGAGGAAATCGGCGGCCAGTTTCGCCCCAACGGTGTAGTCGTCGCCCAGCACGGCACGGCGGCGGGCGTCGGCTTCCAGCACCTGGCGATAAATCTGCCCGCCCGGGCTGGCCTGCTCGTCCAGCACCACCACCGACATACCGTGGGCCCTGGCTTCCAGCGCCGCGCCCATGCCCGCCGGTCCGGCACCAATGATGATCAGGTCGATGGCGGCGTTACTCATCGGCGCACGCCTCCCGCAGGACCAGGTCGGCAGCCCCACGTTGTCGGCGCACGCGCAGGCCCGGACGCACCGGCACCAGGCAGGCCTGCACATTGGCGTGGCCGTCGACTTCAACCAGGCATTCAAAGCAAACGCCCATCATGCAATAGGGCGCGCCGGGGCGGCCATTGACGGCGCTTTCGCGGGTATGGCGAATGCCGCTGGCAAGCAGTGCCGCGGCCAGGGATACATCGCCAGGCACGGACAACGACGTGCCCTCGAATTCGATTTGCACGGTGTGAGGGTTCGAGGCCAGCGGCCGGAACAGGCAGTCAGCCGACATGGCGCACCTCTGCTTGCGGGTTGAAGCGTTGCAGGCCGAACAGCTTCACTGCCGGCTCGTCGAACTCGCCGGCAATCCACGGCGCCAGGCGCAAGGCGTGGACCGCCGCCAACGTCACGCCGCTGTGGCAGCTGACAATCGACAACCCCGGACAGGCCTGGGGCGCTTCGTAGATCGGCAAGCCATCGGCGCTCATCACCCGCAGCGCGCCCCAGCCCCGCACCAGACGCACCTCGGCCAATCGTGGGAAACACTGCACGGCGCGCCGGGCGATCGCGGCCATGACCTGGCTGCCAGTGCCGTCGTCGAAGCCGGCGGATTCGTGAGAATCGCCCAGTTGCACTGTGCCCTCGTCGGTCTGGCGCACATAGGTGGTGGGGTAATGCAGGAAAGGCTTGAGCCGTTCGGTAATCAGGATCTGACCGCGATTAGGCTGCACCGGTACATCCAGCCCCACCATGGCTCCCAACGCGCGATTGCCCAGACCCGCCGCTAGCACGACCTGACGCGCCGCCCAGCGCTGCGGCCCTGCGCGCAACTCAAAACCCGTCGCAAGCGCCTCGATTGCGTCGATGTGGTGGCCGTTGATGAGCTTTACCCCACGGGACAGACAGGCCGCGTAGAGCGAGCGAAGCAGCTTGAGTGGGTTGACGTGGCCATCCATGGGCGAAAAACAACCACCCACCACCTCCGGCCCGACGCCGGGCAAGCGGACACGCAGTTGCGCGGCGTCCAGCAGTTCATAGGGGTAATCGCCCTGGAGGGCTTCACGCAGCCAGCCGAGGCGATGACTTTCCTCGTTCATTTCGGCATCGCTCAGGCATAGCTGGAAACCGCCCTGCTGACGCAGATGAACATCGATGCCGGTGTCGGCGTGCAATGCGCTGGCCAAGCGCGGCCAGAGCGCCACCGAGTCGCGGGTCCACTGCGCGTAAGGGCTCATCCGGTAGCCCTTGCCCTGGACCCACAACAAACCGAAGTTGCCCCGGGCGGCGCGAATGGCATCGTCACCTTCGTCGAGCACGCTCACTTGGCGCCCGAGCAGGGCCAGCCCATAAGCGATGGACATCCCCACCAGGCCGCCTCCCACGACAATGACATCAGTTTTATGCATGGTTCTCTAATCGCTGTGGTCGGCACCGGTTATCGGGTGGATTACCCGCTTTTCGGCTCTATTGACGAATTGCAGACGATCCTAGGGCGGTGTCGGCGCGATGAAAAATGCTTTATTTTGGCCAGCTCATGTCTTTTTGTTATGGGTTGGACAACCGCTATGAACCTTCGCCAACTGGAAGCCTTTCGTGCCGTGATCCTGGGCCAGACCGTGACCCGCGCCGCCGAAATGCTGCACATCTCGCAACCGGCGGCGACCCGGCTGATCGCCAGCCTGGAAGAGGACATCGGCTTCAGCTTGTTCGACAGGGTCAAGGGCCGGCTGCAACCCACCGCAGAAGCCATGACGCTGTATCAGGAAGTGCAGCGCTCGTTGTTGGGCGTGGAGCGCATTGCTCGCACCGCCCAGGACATTCGCACGCTCAAGCGCGGTTCGCTGCACATCGCCTGCGCGCCGGCCATGGGTTTGTCGTTTCTGCCGCGAGCCATTGCCGCGTTCATGGCCGAGCACGACCAGGTGCAAATTTCCCTGGTGGTGCATTCGTCACGGGAGGTGGTGGACCTGGTGGTGGGCCAGCGTTGCGACCTGGGCCTGATCGTGCTGCCCAATACCTACCCGAGCCCCCGGGCAGAAAAACTCCTGGCGACACGCATGCTTTGCGCCCTGCCCGCTGGCCACCGCTTGCAAGGGCAGATGACGATCCGCCCGGAAGACTTGCAGGGCGAAGCGTTCATTTCGTACCCGCAATCCATCGGCTCGCGCCAACACATCGATGCGATCTTCGCGGCCCACGGCGTGGACCGCCAATTACGCCTGGAAACCCAACTCTCCCTGCCCATGTGTGCGTTCGTCGAGCAAGGCCTGGGAGTGGCGCTGGTAGATGCCATCAGTGCGGTTGAATACCGCGGCGAAGCAATCGTGTTCCGGGCCTTTGAACCGGCCATTGAAATGGACTTCAGCATGCTCCTGCCCGTCCAAGGGCCGATTTCCAGGCTACAAGCCAGTTTCCTGGAGCATATGCAGCGCTTCATCGAGGCGCAGGTGCCGGCGGCCTACCGATTCTGAGCCCAACCTCCAGTTGCTCACCAATGGATCCATTGAAGACAACCAATCATCCGTTTTCACCTTTAAAACCGTTGACAAGGAAATTAGTTAAGAGGGTTAATGGATCCACAGACAATAACAATACCCGCCTGGAGATCCGTCATGTACCCCAAGAACACTTGGTACGTTGCCTGCACCCCCGATGAAATCGCCGCTAAGCCCCTGGGTCGGCAGATCTGCGGTGAGAAGATGGTTTTCTACCGTGGGCACGAGGGCAAGGTCGCCGCCGTGGAAGACTTCTGCCCCCACCGTGGCGCCCCGCTCTCTTTGGGTTATGTGGAAAACGGTAACTTGGTGTGCGGCTACCACGGCCTGGTAATGGGCGCTGATGGCAAGACCGTCGACATGCCGGGGCAACGGGTCCGGGGGTTCCCCTGCAACAAGTCCTTCGCGGTACAGGAACGCCATGGGTTCATCTGGGTCTGGCCGGGGGATCAGGCACTCGCCGATCCGGCGCTGATCCACCCTCTGGAATGGGCGGAAAATGAAGAATGGGCCTACGGCGGCGGCCTGTTCCATATCCAGTGCGACTATCGCCTGATGATCGACAACCTGATGGACCTGACCCACGAAACCTACGTGCACGCTTCCAGCATCGGTCAGAAGGAAATCGACGAAGCGCCGCCAGAGACCACGGTTAACGGCGATGAAGTGGTCACTGCCCGTCACATGGAAAACATCATGGCGCCGCCCTTCTGGCGCATGGCGTTGCGCGGCAATAACCTGGCCGACGACGTGCCGGTGGACCGCTGGCAGATCTGCCGTTTCACCCCGCCCAGCCATGTGTTGATCGAAGTCGGCGTTGCGCACGCAGGCCACGGTGGCTATCACGCCGCGCCACAGTTCAAGGCGTCGAGCATCGTGGTGGATTTCATCACGCCGGAAACCGAGACCTCCATCTGGTATTTCTGGGGCATGGCCCGGCACTTCCAACCCCAGGACGAGGCCCTCACCGCGACCATTCGTGAAGGCCAGGGCAAGATTTTCAGCGAAGACCTGGAAATGCTCGAACGTCAGCAGCGCAACCTGCTGGATCATCCGCAACGCAACCTGCTCAAGCTCAACATCGACGCCGGTGGCGTGCAATCGCGCCGGGTGCTCGAGCGCTGGATTGCCCGTGAACGCGAATCCCAGGCGGGTTTGATTGCCAGTACTCACCAGCCACAACCGGTGGAGCAACGCTCATGATCGAAGTCCTGGTTGCGGCACGTCATCATGAAGCCCTCGACATTTGCGGCTACGAACTGACCGCTGTCGATGGGCAACCTTTGCCAGCGTTCACCGCTGGAGCGCACATTGATGTGCACTTGCCCACGGGCATGATTCGCCAGTATTCCTTGTGCAATCATCCTGAAGAGCGGCATCGCTATCTGATCGGCGTGCTCAGGGACCCGGCGTCGCGAGGCGGTTCGCGCGCGATGCATGAGTTGATCGAGCCGGGAACCCGCTTGCAGATCAGCGAACCGCGCAACCTGTTCCCCCTCGCCCCCGAAGCGCAGCGCAGCCTGCTGTTTGCTGGCGGCATCGGTATCACGCCGATCCTGAGCATGGCGGAGTTCCTGGCCCAGGACGGGGCAGCGTTCGAGCTGCATTACTGCGCCCGGTCCCGGGAGCGGGCGGCCTTTGTCGAACGCTTGCGCCTGTCGCCTTATGCCGACCGGGTGTTTCTGCATTTCGATGAAGAACCCGACACCCTGCTGGACGCCGCTGCGGTGCTCTGCGCGCCCACCGATGACCTGCACCTTTATGTGTGCGGGCCCGGCGGGTTCATGCAATACATACTCGACACCGCCAGGCACCACGGTTGGGAGGAAACCCGCCTGCACCGAGAATATTTCTCCGCTGCCCCCGTCGATACACGCGCCGACGGCAGCTTTTCAGTGAAACTTGCCCGCAGTGGGCAGGTGTTCGATATACCAGCGGACCGCAGCGTGGTGCAGGTGTTGGAAAGCCATGGCATCGAGATTCCGATTTCCTGCGAACAAGGCATTTGCGGCACCTGCCTGACCCGCGTCCTGGAAGGTGTCCCCGAGCACCGCGACATGTTCCTGACCGAGGCAGAACAGGCCTGCAACGACCAGTTCACGCCATGTTGCTCCCGCTCGAAAACGCCGTTGCTGGTGTTGGATCTCTAACTTCCAGATCCTCCCTGTGGGAGCTTGTGGTTCATTTAGGAAAAATGATGGACCCGTGGCGAGGGAGCTTGCTCCCGCTCGGCTGCGAAGCAGTCGTAAACTGGCGAATTCGGTGTGTCTGATACTCTGCATTTGGCAGGTTTTGGGGCCGCTACGCGGCCCAGCGGGAGCAAGCTCCCTCGCCACAGGTCTGTCTCATTGCCTTAAGTGAACAGCATTACGCTCCACAACGGGCTTTCACTCTGAACGCAGGATCACCTTCATTCGCTCATCCGCCAGTGTCGAGCCGAACACTTCGGCGTAGCGCAAGGTGGCGTTGGCATGTTCGCGCATGATCGCTTCGGCACGGGCGCCCTGGCGATGGATCAGTGCATCGAACACGGAATGGTGCTGCATGTGCGCATAGTTGAAACGGCGAAATTCACCGGCCATGTTCTGGCGGTCCACCGCCAGGGCGGTGACTGAGGCGAAGGGTAAATGATCATTGCGGGCCAGGGCATCGGCTATCGCGGGGTTGTGGCTGCCTTCGACGATCACCTGATGAAAGCGCATGTTGAGGTCGTGATAGACCTCCAGGTCCTCCTCGGTCACATACCCCTTGGCGAACAGTTGATCGCCTTGCACCAGGCATTGTTCAAGGGTCGCACGAGCCGTGTCGGACAAACCTCGCTCGGCCGTCTGCCGCGCGGCCAGGCCTTCGAGCACCCCGCGTACCTCCACCGCTCCGGCGATTTCCTCGGCGCTGACTGAGCGCACCTGGAAACCGCGTCCGCCGAAGCGCACCAGCAGCCCTTCCTGTTCCAGCGTCCGAAAGGCCATGCGCACCGGCATTCGCGAAACGCCGAATAACTCGGCCGTAGGTATTTCCATCAGCCGCTCGCCCGCCGCCAGTTCGCCCGAGGCGATCATTCTACGCAGCGCAACCAGCACCGTTTGGCCGGGCTTACTCATCCAGTCGTTTTCCGGGGCAAAGAGAGCCGCCATAGTAAAAGGCTTTGGGACAGCGTGTCACGGCAAGGCAACGGCGCTGTTCGCATCACGCACAACCTGTGCAAGCCAATGCGGCTTGCGCAGATTGAGCCGACGCGTTCAGTCGCCGGCCAGCTCGCGCAATTGCGCCAGGGTGGTTTCATCCAGCGTGACGCCGCGCTCGACGGATTTGCTGCGCTCGCGATGACGACGGTCCCCCGGCAGGCGCTTGAGCCCCACGCCGTGCATCTGCCTGACCAGTTCCTGGCTGCGCTCGGCAAAGCCCAGCCCGGCGGCCTTGCTCGGGTCGATCACGATCAGCAATTGGCCGGTCCATGGCGTCTTGGCGCCTGGATGATTGCTCCAGTCAAACTCGAACGAGAAATTGCCCCCCGTCAGGGCCGCCGCCAGCAGCTCGACCATCATCGACAGCGCCGACCCCTTGTGTCCGCCAAACGGCAGCAGCGCTCCGCCCTCGAGAATGGCCTTGGGGTCGCGCGTCGGTTGGCCGAGGCTGTCCACGCCCATGCCGGCCGGCAGCAACTCGCCCTTGCGCGCGGCAATCTGTACGTCGCCATGGGCGATGGCGCTGGTGGCCAAGTCAAAGACAATTGGCTCGCCGTCGGCCCTTGGCGCGGCGAAGGCGATGGGGTTGGTGCCGAACAGAGGACGGTCCGCGCCATGGGGCACCACGCACGTCATGCTGTTGACCACGCTCAACGCCACCAAGCCTTCATAGGCAAAAGGCTCGACATCCGGCCAGAGGGCGGCGAAGTGATGAGAGTTGCGAATGGCCAACACCGCGATACCGGCGCTACGGGCCTTTTCCACCAGCAAGGGGCGCGCTGCGGCCAGGGCTGGCTGGGCGAAACCGTTAGCGGCATCCACCCGTACGAACCCGGAGGCGACGTCCTCGACCACCGGCACCGCCTGCCCATTGACCCAGCCGCTCTTCAGCGTCGAGACATAGCCGGGGATGCGAAACACCCCATGGCTGTGGGCCCCGTCGCGCTCGGCGAAGGCGCAATTCTCGGCCAGGGTCCGAGCGACGTCGGCCGACGTGCCATGGCGCAGGAAAATCTTCTCCAGCAAATTCACCAACGCATCAAGAGACAACGTGCAAGAACCAGCATGATCGGATAGCGCAGACATCTGAAGCTCCAGAATGATTGTTGGAGGTAGCAACAGCGTAGGAGAAAGCATCCGCTGATTAAACACCGCTTCACGCGCGCCCTGTCAATCTTTGCAACACGAAGCCGTGGACGACGTCGTGAACTGAAACGTTCCAAGCGCTGGATGCGATAACTATGTACCACCTTCGCTCACGCGTCGTTGCCTAGTCTGGCCGCTTCATCCACGGCGCCCGCCTTGCGGCGCCTTGATCGAGAAGCGACGATGACCACTGAGACCACGCCACTCCTGTTTCCCGAAGTACTGGGCGCCAGTCGCCTGGACGAGTTGACCACGCCCCACGGGCTGACGCAGGACGACCTCGACTGGCTGCATCACACCGCCCTGCCCAGCCACGCGCTGCGCATCCGGCAGACGCCAGCGATGCACGCCGAAACGATTCTCCTGACGCCCGAAGGCAAGGCTCCGATCCCCCTCGCCGGCTGCTTCACCCTCAGCACCTCGCCAAGTGACGACGCCTCAAGCCCCAAGCGTGCGTTCCTCTACACACCACACGGTGGCCTGGCCAAATTCCCCAGCCTCACAGTCCTGGAACAGCAAGTCGAAAAGCTGCGCCAGACCCCGGAGGGCCGCGACGAACTGTTTCGCTTCCTATCGATTGCGCAACGCAACGAACTCAACGGTACGACCACCATCACCACGACACGCCAACGCATCGACGCCGATGTATTCGAGGCTCAGATCGAATCCATCGAACAGGCTCAGCGCCTCAACGCCCAGGCCATGGTGGACGAGTTGGTCAAGCAGCCCTCGCTGGCCTCGATGCTCGACCACGTGCTGGGCGAGGTACTGCCCAATATCGATCACCGGCAGGCTCGCGTGGCGCTGGTGGCGGATGTTGGCTCGGGCGATCCCAAGGCAGACCAGCTGACCCGCCGCATGTCCTTGAGTGATGCGCTGCTGGTGTATTTCCACAACCAGGGCCGACCGGTCGGGCATGACCTGGATCTTATCCATCCGGCGATTAGCGACTCGCCCCACAACACCCAACAGTGGGAAAGCATCCTGAGGGACACCGCGCGGAACCTGATCCCCAGGCTTACCCTGTGCATCGATAGCTATTGGAACACCATCGGCCCTTTCCACGCTTCACGCCGGACGTTTCTTTACCGGGTCATCGGCGATGCACTGCGCGCCCGTATCCTGATTTCCCGGGAAAGAAAGCAGATCACCGCAGCACAAAGCCAGGAACTGCTCCGGCTGTACCGGTCGTCGCGCCCGGACGAACCGCTGCTGTTCATCGAAACCGTGCGCCTTTGGGAATATAAGCCGCTCTTCGTCGAGCTCGCGGGCGCCTTGATGATCAGTGGCAAGGAACACTATCTCTATACCCCTGGCCTGGGTTTACAGACCGTCGACAACTATCTGAGCTTCAAGGACGCGTTTTTCGGCGGGTCGACATCCACCGAGCGCAAGGAAGCGCTTTATGGCCTGCTCAGTCTGGAAGAACGCAACCGCTTCCTGCGTTTCGACGCCCCGCAAGTGTCAGGCCAGTCGGTGGCCATGCCGGTACTCGAATCCCTGGGCAACGCGATCATCGACAAGCAGGCGAAGAACCTTCATTTCGCGTTGGAAATGTCCCGCCAGGGCGACATGGACATCCATGCGCTGGTTGACAAGGCCTTGGACATACGCACCCTGATCAATCCAAGCCTGTTGAAGCCCAAGATCGAGGGCCATTGGAACACGCAACCGGCTTTTTATGGCGACTTGCAGCCATCCAACTTCAAGGCCGATCGGCTGGCGCGCAAGATCAAGAGCTATACCAGCGTCGAAGCGGCGTTCAACGCCCTGTTCACCCAGCTGCCGCAATCCACCGACATCGCGCTGGATCATGAACTCAAGGACCTGGTCGGGCAGCTGACCAGCGTTTTTTCCCAGGGCATTCGTGCAGAGGCTGAACTCAGGGAGCTCAACGGAACATTAGCGCCGGCCGCCCACGATCTTGTCAGGGGCGTCTTTGCCTTCGACTCCGACTACCCGGACCGCAGCCAGCGCATCGGTGTGAAGGGCTTCCGGCCTGACGTGTATTGGCTGAAGCTGTCCTGCAACGCAGACGGCAAGTCGGTCTCCTTACCGCTCGCCAATTGCTTGCTGCTGACCGAGCGAGGCGGACTGGACACGCCCTATTCCGGCATGGCGATTCTCTGGACGCCGGCCAATGGCTTGCAGGCCTTCCCCTCGGTGGAAACAGCCACCCGCCAACTGAACCGCGACCTGCTCGATTCCCGCAGACGCTTTGGTTTGCTCGCCAACCTCAACTGCGCCCAACGCAAACCCCATGGGCGCTATCAGCTCGAAACATTCGAGTTGATCGAGGACAACGTGCTGCTAAACCGGATGAATTCTTTCATCACCTGGTTCGAAGCCGAGCACGACTATCTGCGCACCTTGAAGATCGGTGGCTGGCAGCTCACTGGGCCGACATTGGTAAAAAGCCTTCAAGCGCTGGTGCGCCAAGGGGCCCCGACCAATCTGCCGCGTGCCACGCACATTGCCCAGGCCAACAGGTGGCAACAGAAGCTTCCGGCCTGGCTCGGCACCGCGCCCCTCGAGGACCAGCGCCTGCATATCGACCTGCTCGAACAATGCCGCAACAGCATGGGAGACGGCCAGGATTACCTGGACGGCATCGAGCCCCTGCCGGCCTACGTGGAAAAAAAACTGAAGGCATTACTGGGTGCGCGCTTCGACGATAAAGACCTCGACCCCGCCACGCTCCAGATCACGCCGACGTTCGCACTGGCCGGGCCGCCCAGCACCCTGACCGAGTTTGCCTCAAGCCATATCCAGATCACTCAAAACACCCGTTTTACGGTGACTTCGGCCTCGCGCCGCACGCTGCCAGACAATTTGAACGAGGCGGCGGTACAGCAAATATTGCTGTCGCTGGCGATATCCACCGATTACAAAACATACGTCCTGGGCAAGCTTTCCGGCACCGACGAGCAAGCCCGGCAGCGCAAGTGCAGATTCCGCCAGCAGCTACCCTGGCAGCTGTTGCAGCACGCCCATGCCCGACACCTGCAGCAGCACCTTTCCCCGACGGCCTTTGACTTGATTCGCCAGGTGCTGGATATGCCCGATGCCATCGCCCGCCAGGCGGTGCAAGGTGCCGGTGCGTTGATTCGTCCGCTGGAGCTGATCAAGACCGCGGGCGCTTCGGCGATCAAGGCATTGGGGCTTTACCTGATCGGTTCGAGTACGGATGCACAAGCCCCTTACGTTCTGTATTCCCCCTACCACGCCGGTCAGACCTTTACCGAATTCAAGGACGAAACCAGCGTCGTGGCTGCATTCAACCTGCCGGGGGCGCTTCAGGACCTGTTGTTGCGCCGGCTGCCCGACAGCCAGCAAGCCCTCTTTAGGAATTTGTTTTCCTCCACGGCCGGCGCTGTTTCGGAAATCACCCTGGCCTCGAATCCGATCAAAACGAACCTGATCGACACGTTGTTCAACGACAACACCCTGTTGTTATCGGACATGCTGACGACCCAGACAAAAAAAGACCGTCAATTCGATTGGGAAACGGTGCTGCACCTGTTCAGCGCCGGCATCAGGTTGGCCGGCAGGCAATTGCCGGGCAAATTGACCTTTATCGATACCCTCTGGGAAAGCTACCAGGACTTCAAAGGCTCTGCCGAGGCACTGCGGGTGCATGACTGGAAAACCGGTTTGCACGACTTTATCGCCGGCGCCGCGCAGATGGTTTCACTGGGCTTTCTCAACCGCGACGATACGTTCGGCCTGCTCGACCCGATCGTTCCTGCGGCGCCCAAACCCTCGGCAACCACCCCGCCCCCCTGGAAGGATATCGCCACCACGGCTCCCCTGCGGATTAACCTGCAAGTCTTCGAAGCCACTGGCGTAAGTCTTCATGACTTGGAAAAGACTGCCTTCGAGGGCATCTACGCCGACACCCAATCGAGCAGGTTCTTTGTCCCGCTGATGGGTAAAGTCTTTCAAGTGGTAAAAGCCAGGCAGGCCTGGCGCATCATCCATGAGAACGGCGAAGGCCCCCTGCTCAAGCGTTCGGACGACCGCAGGCAATGGGTGATCGATCCCGAGCGACACACCATTCGCTACGGCAAGGTCATGTCGACCCTGGCCTATTCCTACAGCGACTACAAGGCAGCGGGCTCACTGAACATCGAAGCACGAGGCATGAAGGAAATACGCAGGAAATACCCCCGCCATGCCCAGATAATCGTGCAGGGGCTGGAAACGGCTCGATACTATTGCTTCAATGCTCTCCATAATCTCGAGCAGGCCAGGCGACAAGTCCATCCCGGCTCTCGGCTGGACACTTACCTGAGGTCTTTTTTTGGCGTTAATCCGGTCGATGAGAGCCTCATCAGGACTATTCACGCTGCCGTCTCGCCGATCTGCCAGGCATTGGCCGATCCCTCCTGGGAATTGCAGAACGCGAACCGCATCGTCATGGGCAGCCTCAGGAACGTCAACGACCGAGCGACCGCATTCGTGATCGAGCCGCAAGCCAGCGGGCGAATCTACCTTACGGAACTGTTTTTCGACGCAGGACTGGACTGGTACAGGGCCGTCGTTCCGCAGTCGTTCAATGTCGACGCCCATGCCCAAGGGGCGACGCTGATCCACGAAATTTCCCATCAGCTGTTCGACACGCTGGACATCATCTACCTGGACGCCCCTTTGCCGTTTCTGGACCTGATTTCAAGGTCGACCCAATTCGGACGGCAACAATACGACCGGCAAAAAGAGCTACAGCAAAACGGACTATCGTTGACCACGCCGCGCTCCCGGCTGTTCATGGAATGGGACAACGCCGCCAATTCGTTCAAGAGCCTGGAGGCTTTTCCCCAAAACAAGGACACCGTCAGGGAGATCCTGAAGATGACCGGTGCGCGCACCATGAACGAAGCAAGGGATGTCTTCCTGGATTCGCACTTAGCCCAGAAACGCATCGACGTCATACTTCGCAACGCTGACTCCATGACTTTGCTCATTTGTGAACTGGGTCGCCAGCTCGACTCACCCACCACAACACCCGAATCCGGATTTTGACAGCAGCGGGACAGGTCGGCTGTTGATCTTTTTTTCACGGCTTTTATGGGACGCTCTATCCGTGACAGACCGGTACTGGGGCCTTCGACCGGAAAAAACAGGCCCATTTGATATGCAAACGCCATGACGGCTGTTCTCGGCAGCTCATGCCGAAGGTTAGAATGCGGCAAACCAGGAAGAGTCAATGACCGAACATCCCCTCTCGGAAGCCGAATACGACGCCATTACCGATGCTGCCGCGCATTGGTGCATGCGGTTGCATGCCGTCGATTGCACCGACGCCGAACGGCAGGCGTTCAAGCAATGGCACGATGCCAATCCGCTGCATGCATTCGAATATCAAGCCATGCTGGAGATTTGGGTGGTTGCCGACAACCTGCCGCGGGTCGAGCCAGTGACGCCGTCTGTCCAGTCTTCCCGGGTTCGCTCACGCTGGAGCCGGCTGGCCGTTGCAGCCACAGTCGTTGCCCTGGGTTTGCCCCTGGCCGCATTCACTGGCTGGCACCTGGGCTGGCTGGCCAATTCCTACCAACGATTCGAAGCAGGCACCAGCGTACGCCACGTCACCCTTGGCGACGGCAGCCAGGTGGAACTCAACCTTGGCAGTGAGCTGGTGTTCGCCAACTATAAGAATGAGCGTCGGGTCACCCTGGAAAAGGGCGAGGCGTTTTTCGACGTCAGCCATGACCAGCAGCATCCCTTCATCGTTCGGGCGGGCCAGGGCCAGGTGCGTGTCACCGGCACGCGGTTTAATGTCTGGTTGTATCAGGACCAAGTACGGGTCACGTTGGTGGAAGGCTCCGTAAAAGTTGCCAGCAACTTGGCACTGGCCAGCACCGGCTCGACGCTTTCGCCCGGTATGCAGGCCAGCTACAAGGCCGGCGACGCCCAACCGCAGATCCGCCCGACCGACCCCAATGACAGTGCGTTGGCATGGCGCAACGGCAAGCTGGTGCTCAATGACCTTGCCCTGAGCGACGCGTTGCCGCTGATCAACCGCTACCTCGAACGTCCGGTCATGCTGGCTGACAACAGCACCGGCACCTTGCGTATCGGTGGGATCTACAACCTCAGCGAAGTGCACAACCTGGTGCCCTCCTTGCCCAAAGTGTTGCCGGTCTACCTGACGCAGAACAAGGACGGCAACCCGGTCCTCAATGCCATCGGCCAGCGGCCAACCAATCCTTAAGAAAAAAGCCGTGCCCTGTTGGACGCGGCTTTTGCACAACACACCCAGGGTTATTGCCTGACGACTTATTGCCTGGCCACCTTGCCCACTTCATCGAGCTCACGGATGATCAGCGCCTGATAGTGTGGATCGGCCTTGATCTGTTGCTCAGTGAAGGGCAGCACACTCCATTGCTTTTGTGAGAATGCCCGAGTCTGGTCAGCCGAATAAGGCGATGCGGGGTCGCTGGAGATCGAAAATGCCAGTAGGCCCTGGGCTTGTGGCCCCTCGCCGTCGAACGTCACCACTTGCAGGTAGCTGGTACCGCTGATCACTTCGCGTTTGCCGCTCGCCCCCGGCACACTCTGGATCGCGTTGTAGATCCCCAGCTCACCCGGTCCGCCGTGGATCGGTGTTTGCCGGTCACCGCTGCTGGTGACCTGGACGTCCCGCCATTGGCTATTATTCTGCAAGCCCATTTTGTTGACCGCCTCCACTGAGGCCAACATGGCTTCGCGCAACGCCTTCAGCACCGATGGCCGATCGATCGCCAGGCCACGCGGGGTATGTTGCGGATCCTTGGGGTCGAACGGGACACGCCATATATCGGGTGCAGCCTGCAACCGCGCCATGACCTGCTGGAAGTGAATGAAGCCCAATCCGCTATCCAGGCCAGCCGTGCGATCCCAGGCCTCGAGGCGCCCACATGCCTCGCCCAACACCGAGGCATCCGGCCCCAGGTCGCCGGCGCAAAAGCCCAGCAGGTCGGGCATGACCTGATCGGCGAGGTAGACCTGATCGTCCATGACCATGCGCTGCAAGTCGTCCACTTTCACTGGCCCGCCCTTGGCGAGCTGACCCAGCCGGTCGAGCGCAAAACGCGCCCGCAAGCCCAGCGGCAGATCCTGCTGGCTGATCACTGGCGAATAACCGGACAAAGGTTGGGACGGGTTGACCATCCAGGCCGAATCATTGGAGTTCTGCACATAATCGCGGCGCAGCAACTGCGGCAACTTGTCGGCCGCAAAAATGCCTTTTTGCGCGGCTTTCGCATCGATGTCCCACGCGCATTCGCTGCGTGAGCCATCCAGCACGATCAGTCGCAGCCCGGCCCTGGGATCGCTGCACCGGGCCAGTTTGTCGGCGCCCACGTTTGGCACGACCGAAAGGTTCATATAAAGGCTCTGCCCTTGGTCATCCACCGCCAGGGTATTGACCCACGGAATTCCCTGGATCTTGTGCACGGCGCCCTGAAGATCGGCGAGCGTGACGGCCCGATTCATCGCGTACCACTGAGCCAACACACGGTCGTTCTCCAGGTTTGCGTCGCGCAGGCTATAGGCGAACCGGTTGTCCCAGTCCAGTCGGCCCGGCCATTGCACGATCGGGCCGAACCGCGAGCCGTAGA
Organism: Pseudomonas fluorescens Q2-87; assembly: GCF_000281895.1. NCBI lineage: Bacteria > Pseudomonadati > Pseudomonadota > Gammaproteobacteria > Pseudomonadales > Pseudomonadaceae > Pseudomonas > Pseudomonas fluorescens. Next base: position 2,985,707 of record NZ_CM001558.1, on the reverse strand, counting down.
CCACTCGGGACACCGTCTTCAGTTGGCCGTCGGCTTGCTTGACCTCGACGGCGACGGTCTGTTGGCTCATGGGCACCGACTTGCCATCGATGAGGTAGCGGGTCGGGTCTTTCGGGTCGAGTTGCAGGCGGTACAGGGTGAAATGTTTCGATGTATCGACGGTATGGGTCCAGGCCAGGTGGCGGCTGAAACCGATGTTGATCACCGGTAGGCCCGGCAAGGCCGCGCCCATCACGTCCAGCTTGCCGGGGATGGTCAGGTGCATCTGATAAAAGCGCATGCCACCCAGCCAGGGGAAATGCGGGTTCGCCAGCAACATTCCGCGCCCGTTGGCCGAACGCTCGCTGCCGATGGCCAGCGCATTGCTGCCGCGCTCAAGCGCAAAACGCTGCTGGCGGGCGTCGGCGGTGGCAAAACCGGACGCCGTGTGGCCCACGAGCGCTGTTGCTTGAGGCGGCTGCGCGCCGGCCAGGGCTTCGGCGAACTGGCCGATGCCGCCTTCGACCAGCAGGCGGCGGGTCAACTTGACCAGATCGAACGCCGTGATGGGCCGCACCCACTCGCTGGCACATTGCTCGGGCAGGCCTTTGGCCTGGCGCTCGGCCAGCGCTCGGTTGTAGCCCACAACATAACCTTCGAGCAATTGCTGCACCTGGGGCGTCTGGGCTTGCCAGAAAGCGGATACGGCTTGCGGTGTGTTGAGCCAGCTGAAAAACAGATCGCTGACGCGGTTCTCCCGCTGCTCCACCGTAACCTGTGCGGGACCGAAATAGCGGGAGCGCTGGGCGTTGACCGTGACAATCTCATTGGCCAGCAGGCAAAGGTTATCCTGCGCGTAGGCATAGCCGATGCCGTAGCCCAGCCCGCGTTCGTCCTGCGCGCGGATATGCGGGACGCCAAAACTGGTGCGCCGGATTTCGGCACTGGCCTGCGGTACATCGCTACGCGCGTTGACTGCGGGGCTGGCGCCCAAGGCCATCCCCAAAAACACGCCTGCAAGGCCAACCCTCGATAACTGCCCGGACATTCTTGCACTCACTCCTGCTGCCAATTTGAAAAACCAGCACGGTTGCCGCTGCGATCAATCGACCACAGTCGGCCCGCCTGGGCATGCACACGCCGCGCGCCGAAGCGCAATGTGCCTCCCCTTCAAACGAACCGGATGAAAAAAATTAATGGCCTGCCGACCCTTCGACCACGTGGGTTTGACGAAGCCAGGGCATTTTTTCACATCGGGGCCTTCATATTGCTCACCCTCGTTCGTCCTATAACAGGAGAGTATCCGTGACCTTTTCTGATCAGGCTGGTAAGGAGTCTTTACATGCGTAACGCGCAACTGCCCATGGAGGGCAAGCCAAGGCAGACCGCCACCAACGTTGTGTTTGCCAGGCCCGCAGAGCGAGGCGGCAATGAACACATCCGTCGACTGCTCAAAAGTTTCGGGCTGCGTACCAGCCTGATTCGCCTCAAAGTCATCGATGCCTTGCTCAAGGCTGATGACGAGAACCGTTTCCTGGGCGTACGCGGCGTACACAGCCAGTTGCTGGGGTTGGACATTCCCTTGTCCTTTCTCAGTGTGCGCGAGGTGTTGAAGCGCTTGTGCAGCGAGGGCGTCGTCACCCTCAATCCGGATAAAAGCTACTGCCTGCATCCTCGGGCGAGGGCCGTGCTCGAAGCCGGGGAATGAGGTTGATGCTCAAGGCTTGACCTTGCGCCGCATCACACCGTTGATCACCACGACGATGACCGCCACGGCAATGGCGATGTACTGGAACAATTGCTCGCTGATCATGCCTTTGCCCTGCATCCAGGACAGGCCCAGCATGATCGCCAGGACGACGATGACGATCAGGATCGAGTATTTCAAGCGTTGCGAATGAGTCATTGCCAGTTTCCTAATGTATCCGTTCTGTATCCGTAAGCATGCCAGGCTCATCCGTATTGCGAAGATGAGCGGCAGCCGGCGGGGTCCCATGGTACAGCCGAACGAGCGTATTGACGTAACCGCAGCCGTTAATCGTAGGGCGCGCTAACCCGACGAAGTGACACCGGCGACATTAAAGCTGTCGGGGGGTCAGGCCGATAGGTAGGGGACTACCCTTTGGTCTGCCCAGAATTCAGCCTTCGTGCAAGGATCCCCCCAAATGCCCGCATTCCGCACCATCCAGGCTCGCTACACGCTGTTCCTGGTTCTGTTCATCCTGGTGTTGTCCATCCTGACGGTCGTGGGCATCAGCTATCTGGTTGCGCCCAAACTGCGCCATACCGAGGAACAGGTCGCGCTCAACCGCATCGGCGAGGTTGCCGGGCAGATCCAGGGCGAGCTGAACAAGGTGCAGGCGCAGCAGCGCAGCATCACCCAGACCATCCCGCTGCTTGATAGCGATGCCATCGACAAAGTCCTGCCGGGACTGGTCGATCAATATGGTGAGTTGAAGGTCTTCGGCGGCGGGATCTGGCCGTTGCCCAACCAGCGCGCAGAGGGCCGCAGCAAGTTCAGTACGTTCTGGCACCGCGAAGCGTCAGGCAAACTGGCGGTCAATACTTTCTGGAACAGTGACGCCGCCCCAAACTATTACGAGCAGCCCTGGCACAAGGGTGGCATGGCCACCCCTCCCGGCAAATGCGCCTGGGCCGCCGCTTACAAAGACGACGCCAGCGCCGAACCGCGCACCAACTGCGCCATGTCCATCCAGAAGAACGGCGTGCCTTACGGCGTTTCCACCATTGACGTGACCCTGGGATTCTTCAACGACCTGGTGGCGCGCAAGGAAGCCGATCTCGGCGCCGAGATGCTGATCGTCGAAGGCGACGGCAAAATCATCAGCAACAGTTCGCGCATCAGCGGGCCGATCGTCCTGAAAAACATCAGCGAACTGGCGGCAACCTCGCCGTTCGCTGCTCAGGTCCAGGCGGGCCTAGCTCATCGCGACCAGCCGCTGCAGCGTGTCGAGTTCGACAACAAGGGCGAGGCCAGCACGTTTTTCATGCGGCCCATCGAAGGGTCACCGTGGTACCTCGCCACCGCGCTGCCTACTCGCCTGATCACCGCCCAGCGCGACGATGTATTGAGCACGCTGAGCCTGCTGCAGATTCCCATGGTGATCCTGCTGGTGCTCATGCAGTTGTATGCGATCCGTCAGTTGACCAACCGTATGAAGAACCTCAAGGGCAACATCGACGCATTGTCCGCGGGCGATGCCGACCTGACCCGCCGCATCACCATCCGTGCCGAGGACGAACTGGGTGCGATCGGTCATTCGGTCAACCGCTTCATCGAATACCTGCAAAACATGATTGGCGAGGTCACCCAAGCCACCGGCGCCATGGCATCAAGCCTGGACAACCTGCAACGGACCTCGGCCCACACCAGCGAGATCCTGATGCGCCACGCCTCGGAAACCGACCAGACGGTGACAGCCATCACCGAAATGAGCTCCACGGCAGAAAGCGTGGCGCAGAATGCCGCTGAAACCGCAGCGTTCACCCAGCGCGCCAACGAACATGCCGATCGCTCTCGCGTGGTGGTCGGCGAGGCGTCCAACAGCGTTGTCGCGTTGATCGATGAAGTGGCCAGCGCGACCCGCAAGGTCGAGAGCATGCAGCAGGACGCCCAGCGCATTACCGAGATTCTCGGTGTGATTGGCGCCATTGCCGGCCAGACCAACCTGCTGGCCTTGAACGCCGCCATCGAAGCCGCCCGGGCCGGCGAGCAGGGCCGCGGTTTCGCCGTGGTGGCCGACGAGGTCCGTGCTCTCGCCGCCCGCACCCAGGCCAGCACCTCGGAAATCAACGAAATGTTGAGCCGCCTGACCCAGGGCGTGAGCTCGTCGGTCTCGGCCATGGAAAACACCCAGGCCAGCTGCCAGTCGGCCGCTGACGCCACTTCGCGAGTCAACTCGGGCCTGGATGAAATGGCCGGTTCCGTCAGCCAGATCAACAGCCTCAGCACCCAGATCGCCACCGCTGCCGAACAGCAGAGTGCGGTGACCGAAGAGATCAATCGCAGCATGGTGCAGATCCGTCACATGGTGGAGGAACTGGTGGAGAGCGGCCTCGCCAGCGAGAACAATACCCGTCAGTTGCTCGAAGCCAATACCCGGGTGAATGCCATCATGGGGCGGTTCAAAGTGCGCTGATAACGACTCATGACCCTCTCTGTGGCTAGGGAGCTTGCTTCCTAGCCACAGAGAGGACTCTTTTTGCAGCGGTGTCGCCCCGGCACTGCTATCAGCCCGCAACCTGACAACTCTGTCATTTTCCCCTCAGCCGCCTGTCAGCTGCCCCTCGCTACTCTGTTATCCTCCCTCCAAACCGTTCGACATGAGACTTCCCCATGGCCAAGCCCCTGCATCTGCTCGCCCTGAGCGCCCTGTTCATTACCACCCTGGCCCAGGCCGCCGAGCCGGTCACCATCGATGTGCACCGCGATGCCAATTGCGGCTGCTGCAAGAAGTGGATTTCCCATCTGCAAGAAAATGGCTTCAAGGTCAACGACCACGTTGAAGCCGACATGAGTTCGGTCAAGCAACGCCTGGGCGTGGCACCAAACCTGCGCTCCTGCCACACCGCTGAGATCAACGGCAAGTTCGTCGAAGGGCATGTTCCGGCCGACCAGGTGCTGGCCTTGAGCAAACGCGATGACTTGCTCGGTGTGGCTGCGCCCGGCATGCCCATGGGTTCGCCCGGCATGGAAATGGACGGCATGAGTGACGCGTATCAAGTGATCGGCCTGAAAAAAGACGGGACACAGACCGTAGTGGCCGATTACCCGGCCCACTGAGTGGCGATGGGTTGAACGTTCGGGCCGTTCGGTTGCCTGTGGTTAATGTCGCCATAATCGAGCCGTTCGAGGATCGGCCGGTTGTTTCAAGGAGATTGACCATGTCGCGTTTCAAAACCCGCTGGCTGCCCAGCCTGTTTTTCACCGCCGCCCTGCCCTTGCTCGCCCAGGCCGCCCAGCCGCAAGGCCCGGCCTACGGCCCGCAACTGGAAGGTTTCGAATACCCTTATACCCTCAAGCACTTCGCCTTCCAGTCCCAGGGCGAGTCCTTGCAGATGGGCTATATGGATGTGCCGGCCCAAGGCAAGGTCAATGGCCGCACGGTGGTGTTGATGCATGGCAAGAACTTCTGCGCCGCCACCTGGGGCGACTCGATCAAGGCGCTCAGTAACGCTGGATACCGGGTGATCGCCGCGGACCAGATCGGCTTCTGCACATCGAGCAAGCCCGACCACTATCAGTACAGCTTCCAGCAGCTGGCAGGTAACACGCAGGCGCTGCTCAAGGCCCTTGGCGTACAGAAAAGCATCGTGCTCGGCCACTCGACCGGCGGCATGCTCGCCACCCGTTACGCGCTGCAGTATCCCGACCAGGTCGAGCGCCTGGCGATGGTCAACCCCATTGGCCTGGAGGACTGGAAAGCCCTTGGCGTGCCTTATCGCACCGTGGACCAATGGTACGAACGTGAGCTTAAGCTCAACGCCGACGGCATCCGCAATTACGAGCGCACCACTTACTACAGTGGCCGCTGGAAGCCGGAATTCGAACGCTGGGTGGACATGCTCGCCGGCCTGAACAAAGGCCCCGGCCATACGCAAGTGGCATGGAACTCGGCGCTGATCTACGACATGATCTTCACCCAGCCGGTCTATTACGAATTCAAGGACCTGACGGTGCCAACCCTGCTGATGATCGGCACCTCCGACACGACGGCCATCGGCAGTGACATCGCGCCGCCGGCGGTGAAGGCCAAGCTAGGGCGCTATGAGGTCTTGGGCAAGCAGGTTGCCCAGCTGATCCCCCGCTCGACCTTGGTAGAGTTCCCCAACTTGGGGCATGCACCGCAAATGGAAGAGCCGGAGCGGTTTCACAAGGCACTGCTGGGCTGGCTGGACAAACCCATTCCCTGACGAGGTGTTCCATGGCGGTGCAAATAGCGGTCATCGATGATTGGCAGGACGTGGCGCGGGACGTGGTGGATTGGTCGGTGCTGGACAGTATCGGCCAGGTGACTTTTCTTCACGGCTACCCCGCCGACCGCGACACCCTCGCTGAGCGTCTGCAGCGTTTTGAGGTGATCTGTGTGATGCGTGAGCGCACGGTGTTCGATGAGGGCCTGCTGCGCTGCCTGCCCAACCTGAAGCTCTTGCTCACCGGCGGCATGCGCAATGCCGCCCTGGACCTCAAGGCTGCCGCCGACCTGGGGATCCAGGTATGCGGCACCGACAGCTACAAGCACGCCGCCCCCGAACTGACCTGGGCACTGATCATGGCCTCGACCCGTCACTTGGTGCAGGAAGCCAACGCGCTGCGCGCCGGAGCCTGGCAGCAAGGCCTGGGTGGCGACTTGCATGGCAAGACGTTGGGAGTCCTTGGCCTGGGTAGCATTGGCACGCGTGTGGCGCAATTCGGCCAAGTGTTCGGCATGCGAGTCATTGCCTGGAGCCAGAACCTGACTGCCGAACGGGCGGCCGACGTGGGCGTGACGCAGGTGAGCAAGCAGGCTCTGTTCGAGCAGGCCGATATCCTGTCGATCCATCTGGTGCTCAGCGAGCGCACTCGTGGGCTGGTCGATGCCCAGGCGCTGGGCTGGATGAAGCCTGATGCTCTCTTGGTGAATACCGCACGTGGGCCAATCGTCGACGAAGCGGCCCTGATCGATGCCCTCCAGCACAAGCGCCTGGGCGCCGCCGCGCTGGACGTGTTCGCCCAGGAGCCCTTGCCGGCCGACCATCCATTCAGGACGCTGGACAATGTCCTGGCCACGCCTCATGTGGGCTACGTCAGCCAGCAGAACTATCGACAGTTCTATTCCCTGATGATCGAAGACATCCAGGCCTGGGCGGCGGGCAAGCCGATTCGGTTGCTAATGCCTGCGGGCTGACAGAACCGTCTTGTGTGGGAGCGGGCTTGCTCGCGAATACGGTGTATCAGCTTGTAAGTATCTGACTGACAGACCGCATTCGCGGGCAAGCCCGCTCCCACAGAAACAGCATTCTCCAGCGCAGCCAATGGCCATCAAATGGCCTGTATTTATCCCGCCCCCCAATGGTGCGTTGCGCCATTCCATCGCGCACGTCGATGAGACATCGTCTTTCCCCATACACCCGTTACGTTGCAGGAATGTGCACTTCGTCGGTGCGATCTTCTCGTTGAAGCGTAAGACATTGCCGACAAAAAACGTGATTGTCCGACAATGCGACGAACCGCGCCGCAACGCTCTAGGTTCTGACCTAGACTGCCAAACCGGGGGGAAAACCGACCGGTCATCCAGACGAAAAAAAGTCGAAACTTTTCGCAACGGCGACGGGTCAGGTTAGAGGTAGGGCAACAGAGGCTGGTGCAGTCCTTGCACTGGCCCTTGCAACAGCTCCTTCAGCTGATCCGCTTCGCCACAAGGGCAGCGCTTTGCTTTCCTTGTGTTGCGCTCATGCGCCTGGCCGCAGGATTTGGCCAATGAAACAACACTCTGGCGCTAGCCGGAAACAGATCGAGAAAATGGGAGATATTTATGATCAGTGCTGCCTTAGAACCACAACAGGTCCGTTCACAACTACCGCCGGCGGCCGAATCGCCAACGGCACCGGTGCTGGCCACCGGCGGCAAGGCACTGCTCCCCGTCGTCCGACAGAATCCCAATCGCAAGAAAATATTATTCGTCACATCGGAAATTGCCGACCTGGTAAAGACCGGTGGCCTGGGCGACGTTTCCGCAGCACTGCCCCGGGCGATGGCCGGGCTGCATGATGTCCGGGTACTGATCCCCGGTTATCCGCAGGTGATGAACAGCGGCAATCCGATCCACATCATCGGCGAACTGGGCGGCCACGCCGCATTGCCGCCGTGCAAGATCGGCCGCATGGACATGGCCGACGGCCTGGTGATCTACGTGCTGATCTGCCCCGAACTCTTCGCCCGCGAAGGCTCGCCCTACGGCGCCAACAACGGTCGCGACTGGCCCGATAATCACATTCGTTTCGCCCGCCTGGGCCTTGCCGCTGCGGATATCGCCGCCAACCTCGCGCAGATCCACTGGTGCCCGGACCTTGTCCACGCTCACGATTGGCCTGCCGGGCTGGCACCGGCCTACATGCATTGGCGCGGACAACGCACCCCGACGCTCTTCACCATCCACAACCTGGCGTACCAGGGCGTGGTCAGCCTGGCCTGCTGCCCTGAGCTGGGCATCCCCGAGCACGCGCTGCAGCAGGAAGGCATGGAGTTCTACGGCAAACTGTCATTCCTCAAGGCCGGGATGGCTTATTCCAGCCATATCACAACCGTCAGCGCCACCTACGCCCAGGAAATCACTACCCCGGCGTTTGGCTGCGGACTTGATGGCTTCCTCGCGGCCAAGACCCAGCAAGGCTTGCTCAGCGGCATTCCCAACGGCATCGACGAAAGCTGGGATTCCGCCACCGATAGCCACCTGCTCCGCCAATTTGCCATCGGCGACTGGGAGGGCAAGGCCGCCAACGCGGCTCATGTGCGCGAGCTCTTCGGGCTCGACGACTCCACCGGCCCACTGTTCGCCGTAGTGTCGCGCCTGGTCGTGCAGAAAGGCCTGGACCTGACCGAAGCAGTCTCCGAATTCATCGTCGAATCGGGCGGCCAGATCGCCATTATCGGTCGCGGCGAACCGGAGGAAGAACAAGCCATGCGCGAGCTGGCCCTGCGCTTCCCGGGACGTATCGGCGTGCGCATCGGCTTCAACGAAACCGACGCGCGGCGGATGTTCGCCGGCAGTGATTTCCTGCTGATGCCATCACGTTACGAGCCCTGCGGCTTGAGCCAGATGTACGCGCAACGCTTCGGTTCGCTGCCGGTGGCGCGCAATACCGGCGGGCTGGCAGACACGATCGAAGATGGCATCACCGGCTTCCTTTTCGACGAATCCACCGTAGAGAGCTACAAGCAGGCGCTGAGCCGGGCCTTCAAGGTCTTCGAGTTCCCCGATTTGCTCAACGCCATGCGCTGCCGGGCGATGTCGGCACCGTTCAACTGGTGCCAGGCAGTGGAACCCTACGCAGAGCTCTACGAGCAATTGGTGGCTAAATCCCTGGGTAAACCGGCCAGACAATGAGGTAACAATGACGTCAAGGACGCCTGATACATGGACCCACGGCGCGATCATGCTGGACGCCGAGCACACGCGTTTTGCCCTCTGGGCCCCGGATGCCTTTTTTGTCAGTGTCGAACTCGACACTGGCGAGTCGATACCCCTGCTGCCCCAAGCCGACGGCTGGTTCATGATCCAGACCCGATGTCCCGCCGGCACGCGCTATCGCTACAACATCGATGGCGAGCTGGAAGTACCGGACCCGGCCTCACGCGCCCAGGCCGGCGACATCGACCGTCACAGCGTGGTTGTCGACCCTCACGCCTATCAATGGCGACACACCCAATGGGCCGGCCGCCCCTGGAACGAAGCGGTGATCTACGAATTGCACGTGGGAGCCCTCGGCGGTTTTGCCGGAGTCGAAGAACACCTGGCGCACTTGGCCGGGCTGGGTGTAACCGCCATCGAGCTGATGCCGCTGTCGCAGTTTCCGGGTGATCGAAACTGGGGTTATGACGGCGTCCTGCCCTACGCACCACAAGCCTCCTACGGCACTCCCGAACAGCTCAAGCATCTGATCGACACGGCCCACGGCCATGGGCTGGCGGTCATTGTCGATGTGGTCTACAACCACTTCGGCCCCGACGGCAACTACCTGCACCGCTACGCCAAGGGGTTCTTCCGAGAGGACAAGCACACACCATGGGGCGCGGCGATCGATTTCCGTCGGCGCGAAGTGCGGGATTTCTTCATCGACAATGCACTCATGTGGCTGTTGGAGTACCGCTTCGACGGTCTGCGCCTGGATGCGGTGCACGCAATTGAAGACCCGGACTTCCTCGAGGAACTGGCGGCCAAGGTGCGCGAACAGGTGGACCCGGCCCGGCATGTCTGGCTTACCGTGGAAAACGAACATAACCAGGCCAGCCTGTTGGAACAGGGCTACGACGCCCAATGGAACGACGACGGCCACAACGCCCTGCACGTACTGCTGACGGGCGAGACCGACGCCTATTACGCCGACTACGCCGAGCAGCCCACGGAAAAACTGGCGCGCTGCCTCAGCCAGGGGTTCGTCTTCCAGGGGCATACCAACCGCCACGGTGTGTCACGGGGTGAACCCAGCGGGCACCTGCCGCCGAGCGCTTTCGTGTTGTTCTTGCAGAACCATGACCAGATTGGCAACCGTGCCCTCGGTGAACGCCTGCATCAACTGGCACCGCCCCAGGCGCTGCAAGCGGCGACGGCCCTGTTGTTGCTGTCGCCGATGATTCCGCTGTTGTTCATGGGCGATGAAGTGTTGGCGCAACAACCATTTCTGTTCTTCACCAGTCATCACGGCGAATTGGCCGAGTTGGTCCGCGAAGGCCGGCGCAACGAATTCAAGGCGTTCAGCGCCTTTGCCGATCCCGAAAAACGCAAGCGGATTCCCGATCCCAACGCGGCCGGCACGTTCGACGCCTCACGGCCGAACCTCGAAGCACAACAACCGGAACAACTGGCCTGCGAGACGCTGTATCGCACGCTGCTGAAAATCCGTCGCGAAGAAATCGTCCCGCATGTGCCGGGCGCACAGGCCCTGGGCGCCGACGTGTTGGGCCACGGCGCCGTCAGCGCACGCTGGCGGCTAGGCAACGGCAGCGTCTTGCGCATTGACCTGAACCTCAGCGACCAGCCTGTCGAGCACAGCGCGCCAGAAGAGGTTCGCATTCTTTTCGAACATCCGCCGCAGCTCATGGGTCTGTTGCAACAGAGGGGCACCCTTTCGCCCTACAGCGCGCTGGTCAGTCTGACGCAGGCGACACCCTTGCCCAACATCAGTGGAGAGCGCCTATGAGCGACGCGCAACTGGAAATCCTCGCTGGCCGAGCCGGCCTGGCGGTGGATTGGATCGACGCCAATGGCCGGGCACAAAAAGTGTCGCCGGCGGTGCTGCGGTCGGTCCTGACTGGCCTCGGCCATCCCGCCGGCAGCGCCCAGGAAATCGACGCCAGCCTGTTGCAGTTGCAGCAGGACCAGCAGAACCATCAATTGCCACCGCTAATCACCGTCGACGTCGGGGCCAGCCTGGACTTGAGCCGCTATTTCGATGCAGCGACGCCTTGCGAAATCCGGCTCGAGGACGGGGCAACGCTGAACCTCAAGCTCGACGCCGAGGCCCGGTTGCCCGGGATGGTCCCGGTGGGCTACCAACATGTCAGCATCCAGGACCAGCATTTCACCCTCGCCGTCGCGCCGGCCCGGTGCTACAGCGTGGCCGATGCGGTGGACAACCCGACGCCCCGTGCCTGGGGATTGAGCGCCCAGTTGTATGCCCTCAGGCGTCCCGGCGATGGCGGCTTCGGCGACACCCAGGCCTTGGAAGAACTGGCCCGCGTGGCCGGCGAGCGTGGGGCCGATGCCATTGCCATCAGCCCGATGCACGCGATGTTCAGCAGCGACACCGGGCGCTACAGCCCTTATTCGCCCTCCAGCCGACTGTTTCTCAATAGCCTGTACGCGGCGCCCGGCACCATTCTCGGCGAGCGCGCCCTGCGCACGGCTATCGACGCCACGGGCCTGACCAATCAATTGCGCAGCCTGGAAGAGCAGCCACTGGTCGATTGGCCCGTGGCCGCCGAGGCCAAGCAGAAAGTCTTGCGCGCCCTGTACGACGGTTTCAGCCAGGGCGAGCATCCCTTGCATGAAGACTTCAGCAGCTTTCGCCACACCAGCGGCGAAGCCCTGGAGAACCATTGCCGCTTCGAAGCGCTGCAGGCCGAACGTGCGGCCAAAGGTGAAAGCCTGGATTGGCGCCAGTGGCCGGAAGAATGGCGTAACCCACGCAGCCCGACGCTGGCCCATTTTGCCGAAGAGAACGCCGACGAAATCGGCTTCTATGCCTTTTGCCAATGGCTGATCGCCCGTTGCCTGGAGCGCGCCCAAAGCGCGGCCAAGTCCAGTGGCATGGGCATCGGCCTGATCGCCGACCTTGCGGTGGGCGCTGACGGCGGTGGCAGCCAGGCCTGGAGCCGGCAAGATGAATTGCTCGCGTCGCTGACCGTGGGCGCGCCGCCGGACATCCTCAACCGCTCCGGCCAAGGCTGGGGCATTTCGGCGTTTTCCCCTGAAGGCCTGGTGCGTAATGGTTTTCGGGCCTTCATTGAAATGCTGCGAGCCAACTTCGCCCATGCGGGCGGCTTGCGCATCGATCACGTCATGGGCTTGCAGCGGCTCTGGGTCATTCCCAACGACGCCCCGCCCACCGACGGCGCCTACCTCTACTACCCCGTGGATGACCTGCTGCGCCTGCTCGCCCTCGAATCCCATCGCCACCAGGCCATCGTGCTCGGTGAAGACCTCGGCACCGTGCCCGACGGCCTGCGGGAAAAGCTCAGCGCCCGGTCGATCCTGGGCATGCGCGTGCTGCTGTTCGAACAGGACAACACCCACTTCAAGCCCATTCTCGACTGGCCGGACAACGCCTTGGCTACCACCAGCACCCACGACCTGCCGACCCTCAATGGTTGGTGGCACGGGCACGATATCGACTGGAACGCCCGGCTGGACCTGATCGATTCCCACACGGAAATGGACTGGCGCAAACACCGCGAGCGTGAACGCGAAGGCCTGCGCAACGTACTGGACCAGGACCCGCAGAACTTTCGCGAGGAACACCGCGAAACCGACCAGGTGCTCGACGCCAGCGTGCGCTTTCTCGGCCATACCCGCGCGCCGTTGGTGTTGCTGCCGCTCGAAGACGCCCTGGGCATCGAGGAGCAGGCCAACCTGCCCGGCACCATCGACACCCACCCCAATTGGCGGCGGCGCCTGGCTCATGAGAGCCAGGCGTTGCTGGATAACCCGGACGCTGCCCGGCGTCTGGAAATACTCGCCTGCGCGAGACTTCAGGCGAATGAGCGTGACCGATGAACGAGATGTCGATCCAACCACTGCGGGCCACACTTCGCCTGCAATTTCATAAAGGCTTTACCCTGGACGATGCGATACCGCAGGTGCCGTACTTCGCCTCGTTGGGCATCAGCCATATCTATGCGTCCCCGCTGCTGAAAGCCCGGGCCGGCTCCATGCACGGCTACGACGTGGTCGATCCGACCCTGGTCAACCCCGAACTGGGTGGCGAAGCCGCCCTGAAGCGCCTGGTGTCGACCCTGCGCGAGCACCGGATGGGCCTGATCCTGGATATCGTTTCCAACCACATGGCGGTCGGCGGCAATGACAATCCCTGGTGGCTGGACCTGCTGGAATGGGGGCGTCTGAGCCCCTACGGCGAGTTTTTCGACATCCAGTGGCACTCCCCGGACCCGCTGATGGAAGGCCAGTTGCTCTTGCCGTTCCTGGGCAGCGACTACGGCGTGGCGTTGCAGGAAGGCACCTTGCAACTGCGCTTCGATGCCGCCCATGGCTGCTTCTATGTTGAACACTACGAACACCGCTTCCCGATTTGCCCGATGCACTACGGCGAGCTGCTCAGACCCGCCGAGACCCTGCCTGCCGAACAAACCGAAGCGTTCAGGGCGCTGAGCGAGCGTTTCACCACGCTCAATTACCAGAGCGATGCCCACAGCCTCGCCCGTGCGCTGCAAATCGAACTGCGGGACCTGGCGGTGCAGCCCGGCGCCCTGGCCGCCATCGAGGAGCATCTGCGCGGCTACGACACGACGCAGGCAGAAGGCTTCGAGCGCCTGCATCAACTGCTGGAGCGCCAGAGTTACCGGCTCGCCAGTTGGCGCACCGCCGCGGATGACATCAACTGGCGGCGGTTTTTCGATGTCAACGAACTGGGTGGGCTGAGGGTCGAACGCCCTGCCGTGTTCGAAGCCACCCACGCCAAGATCTTCGAGCTGATCAGCGCAGGACTGGTGGACGGGTTGCGCATCGACCACGTTGATGGGCTGGCCGACCCCCGCGGCTACTGCCGCAAGCTGCGTCGGCGCGTCGACTCGCTTTCGCCATCGCGGCACCTGCCGATCTTCATCGAGAAAATCCTCGGCGACGGTGAAACCTTGCGTCGGGACTGGAAGGTCGACGGCAGTACTGGCTACGAGTTCATGAACCAGATCTCGCTGTTGCAGCATGACCCGGCGGGCGCCGCGCCGCTGGCCGAGTTCTGGAGCCGGCACAGCGAACGGCCGGCGCAGTTCATCGACGAAGCCCACCTGGCCCGCCAGCAGATTCTCAACGGTTCCCTGGCCGGGGATTTCGAAACCGTCGCCCAGGCCCTGCTGCAAGTGGCCCGGGACGATGTCATGACTCGCGACCTGACCCTGGGCGCGATTCGCCGGGCCTTGCAGGAACTGATCGTGCACTTCCCGGTTTACCGCACTTATATCAACCCCCTGGGTCGCTCTGCTGAAGACGAAATTTTCTTCAACCAGGCCTTGGAAGGTGCGCGGCAAACCCTCAGCGAAGCCGACTGGCCGGTGCTCGATTGCCTGGCCGACTGGCTTGGCGGCACGCCCTGGCGACAACGCCCGCGCGGCAGCCAGCGCAAGCGACTGCGCCATGCCTGCGTGCGCTTCCAGCAACTGACCTCGCCAGCCGCCGCCAAGGCGGTGGAGGATACGGCGCTCTATCGCTCGGCGGTGCTGCTGTCGCGCAATGACGTCGGCTACAACACCGAGCGTTTCAGTGCCCCGCCGCAGGAGTTTCACAACGCCTGCATCGAGCGACTCGAGCACTTCCCTGACAACCTGATAACCACTGCCACCCACGATCACAAACGGGGCGAAGACACCCGTGCCCGGCTGGCGGTACTCAGTGAGCGCGCCGACTGGTACACCGCGTGCGTCGAGCAATGGCGCATCCTCTCGCCTTCCCTGCACAGTGATCCGGCATCCCCTTCGACCGGCGATGAACTGATCCTGTACCAGGCGCTGCTCGGTAGCTGGCCGCTGGACCTCGATCTGCAAGACACCAAGGCATTGGCCCAATACAACGAACGCCTGTGGCAATGGCAGCGCAAGGCCCTGCGAGAAGCCAAACTGCAAAGCAGTTGGGCGGCAGTCAACGACGCCTATGAACAAGCGACCCAGATGTTCCTCGAACGGTTATTGCTGGGAGATGAAGGGCTGCCCCTGCGTTCTGCCATCGCCGAGGCAGTGCAGGCCATCGCACCGGCGGGCGCCCTCAACAGTCTGGCGCAAACTTTGCTGCGCATGACCGTGCCCGGCGTACCGGATCTGTATCAGGGCAACGAATTCTGGGATTTCAGCCTGGTGGACCCGGACAACCGCCGCCCGGTGGATTTCCAGGCGCGCCGTGAGGCGATGCAGGCCGACAGCACGCCGGTGGCACTGGTACGTGACTGGCGCGACGGCCGGGTCAAGCAGGCGTTGATCGCCAGGACATTGGCCCTGCGCGCGGAGTATTCGCAATTGTTCCACCAGGGCAGCTACCAGCCGCTTGAGGTGGTCGGCAAGCACGCTCAACGGGTGCTCGCCTTCATGCGCGAGCACGAGCAACAGCGGGCGATTGTCGTGGTGCCGATCCATGCAGCCGGCCTGCTGGAAAACGGTGCCGTACCGCAGGTGGCTGCCTCGGACTGGGGCGATACCCGCGTGTCGCTACCGTTCGCCGCGGAGGATGGAAAATTGAAGGGACTTTTTTCAAGCGCAACAGTCACACCCCAAAGGGAGCTGATGGTCAGCGCCGCGCTGGGGGATTTCCCGGTCAACGTCTTTATCCAATCTTGAGTCAAGTCAGGAGCACTGCGATGAGTACCGACGATAAACGCATTCGCGAATTCGCCTATCAGATCTGGGAGTCCGAGGGTAAGCCCGCCGGACAAGAAAAGCGCCACTGGGAGATGGCGCGCAAACTGGCCGAGGCTGAAGCCTTGGCGCCAAGCAAACCGGCCAAGGCCGCAAGCAAGTCTACGGCCAGCAAAACCGACGGCACCAAGCCTGCCGCCGTCAAGAGCACTAGCGCCAAGACCGCGGCAAAAACACCACCCCCAAGGTCAAGCCTGCGGCTAAACCTTCCGCGGCGACTGCAGCGGTAGTGCCACCGGCCAATAAAGCCGCCGACAAGAAGCCACGGGCACCGCGCAAGCCCCCCGCGGTGTGATTCACCTGCCTTCTCGGTCTCGATCAAGCGCGTCTTCCTGGCGAAGCGGCCCGCGTGTGGCGAGGGAATAACCCCTTCGCCGCACGCGCACGCCATGGCCATCGATCCAACTGAACCACACCGCTGTATCTGTCTGTCTTTTGCAGGAGCAACTATGACCCGTCCAAACAAAGCCACGCCGCCGCCCGTTATCGAGGCATCGCGGATTCGTGAGGGGCTGCCTTTTCCACTTGGTGCTACCTGGGATGGCCTCGGGGTCAATTTCGCGCTGTTCTCAGCCAACGCAACCAAGGTTGAACTGTGCATTTTCGATGACACCGGCGAAGTCGAACTCGAACGCATCGAGCTGCCGGAATACACCGACGAGATTTACCACGGCTACCTGCCGGACGCCCATCCGGGGCTGATCTATGGCTACCGCGTGTACGGCCCATACGACCCGGAGAATGGCCATCGCTTCAACCCTAACAAGTTGCTGATCGACCCCTACGCCAAGCAATTGGTGGGTGAGTTGAAATGGTCCGAAGCGTTGTTCGGCTACACCATCGGCCACCCCGATGGCGACCTCAGCTTCGATGAACGCGACAGCGCGCCGTTCGTGCCCAAATGCAAGGTCATCGATCCGGCCCACACCTGGGGTCATGACCAACGCGTGAGCGTACCTTGGGACAAGACCATCCTGTATGAAACCCATGTGCGTGGCATCAGCATGCGCCACCCCTCGGTCCCCGAGAACCTGCGCGGCACTTTCGCCGGGTTGATGGTCGACGACGTGCTCGAACACATCCGCAAGCTCGGTGTTTCGTCGGTGGAGCTGCTGCCGGTCCACGCGTTCGTCAATGACCAGCACCTGTTGCACAAGGGCATGACCAATTACTGGGGCTACAACAGCATCGCTTTCTTTGCCCCGGACCCACGCTACCTGGCCAGCGGCAAAATCGCTGAATTCAAGGAAATGGTGGCGCACCTGCACGAGGCCAAGCTCGAAGTCATCCTCGACGTGGTCTACAACCACACCGCCGAGGGCAACGAGCAGGGCCCGACGCTGTCCATGCGGGGCATCGACAACGCCTCGTACTACCGGCTGATGCCTGACGACAAACGCTATTACATCAACGATTCCGGCACCGGTAATACCCTGGACCTGAGTCATCCTTGCGTCTTGCAGATGGTCACCGACTCCTTGCGCTACTGGGCGACGGAAATGCACGTCGACGGTTTCCGTTTCGACCTGGCGACGATTCTGGGTCGCTACCACGATGGTTTCGACGAGCGCCACAGCTTCCTCGTCGCCTGCCGCCAAGACCCGGTGCTGCGCCAGGTGAAAATGATTGCCGAACCTTGGGACTGCGGTCCCGGCGGTTACCAGGTCGGCGGTTTCCCTCCCGGCTGGGTGGAGTGGAATGACAAGTTCCGCGACACGGTGCGCGCGTTCTGGAAAGGCGACGACGGCCAGCTTGCCGACTTCGCCAGTCGCATGACCGCCTCGGGTGAAATGTTCAACCAGCGCGGGCGACGCCCCTATGCGTCGGTGAACTTCGTCACCGCCCACGACGGTTTTACCCTGCACGACCTGGTGTCGTACAACGACAAGCACAACGAAGCCAACGACGAAAACAACCAGGACGGCAGCAACAATAACCTGTCCTGGAACCATGGCGTCGAAGGGCCGACCGATGATCCGCAGATCAACGCGCTGCGTCACCGCCAGATGCGTAACTTCTTTGCGACATTGCTGCTGGCCCAGGGCACGCCGATGATCGTCGCCGGTGATGAGTTCGCCCGCACCCAGCATGGCAACAACAATGCCTATTGCCAGGACAGCGACATCGGCTGGGTGAACTGGGACCTGAGCGAGGACGGCGCGGCGCTGCTCAAATTCGTCAAGCGCCTGATCAAGTTGCGCCTGACGTATCCGATACTGCGTCGGGGACGTTTCCTGGTGGGCAATTACAACGAGGACATCGGTGTCAAGGACGTGACCTGGCTGGCTCCCGATGGCAGCGAAATGACCACCGAGCAGTGGCAGGACAGCCATGGCCGCTGCCTGGGCATGCTGATGGACGGCCGCGCCCAAGAAACGGGTATCCGCCGCAAGGGCGGCGACGCGACGCTGCTGCTGGTGGTCAACGCCCATCACGACATCGTCAACTTCCGGCTTCCGGAAGTCCCCGAGGGCAGCTTCTGGACGTGCATGGTCGACACCAATGAACCAACGGTACGGGGGCAGGAGCGGTTCGACTTCGACTCCGAGTACTCCGTCACCGGGCGCTCGCTGCTGTTGTTCGAGCTGCAACGTGAAGAAGAGGATTGATACGGTTGCACTAGAAAGCCGCAAGGACGCGGCACGTTGACTTACCACCCAGTTCGGAGAAAAAAAGCGGTTCAGATACACCTGTGACGCGACGAATCGGCCGACATGGTCAATACTTCCCATGCGGTAGATTCCAGGATTCGGAGCGCCGCGAATCGCAGCCAGGCCCTACGGGCAAATGTCGGGCAGCAGGCCCGGTACCTGGTTGGAAGATTGAACACAAACAAGGACGTCTATCATGAAACCCGCCTCTCGCTTGCCTGGTCGACAGCACCCACAAATCTGGAACAGTGCTGCGCAATTGGCCGACATTCCCATCATCAGTACCCAAACCCTCGTTCCTGCTGGCTCTCGTGCGGTCATTCTCGCGCCGCATCCAGGCGATGAAGTCGGGGCCTGCGGTGGGCTGCTGCAATTGATGAGCAACCTGGACCAACCCATGCTGCTGATCTCGGTCACCGATGGCGACCTCTGCCCACCCGGTTCCCCTTTGTGGACCGATGAGCGCCTGCGCACGCACCGCCCTCACCCACAGGAAAGCGTGGACGCCTTGCATCGCCTGGGCGTACCGGCCCACGCCTTGCAATGGGTACGAGGCGGCTTCCCGGAAAAAGCCCTTGCCGAGCACGAGGCCGAGCTGGCCGCTTTTATCGGCCGTTACCTGCGCCCCGGTGATGTGGTGTTCGGTACCTGGCGCCAGGACGGCGACAGTGACCACGACACGGTAGGCCGCGCCGGGGCCCTGGCCGCTGACAGCATCGGCGCGACGTTCAACGAGCTGCCGGTATGGGCGTGGCATTGGCCGGTCCGCGAACAGAACAAGATTCCCTGGCACCGCGCCCGCAAACTGCGCCTTGACGTCTGGACGACCGCCCGCAAGCGTCACGCGATGTATGCCTATGTCAGCCAGCTCAACGGCGAACCCGCCAGCGGCATCGCCCCGCTGGTGCCACGGGTCATCCTTGACCGCATGGGCATGCCCTACGAGATTGTCTTTATCTGAAGTGAACCCACCAGGCAGCGATGAAAAATCCGGAACTGCCGGAGCCTCTCGCCAGTCGCATGAACAGGTATATCTGATCCAGGAGTGAACGTGAGCCAAGATCCCGATTGGCGGGCCGGTGAATCGATGCTGTTGGACACGCCTGCGGCGGTTCACCGGCTGCGGGTCCTCACGGTCAATACCCATAAGGGGTTCACCGCTCTCAACCGTCGTTTCATCCTGCCCGAACTGCGCGAGGCGGTGCGCAGTACCGGTGCTGACCTGGTGTTCCTTCAGGAAGTGCTGGGCGAACATGACCGCCATGCATCGCGCTACGACAACTGGCCCCAGGTGTCCCAGTACGAATTTCTCGCTGACAGCATGTGGAGCGACTTCGCCTATGGCCGCAATGCGGTGTACCCCGATGGGCACCATGGCAATGCATTGCTCTCCAAATACCCGATCCGCCAGTTCCGAAACCTGGACGTTTCGATCACCGGCCCGGAACGACGCGGCTTGCTGCACTGCGTACTGGATGTGCCGGGCCACGCCGAAGTCCACGGGATCTGTGTGCACTTGAGCCTGTTGGAAAGCCATCGCCAGCTACAGCTCAAACTGCTCTGCAAGCTACTTGCCTCGCTCCCCGAAGACGCCCCGGTAATCATTGCCGGCGACTTCAACGACTGGCAGTTGCGCGGCAACAGTGCCCTCGCCCGCCATGGGCACTTGCATGAAGCCTTCGAGCAACACCACGGTCGTCCCGCCAGGACATACCCGGCCCGCTTCCCATTGCTGCGCCTGGACCGCATCTACCTGCGCAACGCCACCAGCCACGCGCCGCAAATATTGGGCAATAAACCCTGGACGCACCTGAGCGACCACCTGCCACTTGCCGTTGAAGTGCACCTCTAGTGTCCTGCTTCCCTGCTCGCCAAGCGCCGACCTGTAAGTTCTGACAGTAGCGACGGGTTTTATTCGTTGCTACGGTGCCATCCCATACAGCGAGCGTTGCCAGGCCCTGTGTGCCATCTGTCGTGCAACCGATGCTGGAATCGGCATTCCCGGAATGCCTACGCAGAGGGATAGCACATGAGCTTGCGCGAGCATGGATTCAATCGGCTGTTCAACGTCCTGTGGGCATCGGCCCCTTTCCTGTTACCCGTGCCGTCCGCCATGGCGGCTTGCACCCTGACGCCGGGACCCGGTAACGACGCTTATGTCTGCGACAGCGGTACCAGTCCCGGGCTGACGGACCTGCTGGGGGATAACCGCCTGACCATGCCGGCCAACGGCAGCGGCATTATCCAGGGTGACGTCACCTTTGGCCCCGGTGTCGATAAAATCCAGATCGACGCCAATGGCGTGATCCAGGGCGATGTGCAACAAGGCTCAGGCATCGACGATTTCGTCATGAATGGCGGCAGCATCCAGTCCCTGGCCCAGGGCGACGGCCTCGATACGTTCCGGATGACCGGCGGTACCATCGTCGGCGCCTTCGAAGACGGCGATAACGCCACGATGACTGGCGGCACCATCGGCCGGGTCGACATGAAACTCGATGACAATATTTTCGACATGTCCGGCGGACAGATCCTCGGCAATCTGGTGACCGGCTTCGGCCAGGACACCATCATCCTTTCCGCCGGACGCATCGGCGGCAATGTCAGCGTCAGCGGCGGCAACGACCGGATTACCGTGAGCGGCGGTGAAATCGTCGGCGAGGTCCGCGCCAGTTTCGGCGACGACCAACTCCAGTGGAGTGGCGGCGTCCTTCGCTCGGCTGTCTTGATGGGAGAAGGCAACGACACGGCGCTGTTGAGCAACCTCAATGAAGCATTGCTCGCCACCACTCCGAGCGTGGATGGCGGGCTGGGCCAGGACACCTTGACCTTCGATGCCACCACCACAGGCACCGGCGCCCGGTACGTCAATTGGGAAACGGTCGAGCTTAGCCAAGGCTCGCGCCTGGATCTCAATGACACGCTCGTCTTGGGTGACAGCACCACCGCCACCGGCGTGCTCGCCATCGACAGCAGCAGTGTGCTGACGTCCACTCAGGGCAGCATCAACCCATTCACGGCCGGTCAATCGGTCACGCTCGACAACAGCGGGATCATCGACCTCAGCCGCGACAACACTCGCACCGACGACAGCCTGACCGTGCAAGGCAACTATATCGGCAGCAATGGCCAGTTGCGCCTGCAAACAGTCGTCGGGGCAGACGACTCTCAAAGCGATCGGCTGGTGGTCAATGGCGGGACACTCACAGGCAGCACCGCCATCGCCGTCACCAATCTGGGCGGTGCCGGCGCCTTGACCACCCGCAACGGCATCGAGCTGGTCAGCGCCCAGGGCGGTGCGGTCAGCACCGATGGCGCCTTCTCGCTGGCCCAATCCGTCTCGGCCGGCGCCTTCGATTATCGCTTGTTCAAGGGGGGCGTGGCGCCTGGCAATGAAAACAATTGGTACCTGCGCTCGACCCTGGTGGCAGGACCGGTGGCGGCACCCAGCCCGTCATTGCCCGCCTTGCCGGCTGCGGTCCCTGGCGCAGCGCCGGTGCCGTTGTATCGTCCGGAAGTGCCTACTTGGTCGGTCCTGCCTCCAGCGGCGGCGCAACTGACCCTGATGGCCCTCGGCACCTTCCATGACCGACAGGGCGACCAGCGCCTGCTTACCGAAACCGGCGGGTTCGGCGCGGGTTGGGGGCGAGTCTATGGCAAGGATCTGGATCAGACCTGGGCCGGCACCGTTACGCCACGGTTCGACGGGTCCATCAAGGGTTTCCAGGTCGGCAATGACCTGTACAGCGCGCCGACTGCCGGTGGCCAGACCCAACGCATCGGTTTTTTCGTCGGTCATACCAAATTGAACGGCGACGTCGACGGTTTCAACCTTGGCTTCCAAGGCCGACGCGCCGGCAAGATCGAGCTCGACGGCGACAGCTTCGGGCTGTACTGGACGTTGACCGATCCCACCGGCGGCTATGTCGACGCGGTGGTGATGGGTACGCGGTTGGATGGCGATAACCGCTCTGATCGCGGCTTGAAAATCGACAATCGTGGACATGCCCTCACCCTGTCGGCGGAGGCTGGCTACCCCTTCGCCGTAACCACCGACTGGGTCCTCGAACCCCAGGTGCAAATCATTCACCAGAAAGTTTCCCTGGACACCCAGGATGACGGCATCTCCCGGGTCGAATTCGATTCCGACGGAGCCTGGACCGGCCGTCTCGGAGCTCGCCTGAAGGGCCGCTATCAAATCAGCGGCATGCCGGTGGAGCCGTATCTGCGCGCCAACCTGTGGCATACGTTTTCCGGCACCGATGCGGTGACCTTCGACGACACCGAGCGAGTCGAGACCCAACAGCGCTCGTCCACCGGCGACCTGGGCGTCGGCGTCATTGTCAGCCTGGCACCTGCGGTGAGCGTGTACGCCAGCGCAGATTACAGCAACAACCTGGACAGCCAACAGCAACGCAGCGTGGCGGGTAACCTTGGGGTGCGAGTCAGCTGGTAGGTGGCCCTTCGGTCGCTCGCATCAGTCCTCTATTTCATCAATGAATAACATCGGCTGCTCAATGTCTGCTTAAAAAGCACCTGCTTTAAGGCGTATAACCCTAAAAGCGCTTTATGCTTGCAAGCCGTCAGCCCATGGCTCATTTCATTGATGGAGTAACGACATGACCACAGCCCCCCTCCTCGCCAATCTGTTTCCCGCTGCTGCCCAGATTCCGGACGCGTACCGCCTCGACGGTCAGATCGAGCAGCGCGAATACCTGGTGGACGGTGTCCTGAAGACCTGGCAAGGCCCACTGGCCGTCGTCCGCAGCCCGGTGTACCTGGCTGGCGAACACGGCGATGAACAAGTGATCCTCGGCAGTACGCCACTGCTGGACGCCGAGACCGCCCTCACCGCCCTGGACGCCGCCGTGCGCGCTTACGATCGCGGCCAGGGGCAGTGGCCCACGATGCGTGTCGCCGAACGCATCCGCCATGTCGAAACCTTCCTGGCCCGCATGCGCGAGCAACGCGAAGCCGTAGTGAAGCTATTGATGTGGGAAATCGGCAAGAACCTCAAGGATTCCCAGAAGGAGTTCGACCGCACCTGCGACTACATCGTCGACACCATCAATGCCCTCAAGGAACTGGACCGTCGCTCAAGCCGCTTCGAACTGGAGCAGGACACCTTGGGCCAGATCCGGCGCGTCCCCCTGGGCGTGGCGCTGTGCATGGGCCCGTATAACTATCCGTTGAACGAAACCTTCACCACCTTGATTCCTGCCTTGATCATGGGCAACACCGTGGTATTCAAGCCCGCCAAGCTCGGCGTATTGCTGGTACGTCCACTGCTGGAAGCCTTCCGCGACAGCTTCCCGGCAGGCGTTATCAACGTGATCTATGGCAGCGGCCGGGAAACCGTCAGTGCGCTGATGGCCAGTGGAAAAATCGACATCTTTGCCTTCATCGGTACCAACAAGGCCGCCAGCGACCTGAAAAAACTCCACCCGCGCCCGCATCGCCTGCGTGCCGCCCTTGGGCTGGATGCGAAGAACCCTGGTCTGGTGCTGCCGGACGTTGATCTGGACAATGCAGTCAGCGAAGCGTTGACCGGCTCCCTGTCGTTCAATGGCCAACGCTGCACGGCGCTGAAAATTCTCTTTGTCCATGAAGACGTGGCGCCGGCGTTCATCGAGAAATTCAACGCCAAGCTCGCCGCGCTCAAGCCGGGCATGCCCTGGGAAGACGGTGTGGCGCTGACGCCGCTGCCCGAAGCGGGCAAAGTCGATTACCTGCATTCGCTGGTGGCCGATGCGGTCGCCAAAGGCGCAGCGGTGACCAATGCCCACGGCGGCGAATCGCGAAGCTCATTCTTCTACCCGGCCGTGCTTTATCCGGTGAACACTGCGATGCGGGTCTACCACGAAGAACAGTTCGGCCCGGTCGTGCCCATCGTGCCGTACCGCGACCTCAACACCGTGGTCGATTACGTGCTCGAGTCCGACTTCGGCCAGCAGCTGAGTATCTTCGGCACCAACCCGGCGGAAGTCGGCAAGCTGGTGGACACCTTCGCCAATCAGGTCGGGCGTATCAACATCAACGCCCAGTGCCAGCGTGGCCCGGATACCTTCCCGTTCAACGGCCGGAAAAATTCCGCCGAGGGCACGTTGTCCGTCCACGATGCGCTGCGCACCTTTTCCATTCGCACCTTGGTGGCGACCAAGTTCCAGGACAGCAACAAGGCGCTGATCAGCGACATCATCCGTGAACGGGACTCCAACTTCCTGACCACCGACTACATCTTCTGACCCGCGCCGAGTCACCGGGTTATGACAGGGCTGGGCGCCGCAAGCGAGCGCCCCAGCCTTGTTGCATGCCAGCGGCCGCCAGCAGGATCGCCGCCACGCCCAACCACTGCAACGGTTCGAGGCGATGGCCGAAGGCGAACCAGTCGACTAAGATCGCCGCGATTGGATAAATGAATGAAAGTGCACCGGTCAATGCCGTCGGCAACCGTTGAATCGCGCTGTACAGCAACACGTACATCACGCCGGTGTGCACAATGCCCAGGGTCACCAGGCTGGCCCAGGCCTCAGCCTGTTGCGGCAACGCCGAAAAACTCGCCCAGGGCGCCAGCAGCAATATGCCGGTGCTGACCTGGATCAGCGCAATCAGATGGGGCGGTGTGCCGGTCAGGCGCTTGATGATCAACGCTGCAATGGCGTACAGCAATGCAGCACCCAGCGCCAAGGCGATACCGACCAGATAGTCCTCTCCACCCTGCCCTTGCTCACCGTGTGCACTGACAATCGCCAGCATCCCGAGGAATGATACAGCCAGCCAGAACAGCTTTTGCGCAGTGATTTTTTCACCCAGGAAAAGCGCCGCCAGCCCCACCAGCATGAACGGCTGGACGTTGTAGACCGCCGTCCCGATGGCAATCGAAGCCCGGGAATAGGAAGCGAACAACAGCACCCAGTTGCCGACGATTGCGACGCCGCTGAGCACCGCCAGCAGGAACGTGGTGCGCGTGAGAATGCCTGGACGCAGGAAGCCGAAACCGGCGCAGATCAGCAGCAACGTTACGGCCCCAAACACACAGCGCCAGAACACAACGTCCAGCACCGGCTGGCCCGAAACCAGCACGAACCAACCAATGGTTCCGGAAATCAGCATGGCGGCGGTCATTTCCAGCGAACCGCGACGTAAGGTCTTGTCCATCTTCAGGCTCCTTTAGCAAGTGGCCACAGTATGCCGACCCCACCCCGGGCTTCTCCATGGCTTGAAAAAGGCTAAACTGCCTATCGACCTTTTTTATCAAGGCAACTTCACGTTTTCACCTAACGGGGTTGAAATGACTGACGATATTGACCAGATCCTTATCAGCGCTTTGATGGAGGACTCCCGACGCTCGCTCAAGGCCCTGGCGAACCTGAGCGGCTTGTCGTCACCCAGCGTTGCCGAACGCCTTCGGCGTCTCGAGGAACGTGGCGTGCTCAGGGGATATACCGTTGAGGTGGACCCCAAGTGCTTCGGCTATCAATTGCAGGCGATTGTGCGTATCCGTCCGCTACCGGGGCAGTTGCAGGCAGTGGAACGGCAGATACAGGCCATTGCCGAATTCACCGAGTGCGACAAGGTGACCGGCGACGATTGCTTCATCGCTCGGTTGCACGTTCGCTCGATGGAACAGCTGGACACCTTGCTGGACAAGCTAAATGTCCACGCCGAGACCAATACGGCCATCGTCAAGAAGACGCCGGTCAAGCGGCGATTGCCACCGATGGCGTAGGAAAATCAGGGCCCGGCGTTTGTCCAAGACCGGGCACCCGCTGTAGGCCTTGCGCTTCAAACGCTGCCCTTCGAAAGTATAAACTTGAGGGTAAAAAAACGCCCCGAACGAGTCGGGGCGTTTGCCAGGCCGCTTCAGCGTGTTTTCACACGGTCTGCGAAGCGAGTTTCTTACTCATCTCTGTTGCAATCAGTCGTCGCGACCCATCAGGCCGAACAGCTGCAGCAGGCTGACGAACAGGTTGTAGATCGATACATACAGGCTAATGGTCGCCATGATGTAGTTGCGCTCGCCGCCATGGATGATCGCGCTGGTCTGATACAGGATGCAGACCGACGAGAACAGCACGAAACCGGCGCTGATCGCCAGTTGCAGGCCGCTGATCTGGAAGAAGAAGCTCGCCAGGACCGCACCCATCAGTACAAAGAAGCCCGCGGTAATGAAGCCGCCGAGGAAGCTCATGTCCTTGCGAGTAATCAGCACGTAGGCCGACAAACCACCGAACACCAATGCGGTCATCGCAAAGGCCGAGCTGACCACTTCGGCACCGCCCTGCATTTGCAGGTAGCGATTGAGGATCGGGCCGAGCAGGAAACCCATGAAACCGGTCAGGGCGAAAGCCGATACCAGGCCCCAGGCCGAGTCACGGAGTTTGTTGGTGAGGAAGAAAAGGCCGTAGAAACCGATCAGCACCACAAAGACGTTCGGATAACCGACCCGCATTTGTTGTGCGACGTAGGCCATCACACCGCTGAAAGCGAGCGTGAGTGCCAGCAGGCCATAAGTGTTGCGCAGGACGCGGCTAACCTCTAGCTGCTCAGCCTGCACGCTGTTGTTCACTGCGTAATCCTGTTCGCGCATGGCGACACTCCTCCGGTTTTGAAACATTCAGTGGCAAGGATAATAACAGACGCTCTGTAACAAGCTACGTAGAGAGTTTGACAGTGTGTTTCATTCGGGTATTATGGCGCCCGCAACGCAATACGGAGGTGTGGCCGAGTGGTTTAAGGCAACGGTCTTGAAAACCGTCGACTGTAACAGGTCCATGAGTTCGAATCCCATCGCCTCCGCCATATTTGTACGTTAAAGCCCTGATTTATCAGGGCTTTTTCGTGTCCGGCATTTAAAAACCAGCATCGGTTGCAATGTTATGGCACCTCGCAAATCCCTTCCCGACTCACGTACTCAAGGAACGAAAAAAGTGACCAGCAAAACCATTGGCTCTGTTGCTGCGGCGATCCTCGGCATTGTTCTCTTATGCGTGTTCTTTGGCAGTTGGTACACGGTCGACGAAACCGAGCGTGGCGTGCTGCTGCGCAACGGCGCACTGGTCGGGGTGGTTGAACCTGGCCTCTCGTTCAAGACGCCTTTCATCGAGTCGGTGCGCTTGATCAGCACCCAGAGCCAGGTCACGTCCTACGAGGATCTGCAGGCCTACAGCAAGGACCAGCAGTCTGCCCAGCTCAAGGTGTCGGTGTCCTGGCACATCGCGCCTTCCGACGTCGCCAAGGTCTACACCCAATTCAAGGATATCGAAGGTATCCGTGACCGGATGATCAGCCGCCAGGTACCTACGCAGGTTGAAAACGTGTTCGGCAAGTTCAACGCTGTGGCCGCCGTGCAGAACCGTGTCCAACTGGTCAATGATATTTCCGCGGCCATCAAGGCGACCATTACCGGCCCGGTGATCATCGACAGTGTCCAGGTCGAGAACATCGACTTCAGTGACGCCTACGAGAAAGCCATCGAAGCGCGCATGGCTGCGGAAGTCCAGGTCAAGACCCGCGAACAGCAACTCGCCACCGAGCAGGTCCAGGCGCAGATCCGAGTGACCCAGGCCCAGGCGGAGGCCGATTCACAAGTGGCCCAGGCCAAGGCAGATGCATTGGCCACCGAGTTGCGAGGCAAAGCCGAAGCCGAGGCCATCAAGGCGCGCGCGCAGGCCTTGGCCAGCAACCAGAACCTGGTGGAACTGACCAAGGCCGAACGCTGGAATGGCGTCTTGCCAACCACCGTACTGCCGAACGGCACCCTGCCCTTCATCGATATCAAGTAACGCCAAGGGCGCGGCCTGCCTTGGCCGCGCCCGTTCCATCCTGGCGTGATCGCGCGCCCATCCCCTGCTGTCTCGTTGGCGCTACACTCAGCTCACTGATGAACCCGCCGTTTACCGTTAGCAGGGAGCTCAACGTGTTTGCAGGTAAAAGCACTCGACGCCACAACCGATACCATCGCAGCTTCCTTCCTCCCTGCTTTCACCCCTCGATCATTTCTGCCCACTCAGTCATATACAGACGCCTTCGACCAGCGTCCCGGACAGGGGAATAACGTGACCACCCTTATAAGAAAGTATAAATGGCCCGCGTTGCTGGCCGCCGCGCTGATGGTTTTCTGCGCGTTGATCTTCTTCTTGATCAAGTCCTATACGTACGATACATCGACCTACTTCGAATCCCGCGACTTCATTCGCCAACTGAAACAGTCCGACGCGAACTGGAACGTCAAGATCCTCAGGAAAAAGATCGACGTCAGCAACAACCTGTCGCTGGCCCCACCGCCGGAAGCGAACAGCCGTTGGGAGCAACTGGAACGACTCAACAATTCGGGTCCCCTTGCGGCCCTCTGGGCTTCAAGGCGCCAGGGTTATGTGGAAGCGGTCCGGAACAAGACCTTACTGGTCGACCAGTTCCAGCAACACAATGCCCATCTACGCGAAGCCCTGGATGCGCTCCCGCTCGTCGAGGACGAGATCCAGGCACTGCTCAACGAAATCAACATCCCAACCCCTGCCGAACGCCTGAGCGCGGCCAACACCATTGTTGAGTTGTCACTGGCGACGCTGGAGTACACGCTTTACGTCACCCCGGCAAAAGCCCAGGAGGTGCAGCGCCTGTTGAACGAACTGGGCCCAAACATCGACCGGTTGCCCGCCGACCGCCAGCCGCCTTTCCTCACCCTGGCCCAGCACGTCAAATCCATTGTCGAAGAACAACCGATCGTCAACGACCTGCTTGACCGCATCAATGTCATTCCGGTTGCCCAGGAATTGGACAGCATCAATGAGTTGTTGAACGAGACCCAGCGCAGGACCGCCGCTACGGATCGCCAATATCATCTCTACCTGGCCGTGTGCGCCAGCCTGATGGCGATCCTGATGATCTACCTGGCTGTGCGGCTGGTCCGCAGCTATTCGGTCATCAACCACATCAACCACGAGCTGCAACTCTCCAACGAACGGCTCGAGGAACGCGTGCAGGAGCGCACGCGCGAACTCAAGGAAGCCGAGCGTGAGCTCTTGGATGCCGCGCGAATGGCCGGCATGGCCGAGATCGCCACGAATGTGCTGCACAACGTCGGAAATGTCCTTAACAGCGTGAATATTTCAGCGGAGCTCGTCACCCGCAAGTTACGCAGCAGCAAGACCGCCGGGCTCGGAAAAGCGGTAAAAATGATGAATGAGCATGCTGACGATCTCGGCCAATTCATCACCGTGGATGAAAAGGGCAAGCTGCTGCCGCGTTATTTCAATGAGTTGGTCGACTCCATCGCCGCCGAGCAAACGATGCTTATCGAAGAACTGGCGCAACTGACCAAGAGCATCGACCACATCAAGGAAATCGTCACCACTCAACAAACCTATGCGGGGGCCGCCAGGCTGATCGAACCGCTCAAGGTCAACGATCTGTTCGAAGATGCGCTACGGATGAATTCGGATGCGCTAAGCCGGCATCACGTCACCGTCATCAAGGAATATCAGGACGTCCCCACGATCCTGGGAGACAAGCATCGGTTGTTGCTGATCCTGATCAACCTCATCAGCAACGCCAAGTTCGCCATGTCCCATGTCAGCGAGCCCCGCGAAATGACCCTCGGGATACAGATCCTCGAACCAACGACGTTGTGCCTCACCGTCAAGGACCGAGGCGAAGGCATCGCTCCAGAGAACCTCGCCCGCATCTTCAACCACGGGTTCACGACCCGCAAGGACGGCCATGGGTTTGGCTTGCACAGCTGCGCGCTGGCCGCGGTTGAGATGAATGGCCGCCTTCACGTACACAGCGACGGACCCGGTAGTGGTGCGCTGTTTACTTTGGAAATACCGCTGGAGTTGGCCAATCGCTGATCGGGGCGAGGAGCCTGGTCAAGCTGACGCACCGCCATCGCGGGCAAGCCCGCCCCTCAGCGCTATTTCGTGCGCTCAGCCCGGCCGCCAGGGTTTTTTCTGGGCGGCAACGCGGCAGCGTAGGCCAGCGCTTCCTCGCGGGAGCCAAAGGCGCCCAGCCGGTCGGCTTGCGTGCAGACCCGCCACGGACCGCTGTTCACGCTGAGCACGTCGTACCCGTTAATGTGCATTTTGGTCAGCATTGCACGGCTCATCGTTACCTCCTTCGAGATACACCAGGGTTACGTCGCCTACCTTACTCCCAGTTCATGCCTGGGGAGCGACCGAGCGTCGCAACGTCGGCGTGCTGTCCGTGGGAGTGTCAATGGGAGTCGGAATCCCATAGCCAGTCCCACAGCCCAGGCAAGTGCACCGGCTGGGACGTGTCCCTGACCGTGCGCGCCAGCGCTGCCCGCTCCAAGGCCTGATGGTCGTCATAAAAGGGTCTGGCGTCGGTCTTGACGCCGGTGACGCGAGCCGCCTCGAGCAGGATCTGAAGGTATTCGCAGGCATGCCGGGCGGTATAGCGATTGAGGTCATGAAAGGTGACCACCACCGGGATCACGCCATCCACCACAGGCAGCTGCCCTGCGGCAATGCGCTCGCGCACCTCCGAGAGCTGGCGTATCAGGTTGATTCGCCGCCGCGGGCTGGCGGTGATACCCCAGATTTTCCCATCGTTGGCGCTCAGGTCGGTCAGCAATACGTGCAAGCCATGCTGCTGGTAGGCGGCGAACGTGCGCTTGTCGTAGCTCCAGAACGGCGGCCTCACCAGATTGGGCGCCACACCGGCGATGCTGGCGATATCGGCGCCGCCATCGACAAGCGATTGCTCGAGCTGCTCGGGGCTGAGGAATCGATGATTGGTGTGCCAATAGGTTGCCGTGTGAAAGCCCAACAGGTGGCCTTCGCGCTGCTCGCGGTGCATCACCGAACGCCCGATATCGCTGTCACCGGCTCTGATCGCCCGGGTCTGCACAAAAAAAACCGCCTTGATCCCGGGCTGCACAGGATTGTCCGCCAGCGCGTCCAGCACGGCCAGGCTCGGGTTCCAGAACGACGACGCACTGGGGCCGTCATCGAATGTCAGGAGGAAACGGATCGGGGGTTGTGCACGCAGTTGCTGCTCGGTTTGCGGGGTCAGTTCGATGGGTGGGCCGATGCATCCCGACAGACCGATGGCGAAGGCCGCACAAAGCAGCGTCCTGGCGATGTTTTTCATATTTTGCCTTAGTTTGATGCCGCACTGCCTCGCCCTTGATCCCTGGCTCGTGGTTTTGAAGCCCACCTTGGAGAAGGTTAACCGGGTTTGGTTCCTGAGGGTGAGCGCCGCCTGCTGGCAATTTTTACTATCGGCCCGCGCCCATGCCTGGAGAGTCATATATCGACCGTCTGGAAATTCGATGGAATTTTCCGAATGCCTTCGTATCCATCCGTATAGGACTAATTAGGGAGGATTTATGGGCGGGCCATCGCTTTACATCATCGACTACATGCTCCATGGCGAGCCCAAGTCATTCATCATCCGTGCCGAGGTGATGAACAACTCAGAGGCCTGGCATTGGGCCAGTTGCGACGCGGGTGTCGGGCGCATTCCCAAATTCGGGCGAGAAAAGGTCAAGCGGGTTTCAAAACCCATGGCAGAGAAATACGGCATCACCGACGTGCGCTGGCGAGCCAGTGTCGCGCCGTCCTGGATAAAGGAGTCCGGCTGATTCAACACACACTGATCCGGCGCACCGGCTGTCCAGCCGGGCGCCGGATTCTTCGACAGACCCGAAATAACTCAACTACGCTTAAACAACGGTATGACCCGCCCACTGGCGGGTTTTGTGCTACATCATCAACTCTGAAATGGAGGTGTGACATGTCCGAAAAAGAGTCCATCACCACCCTGCTCACTTTATTGGAATCACGTCAGGCCACGCTCACTGCCGCCTGCAAGGAAATCGCCGACTGGGTCGACCACCAGGGTGGACACCCTACCGCAGTGCGCATCCGCGACCGGCTCAATGACATTGAACGCGATGCCCCGTCGATCCAGAGCGCATTGACGTCGCTCAAGCCCGCTGAGCGGCCGCTGCCCAAATTCCGCTGACGCGCTACGCCGGCCCCGTTTTCCCTTAAGTTCTATTGGTCGGAAAACCGATGGAACAACAGCGTTCTATTGCGCCTCGATATTGATATCAACGTGCAGAAGCCGCTTCAGGGAGAACCTCATGAACGCAAAAATCCTGTTACTGATCGCCTGTGCGAGCCCCGCCGCCGCCATGGCCCAAGGCTGCGATGTCTTCACCCAGTCCCAGAGTTCCTCGGTACCCGCCATCGAAAGCCATAGTTGCTACGAATACAAAGGTGTACCCGCCGAAACCCTCGATTGGTCTTGCAGCAACGAAAGCAAGGGAACCCTCAGCACCCGCAAAAACCGAGTCGAGCGTTGCGCAGAAGGCTACGTGGCGACATGCCAGGCACCGCTGACCCAGGAAGCATTGGCCAACCCGCGCGCCACTCGCCAGGACCAGAATGGAGGATCGGCCAGCCTTCCCGATCATGCCCTGATCACTTGGTACTACTACGACATCAATCAAGCGAAACAGGCCCAGCAGGACTGCGAGACCACCGGCGGCCAATGGAAGAACCGCTGACCGGGGTGGCCCACGCAGCCGTTGCTAGCCTTTGCTGTGCTCCGGCGACGATGGGCCTTGCTTGACGCCGCGTGGCCCGGCGACGCCCCATATGACCAGCCCCAACACCGGCAGTATGATCACCAGCAGCGCCCAGCCGGCCTTGGTCCCGGCGGACTTTTCGCTTCGAAACACACTGAGGATCACCCACAGATCCAGGAGCAGCAGAATCACCGCAACGGCGATCCAGAAATAACTGGCTAATTCAGACATGGCCCTATCCTCTTGAAGGTCTATGGATTAGGCATGACCGCGCCAGCGCCGTTCAAAGAATTTGCGCCTGCACCTACAGGCGCTCATTCAGATAAGCGACCCACCGCTCATAGGCCTCATGTTGACGCTGGACGGCTTCATCCCAGGTCGCCCCGGTCATTTGATGAACACAAATGAGCTCCATCATCTGCGACGTCGCCGCATCGAGCTCCATCAGAAGCTCGTGGGATCTGATCTTGAAATCTTCAACCGTGGTCATTTTTCCTCCCTTCCCCTCTCGGGGGCGGCCAGCCACCCAAAATGGATGCGTTTTTTCCAATCTGATTCATTTTTGCCGATGACCGGTCGATGGCCGGCGGCACGCAAGTGTGGGCTTGCATGGCCGATAGCATGAGAAATGAAGTGCAGCCTTTCACTTATGAGAAGGGTCTTATGAATAGACCCACGGAAAAATAGGTTTGTGATCGCCGTGCTGGCAACGGGCCTTAATATTTCAGTTATATTTCACTTTAATGACAGTCACTGATTGAGCAATGCCATGAAGATACGAGCGACGGTCATTTGCGAAGATAATCGCCACGTCTTGCTGGTCCGCAAGGCCAACAGCCGCTGGGCATTGCCAGGGGGCGCGGTCGAACGCGGCGAAACCCACGCGGGCGCTGCGGTGAGGGAGCTGGCAGAAGAAACCGGCCTGAGCGTCGAAAACCTGCTCTACCTCATGCGAATCAACGAGGGTGAAACCGAACACCATGTATTCGAAGCCTCGGTTCGCGATTCAAAGTCGGCCACGCCACAGAATGAAATCAGCGATTGCCTTTGGCACCCATTGGATGCCATCGCCCAGCTGCAAATGAAAAGAGGCACGCGGGAAATTCTCGAAGCGTTTCGCCGGCGGTTGTAGGTCGCCTCGGTCACGTTGCAGATGAAAGGCAAACAAAAAAGGGTTGCATGAGATATCTCATGCAACCCTTTGTTTTATATGGTGCCCGAAGCCGGAATCGAACCGGCACGCCCTTACGAGCGGGGGATTTTAAGTCCCATGCGTCTACCAGTTTCGCCATTCGGGCGGTAGCGCGGCAAGCCTTATGGAGACTGGCAAATATCAGATTCGCCAGGGCCTGGCCTGGTGCAGCAAGAGCGAGGAATATATACATCCCTCCCCTCTGAAGCAAGGTTGCTCATGTCCTTTTCAAGACAAAAGCTTTCCTCGCATCGTAAATAAAAAAGCTCCGTAAATCATAGATCTACGGAGCTGTTTTAAAGTGGAGGCCGAAGTCGGAATCGAACCGGCGTAGGTGGATTTGCAATCCACTGCATAACCATTTTGCTATTCGGCCTCAAGACGCCTGATGCATTGTCGCCACATCAACCGTGTACAAACCTGATCTGGAAACAGACCTCTTACGAAGCGCTATCTCCTTGAAAACATTGAGATTTTTTACGTCCCAGTGCGTTCGATGGGCGCAATTATGTACTCATTTGCCTAGGCTGACAACCCCTTGATTTCAAAAAAGTAATCGTCGCTTGGTCGGTCCTGGCCGTCGCCGATAGATAGCCCGCCAAGGCTGTGCAATACGTGACCGCATCCACGGTTCGCCTCATCGGAAAGCGCGAATGTGGATGGAACAACGACGCCGTCCCCCGGCTCATTCCTTATGTCGCCCTTGATCATAAGGAAACCATCATGACTGAACGACCCCAACTGGTTGCGAGCCGGGCCGCCGTACCGACCCCTTCGCACCCCAACCTAGGAACACCGGAGCGCGTCGTGTCGTTGCTGGCCGGCACGCTGTTGATCGCCAACGGGCTGCGCGAGGGCGGGCTCAAAGGGTGGCCGCAAGTGATGCTTGGCGTCTGTGCCGCCTGGCGCGGTTACTCAGGTACGTGCAGGGTCAAGCGTGCGCTGACACATACTCCTTTCGAGCAAGCCTTCGAACAGGACCGGGACTGGAACGGTAGCAAGGTAATTTCCCGCAGCATCACGATCGGCAAGCCCAGGGAGGAAGTCTTCGCGTTCTGCAGCAACCCGGGCAATCTCGGGGCGCTGGTGCCTTGGGTGGATGAGATTGAACAGACCAGCGAGCGCACCTACCGCTGGGTCGCCCACGGCCCGATGGACAAGACCTTGGAATGCGACATCGAACAGGACGACCCCAAGGATGGCCGGAAGCTGCACTGGATCGCCGCCCCGGATTCGCGTTTCAAACATGACATCCAGATGCATTTCAGCGACGCGCCGACGGGCCGAGGCACGCAGATCAAGGCCATCGTTGCTTGCCAGACCTCCCTGGGTTCCGCCGGTTACGCCCTGGCTGCCGCCATCTCGAAGTTCTCGGACAAAGCCTTGTTGAATCTGCTTCGCAGCATCAAGCAGCAACTGGAGCTCGGCGAGGTGACCACTAACCGAATGCGCGCCCAGGACACGAAGGATTTCCTGTTCGTGCATCCGGCCACGAATGCCACCCAAGCGCCGACCAGCCCCGCTTCCACCACACCTATCACTGGAGGAACAGCCTGATGCGTGCATTGACCTGGCAAGGCCCCAATAAACTCCAAGTCGAGACAGTCGATGATCCGTCCATTCTCAATCCCCGTGACGCCATCGTACGGGTGATGTTGTCGTCCGTGTGCGGTTCGGACCTGCATTTGCTGGGCGGTTACGTGCCGACCATGCAAGCGGGCGACATCATTGGCCATGAATTCATGGGCGAAGTGGTGGAGACCGGCTCGGCCATCACCCAGTTCAGCAAAGGCGACCGGGTTGTCACCGTGTCGATCATCGGCTGCGGCCAGTGCGAACACTGCCAGCGCTCGGACTTTTCCTGCTGCGACAACTCCAACCCCAACCCCAGCGCAACAGACATTGCCTACGGCCAACCGGCCTGCGGCATCATCGGCTACAGCCATGCGTTCGGCGGTTACGCCGGCAGCCATGCCACTTATATTCGCGTGCCGTTTGCCGACGTGAACCTGTTCGCCATTCCCGAGGGCGTCAGTGATGAGCAAGCGGTGTTCGTCTCCGACGCGGTCCCCACCGGTTATTTCGCTGCCGACAACGCCGACATCCAACGCGGCGACACCGTGGCGGTCTGGGGCTGCGGTGGCGTTGGCCTGATGGCGATTTCCAGCGCTTACCTGCTGGGGGCCGAGCGAGTGATTGCCATCGACCGCTTCCCCGAGCGCTTGCGCCTGGCTGAGGAGAAGGCCGGCGCCATCGCCCTCAATTACGAAACCTGCGACGTGCATGCCGCCTTGCTGGAGCTGACCGGCGGCCGTGGCCCGGATCGTTGTATCGATTGCGTGGGCATGGAAGCTCATGGCACCGAGATCGACTATTTCTATGACAAGACCAAGCAGATGATGCGTTTGCACACTGAACGCGGCACGGTGCTGCGCCAGTCGATCCGAGCCTGCCGCAAGGGCGGCACCGTATCGGTGGTCGGCGTGTATGGCGGTTTGCTGGACAAGTTTCCGATGGGCGCAATCGTCAACAAATCCCTGACCTTGCGCTCCGGCCAGCAACCGGGGCAGCGCTACGTGAAGCGTTTGTTCGAGCACATCCAGAAGGGCGAGCTGGACCCTTCCTATTTGCTGACCCACCCGATGGGGCTGGAGCAGTCGGTGGAAGGTTATGCGATGTTCAAGGACAAGTCGCACAGCTGTTTGCGGGCGGTGTTCAGGCCGGAGTGAACGAGGGTTCTGATGGCGAGGGGGCGGGCTCCGGCGGAGTGCGATGTGGTTATGACGGGGGCTGTTGCGCAGCCCGGCGGGAGCAAGCTCCCTCGCCACGGGGGGCAGTGTCTTTGAGCCGGGGGCAATCGGGCAGTCGCGGCTCGCGGTCATTGTGGGTAACATACCGGCCTTCCCCGCCGCCCTGCTGCGATCTGCCGAATAAGCCCATTCCATGCCTTTTGAACTCAGCGTTGACCTCACTACCCTCGCTATCCTCGCCATTGTCGCGTTCATTGCCGGCTTCATCGATGCCATTGCTGGCGGCGGTGGCCTGCTGACCACACCCGCGTTGCTCACCGCCGGGCTACCGCCCCATCTGGTCCTGGGCACCAACAAGCTCAGCTCGACCTTCGGTTCGGCCACGGCCAGTTTCACTTTCTACAGGCGCAAGCTGTTCCATCCCCGGCAGTGGACCCACGCCCTGGTCGGCACGCTCGTGGGTGCCTTGACCGGCGCCGTCGTGGCGCACTATCTGCCGGCCGAATGGCTGAACAAGATGCTGCCGGTGATCGTTTTCGCGTGCGGTCTCTACCTGTTGTTCGGCGGCACGCCCAAGGCGCCTCTGGACAGCAACGCGCCCATCAGCAAGAAGTGGCAATCGCCCCAAGGCTTCAGCCTGGGCTTTTATGACGGCGTGGCGGGCCCCGGGACGGGGGCGTTCTGGACGGTGAGCAGTTTGCTGCTCTACCCCATCGACCTGGTCAAGGCCAGTGGCGTAGCTCGCAGCATGAACTTCGTCAGCAACATCGCAGCGCTGTCGGTGTTCATCTTTTCCGGGCAGGTCGACTGGATCATCGGCCTGAGCATGGGCATTGCGGTGATGATCGGGGCGTTCTTCGGTGCTCGCACCGCCATCAGCGGCGGCGCGAAGTTCATCCGGCCGGTGTTCATCACCGTGGTGTTGGGCTTGACCGTGCGGCTAGCCTGGCAGCACTGGTTCAGCGTGGCCTAGGCGGCGCGCCACGTAGAGATCGATCAGGTAACGCGCGATGGATCGCGAGGCCGGCAGCGGTGGCAGGTTGTGAACGTTGAACCACTGGGCGTCCTCGATTTCATCTTCTTGAGGGATGATGTCGCCACCGGCATATTCGGCGTGGAAGCCCAGCATCATCGAATGGGGGAACGGCCAGCATTGGCTGCCCATGTACTGGATATTCTTTACCTCAATGCTTACTTCTTCGCGCACCTCGCGAACCAGGCAATCCTCGGCCGACTCGCCTGGCTCGGCAAACCCGGCCAGGGTGCTGTAGACACCGGTGACGAAACGCGGCGAACGGGCCAGCAGCACTTCGTCGCCGCGGGTAATGAGCACGATCATGCTCGGTGAAATGCGCGGATAGTGCCGCAAATCACAGGCATCGCAATACATCGCCCGCTCCCGCGGGATCTGGCTCATGCGCTTGCCGCAACTGCCGCAGAAACGATGTTCCCGCGCCCAGGTGCCGATCTGCGCCGCGTAGCCCAGCACTTTGTACAGCGTGTGGTCGTCCTCGAGCATGAATGCCCGCAAGCCTTTCCAGTTGCAGCCGGGAATATCCTGTGAGCTGTGCAATTCCAACAGATAGACAGGCTCACCGTCCAGGTGGCCGATGCCATGCTCGGCGAGGATCGACAGGTCCTGTCGCTTGAGCCAGTCGCGGGGAAACAGCGCGCCGTTATCATCGAACAGAAAGCCTTCCGGGCTGCGGGCCACGGCCCAGCCGCCGGGAAAATCGGTATCGAGTACTGCGGTGGTCCAGCGTGAAATCATGATCAGTCAATCCAGAAATTCGGGTTTCTGTTTGCTCATATGGGCGGCCATGGCCACGCGCAGGTCAGTCGATTGCAGCATGGCAGCGTTCCACGTGGCGACGTACTCCAGCCCGTCGTCGATGCGGTGATCGCGCATGTAGCTGATCATCGCCTTGGTGCCGGTCACGGCAATTGGCGATTTGGCGGCAATTTCCCGGGCGATACCCATGACACCGTCGAGCAAACTGGCGGTATCACTGTAGACACGATTGACCAGGCCAATGCTGCGCGCTTCGTCGGCATCGAAGGTGCGCCCCGTATAAGCGAGTTCACGCAGCATGCCGTCCCCGATGATCCGGGGCAAGCGTTGCAGCGTGCCGACGTCGGCCGCCATGCCGATATCGATTTCCTTGATGGAGAACTGCGCGTCCTGGGCGGCGTAGCGCATGTCGCAGGCTGAAATCAGGTCGATGGCGCCGCCCAGGCAGTAGCCCTGGACCGCGGCGAGTACCGGCTTGCGGCAATTGTCGACGGCGTTGAACGAGGCTTGCAACTGCAGGATCTTGCGGCGCAACAGGCGCGCATTTCGCCCTACATCCTTGCCCAGCTCGTTCGCCACGTCCGCCAGCATCATCAGGTCGATCCCCGAGGAAAAATGTTTGCCGGCACCGCTGAGCACCACCACCCGCGCGGCGTCGGTGTCGTCCACCCACTGGAAGATCTCGATGATTTCGCTCCAGAACGCCGCGTTCATCGAGTTGATCTTTTCCGGACGATTGATCTGCACATGGGCAACGTTATCGGCAAGTTCGACGTTGAACGCTTGGTATTGCGACATGGCAGTGATCCTTTACCGACTGAAAGAGGCCTGAACTATACCAAGCCATGACGACAGGTCGTAGGCAGTGCATCGGCCAAAAGCGGGACTGCATTCAACCCTGCGGTTACTCGCCTGCCTGTAGTTGCCCATCCCAACCACCGCCCAGCGCCGCGATCAGTTGCACGCTGGCGATCAACCGGCTCTGTTGCAGGGTCAACACGCTGCGTTCGTTGCTCAAGGCCGTGGCCTGGACCGTCACTACGTCGAGGTAGGCAATCAGGCCGGCCTTGTACTGGTTTTGCGTCAGGCGCAGGGATTCCCGGGCGGCATCGAGGGCTTCCTGGCGTACCCGTGCTTCGTCCTCCAGGACCTTGAGCTGGATCATGTAGTTTTCCACCTCACGGAAACCGTCGAGCACGGTCTGGCGATAGGTGGCTACGGTCTGGTCATAGGCGGCCACGGTGCGGTCGACTTCCGCCGAACGCTGGCCGCCATCGAACAGTGTCATCGCCAGTTGCGGCCCCACCGACCAGAAGCGGTTCGGCACGCTGACCCAATTATCGTAGGTACTGCTGCTGTAGCCGCCGCTGAGGCTCAGGGTCAGGTCCGGGTAATAGGCGGCCTTGGCCACGCCGATCTCGGCGTTGGCGGCCATCACCGAACGTTCCGCCGAGGCGATGTCCGGCCGGCGTTCGAGCAGTTGCGAGGGCAGCGCCACCGGGATTTGCGGCAGTGACGGGATATCACCGGTTTCAGCCAGGTTGAACTCGGCCGGCGGCAGGCCGATCAGCACGGCAATGGCATTCTCAAACTGGGCTCGTTGCCAGATCAGGTCGATCAGGTCGCCCTGGGTGGTCTTGAGCTGGGTCTGGGCCTGGGCCACCGCATCCTTGCCGGACACACCGGCACGGTATTGGTTTTCGGTCATTTTCAGCGAGCGCTGATAGTTGTCGACCGTGGTCTGCAACAGGCGCTTCTGTTCATCGATCACCCGCAGCTGCAGGTAGTTCTGCACCAGTTCCGATTGCTGGCTCAGGCGCATCGCGGCCAGGTCGGCGAAACTCGCCTGCGCGCTCGCTTCGTCGGCCTCCAGGGTGCGGCGCAGCTTGCCCCAGACATCCGCCTCCCAACTGACCCCGGCCTGGGCGTTATAGGTGTCGCGAATGCCACTGGACGAACTGCTCAGGCTCGAACTGCTGCTTCCGGTGCCCTGGCTGGAGCGCGTCTTGCCCACCGTCAGGTCCACCGTTGGAAAAAATGCACCCCGGGCGCTGCGCACCAGAGCCCGGGCCTGGCGGTATTGGGCTTCGGCCTGGGCCACGGTCTGGTTGGCGGTGTTGAGTTTATCCACCAGGCCGTTGAGCTGCGTGTCGCCATACAACTCCCACCAGGCGCCACGGGCCAACGCATCGCTTGGGTTCGCTGCGCGCCAGCCCTGCGCCTCCTTGTACTGCACCGGCGCGGCCGCCGGAGGGCGCTGGTAATCCGGGCCGATGGCGCAAGCGCTGAGCATTGCCACGCACAGGGCCAGGCTCAACACTCGCGAGCCCCGGGCGGTTGCCAGCGCAGCGGCAAGATTGATAAGGGTACGGTCGGTCATAACGGAGTTTCCAGGGCAGCATCAGTGCGCACGCCGCGCCAGCGGTTGAAGCGATGGCGCAGCTTGTCGAGATAGAGGTAAACCACCGGGGTGGTGTAAAGGGTCAGTACCTGGCTGAACACCAGCCCACCGATGATGGTCAGTCCCAGCGGCTGGCGCATTTCCGCACCCTCGGCAGAGCCGAGCAGTAACGGCAAGGCGCCCAGGATCGCCGCCAGGGTGGTCATCAGAATCGGCCGCAGCCGCAGCAGGCAAGCGCTGCGGATCGACTCCAAGGGCGACTGCCCTGCCCGCTCCAGTTGCAACGCCAGGTCGATCATCAGGATCGCGTTTTTCTTCACCACGCCAATCAGCAGGAACAGCCCCAACAGGGAGATCAGGCTGAACTCGCCGCCCAGCGCGTAGATCGAGAGCAAGGCGCCGACACCGGCCGATGGCAAGGTCGACAGGATAGTCAGCGGGTGAATGTAGCTTTCATACAGCACACCCAATACCAGGTATACCGCCAGCAACGCCCCGAGAATCATGAACGGCTGGCTCTTCTGGGTGGCGGCAAAAGCATCGGCCGTGCCCGCCATTTTTGCGATGACGTCTTCCGGCATTCCCAGTTTGGCAATCGCCCGCTCGATGGCGGCGGAGCCCTGCTCCACCGTCACGCCTTCGGCCATGTCGAACGAAATGCTTTCGGAGGCGAACTGACCTTCATGACTGACTCGGTCGTCTTCCAGGCTGTTCTCGTAATGGGCGATGGTCGACAGCGGCACCCGCGCGCCATCGGCGGTGATTACCTGGACCTGTTCGAGGGTGCTGGGATCCTGGGCGTACTTGGGATTGACCTCCATCACCACCTGGTACTGGTTGAGACTGTCGTAGATGGTTGAGATCTGCCGCTGGCTGTAGGCGTTGTTGAGCACTGCGGTGACCATGTCCATGTCGATGCCCAGGCGCTTGGCCTGGTCGCGGTCCACCACCAGCGTCACCTGTTGCGCACCGCCACCGTCGCGGGCATCGATAGCGGTCAGTTCCGGCAAGGCCCTGAACGCGGCGGCGACCTTGGGGTACCACTGGCGCAGCGACGCCAGGTCGGCGCTTTGCAGAATGTAGGAATATTGTGAGGTGGTCTGCTCGCGGCCACCGCCAAACTGCAAGTCCTGGTCAGCCATCAGCATGAGTTGGCCACCGGGGACCTTGGGCATTTCCTTACGCAGGCGCTCGATGACTTTTTGCGCGGAAATCCTGCGTTCCTTGATTGGCTTGAGGCGCACCAGCATGAAGGCATTGTTGGTGCCGTTGTTGCCGCCGATGAAACCGGCGACGCTCTGCACTGCATCATCCTTGAGCACGGCGCGGCGGAAGATTTCCATCTTCGGCTGCATCACGTTGAACGACAGCCCATCGTCGCCGCGCACGAAACCAATCAGTTGGCCGGTGTCCTGCTGCGGCATGAAGGTCTTCGGCACCACCACGTACAGGGCGACATTCACACCGATGGTCACCAACAGGCTCAGCAAAGTCAGGCGTCGGTGGCGCAGGACCCAATCCAGGCTGGTGGCATACCCGCGGACCATGCGGTCATTGAGGCGTTGGCTCCAACGCTGCAAGCGGTTCTCCTGCCCGGGTACATGAGGCTTGAGCCAGCGGGCGCAGAGCATTGGCGTGAGGGTCAGGGATACCACCAGCGAGACCACGATGGATGCCGCCAGGGTGATTGAAAACTCGCGGAACAGGCTCTCGATGATCCCACCCATGAACAGGATCGACAGGAACACCGCTACCAGCGAGACGTTCATCGACAGCAAGGTGAAACCCACTTCCTCGGCGCCCTTGTACGCCGCTTTCATGGGAGGAACGCCTTCGTCGATGTGCCTGGAAATGTTCTCCAGCACCACGATGGCGTCATCCACCACCAGCCCGGTGGCCAGGATCAATGCCATCAGCGACAGGTTGTTCAGGGAGAAACCGTACAGGTACATCACTGCAAACGTGCCCACCAGCGACACCGGCACCGCCAGGGTCGGGATCAGCGAGGCGCGGAAATTGCCGAGGAACAGGAACACCACCAGCACCACCAGGGCGACGGCAATCAGCAGGGTCATTTCCGCTTCATGGAGGGTGGCCTTGATCACTGGCGAGCGGTCCATGGCCAGGTTGAGTTTTACGCTCGCGGGCAAGACAGCCTGCAACGCCGGCAATTGCGCCTTGATCTCGTTGACGGTCTCGATGATGTTGGCGCCGGCCTGACGGTTGATCACCAGCAGCACGGCGGCATCGTTATTGAAAAAGCCGCTGTTGTAGCGGTCCTCGACACTGTCGGTGACTTTCGCCACGTCCTTGAGCCGCAGCACCGAGCCGTCCTGGTAACGGATGATGAGCGTTTCGTAGTCCTTGGCCTTCTCCAGTTGATCGTTGGCCTGGACCTGCCACATGCGCCGGTCATCCTCCACCGAGCCCTTGGGTCGGCGCACGTTGCTATCGGCGATGGCGGTGCGCACATCGTCCAAGGCTACGCCGTACTGGTTGAGCGATTGCGGTTCCAACTCGATGCGCACGGCGGGAAGCGAGCTGCCGCCGATCTGCACCTCACCGACACCCGTTACCTGGGACAGGCTCTGGGACAGGATGGTCGACGCCAAGTCATAAAGCTGACCTTTTTCCAACACGTCGGAGGTCAGCGACAACACCATGATCGGCGCCTGGGACGGGTTGACCTTCTTGTAGGTGGGCATGCTGCGCATGCCGCTGGGCAGCAGGTTGCGCGAGGCATTGATAGCCGCCTGCACTTCCCGGGCCGCGCCATTGATGTCGCGGTCCAGGTCGAATTGCAGGATGACCCGCGTAGAACCCTGGCTGGAGCGGCTGCTCATGGTGTTGACCCCGGCGATGGCGCCGAAGGACCGTTCCAGGGGCGTCGCGACGGTGGACGCCATCACCTCGGGGCTGGCCCCGGGCAAGCTGGCCTGGACCACGATCACCGGGAAATCCATCTGCGGCAGCGGCGCTACCGGCAGCAGGCCGAAGCACACGCCACCGAGCAGCATGATCGCGAAGCTCAGGAGCATCGTTGCCACGGGGCGCTTGATGAATGGGCCGGAGAGGTTCATGGGCTACAGCTCCAAGCTGCAAGCTTCAAGCTGCAAGAGAAAAGCAAGTCGTGCACAGGCTCTAGCTTGTCGCTTGCGGCTAGAAGCTTGCCGCTAGGTACCGTCATACCGCCACCTCTTTCCCATCCAGCTTGGCAAAGCGCCGCCCCAGGCGGTCGAAATACAGGTAAATCACCGGCGTCGTGAACAGCGTCAGCACCTGGCTCACCAACAACCCGCCGACCATCACCAAGCCCAAGGGCTGGCGCAGTTCCGCCCCGGAGCCGGTGGCGAGCATCAGCGGCACCGCGCCGAACAAGGCCGCCAGGGTGGTCATCAGGATCGGGCGGAAGCGCAGCAGCGCCGCTTGATAGATCGCCGTTTGCGGGTCGATGCCCTGGTTGCGTTCGGCGTCGAGGGCGAAGTCGATCATCATGATCGCGTTCTTCTTGACGATACCGATCAGCAGGATGATGCCGATGATCGCAATCATGCCCAGGTCATTGCCGCTG
Source organism: Pseudomonas fluorescens Q2-87 (assembly GCF_000281895.1). Lineage (NCBI taxonomy): Bacteria > Pseudomonadati > Pseudomonadota > Gammaproteobacteria > Pseudomonadales > Pseudomonadaceae > Pseudomonas > Pseudomonas fluorescens. Next base: position 2,940,958 of record NZ_CM001558.1, on the reverse strand, counting down.
AGGATCAACGCCAGCAAGGCGCCGATGGCCGCCGAAGGCAACGTGGAAAGAATCGTGATCGGGTGGATGTAGCTCTCATACAGCACGCCCAGGACGATGTACATGGTGACCACCGCCGCCAGGATCAGCAGCAAGGTGCTCGACAGCGACGCCTGGAATGCCTGGGCCGCGCCCTGGAACTCGGTCTGCACACCCACCGGCATGCCGATGTCCTGCTGGACCTTTTCAATCGCCTCGACCGCATGGCCGAGGGCCACGCCGGGCGCGAGGTTGAACGACATCATCACTGCCGGAAACTGGCCGATGTGAGCAATTGCCAGCTGGGCCTGGCGCTCCTCGACCCGGGCCAGGCTCGACAGCCGCACCTGACCGCCGTCGGTGGTCTTGACGTGGATCTGGTCCAGCGCCTGCGGCCCGATCCGCTCCCCGGCCTGGGCCTGCAGCACCACGCGGTACTGGCTGGCCTGGGTGTAGATGGTGGAAATCTGCCGCTGGCCGAAGGCGTCATACAGCGCATCGGTGATGTTCGAGACGGAAACGCCCAGGCGCGAGGCGGCGTCACGGTCGATTACCAGGTAAACCTGCAAGCCCTTGTCCTGCAAATCGCTGGCGACGTCGGTCAGCTCCGGCTGGCGGGCCAAGGCCTCGACGAGCCGGGCGCTCCAGAGGCTGAGCAACTCGGCGTCCGGCGATGAAAGGCTGAACTGGTATTGGGTGCGGCTGACCCGGTCCTCGATGGTCAGGTCCTGCACCGGCTGCATGAACAGGCGGATGCCCACCAGGCGGTCCAGCTGTGGCTGCAAACGAGCAATGATCTGGGTGGCGCTGTCGTCCCGCTCGCCATGGGGCTTGAGGTTGATCAGCAGCCGGCCGCTGTTGAGGGTGGCATTGTCGCCGTCCACGCCAATATAGGAGGACAGGCTTTGCACCGCCGGGTCGGCGAGGATCACCTTGGCGAGCTGCTGCTGGCGCTCGCTCATGGCGGCGAAGGAAATCGACTGCGGCGCCTCGGAAATACCCTGGATCACCCCGGTGTCCTGCACCGGAAAGAAGCCCTTGGGCACGGCCAGGTAAAGCACCACCGTCAGCACCAGGCTGCCCACCGCCACCAGCAGGGTCAGCGGCTGATGCTTGAGCACCCATTGCAATTTGCGCCCGTAGGCGGCGATCAACCAATCGATCCAGGCGCCGCTGGCTCGGTAGAAACGGCCCTGTTCGTCTTCCTTGGGCTCACGCTTGAGCAGCCGGGCGCACATCATCGGCGTCAGCGTCAGGGATACCACCAAAGAAATCAGGATCGCCACCGCCAGGGTGATGGCGAACTCGCGGAACAACCGCCCCACCACGTCCGCCATGAACAGCAGCGGGATCAGCACCGCAATCAACGATAGGGTCAGGGAAATCAGCGTGAAGCCGATCTGCTTGGCGCCCTTGAGCGCGGCCTGCAACGGACTGTCGCCCTCCTCGATATAACGGGCGATGTTTTCCAGCATGACGATGGCATCGTCCACCACGAAACCGGTGGCGATGGTCAGCGCCATCAGCGTCAGGTTATTGATGGAAAAGCCCGCCAGGTACATCACGCCGAACGTACCGATCAGCGACAGCGGCACGGCTACCGAAGGAATAATGGTGGCGCTCACCCGGCGCAAGAACAGGAACGTCACCAGGACCACCAGGACGATGGCGATCAGCAGTTCATGCTGCACGTCGGTGACCGAGGCACGGATGGTCTGGGTGCGGTCGGTGAGCACGGTGACGTCCAGGCCGGCCGGCAGGTTATCGGTGATGCTCGGCAACAGGGCCTTGATCCGGTCCACCACCTCGATGACGTTGGCCCCCGGCTGACGCTGGATATTGAGCAGCACCGCCTGGTTTTCATTGGCCCACGCGGCCAGGCGTTCGTTTTCCGCGCCGTCGACGATCTGTGCCACGTCCTTGAGCCGCAACGGCGCACCATTGGCGTAGGCCAGGATCAGTTCGGCGTAGTCCTTGGGCGAGGTCAACTGGTCATTGGCGTCCAGCATCGAGACCCGGGTCGGCCCATCGAAATTGCCCTTGGGCTGGTTGACGTTGGAGGCGCCGATGAGGGTGCGCACGTCCGCCAGGTTAAGGCCGTTGGCCGCCAAGGCCTCGGGGTTGACCTTGATCCGTACGGCCTGGCGCTGGCCGCCAGCAATGGTCACCATGCCCACGCCGTTGATCTGGGCAATTTTCTGCGCCATGCGGGTGTCGACCAGGTCGTTGAGCTTGGGCAGCAACATGGTCTTGGAAGTGATTGCCAGGGTCAGCACCGGGGTGTCGGCCGGGTTGACCTTGTTGTAGACCGGTGGCGCCGGCAGGTCTTTAGGCAGCAGATTGGTCGCCGCGTTGATTGCTGCTTGCACCTGCTGCTCGGCGACGTCCATGTTGATGTCGAGGTTGAAGCGCAGGGTGATCACCGAGGCGCCACCGGAACTGGTGGATGCCATTTGCGTCAGGCCCGGCATCTGCCCGAACTGTCGCTCCAGGGGCGCGGTGACCGCGCTGGTCATCACATCGGGGCTCGCGCCCGGGTACAGGGTCATCACGCGGATGGTCGGGTAATCGACCTGAGGCAAGGCCGACACCGGCAGCAGCCGATAGGCGATCAGGCCGGCCAGGACAATGGCCAGCATGCTCAGGGTGGTGGCGACCGGGCGAAGAATGAACAGCCGCGAGAGATTCATGCGCCGTCCTTTTTCGCCTTGTCGGCCGCGACCGGTTCAGTCGGGGTTGCCGCGCTCTTGCCTTGCAGGTGCTCGGTCGGCGTGGTGGGTACGTCCTGGCTGTCGCTGACCACTTCCACTTCGCTGCCTTCCTTCAAGCGATCGGTGCCTTCGAGCACGACCCGGTCGCCAGCGGCCAGGCCTTCGGTGACCACCGTGTTGTCACCGTCGCTGGCACCGATTTTCAGTTTCTTGATGATGACCTTCTTGTCACCTTCCAGGGCGTAGACGAAGGTGCCATTGGTGCCAAACTGAATCGCTGCCGTCGGCGCCAAGACCACACCCTTGAGCGTATCGGCCAGCAGGCGCACGTTGACGAACTGGTTGGGGAACAGCGACTGGTCGCGGTTCTCGTAGCGGGCCTTGAACTTCAGCGTGCCGGTGGTGACATCGATCTGGTTGTCCAGGCTTTGCAGCACACCGCTGGCCTGGAGTTTCAGGTCGCCACGGTCCCAGGCTTCGACGGGCAGCTTGGCCCCGCTGCGGTAACGGGCAAGGACCGTTTCCAGGCTGTTTTCCGGGAGGGTGAACACGACGCTGATAGGTTGGGTCTGGGTGATGACCGCCAGCGCCGTGGTGTCGTTGGCCGCTACCAGGTTGCCGAGGTCCAGCTGCCGCAGACCGACCCGCCCGGCGATAGGCGCGCGGATCCTGGTGAATTCGAGGTTGAGCTTGGCGTCGTTGACCGCCGCCTGGTTGGTCTTGACCGTGCCCTGGTACTGGCCGACCAGCGCAGCGGCTGTGTCGAGGGTCTGCTTGGCGATGCTGTCCTCCGCATACAGGCCACGGTAGCGCTCGAGGTCAACCTGGGCGTTCTTCAATTGGGCCTGGTTCTGCAACAGCGTCCCTTCGGCCTGGAGCAAGGCGTTCTGGTACGGACGCGGGTCGATTTCGGCCAGCAGGTCCCCAGCCTTGACCATCTGCCCTTCTTCGAAGGCGATCTTGACCAACTCCCCGCCTACCCGGCTGCGCACATTGATGGTATTGAGGGCCGTGACCGTGCCCAGCGCCTTGTAGTACAGCGGGAAATCTCCGGTAACCGCCGGCGCCACCCGCACCGGGATCGGCCCTGAGGCACTGCCGAACCCAGGCCGCATGCCGCCTGAACGTCCCATGTGACCTGCTGCGGTCTTCTCCCCTGCCCCAGGCTTCTGCGCGGCGCCACCGGGCCAGAACTTCCAGGCCAGCGCCGCGACAACCAATACGATGAGCAGGCCGAGCAGCCAGCGGCGGGAATTGCGGGAAACAGAGGATTGCATGGAGTGATCAACCATTGGGCGCGAGGGCTTCTTCTACAGGAGGCTGAACGATAAGCACTGGCGGGTATTTAGCAAAGCGCCTTTACCGGCAATTTACGTTGGGCTTACCTGGCACGTTGTCGGCTAAGACCTTGAAGCACAAAAGAAAACGGCCTGGACAGGGCCAGGCCGTTAACAATTGTAATAAATGCCTTATTTCATTCCACTTATTTCAAAGCGGCCAGGGCAGCGTCGTAGTTCGGCTCTTCAGCGATTTCCTTGACCAGCTCGCTGTGCAGCACGTTGTCATTTTCATCCAGCACGACCACGGCGCGGGCGGTCAAGCCTTTGAGCGGGCCGTCCGCGATGGCCACGCCGTAGTCCTGGATGAACTCGGCACCCCGCAGCGTCGACAGGTTCTGCACGTTTTCCAGGCCTTCGGCGCCACAGAAGCGTGCCTGGGCGAACGGCAGGTCAGCGGAAATACACAGCACCACGGTGTTGTCCAGATCGTTGGCCTGGGCGTTGAATTTGCGCACGGACGTGGCGCAGGTCGGGGTGTCGACGCTTGGGAAGATGTTCAGCACTTTGCGCTTGCCGGCGAAATCCTTCAGGGAAACGTCGGACAGATTGCCGGCCACCAGGGAAAAGGCTGGCGCCTTGGAACCGGCTTGTGGCAACTGACCGTTGACTTGTACCGGGTTGCCTTTGAGCGTGACTTGAGCCATGAACGGATTCCTTCTGACATTGTGAAAATGATGGAGGCCGGAGTTAACCATGAAATGGTGCTCCGACCTATGGCTGGACATAAAAAGTCATGACTCGTTCAGGCGCGCGCCGCTATTTGGCCTTGAGCTTGAGAAACGACTGGTGCAGATCGGCCGCCCATCCGTCGATCACACCTTTCACATCATCGGCCTTCATCACTTGGGAGTCGTTGGACAACGGCTTGCCCGTGCCTTTGCGTACCACTTGGGCGACCACCGCATTGCTGCTGCCGTCGAGAAACACCGCCTCGGTGCCCAGGGTGGTTTCCTGGTCGCGAATACCGCTGGCAGTGCTCACCGCAGCCGCCACGAGCGCAATCGGAACCACCTCATAAGGTTTCAGGCCTTCAGTCTTGCTGCTGACCGCAGTGATGGCCGCGCGCATCACCAGGACACCAGGGCCCGGTGCCTTCGCCAGGGGCAGCGATTTCCCGGCTTCGCGCTTGAGCGCCTGGTCGTAGTAACTGGTGATACCTGACAGGGTCGCCTGAGGGATTTTTACCGTCGGCTGCGGCTTGGGATAAAGCTGTGTCGGTTCAATGTAAAGGCTGGTGTACCTGGAAAGATCGATCTTCGGATCGACCCAACGCATCACCTCGGCTCCCGAGGGGGATTTTTCTGCCTTGAGCCGACTGTAGTCCCCCAGGAACCCCGAATACTCGTCCGGCTGGGTGATCTTGCTGGAGCAGCCCGCCAAGGCGAGCGAGGCGATGCACACGGTGCCGATCATTGACGCGAACTTCATGCTGTCACTCCTGTAAGCCACACGAGACGGGGCCGGAAATACAGGTATAGCCAATCGGCGCCTTTTTGCCTGTTCCAGCAAAAACAAGCGATGGGCTGGCAAGCGTCCTTATCCCTGTTCAGCCTCGTTCCCGGGGAATCAGACCCTGCAGTTGCTGTGCGAGGAAGTCTGCATCGAAAACAAACGTGTCGGGGTCTTTCAGGCCGTTGGTCCGGCGCCACTGCCATTGCACCGAGGGTGGCTGGCATATCAGGGAAATGCTGCCGTGGCGAGTCGAAGCCAGGCCGATGATCGACAGGGACACCAGCCCGCCCACGCCCATCACTTCCGGCACGAACTCCACAGGTTTACCGGTAATGGACACGGTCAGTTTTTCAGTCTTGAACGGGGACGCTTGCGCCTCAACGCTCGCACCATGAGCCACGTACGCCTCGCGGCTCAGTTCCAGAAGACCTGGCGCCATGACGGGCGCCAGCCAGTGCTCGATTTGCCCGAACAACAGCTGGATCTGTTCAGCCCAAACCGTCGACTGGGCCAGGTGCTGTTGTTTCTTGTGCGCTTCGCTGTCTGCGTAATGACGAAGCATCTCGCCCAATTGCTGTACGTCATCCATGCGCTGTTCCTCGATTAAGGGCGTGCTGCGAAGCTGGATGATGACAGGTTCAAGCCCTGGGCGTACGCAAATGCCAGTTGCCTGCGCAGTTGAGCGTTCAACGCAGCCGTGCCATGGCCAGGGTGTCCACCCAACGCCCGTCACGCACGGCATAGTCGCGCATCAGGCCTTCAGTTTCGAAACCGAACTTGCGGTACAGCCCGATGGCCGCCTCGTTGTCGGCGTACACCGTCAGCTCGACCCGCCGCAGATTCATCCAATTATCTGCGACGTCCAGCGCGGCAGCCAACAGCATCGAGCCCACGCCCTTGCCCTGCCAGGCGACTGCCACGCCCATGCCCAGGCTGGCGCAGTGAGCACGGCGAATGCGCGAGTACTGCTCCAATCCAAGATTACCGATGACTTCGCCTTGGTGCAGCGCCACCAGTTTCAGTTGGCGTTCATCATCCACGGCAAGGCGCTTGCGCCAGACCTCGGTGGATTGGAAAGGCATTTGCAACACTTGGCGGGTCACTGCGGGATCGTTATATAACGCGGTGACAGCGGGGATATGGACATCGGTGAAACGTGCGAGGGTGATCGAAGGTTCAGACATGCGGCTCCTCCCTGGAGGCGTGGCAAGGCCGTTCACTATAAGCCCCTCCAGGCAGTGTGGGGAACCTGTAGGGGCTCAACTGGCGACAGTGTTGAATGTGCCAACGCCATCGCGAGCAAGCTGGCTCCCACACTGCTTTTGCCCCAGTCATGCCTGAAACCACTCCCGGCGCTCGTCCAGCGCGTGATGGATCAACTCGACGAGCATCCGTACTTGCGGCGAGTCTTCGGCCTGGGTGTTGACGGCCATCCACAGGTGACGCTGCATCGGCTCGGCAAACAGACCCGGCAAGGCGACGAGGCCTCTGTCGAAGCAGCTCATGTACTGGGGCAACAGGCCAATGCAGGCGCTGCAGCGAATCATTTCCAGCATCAATTCATAGGACTGCACTTGCACCACGCCGGCCCGGCGCTGCTCCACCACGGCATTCCACGCCGCGAAGCCGTGCACCTGTCGGTCCGCCTGCCATTGCACCACCATGTAGTCGTTCAAGTCATCAAGGCTGTCCGGACGCGTGGCCAGCCGTGAATAGCGTTTGGCGATGTGCGGCACGTAGTCCAGCCGCGCCAGTCGGTCCGCAGGCAGGGTGGCGAAGCTCGGTCCCGGCCCCGACGCCTGCCCATCACTGAGCCACAGCACAAGGTCGGCGCTGGCGGCTTGCAATGCCAGCTCACTGTCCAGCGTGATGATCTGCAACCGCACGCCGGCGTTGCGGCGCAGCAGCGAGGTCAGGTCTCGACCCAGGATGTCATGCAGGATCGACTCGGCGACGGCCAGGCGGATCAAGGGTTGGTCATTCAATGGCGGCGGCCCTTCGTTGGCCAGCGCGATCAACCGCGCCTGCAACTGCCGGCCTTCACGGCTGAGGGTCAAGGCGCTGCCCTGGAAAGTGAACAACGCGCGTTGCAGCTGCGCCTCCAGATGCGCCAATTGCTTGCGCAGCCAGGTCGCCTTGACGTTGAGGCTGCGGGCCGCCTGCATGAAACAGCCACAACGGGCGCTGGCGAGAAAACACTGCGCCACCTGTGGCTCAATGCTCTCAGCGAGCGCCAGCCAGGGATCGGGGGCACGAAACGGCGTGTGATGTGGATGAGTAGCCAGGCGTCCTGCGGGCTCGATGAATGTCATGGTTGACTCCCTGTCGGTTATTCCAATACACGGGGTTGCTACGGATCTACCTAAAGCCCTCCTCCAGCACCTTGCTCAGTTGCGCACCGTCGATGCTCAAGGTCGCCGTGTCGAGCATGCCATCCAGGTAAGCCTTGGCGATCTGCTCCTGGCGCTGGGCGCGCAAGGCCTGGGCCAGGCGCTCGCGGACTTCGTCCAGGGTCGCTTCGCGGGCGGGCTGTTGCTCGGTCAGCTTGATCACATGAAAGCCCGCCGCACTTTGCACCGGCTCCGACACCGCCCCGACTTTCAATCGCGCCACCGCCTCACGCACCGGCGCAACCAGTTGTTGGAGCGGCTGGAAACCACTGTCGCCGCCCCGCTCGGCACTGCTGCGGTCCTGGGAATAACGGCTCGCCAGCGCCGCAAAATCGGCGGGCGATGCCTGGGCTTTCTTGCTCAGTTCCGCGGCCTGCCGACGCACCGCTTCGATCGTTTGCGGCTCGCTCGCGGCCAGGAAAATCTGGCTCACACGGTACAGCGCCGGCGCGGTCCAGTTGGCTTTGCCGGCCGCATAGGCCTGCTTCAATTCTTCTTCGCTGGGGTATCCGGCCGGCACCTGGCTGACCGATTGCAGGTAATCGCGAAACACGATCTGCTCAGCGGCGGCCCGGGTCTGGCGCTCAACGTCCGGTCGCTGGCGCCAGCCTTGGGCATCGGCTTGCTCCAGTACGGCTTTTTCCGCGAGACGTGCGCGGATCCAGCCTTCCAGCGCAGCCCGATTGCCACGCATCTGCTGACGAACCTCAGGCGCCAGGGCTGCCAGCAAGCTCTTGAGCTCATCGCCACTGACTTGCTGATTACCCAACCGGGCCAGGCTCGGCGCGTCGGCCGAAACGACGCTGAGGGACTGCACCGCTGCCACCGGATCGCTGCCCGGGCGCAGGCCAAGCGTCACCGCCACGGCGACCAGGCCCAACGCCGCAGCGCTGATGACGAAGGTCGGCTTTTTCACGATGCGGCGGCCTCTTCCAGCGATTCCTCGGCCGGCTGTGCCTGGGCCTGCACCCGCGCGGCGTCCTGGCTGTATTCACGCAGGTAGACGATAAATTCCTGCAGCAACCGATCCCACAATTCCAAGTGGCTGCGCAAATGATCGGGGCTTACCCCGGCGGCTACCACCACGTCCATTTCCATCACCAGGAATTCGCCCTGCACCGACAACCGGGCAAAGCGTCGCGACGCGTTCCAGAGTTCCGCCAGGCCGGCCGGCAACTCACCCTGCACCCGCAAGGCACAGCTGAACGTGAAATCCAGGTACGCACCCGGTGTCGGCCCAGGGTTGCCGAAACGCACGGCATAGCCGATGCCCTGGCTGGCACTGAGCAATTGCACGATGCCGTTCTGCTGCGTTTCGTTGACCCGGTAGCCTGCGGCCTGCAACAGCTCGGTCAGGGTCTGGGGGGATACGTGCTCGATCAGTAAGGTCATGGTCAATTCTTCCTTGCGTTAATCAATGAATGTTCGCGGCCTGTGGCGCATCGAAACGGTTTTTATAGAGGTCATCGCCAAAACCTTGGGCCAGCTCTTCGAAACGTACACGGGCCTTGGCGGCGAACGGCTGGCGGATCTTCACGATGTCGGTCACATCAAGGGTTTCGTAGGCATGCAGCAGGGACTTGGCCACGTCGTACATTTGCTGATTCTTGACCGAACATTGCTGCACTTGTGTGTCACGCTCCGTCAGTTGCGCCTCCAGCCGCGCCCGCTCGGCCTCCTTGCCACGGGCCAAAACCAACAGCTCGTCATAGGCTTTCTTGAACTTGCCGATCTGCTCGTTGCTGGCCGTCACCTGGGCCTGGGCCTGGCTTTGCAGGGTCTGCTGGTGCCCAGACAGTTGTTCGTTCAGCGCCTGGGCCTTGCTCAGTTGCGCAGTCAATTGCTTGACCTGCGCCTGAGCCTCCTGGGCCTGGCTTTGCGCAGCCTGGCGGGCGGCGCTGGCCTGGGCTTGTTCGCTTTGCAGGGCTTGCAACTGGGCAGTGGTGCTGCGCAGTTGCGCCCGCAACCGTTCCTCCAGGCCTTCACCGTGGGCGCTGCCGCCCAGCAACAGGCCCAGTACCAGCAGCGTGACTGGACAAGCGTTCATGGCTCGCCTTTTCATGGGGCCTCCCTGCGCTTAGAAGCGCGTGTTGATTTCAAGCTGCAAGACATCGATGTCGTACGGCGCGCCGTACACCGCTTCGGAACTCAACCAACGGCCGGTGGCGAAGACGTTATTCGCCAGGCCATAGTTGCCACCCAGGAAATAACCCTTGGCGTTGGTGCCGCCCAGATGGAATGACGAATCGTTGAAGCCGTCCGGCAAGGCATCGGGCTGGATGTACTTGTATCCGGCGAACAGGTTCCAGTCGCCCTGGCGCTTGAGTTCCAAGGAGCTGCCCAGGGTGAATTGCAGCATCCAGGCGTTGGCACCGCTTTGCACTTCGCCGTCGCTGTCCAGGTTGTTGGCGAACTGCCCTGCCGAACGCTTGCGCATCTCGCCTTCGTCGTAGCCCAGGTTGTGCACGTAGTGGGCCTGGCTGCGCAGTTTCAGGTCTTCAGGCAGGTCGGTGTCCCACGCCAGGTTCACGTCCAGCAGGTTGAATTCCGAGGCCAGGCCGACGTATTGCGGCTGTGGCGTGGTGGACGGGTTGAGCGGATTGGGCGCGATGTCCCGCAGCAAAAATACGGTGTTGCCCTTTTGCATGAACGCTACGCGTGAACCGTCGCTGTCGCAGCCCGGGTCGCCGGCCCACGGCTGGCACGACGAAGAACGCTGGCCTTCGATGTCGTCGAAGCGGTAATACGCCAGCGCGCCCTTGATCCGGTTGCTGTCGTTGATCGCCCAGTTGGCGCCCAGTTGCGCGCCGTACAGCCACTTGTTATCGCTCTCTTCCTTGTCACTGCCGTTGCTGGTGCTGGTGTCATTGGTGTACTCCACCGGGAACGCGCCGACGGTGCCGAACACACCCCAGTCCTGATTGAGCTTGTGGTTGAAATTCGCCGCCACGCCATCGAAGTTCAGGTCACCGGAATACAACAAGTCGGTGGAGAAAAACGGATTGGCAAAACGTCCACCGGTCAGGGTCAGCTCATCCGAGGGTTTCCAGGTCAAGTAACCCTGGTCGAGCCAAATGTCTTTCTTGCCGAACCCGCCGCCCAGGGTCTGGGTGGTGGACACTGGGTTGTTGTCCGAACCGGTGCCAATGCGGATTCCCGCCGTCCATTGCGGCGCGATCACCGCTTTCATGCCCAGGCGCGCCCGCAGGCGGAACAGGTTTTCCCGGTCCTCACGAGTGTTGAGCAACGGTGGCAGGCTCGAACTGCTGTTGGGGTTGACGTCGTATGGGCCCCTGTCGTTGAGGCGGGCGAAATCGACGATTTGGTTGCTGTTGGTGCCCGAGTAATAGCGCGACTCATCCCGCAAGCGAATGTCGCCATCGAAACTGATGCGCGAGACCCAATCCGGAAAGGTGTTGGGCTGCGCCCAGTTTTCCTGCTTGGCGGTGGCCATGACTTCGGCCTTGACCTGGTCGCGGATCTGCTCACGCACGATATTCGGCACGTATTGCACCCGCACGTCCCCCGGCGCACCGGCCGGCGTTGCGGCAATTGCCGTGGCGGCTTGACGGGCCTGCGCCGCTTCACGTTCGGCCTGGGCGATCAGGCCATCGGCCTGGTCTTGCTTCAACACGCCTTGCTGCACCAGCAGGCGGATCAGATTGATCGTGGCGTTTTCCGAAGGCGCCGGGGCGGCGGCCGCGTGTCCGGCCAGGCTCAACACCACCAGGCCGATCGCCCACGACAATCGATTCACATTGGAAATCATCTGCACACAACTCCTGTTGGCAAACTTTCAAATAGTCGGTTAACCCGGTCGCCGTCCCTGCAAGGACAGGCGCACGGGCAAAGTCAGGGAGGCCGGTGGCCGTTCACTCAAATGAGGTGCGCCGCGCAGGGCGGAAATCACCTGCTCGTCCACTTGCCGATTGCCGCTGGATTTCACTAGCTCGACCCGGGTGATTTCCCCCACGGCGCTCAGCCAGACGTCGGCCTGCAGGGCGAACGCCAGGCTGCGCAGATCCGGGTTCTCTCGCAGCAGGCGCTGGAAGGTGAACGCCAGGAATTGGCTGTACGTGCCGTTGCCCAATCGCCCTCCGCCTGCTCCGGCCATGCCACCGCCCTTGCCGGCGCCGATGTTGAAAGCGTCGTTGCCCGATTGCGCATCGCCGTCCATCTGCATCGGGTTCGCCAGGTCATCCACCGGCGACGGCGGTGCTTCTTCCTCGGGCTTGACCTCTTCGGGTTCCGGGGTCGGTTCAGGCTCGGGCATTTTTTCCTCGACCTTGGGTTCCGGCTCCTTGGGTTTCTCCGGCGGCGGAGGGGGCGGAGGCGGCAGCGGAATGATCGTCGGCACCTTCGGCGCTTCCCGGCGCACGCCGCTCATGTCGTTGGCCCACTGCCACAGCAGCCAGGCCGCCACGGCGCCCAGCAGCAGGCCCGCGGCCCATTTGAGCAGGCGCACCGGGGAGGCCTTCACCGGGGGTGGATTGATAGGAAGTCTGGCGGTCATGGTCAGCCCTGGCTCGGTTTGCCGGTCACCAGACCGACCTGGGACAACTCCAGGCGCCGTAACAAGTCCAGCACCTCGATGACTTTCTGGTACTGCACCGTCGCGTCGCCGCGCACGATCACCGGAAAATCCGGGCTTCGGGCCTTCTCGATGCGCAGGCGCTCTTCCAGCTCAGCCAGGGTCACCGGGTAGGCATCGAGGAACACCTGCCCGCCGTCATTCACCGAAATCGCCTTGGTCTTGGCTTCGGACAACGACACCGAGGCGCTGGCCTTGGGCAGGTTGATCTGGATCCCTGACACTTGGGCCGTGGCGGTGAGGATGAACATCACCAGCACCACCATGAGCACGTCCACCAATGGCGTGATGTTGATGCTGTCGACCGCCGCGTCATCGTCGTCATCGTGTGAAGCATTTACGCTAGCCATCGCGATCCCCTCAGGCCGGTACGAACGATTGGACGTGATGGTCACGGCGCTGGGCCGCTTCGCCGGCCTGGCCTTCGCCGTGCAGCTCCGCCAGCCGGGTGATGAACTCGTCAACGAAGACCCGCATGTCAGCGCTGACTTCCTTGTTGCGGGTAATCAGGCGGTTGTAGCCAAACAGCGCGGGAATGGCGACGAACAGGCCCATCGCGGTGGCGAGCAAGGCTGCCGCCATGCCTGGAGCGATGGCGTTGATGTTCACATCACCGGCCATCGCCGTGCCGAGGAACACCACCATGATCCCCAGCACGGTGCCGAGCAGGCCGATGTAAGGACCGCCGGCGATGGCGTTGGACAGGGTCGAGAGTTTCGAACTCAGTTGCTGGTTTTCCCGAGTGCGCACGCCGTCCATGGAACAGCGGATCGCTTCGATGGTGGCCGCCGACACCGATGAGGTGTCGGCGCCCTGCTCGCGCCGGGTGCGGATTTCCTTGACCGCCACCCCATACAGGCGCCACAGGGATGAATGTTGCAGGCGCTGGGCGAGGTCCTGATCGTCGGCGAACATCTCCAGGCGCGTGCCGATCCTGGCGAACTGTTCGCGGAAGGCTTCGTTGGCGGCACTGACGCGGCTGACCATGCGGTTCTTGCGAATCATGATGATCCACGACTGGAACATCATCAGCACCAGGACGGCGATGATCACCCAGGCGTCCAGCGGCACGGCGTTGAGCAAAAAACCCAAGCTGCCGAAACCGAAGCCGGACTGTTCTTCATCGACCCCGTAGGCCACCAGTTTCGATTCGGCGCCCTGGGCGTTGGCGTCGGCCAACAGCAGCGGCGCCGGACGAGCGACCTTGGATAGGCGCGCTTCGTCCATGGCGCCGCTGAACGGCACGAAGGCACCGGCAACGACATCCGCGCCCAGGGCGATGGGCGAGTTGAACGCCGGCATCGCCACCGCGAGGCTCGCCGTTTCGCGACCGTTTACGTACAGCACCACTCTGTCGCCCGCGGCGGTCAGCGCCAGATGCTGCCACTGGCCCGGGTTCAGCGGTTGGGTGGAAACGGCGCGCTGGCCGTCGATTGCCACAAACGGTACGCCTTGATTCACGCCCACCATCAGGCTGGCGGCGCCGTCGTGGCGGGCCAGGATCACTTGCTCACCGCTGGCCTGGTCCTGGCGCAGCCAGGTGCTGAACGTGAACGCCGCGCCGGCGCCCTGTTGCAACGACGGGCTGGCGGGCAGCAACAGCGGCTGGCCGTTGAACTGCAAGGCACGCCCGATCACGCCGTCGACGCTAGTGCCGACGGCGCCCTGGGCATTGTTGCCGTAGGCCGTGGTGTCCTTGGGCGGCACGCCGGTGGCGCCGTCGAAGTGGTACAGCGCGGTGTAGTCCGGATCGAACGTCAACTGACCGCTGCCCGTGGCCGGTGCCTTCTGGTTGCCGTAATACATCCACAGGTCCTGCCGCTGTCCGCCCTCCACACTTGGCACATCGACCCAGACCAACGCCATGCCCATCAACGGGTCGAAACTCTCGATCTGATGATTGAGCACGGTCTTGTCGTCGGCGCTGACAAAACGCAGGTCCGAGCCGTCGTCCTTGACACCATCGAAGGTGAAGTTACCGGTGTGCAGGCGCACCAGCAGTGCCGTGCGGCCCAGGGCTTGGGCGATGGCGGCGCCCTGGGGCGTGGTGTCCACCGAAATCTGTTTGCGGTAATGCCAATCGTCCTGCCACCAGGCATTGGCGGTCGCCGGAAGCACCAGCCCCAGGCAGATCAACAGGGAAAACAATAAGCGTTGCATGGACATGACTCCTGGGTTCAAAACGTCGCTTGCAGGTTGAAGTGCAGGCGCGATTCCTGTTTCGAGGTGTTCGGCCCGTCGAGCAGCGGATAGCCCCAATCGAGGCTGCCGGACATCCACTTGCTCAGGCTCGCTCGGGTGCCGAGGCCGACACTGGCCAGGCTGTAATCGGCTTCCTGGTCGGGCAATTCGTCGCGCAGGTAAAGCTGCGCGCCTTCGGCGAAGGCATAGAAGCGCCACTCCTGGACATGGCTGCCAAGGAACTTGGCGAGGGACGGTGTGCGCAACTCCTGAGACAGCAGGTAGCCGTCGTCCCCGGTGCGCTCGGCGGCCAGGTAACCGCGCACCGAGGTGGCGCCACCGGAGGAGAACTGTTCGTTGGAAACCAGGGGGCCCGATGCCAGCTGGAAGGCGGCCTTGGATGCGGTCTGCCAGTCGTTGGCGAAGGTAAAGGTGTAGCTGCCGTCGCCCTTGAGCACCGCAAAGCTGGGGCTGGCGCGGTAACGCTTATAGTCGAATTCTTCGTCGGAGCTGCCATAACCCAACAGGCTCCGTGTGCCGGCCACCAAGCTCAGGCCGAGGCCCAGTTGGCTGCTTTGGGTGTAGCGAAGCCCGTTATAGGCGAAGGTGAACGGTGCGTATTTGAGCGGAGCCTTGTCGCTTGCGCCGCCCAGGCTCAGTTCCTCTTCGAAATCCTTGAAGTCCACGCCGACGGAAAACGTATTGGCCCAAGCGGCGCTGGACGGCAGGCTGTAGATCGCCGAAACCCCGTAGGAGTGGCCTTTGCCCAATACGTTGCTGCCGCCGACCGTCGCCACGTTGCTGTCGGACTGATAACCAGAGAACTGCACACTCCAGCGTTCATTCAAGGGCGCGGTGTACGCACCCGACCAGACCTTGGCATTTTCGGTGTCTTGGGGCGCGGTGAAGAACGTCAGCGAAATGCTGTGGCCCAGTTGCCAGAGATTGTTGTAGCCAAGACTGGCGACGGTGCGCAGCTTTTCGGTATCGGCACTGTAGTCGTTGTTCAGCCCCAGGCTCGCTTGCCAGGGGTCCTGGTCTTCGACCTGCAAGTCCACATCCATGGTCCCGGGGCGCTGCCCTTCACGCACCAGCGGCATCACCTGGCGCCCGGGCGTCTTGTTCAGTTGCGCCAGTTCGGCCTGGACCTGGGCGAAATCAGGCACCGCACCTTCCTTGAGCGCCGGCACGTCATCACGGATTTCGACAGGGGAATAATGCTTGGCGCCCACCACCCGCACCCGGCCGACTTTGGTCTCGCTGACTTGCAGGTAAACGATGCCGTCCTCGACTTTCTGTTCCGGCAGCTCAACGAACACCGATTGATAGCCCCGGGCCTGGTAGACCTTTTGCAGCGCTTCGCGCGCCCCTTCGATGTCGTCCAGCGTCTTTTGCGGACCGAGGTACGGGTAGACCGCTTCCTCGATAGCCCGGGCATCGAGCACGGTGTTGCCACGCACGAAATACTCGTTCACGTCCACCAGGCGCGCCGGTGCCGTCTCGGCCTGCGCCCCTTCTTCGGCTGCCCATGCCGTCGGCCCCCCAACCGCCAGCAGCAGCCAGCCCCACAGCGCCGGCCATAATTTGAAGAAATGCTCCACACCACCCCCTGGATTCAAAATTCGGCTCAATTGCTGGCCGTCGATGTCGTGGCGTGCCGGGCCAGCCAGGTATGCAGCAGCGCGAAATTCAAGGAGAACTCCGGCATTTGCAGCAAGGCACCACAAAACACTTCGCCGATGACTTTCTGGATGAGCTGCACCGCCCGCGCATCGCCCAGCAGCGTCGCGAGGTCTTTGCTCAGGACGTTGAAGCTCCAGACCTTCTGATTCAGGTCCAGGCCGACGAACCAGCGGAACAGCAGGTTGTAGTTGAGTTGTTCGTAGAGTTGCTGCTCGCTGGGCACTGAATAGAGCAGTTGCAGCAAGAGGATATGCATGGCGGTCTGCGGCGCGATGAGCATCCGGGCGTCAGCATTCAGGCCTTGCAAGACATCGCGATGATCATCCAGCAGGTCGTCGATCTGCGGACGCAGCAGGACCAATGAATGACCCTGGGGGATGTAGCTGGACACTTCCTTGAGTGCGCCCTGCCAGTCTTCCTGGGAAACGATCCAGACCCAAGGCGCCCCGTAGCGATACACCGACACTGGTTGCTTGCGCGCCGCCTCGACGATCTTCGACAGGCGCTGGTCGAGCTCCTGCATGCCCACTTTCGAATAACGTTCCATAGTCCCCATCGCCTCACTCCCGGCTTCGCGCCCCGGTTCCAAACGACCTTGAAGGTCCCCTCGAACACGTCACACAGGCATGACGGGAATGGCGATGTGCTACCGAACTTTTGTCATGAAAGCTTCATTTGGCAGGCACGCAGGCAGCACCAGCCTCAGCGGGGCGCCGCTCGGGTCCGCCGGCAAGCCCGCGCTCGCCGGCCAAGATCAGAGGTTGCCAGCCCAGGCGCCAGGCTTGCGGGCCGACCATGGCAAGGCGCGCTCCAGTTGGGCGGCCAGGCGCAACAACCGGTCTTCGCGCCCAAACCCCGCCGAGAACTGCATGCCAATAGGCAAGCCTGTTTCGGTATCAAACGCCAGGGGTACGGACATCGATGGGGACCCGGTCACATTCGCCAAGGCCGTGAAAGGCGAGTGGGCAAAGACTCGGTCTATCCAGCCCCTGCCATCCACAAGCGCCTGGCCTTCGTTATAGCGACCGATTACCGGAGGCAGCTCGGGCAACGTCGGGCTCAACAAGATGTCGTACCGGCTGAAGAAGCACCCCATGCTGCGGGTCACCAGATTTCGCAAATACATGGCTTCAAGCAGATCGGTGGCGGTGAGCCGGCAGCCCCATTCATGCAACGCCAGCGTGGCCGGCTCAAGCGTGCTGGCATCCACCGAGCGTCCGGTTCCCGCCGCAATCGCGTTGATCCAAGCCGCGGTATTGGTTGACCAGAATCGGCCGTTCATCTCCACGAAGCCTTCCCAGCTGAGGCCGATGTCCAGGTTGATCGCTTCCACGTTATGCCCCAGGCCCTGGAGCTGTGCCGCGATGTCGCGAGTGGCGTTGGCAACCGGTTCGGCGCAGCGAGCGCCGTTCAGTGGGTGCAGCAGAAGGCCAATGCGCAGGGCCCCGGGTTCACGAGTCGTTTGCCCGAGATAGGAGTCTTGCGGCCGGATAATTTCAAAGGGATCGCCGGTGGCCGGCCCTTCGATTGCGTCCAGCAAAGCGGCACTGTCGCGCACGGTTCGGCTGACCACACCGTGGACGGCGAGCCCGGCCCACACTTCATCCACCGCGGGCCCCATCGGCACCCTGCCCCGACTGGGCTTGAGCCCGAAAAGTCCGGTTGACGCCGCGGGGACGCGGATGGACCCGCCGCCATCGGTGGCATGGGCCGCCGGTACCAAGCCGGCAGCCACGGCGGCGGCCGAGCCACCGCTGGATCCTCCAGCACTGCGGCTCAAGTCCCACGGGTTGCGTGTCGGCCCGGAAAACAAGGCTTCGGTAGTGGTGCTGGCGGCCAGTTCAGGTGTGGTGGTCCGGCCGAGCGTAACCAGCCCGGCCTGCCGCAAGCGGCTCATCAAGGTCGAATCTTCATCGGCAACACACCCGGCGGCCAAACGACTGCCCAACTCGTTCAAGCGTCCCTTCGCAGTAAGGCCCAGGTCTTTCACCAGGAAAGGTACACCCTTGAACGGCCCGTCGGTGGCCTGGGGTTCGTCACCCCACACTTCAACCAATGCATTGACTGTTGGGTTGAGCTGTTCAATGGCCGAAAGCGCCGCGGCGCTGACTTCGGCCTGGGTGACTTGGCCGGTTGCGATCAACTCAGCGAGTCCCAGGGCGTCGTAACCCGCGTATTCAGAGGTTTTCATCAGATTCTCCAAGCCAGGATGCCGTTGAGGCGTTATGATTTGTACCTAGCAGTATCGGACGATACCGATAGGTATAGTTAGATACCATAAAGTATCGCTGTCAAGTGGAGAACGTCATGCGACCCGAACGAATCCCCCAGCTAGCACCCCGAGAACGAATTCTCGATGCAGCCGAAGAGCTGTTTTTCACAGAAGGCGTTACTCGGGTGACGGTGGACGCCATCGCAGCGAAGGCCAAGTCGACCAAAATGACCGTCTACCGGCATTTCGATTCGAAAGACGCCCTGGTGTTGGAGTGGATACGGCTACTCGTCGATCAATATTCGGAGGTTTTCGAGGCGCTGTCGGCAAAGCATTCCGGCGACCCCAAGGCGCAAATCCTTGGCTTTGCAGAATTCATCGCCCGGGATCTTTCGGCCGCCTCCTACCGGGGCTGCCCTTTCACCAATTCGCTGGCGGAAATACCCGAGCCAGGGCACCCCGCGCGCCAGTTGATCGAAGCGCACAAGAAACGCCAGTTCCTGCGCTTGGCTGCGCTCTGTGCCGAAGCTGCTCTGGCCGAGCCGGACGAATTGGCCATGGAACTCACCTACTTGATGGAAGGCGCCCAGGTCGTTTCACAGAACAGAAGTATCGAGTCCGTGGGTGAAAACCTGATCAGGATGATTCGAAAGAAAATCGACGGCTAAGCCAGGTGACAGCGCAGGCCCAATCCGCCGAGCGAGCCTGCAGACGCCTCAATGGTCGGAATGAAAGCTGTTGACCCGGCTGTCCGCCAGCTTGAACACCACCCGCTGAGGATGGTTGATCGACACCAGGTATTCCACCGGTTGCCCCTGGCGATCGAAAATCACACCGCGGTAGACGAGCGCGGCCGTCCCGGGCTCGACTTCAAGCAAGCGCGCCTCCTGGTCGTTCATCGCGGCGATGCTCAACGTACCCTCGTCGCTTTCGATCTCGATCTGGTAGCGCGACAACAGCAAGGCATACAGCGAGGCCCCCGCGATCAGGTCCCCAGCCACCAGCTCCGGCGCGCGGGCCGCCGGGATATAGCTGGTCTCGATGCAGAACGGCTTTTGATCGACGGTGCGCAGGCGCCTGATGGCCAGCAACGTATCCCCTTCCCGAATCTTCAGTAATTTGGCGACGCGTGCACTGGCCTGGGTTTGTTCGAAGTACAACAGCTTGCTGCCTGGCCGGGCCCCGGCCTGCTCGACCACTTCGGCAATACCTTTGCGCGCCACGGTGTTGAGGGGCCGCTCCACGCCCGGCGCAGTCACAAAGGTGCCGCGATTACCCCGACGCTCCAGGACGCCGCGATCGATCAGCGTCTGCAGGGCTTTTCGCAACGTCATCCGGCTGATCCCCAGATGCTCGGCCAGGTCCCGTTCCGCGGGTATCCGTTCGGTCGGCCCGAACTCGGGTCGCTCCAGCATCTCCAGCAATGCCTGGACGGCCTGCCACGCAACCTGCTTGCGTTCGGGCGCCAGCAGCGCCACATCGGAGGGCTTTGAAGAAACAGCTTTCATGGTCTACATCCTGGATTATTTTTTGGCGCGTTCACAACGACTCTAGCAGCAAAGAAAACCCTCGCAAACCCGCAAGCTTGGTTAAAACAGGCCAGAAACGGAGCTTTCAAGCCTTCGCAAGCCGCAGCGACAGGCCATTAGACCATGCCAGAAAAACCTTGTAATGGTATTTTTCGTGGTATAGCTTTTGGTCTAAACAGGGCGCATGAATCCAGCATGAACCCGCTTAACAAGGCACCCTAGGAGCTTACATGGCGATCCAGTTCAACCGGGAAGCATTCACCGCCTCCTTGCAACAATCCGTACAAATCGTCGACGACGCGCAGCAATTCGGTCAGGAGCTGGCGACGCGGATCGATCGTATCTATTTCGTCAGTTGCGGCGCCCCCAACCGGATCATGCTCGGCCTGCAATACTGGCTTGAGCGTTATAGCCACACGTTGGAAGTGCGGCGCTATTTCCCGGCGGATTTCATGGACATCGATCCGCCGCGCCTGGATGAGCGTACGTTGGTGGTCCTGGCCTCCAAATCCGGAACGACCCAGGAAACCATCGCCGCCGCACGTTTCCTTAAAGACAAGCCCTGCCTCACGGTGGGCGTGACCCAGACTGCCGAGCTGCCGCTGGCCCAGGCTGTCCAGCATTGCTTTCTGTTGGGGCGTACCGACGAGGCGTACTTCGGTTGCTTCATGATCTTGCAGGCGTTGATCGGCGGTCTGTTGGCCAAGCGCGAGGGATGGCCGTTGCTGGACAAGCTCGTTCAATCGCTCAAGGCCCTGCCCCAGGCATTGGCCGACGCAGCCATCAACAATGACCGGCGCGCGGCCGAAGAAGCACGCCTCTACAAAGATGATCGGGTCATGTATTTCCTGGCCTCGGGCCCGATGTTCACCACCGCCTATGTCTTCGGCGTCTGCGTGGTGATGGAAAGCCAATGGCTGCATTGCCTGCCGGTGGAGGCTGCGGAGTTTTTCCATGGGCCGTTCGAAGCCATCGACTCGTCCACCCCGCTTCTGTTGCTGGTGGGCGAGGATCCGAGCCGGGCGCAGATGGAGCGCGTCGTGCGCTTCTGCCAGCGGTACACCGAACGGGTCATGGTCTATGACGCCAAGGACTTCCCCATGGAAGGCATCGACCCGCAGATTCGCGCGATTGTCGCGCCCTATATCGTCGGGATCGCCGCCGAGCGCATCGCCGCTCATCTTGCGGTCTGGCACCAGCAGCCGCTGACGACCCGTCGCTACATGTGGAAAACGGAGTACTGAGCATGACCAGCCTGATCGCGGTCGGTGATAACACGATTGACGTGTACTTGGACCGCCACGTCGAATACCCCGGCGGGAACGCGCTCAACACCGCAGTGTTCGCTTCAAGGCTTGGTACTCGCAGCGCCTACCTGGGCTGCGTCGGCGACGACCGCCATGGTCAACGCCTGCTCGATTGCCTGCGCCAGGAGCACGTCGACGTCTCGCGTTGCCGAACGCTGCCGGGCGCCACGGGTTGGGCATGCGTGGACAGCGCCAACGGCGAGCGGGTGTTTCTGGGCAGCGATGCGGGTGTCTGCCGTCAATTGCAGCTCGAGGCCGACGACCTGGCCTATATCGCGCAACACCCACTGGCACACAGCAGCCTCTACAGCGGCCTCGAGGGCCAGTTGGCGCAAATACGCCAGGCCAGTGGCTGCCTGTCTTTCGACTTTTCGGACAACTGGGTGGAGTTCGATTGGCGGGCGATGATCAAGCATGTCGACATTGCCTTTTTCTCGGCGGCCGACCTCTCATCGAGCGAAGCCCAGACGCTGGCAAGCTCGTTGCGGGCGTGGGGCCCGGCAGTCGTGGTCATCACTCGCGGTGCCGAGGGCGCCCTTGCACTGGATGCCCGAGGCGTCCACGAGCAACCGGCGCTGCCCTGCACGTTCGTCGACAGCATGGGCGCCGGCGACGGTTTTATCGCCGCGTTCCTGCTGGCATGGCAAGCCCGGCAGAGCCTTGCCGAGTGTCTTTTACGCGGCGTCGATTTCGCCGGCCAGGTGTGCGGCTGGGCCGGTGGCTTCGGCCACGGCCAAGCAGTGGATGCCGGGCGCACCGAGCAACTGAAACATGCCTTGAACCTTCAAGGCTGATGCGCGCCACCCGGGGTATGTCCCGGGGCGGTTCTACCAACCTGTCGTGGATACCCTGTCGATGAAAAAATGTCTGATCGGTTTGATGCTCGTGGCCAGCCCGCTGATGACCTGGGGCGCCAGCGAAGAGCTGCGTTTCGGGGTAGATCCCACCTATCCACCCTTCGAGTCCAAGCGCCCGGATGGCTCACTGACCGGTTTCGATATCGAGCTGGGCGAAAGCCTGTGCAGCGAATTGAAACGACGTTGCATCTGGGTGGAAAACGCCTTCGACGGCATGGTTTCGGCCCTCAAGGGCAGGAAGTTCGACGGGATACTGTCGGCTCTTTCGATCACTGAAGAGCGCAAGGCCGAAATTGCCTTTTCCAACACGCTTTACGACACCCCGGCGCGCCTGGTGGCGCCTGAAGGCAGTGCCTTGCAGCCGACGGCGGAATCGCTGCGCGGCAAGCGCATCGGCGTGCAGCAAGGCAGCGTGTTCGAAGTCTATGCCAAGCGCATGTGGGGACCAAAAGGTGTCGAAATCGTGCCTTATCAAAGCAGTGACTTGACCTATTCGGACTTGATCAATGGGCGACTTGATGCGGCGTTTGACGATGCGATTGCGGTTTCCGAAGGGCTGCTGAAAAAGCCGATAGGCAAAGGCTTCGGCTATGCCGGTGAGGTGGTCAAGTCGCCTGAAATCTTCGGGCCGGGTACCGGGATCGGCTTGCGCAAAAACGATACCGCCCTGGCCGGTGAAATCAATCAGGCGCTGGAACGGATCCACCGCAACGGCACGTATGAGCGTATCGCCAGCAAATACTTCGACTTCGACATTTCACCGAAATAACCACCCGTGCGGAGCCTGCAACCATGTTTCTCGAGGGATACGGCTATCTGATTTTCCAGGGCGCATGGCTGACCGTGCAGGTGGCCGCCTGGGCTGCCTGCGTCGCCATCACCCTGGGCCTGCTCGGGGCGCTGGCGAAGCTCTCGCCGCTGGCACCGCTACGGCTGGTCGCGACGATCTATACCACGCTGGTGCGCAGCGTGCCGGACCTGGTCCTGATGTTGCTGATCTATTACAGCGCGCAAATCGGGCTCAACCAGGTCGCGGATGCCTTCGGCCAGGAATCATTCCAATTGAACCCCTACGGCACGGCTATCGGTACGCTGGGTTTCATTTACGGGGCCTACTGCACCGAGACCTTTCGCGGCGCTTTCCAGGCGATCGCGGTCGGCCAACTGGAAGCGGCGCGGGCCTACGGCATGAGCCACTGGCAAGTACTATGGCGCATCCGCCTGCCGCAAATGATGCGCTTCGCCCTGCCCGGCATCGGCAACATCTGGCAAGTGCTCCTCAAAAGTGCCGGGCTGATATCGCTGTTGGGCCTCAACGACATGGTCCAGGTCGCCAAGCAAGCGGGCAATGCCACGTCGAGGCAGATGTTTTTCTACTTGGTGATTGCCGCGATATTCCTCGCCTTCGCAGTTCTCTCCAGCCTTGCCCTCAAACACCTGGAACGGCGCTACAGCCCGGAACCACAGCGGAGAGCGTCATGATCGAGATACTCAAGGAGTTCGGGCCCAATTTCCTCTGGACCGACGGTTATCGCTGGAGCGGCCTGTCCGTCACGCTATGGTTGCTGCTGACGTCCGCCGTCATCGGCTTGTTTGCGGCGATTCCCCTGGCGCTGATACGCACCTATGGCAGTCGCTGGCTGGCATTGCCTATCCAGCTGTACACCCTGGTGTTTCGCGGCACGCCGCTGTTCGTGCAGTTGCTGATCATCTACAGCGGCCTGGCCAGCCTGAGCGTCATCAGGGAAACGCCAAGCCTGTGGTGGTTCTTTCGTGACGGCATGCACTGCGTGATCCTGGCCCTGGCCCTGAACACCTGCGCCTACACCATCGAAATACTCGCCGGCGTACTGCGCACCACCCCACGTGGCGAAATCGAAGCCGCCCTGGCCCTGGGCATGACCCGCAGCCAGTTGTTCATCCTGGTGCTGATTCCAAGCATGCTGCGCCGGGCACTCCCGGCTTACAGCAACGAGGTGATTTTTGTCCTGCATGCCACGGCCATCGCCTTTACCGCCACCGTGCCCGACATCCTGAAAATCGCCGGAGATGTCAACGCGGCCACATTCAAGACCTTCCAGGCGTACGGGATCGCTGCCCTGCTCTACATGCTGCTGGCCTGCGCCCTGGTGGGCATATTCCGAATGGCCGAGCGCCGCTTGCTGGCGTACCAGCGATAACCTACAACTTACACGGCAAACTTATAACGGCTCCGCAGTCTGGATCAGCGAGTTCAGTACCAACTTTATTTCAGCGGCCGGGTCTTCATGCCCTTGTAATATCAAGCCTTCCGACAGTGCGGTAAAAGTCTTTGCCAGTGCAGCATTCTGCAGCGGCGGCTTCTTCCCGGCATGATTGAATATGATGCTGATGAGTTGGCCCAAGGCCTCGCTGTTTTCCTCATGCAACTCATAGTAATGCGGGGCAAAATCTTCATCGCGCAAGGCGATCAGTTGCAACTCAGCATCGAGGATCGCACAACGGGTATTATTCTTCAGTGTGTCGATGTAAGCGTTCAAGCCGTGGGCCAATTGCTCGGACGAATACCCTGCAGCCAAAGTCGAACTTAATCGGTCGATCTCGACTCGCTTGAACCGCTGGGCCAATTGCAGAAGTAAATCCGACTTGCTTGTAAAGTTTGAAAAAAAAGCGCCCTTGGAAAAACCAGCCGCCTCGGAAATGGCGTTGACGCTGGCGGCATGAAAACCTTTGCTGATCATCAGTTCAGTGGCGGTGTCGAACAGTGTATCTCTGGTTAGTTGTTGGCTCTCTTCTCGACCCAATCTCTTTTTAATCACGCCCTCGGCTCCCTTGGCCAAAAATCATATCTAATTGTTACTGGATGCAACGCATCGGCTACTCACCGTCCAGTCTCCAATTTTGCCGTTCCATCTTATACGCGCCTCGCTCAATGATTGACATTTAAAACTTAAATAAAGTGCCATGTTTTTGCCATGTAGTTGAGTGAATGAACCCGTGCGCAAGATCGGCCATCACGCCAGATCTGCGTGGGTCGGGCGAGCGAATCCAGCCGGAATTTGTGCCCGTTCGGACCGATCATCCGCTGAGCTTTTTTTGCCACGAGGCGCTGAAATCCCAGGATTTACGGGCTCTCGGGCGGAAGCTACGAAATACCACTTGATTTTCAGATACCGAATGGTTTTTACTTGCGCCGTTGGTGGAGCCCAACACCTGTTCAGCCCAGCGAGTCGGCCATGCCGATCTTGACTCAGCGGCAGGTCATCTCACAGGAGCTGGATCTTAATGGAATATGCCTTCGTCACAGGCGCTACTGGCCTGCTGGGAAATAACGTCGTTCGTGCGTTGCTGAAACGAAACATCAAGGTCAAGGCGCTGGTCCGTTCCGCAGAAAAAGCCAGAAAGCAATTCGGTGGCCTGCCCGTCGAACTGGTCGAAGGGGACATGCTTGACGTCGCCGCCTTCAGTCATGCTCTCCAAGGGTGCGACGCCCTGTTTCACACCGCAGCCTATTTTCGCGACAGCTACAAGGGCGGCAAACACTGGCAAAAGCTGTACGACACCAACGTGACGGGCACCGAACGCCTGTTACAAGCAGCCTATGCCGCCGGTATCCGTCGAGCGGTGCACACCTCTTCGATTGCCGTCCTCAAGGGCAACCGTGACCAAGTGATCGATGAAACAATGTCTCGCAGCGAACTCGAGGCCGACGATTACTACTTGAGCAAAATACTGTCCGAACAAAAAGTCCAAGCGTTCCTTTCCAGTCACCCGGATATGTTCGTCGCCATGGTATTACCCGGATGGATGTTTGGCCCCGGTGATATAGGTCCGACCTCGTCGGGACAATTCCTTCTGGATTTTGTAGGACAAAAACTGCCCGGTGTACTGCCTGGCAGCTTCTCCGTCGTCGACGCCCGGGACGTAGCCGAACATCAACTCGCGGCCATTACCCGCGGTAGATCCGGCGAGCGCTATCTGGCGGCCGGCAATCACATGGACATGAAAAGCATCTTCCAGGCGTTGTCGAGTGTCAGTGGCGTAAAAGCGCCGGAGCGTAACGTGCCACTGTTCATGCTACGAATCATTGCCTGGTTCTATGAAGGTTATTACCGCCTCACGAAAAAACCCGTGCTGATCAGTACTTCCACGGTCAAGCTCATGGAACAAGAACAAGGCCGTACACACTTCAGCCATCAAAAAAGCGCAAAGGAACTGGAATGCAAGTTCCGCCCTGTCGCTGAAACACTGACCGATACTCTCGCCTGGTATCGGAACAATAACTACGTAGATGCTTGATTGAAACAATTCATATATAGCCTGCCTCTGCAGTACTTTTTTGACTAGCCATACATCCAAGGATTGAGAGAGGTTGGTAAATGAAAAGCCTTTCATATAAAGAAGGTTTTCTGCATCGCTTTGTCGGTATTTCGGAGTCGTTCCCCGAGCAGATTGCAATAAAGCACCTGGACGAACAAGACGATACCGTGACTTATCGCGAGTTACGAATCAAGGCCGAAGTATGTAACGGTGCCCTTCAGGCGCTGGATGTATTACCCGGCGATAAAGTTGCGCTTGTACTGCCCAACGGGGTGGCATTCATTGCTTACTATTTGGCGATAATCGGGCGCGGAGCCATCCCGGTCATCCTCAACTGCAAGCTGACCCCTTTCGAGATGTCCAACGTCGTCAGCCTCGCCAGGCCGTCGCTGGTGGTCACGACCGAAGCCCTATGGGTGCAGCACAGCGAGACATTCCAGCCGTCCAACGGCGTCCGGCACTCCCTGCTGCTGGACACCGGGAGCGAGCTGGCGCCACCGCTATCGGCCAACGCAACGGCTGCGGTTGAGCTTGCGCACAACAGCACCCCATTGATCCTGCCCGAGGGCAATCCGGTGGTCTCGGTGCAGTTCACCTATCGAGGCACCGGCAAGCCCCTGGCAGTCTCGCACCGCTACCTCGACCTGACGCAATCGAGTGATGGCTTGCACGAGCATTTTCATCGCCAAGGCGTTGGCTCCGTTCACTTGGTGACGCTGCCGCTATACGCCATCTTTGGACTCTGCGTGATGATGGTGTTTCCGCTCAGCATCGGCGCCACGCTGCTGATGACCAACACCTTGCTCAATCGCGACCTGGCAGAGGTGCTGTCGGAGCATCAGGTGAGCTTCGCCTGCCTGGTGCCCGACGTCATCCGCTACTTCAATACGCGACTGACCAAACGCAAAGGCGCGCTGTTGCCGATGCACCCTCAACTGATGCTCTACTCGGGTGGCAGCCATCTGCCGGCCGACGAAGCCGACAAGCTGGGCAAGTTGCTGGGGTGCAAGCCAGTGCTGCAAGGCTACGGCTTGACCGAGAGCATGCCGGTGATTGTGCAGAGTTCGATTGGCGCGGTTCATCGCGGCGCCATGGGCCAACCGATCAGTGGCGTGGATCTGCGAGTCGTCGATGCCCAGGGACAGGACGTGGCCGCTGGACGTATCGGCGAATTGCTGATTCGCGGGGCCATGGTCATCGATGGCTATGACAATGCCGATGAGGCCAACGCCCGGTTTTTCCGTGATGGCTGGTTCCACAGCGGTGACCTGGTCTGGCGCAACGACGATGGGCATGTGTTTTTCTATTGCCAGCGCCTGCGCATTTCCAAAATCAAGGCGCAGATGGTCGACCTGACGGAAGTCGAATCCATCGCCCTGAAGCACCCCGATGTCGTGCGCGCCAAAGCCTACATCGTCCCGGACAACAAGGAAGTCAACGTACTGCACCTGTGCGTTGAAGGAAGCGACGACCTGAACCAGGCCGCTGTATCCACCCTGCTCTCGCATTACCTGTCGGGCTTCAAGTTGCCCAGGAACATCGAGATCATCTCGCTCAAGGAAGAGGCAAATGCACGCTGACAGCACACAACCGGTACTCGCGGTTTTCGACTTCGATGGCACGCTCACCGACCGGCATACCTTCTGGCGCTACATGCGCTTTATCGTGGGCACCCGCTCGTTCTGGCTGAGGATCATCCCACTGTTACCGAAGATGCTCAGCGTGATCCTGGGCTTTACCCCGTTGATGCAGGCCCGGCTGGCTTTCATTGCCTGCTACCTGGGTGGCCTTTCGGTGGAACAGGAGCGCGAGCACGCCAAATATTTCATTACCGAGCAACTGCCGCTCTGGCTCAGGCCTGAAGCCCTGCGCCGGCTCAAATGGCATCAGTCCATGGGGCACCGCACCGCGCTGGTCAGCAATTCGCCGGAAAACTACCTGATCCCCTGGGGCCAGGCCGCTGGCTTCGACTATGTGTGCGGCACCCGCCTGGCCACTGCAAAAAACCGTCTCACCGGGGCGATATCCGGTACCAACTGCGTGGAGAGAGAGAAAGTCACACGGCTCAAAGGCTGCGTGGGCAACCTCGATGACTTTTACATTTATGCCTACGGCGACTCATCCGGTGACGCGGCGCTGCTCGACATTGCCGACTCTCCCTTCTACAGAAACTGGTACTGACCGATGAATACCCTGAGTACGCTGGCACCCAAACACTTCAAGCGTCCCGGCAGCAACCCGACCGTCATGATCGTAGGGGCTGGCCCCATTGGCTTATCCCTGGCCATCATGCTGAAGCAGTGGGGCGTGTCTTTTCGCATCATCGAGAAGAATGTCGGGCCGTCGACGGCAACCAAAGCGATGGCCATCCATTCCCGGACGCTGGAAATCTTTCGCGACCTGGGCGTTGCCGATCGAGCCATCCACGACGGATTCACCATCAACCAGTTTTCGGTGCAGTCCAACGCCAAGCGGGTATTGAATTACAACTTCTCCTACCTGGACGCGACCTATCCCCTGCTCCTCAGCCTGCCGCAACCACAGACCGAGAAAATCCTTCTCGAACGGCTGAACGAGCTGGGCGCACAGGTGGAATGGAATACCGAGCTGGTCGATATAGACAACCAGCCAGGCTCGGTGCACATGACCCTTCGTCACGCCGACGGCACCGACGAAAGCTTCGCCAGCCGCTGGGTGGTCGCCTCTGATGGGGCGCGCAGCAACATCCGCAAGCGCCTCGACATGGCCTTCGAGGGATCGTCCTACGACCGCTTCTTCATGCTCGCCGACGCCGATATCGAGTGGGCCGGAAGCAAGGATGAGGGGGCATTTTTCCTGGGTGCGCAGGACGGTTATGTGGCCGTCGCGCCGATCAGCGCCCAATCGCGCTATCGGCTGTTCATCGAGATGCCTTACGACCTTCCGCCCGAAGGCGAGCGTCCCTCCCTGAGCCTGGAAAATTTCCAGCGGTTGTGTGAAGGCCGTGGACAAAAGATGACACTGTCCAATATTTCTTCGACCACCATCGCTTCTTTCCAACACCGCCGCGTGCAGTCGATGCAGCAAGGCTCGGTGTTCCTGGTGGGGGACTCGGCGCATATCGGCAGCCCGATCGGCGGGCAGTGGATGAATCTCGGAATCTCCGAGGCGTATAACCTGGCGTGGAAGATGGCCTATGTCGACCAAGGCCTGGCGGATCCGTCCCTGTTGGAGAGCTACAACGAGGAGCGCTACCCGGTAGCGCTCGAAGTGGAAAACACCGCGCACAGATTGACGGGGCTGATTACCGTCAAGCAGCGGGCCCTGGTCTGGCTGCGCGACAACGTCCTGCCGCTGATCAGCAGCAGGAAAAAGGTCCAGCGCAAACTGCCGTCGATGATTTCCGGCCACCAGTATCACTACGGCAAAAGCGATTACATCCAGGACTCGTTGACGAACAAGCAGCGCCAGAACTGGAGCCGTAAAGGCAAGAAACCCGAGTTCCAGGCTTCGGCGCCCCGCGCTGGACAACTGGCCCCCGATGTCGAGCTGTGGCAAGCGCAAGGCATGCCAGTAAAACGCTTGATCGACGTGTTCCACGGTACGTTCACGCTGTTGATTTTCAGCGCGGCCGACCAGTTTTCCCCTTTGCTGCCCGGCTATTACTCGCTGGCCCAGTCGGTGGAAAACGACTACCCAGGCATCAAGGCCTATTGCGTGATCGATGCCCTGAGCAGCGCCGGATTACCGGCCTGGCACTCCACGCTGCTGGACCCCGATTGGCGGTTACACAAACGCTACCACGCCAAGGAGGGCACGCTGATGCTCATTCGTCCTGATGGCTACATCGCCTTCCAGGGCGCCGATGCAATGACGCTGGTGAGCTACCTGAACGCCCGGTCCGGGCTGATCAAAGGCGCCCTGAAAACAACATCTTGCGAGATCGACGCAGTGGAACTCCAACTTTAAGTCTTTAAATGGCTACTGCCCGTTTCACCGTTCTGAACAAGGCCCAGTCCTGGGCCACGCTTTTTGATTTGCCTATTTGAAGTATTGGTTATGGAGAACCGCATGCGCTTGCAACTCAACGATGTTGTGCAGGAATTTATCGTGTCCAACGGAAAAATCGCCCACAGCTATTTTTCCCTTTCCGAGAAGATCATCGATTCACTGTGCGAATCCAATGTCGCCAAGGAATCCATTTTGATGCGCCTGCTGGAGCAGGCCGAATCCGTTACCGCGCATTATTTCAATGCTCATCAGCAGGTGCTGGAAGGCGTCTATGCCCATGGGCTTGAAGCCCCCGCCAGCAACAACATCCCTATGCTGGAACCGGTGCAGGCCAATGCGCCGGTGCTGGTTTGCGTGCCTGTCGCAGGGCCGGCGCCGGCGCCCGACTACGCGCAATGGCTGCGCGCCGAGATAAGCTCGGTCACCGGTTTCAAGAAGGAACAAATCGACTTCGACCAGCGTTTCGACAGCCTGGGTATCGACTCCCTGGGATTGGTGGATCTCTTCGAATCCCTGGCCAAGCAATTCCCGGAAAAGAAAGCGCTCACTTCGCTGCTCTTCGATGCGCCGACGCCCACAGCCCTGCTGGCACGGCTTGAAGCCGATCCTCAGGCGCCTGCGGTGGATGCCCAGGCTTGGGTGCTGGAACAGCTGGCGACCATCACCGGTTTCACGGTCGAGCAGATCGATCCGACACACAGCTATGAAAGCCTGGGCCTGGACTCCCTGGTGCAGCTGGATTTCCTCGAGTCGGTCGTGGCCTTGTGGCCGCAGCTCAAGGCCCAGAGCTCCGAACTCGCCAACGCCAAGTCGCCGCAGGCAACCATTGCCGTCATCAATGCCGCCCTGGCCGATCCCGAGGCGATAGCGGCGCAGGACGTAGCGAATTCGCCTGGTGCAACACACACGCCGGCGCCAGCCAACCCTCTCTTGTTCGACGCCCTGTCGCCTTTGCTACCCGACGCGGCGCAGTCCATCGACATCCAGACGCCGTTCGCCCAACTGGGCCTTAATGGCTTTGCCCGGGAAGCCCTCTGCCAATCCATGGCGCAACAGTGCACAGCCAGCGAGTTCGCCGGTGAAGCGCTGATGTCCCGTCGTACGCCGCAAGACGCCCTGTCGTTGCTGGCAAGGCTCAGCTGAGTCGAACGACCCACTACGGAAAAAAATCCGCGGCGATCGAAACGATCGCCCGGCATTTTTGCGACCAGGAGAATGGATATGAGTGGCGCAGTAACAACAACGGGCGATTTCTGCTTCAGCGCAATGGCGGGCGAGTTTCCGGGGGCCCCGTCGACGGAGGCGCTCTGGCAGTTGCTCTGCCAGGGGCGCACGGCCCCTATCGAATCGATGCCGGCACGCTGGGAACTGGACAAGACGTCGATCTATTCGGCCAAGGCCGGAGAAAAAGATCGCGTCTACCTGGACAGCGCTTTTTGCCTCACCGACGACGCCTCGATCCCGTCACGGCATGAGGGGCGACAGGTCGCCATTGGCAAGAAAGTCCTGGGGACGCTGCTTGCCCAGATCGTCGGGCAGGGTTCGGCGCTGTGCCGGGAGCGCACCGCACTGGTGGTCGCGACGTCCTGGAGTGATGAAAGCTATTTCGTCACGGGATTGGCCGTCAAAACAGATGCCCGGCAAGGCTATACACCGGGCGAACAGGTGGCTGAACTGGCGGCGGCTTTCGGCCTCGGCAGTCCGGCGCTGTCGGTGGACACCGCGTGCAGTTCCTTTCCCTACGCCATCGACATGGCCCAGGCCCTGGTCAACAGTGGCCAGGCGGACCACGCGATTGTCATGGCGCTCAACACAGTGTTGCCACCTGCGCTGTTCCTCGGTTTTTCCCAGTTGACGGCTTTTTCCGCCCGGGCCCGAATGGAAGCGTTCGGCCAGGACGCCGACGGCATTGTGCCGGGCGAATGTGCGGTGGCATTTCTGGTCGAGCCGGTCGCCCAGGCCCTGACTGCGCAGCGCCGCCCGCTGGGCGTGCTACGGGCGCTGGGACTGTCCGCCGATGGCGCCGAGGGTTCGGTATTTGCGCCGGGCCAACAGGCTCAATACATGGCTTATCAACGTGCCTACAGCGGCCTTGACCCTAGCGATGTCGACTACATCGAAACCCACGGCACCGGCACGCCGCTGGGGGATGCGACGGAGTTGGCGTCGCTGGACGGCTTCTTCGCTCCCCATCGCCCGGACGGCAAGAAAATAAGCATCGGTTCGATCAAGTCTGTCATCGGTCACCCCTTGGCCGCTGCGGGAGGCGCTTCGCTCGCCAAGGCTTTGATGATATTGCGTCATAAAGGCATTCCTCCCCAGCCCGACTACCGTCCCAGCGCAAAAGTCGACAAGACGTGCCTGCAACTCGCCACCCATGAAGTAAAGGCCCTGGCGGATCGGCAGTCACCGATCCGGATCGGCATTTCCAGTTTCGGCTTTGGCGGCGCCAACGCCCACCTGGTCGTCGAGGAATACATTCCCGACAACCGCCCCGCCGCGCCTCGTGTGGCCCCCGGCGTGCTGATGCTGGACCTGGCCATTGTCGAGGCTGAAGCAGCGTTGGGCGGCCACAGTTCATTGCAGGCCTTCCGGCAACAGCTGGACCAGCCGGCGACGCCCTCGGTCACGTTCCCCTATGGGCGTTTCGTTGATTACTCGGCGTCCCCCGCCCAACCGTTGCAGGGAAGGTTCCTGGCACAGGATCAGGTCATCGACATCGACGGCTTCGGCATGGGCCCCAAGCCCCTGGCCCACGTCGACCCCTTCAAGCTGTTGATCACCGATCGCGTCAATCACGTGCTGCGTCGCTTGCCGGGCGTGGCCGGCTCACCCGGCACGGCAATGGTCATGTGCTGCAACATGGGCGGCGAGCGCTTCAGCAACGCCTACAGCAGCGCCCACAATTTTTACGCCCGGTCCCAGGGAAAGGCACCGGGCGTGGAAGTGACCGACGTGGCAACCATGCTGCCCAATATGTTGTCCGGTTATCCAGCGCAGATTTTTGACTTCAAGGGATTTCACCAAACCCTGGTCGGCACTGCGGGCCTCTTCTGGCACACCCTGTTGGCTTCACAGCAATGGTTCAAGGAAGGCATTACGACGCTGCTGCTCGGTGCGGGACGTTTCATGAGCAGTGAAATCGAGGTCGAACGCGCCCTGCACGCTGCGGTACCACAGGGCGAAGGCTTGGGCCTGCTCGCGTTGCGCCCTTATCAACCGAATGCCAGCGAAAAACCTTTGCTGGTAATCCGCGCAGCGGTCCTCGCCCATGCCGCCGGTTCATTGGAGGAGGCTTGCCGGTTGCTGGGCAAGGATCGCGGTCGATATTCGAGCATCGAGGTCTGCGAGCTCCAGCCTGACACGACGCCTGCCCACGGCTCGCTGCGGGAGAAGACCGGTTTCCTGGCAGAAGCCAGTGGCATCGAAACCCTGTTGGCGGTGATGCTGGCCGATGTGAAGCACACCGTGATCGAGGTCCGCGAGGCCGGCAAGGCGGTGATGTGGTTGTTCACCGAAAAGCTGCGGGAATGGCGTGCGTCGGCGGACACCACCGACCCCATCAAGCTTGCGTTCATGTTGCGCTTTGCCCATTCGTCCTCCCAGCAATTGCAGCAACTCATCGCACCGGCGCGACCTGCCAGCCTCGTCCGCGAGCCGCAACAAGACGGCGTCGATGTACTGCAGCTCAGCGAGATGTTGACCAGCACCATGCTCTCGGGATTGCGCGTCAGGGTTCGAGCCATGGAAGGGCTGTTTGCCCTGCACCGCGGCGTGGAAAACCAACGCCCGGCGCAGTGGCAACGGCGCAGGGAAAATAGTGTGATCACTCACATCCAGCGCAGCCCCCACGCGTTGCAGGCACAGCTGGTGGTGGACGAAGCTCACCCGTATTTCTTCGATCACCCGCTGGAGCACATCCCCGGCATCCTATTGCTTGAGGGCGTGCTGCAACTCATTGAACTCGCCATGCCGCCGTTGAGCGGACGGGTTGCCTACGTCAAGACCCTGGAGATCAAGTTCCAGCACTACGTACAAAAGCATGGGGCGATAGACCTGCTGCTGGAGCAAGGCAAAGATCCGCAGGTGTTCAATGCGAAGGTCATGCAGGGCGAAAAACTTATGTGCACTTGCGTGTTGGGAATGGCCTATAGCTCGGCGTTCGAGACATCGCCGGCCGGCCTGTTCACCGCCACCCCTTGCCGTGACAAAGCCTTGTTGCACAAGGCGCGAGAAGAAAACGTCATCGTCAGTGAGATGAGCGGCATCGCTCAAGGGCTGAGCGTGGACACGGTGAAGCTGCCGGACGAGCACTTTTTCCAGGAAGGCGATCCCGCGCACCATTCGATGGTGTATTTCCTCGAAGTGGCCCGCCAGTGCTACATGCAGATCGCCCACAGCCATCTGCGCATTCCCCTCAATACGCCGATGAACCTGCTGGCCTTGAGTTTCACCCTGGACCGGCCAATCCCCAGGAACAGTCCGCTGTCGCTGGCACCGCAAGCCGGTTTCGACGCGCGGTTCCAGTCATTCAAGACCAACCGCATCTACATCGACCTGTTCAACCGGGGCGAAAAAATCGGTCAAGCGAGCATTACCGCGCAGGTGCTGAGTCAATCCGCACCGGCCGCCTGAGGCGCTGGATGAACCGGCCCCAGCGTGACCCAGCCCTTCACAACCAAGGTATCGCCGTGAACGACGTCAAAGTGCAAGTCATAGTCAAATCGCCGCCTGCTGAAATCTGGCAGATCTGGAGCAATTTCCCAGAAGCGCCGTTGTGGGACACCGACGTGCGCCATTGTGAGCTCGACGGTCCGTTTCAAGCGGGCACACGAGGCAAATGTGTCCTGAAAAATGGCTTGAGCATGCCATTGAAACTGGAGGCCGTAAGCCCGTACGAAAGCTATCGCAACAGCGCGAGACTGCTTTGGATCGATCTGGAATTCGACCATCAGATGCGCAGGCTTTCCCCGGATGAAACCCATGTCATCCACAGTGCAAAAATCGCCGGGCCCTTGAGTTTCCTGTACCGCGGGCTCTTGCGCAAAGCGCTGACCGCAGCGATGACCACCGCACTGGACAACCTCCGCACCCTGGCCGAGCAACGGAGCAATGCCATCACCCGCCAGGGACAGGCAAAAACCGGCACGCACCTGCACGTTGTATGAAACCGACCGGGCGAACGCGTGCTTGGACGCTCGCGCCTGGACACCCTTCGCTTATTTATCGATAACAGCACACTTCGGATCGAGCATGAATCTTAAAAAGAACACCCGGTATCTCGTGATGGGCATCATCGGCACGGGAGTTATCGCCCCGGCGTCCGGTTTCGCCGACACCCTTGGGCCCTATCTCAGCGGCATGGCCGGCGTGAACTGGGTCGAGGCACAGGACCTGAACCAGAACAACCTCGATTTCGTCGAGATGGAGTTCAACCAACCGCTTCACTCCGGCTACGCGACCGGACTGGCGTTCGGCTGGCGGTTCCCGATCGGGCTCCGTCCCGAAGTGGAGCTGAGCTACCGAAAAAATACCCTGGCCCAGTTCAATCACCGGGTCTATGAAGGCGGCGGCAGCATCGACGGTGAAGGCGAAGAGCAAGCTACCGCGCTGATGGCCAATCTTTGGTATGACGTCCTGAACCTGCCTGCGCCCTTGAACCGGTTCACGCCGTATGTCGGTGGCGGCCTGGGCTACGCCGTCCTGAAAGTCAGTGGCCTGGAAGCCGGCGGCGTCCAGTTCGGCGATACCCACCGCGACACCGTCTCGGCCTACCAACTCGGCGCCGGGATCGGCTACGAGCTGACCGACCATTGGTCCATGTCCATGGATTATCGCTACTTCAAGACCCGCGAAGCGCACTTCGGCAATATCCAGGGCCTGCCCGAAGGTGACGTGCAAACCGAATACAAGGCACAGTCGTTGATGCTCGGCTTGCGGTACTGGTTGTAGGCGCTGGAGGCTCCTGCGCCCGGCCTCGACCGGGCGCAAATTTGTCCTTCACAGGCAGTTGCCGTGGTCCGCGCTGACGAGTAGGTTCTTACCTGGCTCGTCGACAAGGAAACCCACATGCCAGGCCCCGCATCACGCCTGATCTACCGAAAACCACAGCCCGCTGACGTGTCGCGGCTGTTCGCCATTTATGGCGACCCACGCACCCATCTATTCAACCCGGCAGGCCCAATGACCAGCCTGGCCGAGGCTCAGGCGCTCCTGAACCATTGGCTCGAGCACTGGGACAACCATGGCTACGGCTGGTGGGCGGTAGCTCGCAACGAGGCGCCGGAACACCTCATCGGTTTCGGCGGCATCGCCGCTCATGATTACCTGGCCGAGCAACGGGTCAATCTCGGGTACCGCTTTGCCGTCGAGGCATGGGGCCAGGGCTACGCCACCGAGCTGGGCAGCACTGCCCTGACGCAGGCCTTTGGGCCGCTGTCTTTACCCGACGTCTTCGGCCTGGTCAGGCCCGGGCATGCCGCGTCGATCCGGGTCCTGGAGAAGCTCGGCATGCATCGTTTCGGCGAATTGGACGACGTGCCGAGCGAGGCGCCAAGCCTGGTGTATCGACGACAGAAATGAACCAGTGTGGCGCCCATCGAAACAAATACTTTATCGGAGCGTTGACATGACTGAATCACTGGAGCGTTTTGTCCAGGCTCAAGCATCGAGCTATGAACGCGCCCTGCGAGAGCTTGAACGTGGGCGCAAGGAAAGCCACTGGATATGGTTCATATTTCCCCAGCTACGCGGCCTGGGGTCCAGTGAGAATGCCACCTTCTACGGCCTGCGCGACATCGAAGAGGCCCGTGACTATCTTCGTCACCCGCTCCTGGGACCGCGACTCGAGCGCGCCACCCTCGCCGTCCTGGACTCGAAAAACCCCATTGAACACCTGCTGGGCTCCCTGGATGCCATGAAATTCGCCTCCTGCATGACGTTGTTTTCAGCGGCCGCAGGTGAGAGTTCCCTGTATGCGCGGGCGCTTGAAGGCAGGGTCAGTGCCGACTCAAGAACACTTGGGATACTTGAACAGCAAAGGAGAAAAACGCCTGATCGCTGACCATGGCTGCCTCAAAGCCTCTCTAATCCGAC
Organism: Pseudomonas fluorescens Q2-87; assembly: GCF_000281895.1. Lineage (NCBI taxonomy): Bacteria > Pseudomonadati > Pseudomonadota > Gammaproteobacteria > Pseudomonadales > Pseudomonadaceae > Pseudomonas > Pseudomonas fluorescens. The sequence goes on along the minus strand of NZ_CM001558.1, from coordinate 2,903,303 downwards.
GATGCCAGCCGAATAGATTGAGGCTGCCGTGAAGACTCAGTATTGACTCGCCAGAACGAAATTCCAGGCGGAGGTCAATCAGCCCGGACCGCAAGGACAAAGCGGCAGCCGCACTCCGCGTCTTCGCCGGGCAGGAGGGGCTCAGGCACGAACCCGCATCGTCCAAGAACCTTCATCGAGCCGACATTCTGTTCGTAGGCATAAGCCACCAGTTGCGTCAGGGCCCAACGCGCCCTTGCCTGCCGGATCAGATGTTCCAAGGCCATCGTAGCGAGGCCTTGCCGGCAGCAGTCCAGGGCGATCCGATAACCTACCTGCGCAGAACGGCCCGGTGGGTCGATGCCTTTCAAATTCGCCCGGCCAACGATTCGCCCGTTGCAATCCTCGATCACAAACGGGTGCCAGGCGCCTGCGGCAAACCCGGATAGGTATTCGTCAATGTGATCAGCAACACCTTCCAAGGAATAGAAGGCAGGGTCGCGTGGGTCGATATGGGACTCGAACCAATCACGGTTGTGGATTTCGAAGGCCAGTAGCGCTTCAGCGTCGGTAGTTTTCAGCTCTCGAATTCTGAATGGTTTCACTGATTGAGTCTCCTGGGCCTTGAATCGCAATCGTAAGGTGGAGGGAGGGTCCAGGGCTAGGGTTCTTGCTTTCGCTTGGGGCATGCGGCGGTTTGTATGGGGGCTGCCGGGCAGCCCAGCGGGAGCAAGTCCCCTCGCCACGGGATGATGTGCCCCATAAACGAAAATGCCCCGTACCTTTCGATACGGAGCATTTATTCAAGCTACCCGCAGACTGTCAGTTTCTCAGGCGGGTTGATTCCAGGGACGATCTCCATTTTCGTCCTTGATGCGCGTCGGCAGGCCCATCACGTCGAGCGCTTCGAGGAATGCCTCGGCGGGCAACTCTTCGACATTGACCATGCGCTGCACGTCCCACTCGCCACGGGCTACCAGCAGGGCTGCGGCCACGGGCGGTACGCCGGCGGTATAGGAAATGCCCTGGCTATCGGTTTCTGCGTAGGCGTCCTCGTGGTCGGCCACGTTGTAGATGAACATCTCGCGCGGCTGGCCGTCCTTGACACCCTTCACCAGGTCACCGATGCAGGTCTTGCCGGTGTAGCCCGGCGCCAGCGAGCTCGGGTCAGGCAGCACGGCCTTGACCACTTTCAGCGGCACCACTTCCAGGCCTTCAGCGGTCTTGACCGGTTGCTCGGAGAGCAAGCCCAGGTTCTTCAGCACGGTGAACACATTGATGTAGTGCTCGCCGAAGCTCATCCAGAAACGCACGTTGGGCACGTCGAGATTCTTCGACAGCGAGTGCACTTCGTCGTGACCGGTCAGGTACAGGTTCTGCGAGCCCACGACCGGCAGATCGTCGGTGCGCTTGACTTCGAACATGGTGTTGCTGGTCCACTGGCTGTCCTGCCAGCTCCACACCTGTCCGGTGAATTCACGGAAATTGATTTCCGGGTCGAAATTAGTGGCGAAATATTTGCCATGGGAGCCGGCATTGACGTCGAGAATGTCGATCGAATCAATGCGGTCGAAATGCTGTTGCTGCGCCAATGCCGCATAGGCGTTGACCACACCCGGGTCGAAGCCCACGCCGAGAATGGCGGTGATGTTCTTCTCCTGGCATTCCTGGAGATGATTCCACTCGTAATTGCCGTACCAAGGCGGCGTTTCGCAGACCTTGCCCGGTTCTTCGTGGATGGCGGTGTCCAGATAGGCGACGCCAGTATCGATGCAGGCACGCAGCACCGACATGTTGAGGAAAGCGGAGCCGACGTTGATGACGATCTGCGACTCGGTTTCGCGAATCAGCGCCTTGGTCGCTTCGACATCCAGAGCGTTCAGTGCAAAGGCCTTGATGTCGGCGGGTTGCTTGAGGCTACCCTTGGCCTTGACGCTGTCGATGATGGCCTGGCATTTGGAGATGTTGCGCGACGCGATAGCAATACGACCGAGTTCGTCGTTGTGCTGCGCGCACTTGTGGGCCACCACCTTGGCGACACCTCCTGCACCAATGATAAGTACGTTCTTCTTCAATTTCTTCATTTCTCCTTCTGCCAGCTCAGGACAGGCTGGACAGATAGTCGTCGTAAACAAACTCGCGAACCACCTCGACACTGCCGTCGAGTTGTTTCACTACGATGGACGGCATTTTCAGGCCGTTGAACCAGTTTTTCTTGACCATGGTGTAGCCCGCTGCGTCGATGAACGACAGCCGATCGCCGATGGACAGCGGACGATCGAATTGGTATTCGCCGAAAATGTCTCCGGCCAGGCACGACTTGCCGCACACCATGTAGGTGTGTTCGCCCTCGCTCGGCGCCAGCTTGGCGTCCAGGCGATAGATCAGCAGATCGAGCATGTGTGCTTCGATGGAGCTGTCCACCACGGCCAAATGCTTGCCGTTGTACAGCGTGTCGAGGACGGTGACTTCAAGCGAGGCACTCTGGGTGATCGCCGCTTCGCCCGGTTCCAGGTAGACCTGCACGTCATACTTTTGCGAAAACGCCTTGAGGCGTGCGCAGAACGCGTCCAGGGCATAGCCCTCGCCGGTGAAGTGGATGCCGCCGCCGAGGCTGACCCACTCGACCTTGTGCAGCAGATGACCAAAGCGTTCTTCGATAGTGCCCAGCATTTGGTCGAACAAGCCGAAATCGCCGTTCTCGCAGTTGTTGTGGAACATGAAACCGGAAATCTGCTCGATGACTTGCTCGACCTTCACCGGGTCCCATTCGCCCAGGCGGCTGAAAGGACGCGCCGGGTCGGCGAGCAGGTAGTCGGAGCTGCTCACTTGCGGGTTGACCCGCAGGCCACGGACCTTGCCGGCCGAGGCTTCGGTGTAGCGTTGCAGCTGGCCGATGGAGTTGAAGATGATCTTGTCGCAGTTGGCGAGCATGTCCTCGATCTCATCGTCGGCCCAGGCCACGCTGTAAGCGTGGGTCTCGCCCGCGAACTTCTGCCGGCCCAGCTTGAGTTCATAAAGCGACGACGAAGTAGTGCCGTCCATGTACTGCTGCATCAGGTCGAACACCGACCAGGTGGCGAAGCATTTGAGCGCCAGCAAGGCCTTGGCCCCCGATTGCTCACGCACATAGGCGATCTTCTGCATGTTCGCCAGCAGCTTCTGTTTGTCGATGAGGTAGTACGGCGTTTTGATCATTTTCGCGGCCTCCGGCAAGGCGAGCCAAAAAAGGATGCGCATTGTGCCTTCACTCACTGCATATCGAAAGAGCGAATAGCCCCGTTTATACAATCACACGGATCCGCGCCGAAGCTTCCGATAATCGGGGGTATTGAGTGACAGGGTTCGATGACACCTGGATGACAGTTGCCGTCTGTAAACCCAGTGGACGTCATTACCGTGTAACAAATTGCAACTAGCGTGATTCGCGCCGCCACGTTGTGAGTTGGCCTATCCCCTATGACCCCACTGAATCGGACCTCCTCATGACGAACCAGACCCTGGTCATGGACTCATCGAGTTCAATCACGCACAGTTCAAGACCGCAACTCAACCGCAAGCCGAGCGTGATAACCCTGGTGGTGTTCTTCGCCGTCCTGGGCATCGGCCTGCTGTTTACCGCCTACAGCCTGATGCACGACATGAACGAGCTCGGCACGGTGGTGACCACCTGGACGCCGTTCCTGTTGCTGGGCGTGGCGCTGCTGATCGCACTGGGCTTTGAGTTCGTCAATGGCTTCCACGATACAGCCAACGCGGTGGCCACAGTCATCTACACCAACTCCATGGCGCCCAACGTCGCGGTAGCCTGGTCAGGGTTGTTCAACTTTCTTGGGGTGCTGCTGTCCAGCGGCGCGGTGGCCTTCGGCATCATCGCGTTGCTGCCTGTGGAGCTGATTCTGCAGGTCGGATCCTCTGCCGGTTTCGCCATGATCTTCGCCCTGCTGATCGCCGCCATCCTGTGGAACCTGGGCACTTGGTGGCTGGGTTTGCCTGCGTCGTCGTCCCACACGTTGATCGGTTCGATCATTGGCGTTGGTGTTGCCAATGCGCTGATGCACGGTCGTGACGGCACCAGCGGCGTGGACTGGGCCCAGGCGACGAAGATCGGTTACGCACTGCTGCTCTCGCCCCTGGTGGGCTTCGGTTGCGCGGCGTTGCTGTTGCTGGCGCTGCGGGCTTTCGTCAAGAACCGCGCACTGTACAAGGCCCCGGAAGGCAATACGCCGCCGCCCTGGTGGATCCGCGGCATGTTGATCCTGACCTGCACCGGCGTTTCGTTCGCTCATGGTTCCAACGACGGCCAGAAAGGCATGGGCCTGATCATGCTGATCCTGGTCGGGACCCTGCCGATGGCGTACGCGCTGAACCGCACCATGCCCGCCGACCAGGCGTTGCAATTCGCCGCTGTGGCGGAAGTCACCCAGCAGGCCTTGGTCAAGCATTCGCCGCTGCCGTCCCCGGCGGAGCCGCGTGCGGTGCTTTCCAGCTACGTGAGCAGCAAGCAGGCCTCGCCACAGCTGGTGCCTGCCCTGGCTGCGCTGGCAGGCAGTATCGGCACCGAGGTCAAGGGCTATGGTTCATTGGCCAAGGTACCCGCCGAGGCCGTGGGCAACGTGCGCAACGACATGTACCTGACCAGCGAAACCATTCGCCTGATGGACAAGAACAAGGTCGGGAATTTCGATGCCGATACCAACGGCAAGCTGCAACTGTTCAAGCAGCAGATCGACAACTCCACCCGGTTCATTCCGCTGTGGGTGAAAATCGCTGTGGCCATTGCCCTTGGCCTGGGCACTATGGTCGGCTGGAAGCGCATCGTCGTCACGGTGGGGGAAAAGATCGGCAAGACCCACCTGACCTACGCCCAGGGCGCCTCGGCGGAAACCGTGGCCATGCTGACCATAGGCGCCGCCGACATGTTCGGCTTGCCGGTGTCCACGACCCATGTGCTCTCCTCTGGCGTGGCCGGGACCATGGTCGCCAATGGCGCCGGCTTGCAGATGCGCACGATCCGCAACCTGCTGATGGCCTGGATACTGACCCTACCGGCGGCGATCCTGCTGTCCGGGAGCCTTTACTGGTTGTTCACTAAACTGTTCTGACACACCCAACATCACCGGCACAGATACGCCGCTTTCGCGAGCAAGCTCGCTCCCACAGGGGGCTGGTCGGGAACCTGAATTTCGGGCCCACCGCAAAGCCCATGTGGGAGCGGGCTTGCCCGCGAAGGCGGCGGCATGGCCTCCATCACCGGCATTAGATCCACCGCTTTCGCGAGCAAGCTCGCTCCCGCAGGGACTGGTTGGGAACCTGAATTTCGGGCCCACCGCAAAGCCCATGTGGGAGCGGGCTTGCCCGCGAAGGAGGTGGCATGGCCTACATCACCGGCATTAGATCCACCGCTTTCGCGAGCAAGCTCGCTCCCGCAGGGACTGGTTGGGAACCTGAATTTCGGGCCCACCGCAAAGCCCATGTGGGAGCGGGCTTGCCCGCGAAGGAGGTGGCATGGCCTACATCACCGGCACAGATACACCGTTTTCGCGAGCAAGCTCGCTCCCACAGGGGGCTGGTCGGGAACCTGAATTTCGGGCCCACCGCAAAGCCCATGTGGGAGCGGGCTTGCCCGCGAAGGCGGCGGCATGGCCTACATCACCGGCACAGATACACCGCTTTCGCGAGCAAGTTCGCTCCCACAGGGGACTGGTTGGGAACCTGAATTTCGGACCCACCGCAAAGCCCATGTGGGAGCGGGCTTGCCCGCGAAGGCGGCGGCATGGCCTACATCACCGGCACAGATACACCGTTTTCGCGAGCAAGCTCGCTCCCACAGGGGGCTGGTCGGGAACCTGAATTTCGGGCCCACCGCAAAGCCCATGTGGGAGCGGGCTTGCCCGCGAAGGCGGCGGCATGGCCTCCATCACCGGCATTAGATCCACCGCTTTCGCGAGCAAGCTCGCTCCCGCAGGGACTGGTTGGGAACCTGAATTTCGGGCCCACCGCAAAGCCCATGTGGGAGCGGGCTTGCCCGCGAAGGCGGCGGCATGGCCTACATCACCGGCACAGATACACCGCTTTCGCGAGCAAGCTCGCTCCCACAAAAAATAAGGGTCAGCGCACTGCCCCCTCCGCTGGGGGCGGTCGCAAAGCGTGATCGAGGGGCCCAGTCCTGGCAATTGCGCAGTCCGCCGGCTCAGCAGAATTCATCTGCCGGGCCAGAAACGGTTAATATCGCTCCCCTTCGTCTACCCTCTCAAGGCATCGCACCGTCATCCGCGTGTGCGGGATGCCTATTATTGTTGTGTTAATGCACCGGAGATCTTCCATGTTCAAGCGTTCCCTGGCATTGGCCGTCGGCGTCACCCTGTCGTTTTGCACCCTGTTGACGCAGGCCGCCGACACCTTGAAAGTCAGCGCCATTCCCGACGAAGCCCCCACCGAACTGCTGCGCAAGTTCAAGCCGCTGGGCGCCTACCTGGAACAGCAGACCGGCATGAAAGTCGAGTTCGTCCCGGTGAGCGACTATCCGGCCGTGGTCGAGGCGTTGGCCACTGACCGAATCGACATGGCCTGGCTCGGCGGCTTTACCTTCGTGCAAGCGCGGCTGAAATCCGGCAACGCCATCCCGCTGGTGCAACGTGAACAGGACGCCCAGTTCACCAGCAAATTCATCACCGCCGATCCCGCCGTCAAATCCCTGGCCGACCTCAAGGGCAAGTCCTTTGCATTCGGCTCGGTGTCGTCGACATCAGGCAGCTTGATGCCGCGTTATTTCATGCTCCAGGACGGCATCAAGCCGGAAAGCTACTTCAGCCGGGTAGGCTATTCGGGCGCGCATGACGCCACCGTCGCCTGGGTCCAGGCCGGCAAGGTGGATGCCGGGGTACTCAACGCCAGCGTCTGGGAAAAACTGGTCGCCGCCGGCAAGGTCGATACCGATAAGGTCAAGGTTTTCGCCACCACCCCGGCGTACTTCGACTACAACTGGACGGTGCGTGGCACGCTCGACCCAGCCCTGGCGGCCAAGATCAAGGCCGCGTTCCTGGCGCTCGACCCAGCAAACCCGAAGGACAAGGAAATCCTCGATCTGCAAGCCGCCAGCCGCTTCATCGAAACCAAGCCCGAGAACTACAAGGGCATCGAAGAAGCCGCACGCGCCGCCGAACTGCTCAAATGACCCTGCAACTGACCCAGGTCAGCGTGACCCACGCCAACGGCGTCCAGGCGTTGCGGGGCGTGAATCTGCGCATCGGCGCCAACGAACAGGTCGCGATCATTGGTCCGTCAGGCGCGGGTAAATCAAGCCTGCTCAACGTGCTGGCCACGGCACTGCGACCAAGGCACGGAGAAGTCCAGGTGCTCGGTGAGCGAGCCTGGGATTTATCCGCCCGCCAGCGCCAGCGTTTGCGCGCTCGCGTTGGCCTGACCCACCAATCGCCGCCCCTGCCCCTGCGTCAACGCGTGGTCACGGCAGTCCTGGCCGGCAAGCTGGGGCAATGGAGCATTGGCAAAAGCCTGCTGAATCTTGTGCATCCGCTTGACGTCCCGGGCGCACGTGCGGCGTTGTCCAGGCTGGACCTGGGCGACAAGGTGTTCGCCCAATGCCAACAATTGTCCGGCGGACAATTGCAACGTGTGGGCATTGCACGCGTGCTCTACCAGGCGCCCGAGGTGCTGCTGGCCGATGAGCCGGTCTCGGCCATGGACCCGGTGCTGGCCGGACACGCGTTGTCGGTGCTGTGCCGCCATGCCCGCGAAAACAACGTGACCTTGGTCGCCAGCCTGCATGCGGTGGAACTGGCCCTTGAGCATTTTTCGCGAATCATAGGCCTGCGTGACGGGCAGATCCTGTTCGACTTGCCCGCCGAAGATGTTGACCGTCAACAGCTCGATGCGCTTTACGCCAATGAGCAGCTGCAATCGGCGCCGCCGCCTGCCTCCACTTTGAGCGTGCAGATCCCGCGATGCTGAAACGCGATACCCGAGACCCTGCCGCCCGCCCCCGCCTGTTGCTCGGCCTGTTGGCGCTTGTCCTGCTGTGGCCGGGCATTCACTTCAGCGAATTGAACCTAAGCGTGCTGATGGCGAGCGACAGCCAGCGTGAAATGGGTCGGTTCGTGTCCGCATTCTGGCCTCCGGCCCACGATGCCGAATTCCTTGAACTGCTGGGCCAAGCCACTTTACAGACACTGGCAATCGCTACGGCCGGCATGACCCTGGCGCTGTTGTTGGCCGTGCCCGCCAGCCTGGTGGCGAGCCGGGCGTTGTCACTGTCGGCGGCGGCCCATGCCGGTCGTCCGGGATATTTAAGTCGGTTGCTGCGCTGGCCGGTACGCGGCCTGCTGATCTTCCTGCGCAGCATCCCGGAAATCGTCTGGGCCCTGCTTTTCGTGCGCGCCGTCGGTCTCGGTCCGACGGCTGGCGTACTGGCCATCGCCATCACCTACAGCGGCATGTTGGGCAAGGTCTACGCGGAGATCTACGAGTCGGTCGATCAACGTCCGGCGCATGCACTGCTGCAGTCGGGCAGCGGTCGGCTCGCCGCCTTCTGCTATGGGATCCTGCCCAATGTCGCGGCGGAGCTGGTGTCGTATACCGTCTATCGCTGGGAATGCGCTATCCGCGCCTCGGTGGTGATGGGCTTCGTCGGGGCCGGCGGACTGGGCCAGCAGATGGACCTGTCGCTGCGAATGTTTGCCGGCGGTGAGGTGGCCAGCTTGCTGTTGACGTTCCTGGCACTGGTGCTCTTCGCCGACCAACTCAGCCGTCTGCTGCGCTGGAGGCTGGCATGAATCGCCTGTTCAACGCCGTCATCGGCCTGTGCATCGGCGTCGCGGTCGTCGCCTCGTTCCTCTATCTGGGCATCGACCTGGGCGAGCTCGGCGACAGCGGCAATCTGGGTCGGATGGGCGCTTACGCGCAGCGTTTTCTCAGCCCGGACCTGAGCCTGAATCACCTGGAGGCGATCGGCCACGGCGCCCTGGAAACCCTCGCCATGTCCGCCCTTGGCACGCTGCTCGCGGCGGTAGCGGGCCTGATATTGGCGCTGCCGGCGGCCGGACGCTTCGGCTGGCCGCTGCAAAGCGCGTCACGCCTGGTGCTCAACGCGCTGCGTGCGGTTCCAGAACTGGTGTGGGCCGCGTTGATGGTCCTTGCCGCTGGCCTCGGTCCCAATGCCGGCACGCTGGCACTGGCCCTGCACACCACCGGCGTACTCGGCCGGCTGTTCGCCGAGGCGCTGGAAAACACCCCTTCGGAACCGGCCGACGCCATCCGCTTGCAAGGCGGCAATGCGGTGTTGGCGTTCTGTTACGGCACACTGCCCAACCTGATGCCGCAGCTGCTGGCCTATATCCTGTACCGCTGGGAAAACAACATCCGCATGGCCAGCGTGCTCGGTTTCGTTGGCGCTGGCGGCTTGGGGCAAATGCTCTACGTCAGCCTCAGCCTGTTCCAGGAAGCCCAAGGCAGCACCGTGATCCTGGCCATGCTGCTCCTGGTATTCGCCGTGGACGCATTGAGTGGCTGGAGTCGCCAACGATGGGTCAAGGCTTGACGGCCATGTCATAACGACCAACAGTCAGGTATTTAAGACCACACGCTGAGCGAGTCAAAACGACCAAAATAAACTCAATTACTTGATTTTAAAGGCATTATTTACTGGCACAGTTTCTGATCAGGCTACCTGCCGCTTTTGGCGAACCTAGGAAGAAAGCCACATGAACAATGCATTCAACCCCAGCCTCAGCGTCGTCACCGGTGCCAGTTCGGGTATCGGTCTGGCCGTCACCCAACGTCTGTTGGAACGAGGATCGAGGGTGATCGCCATGTCCCGGCAAATCGGTGGCCTAGGCGAATGGATCGAGCGATTCGCAGACACGCTGACCTGGTTGCATGGAGACGTCACCCAGCCGGCGGATCTCGCCAGGCTGGCCCAACTGGCCGGTTCCGTTGGCCCAGTGGATTGCCTGGTGCCCAATGCCGGCATTGCCGAACTGGCCGACGGCCTGGATCTGACGGCGTTCGACCGTCAATGGGCAGTCAACGGCGCGGGTGCCCTGAACACTTTGGGCAGCCTGCGCGAGCATCTGGCGGCCGAGGCGGCCGTGGTCTTCATCGGCACGTTCCTGGAGCAGGTCACTTTTCCAGGGTTGGCGGCGTACATTGCATCGAAAGCCGCATTGCGCGCACAGATGCGCACCCTGGCCGTCGAAATGGCGCCCCACGGCGTTCGCCTGAACATGGTTTCACCGGGCCCCACCGCCACACCGATCTGGGGCACCCTGGGCCTCGATGAAGAGGCGCTGGGCTCGGTCGCCAACAGCGTCAACCAACGTTTGTTGGGCGGACAGTTCCTGGAGCCCGGCGCCGTGGCAGATGTCATTCTCTTCCAGTTGAGCCAGGGCGCTCGCGGGGTGTATGGCCAGGACTGGGTGGTGGATAGCGGCTACACCTTGCGTTGATCGGCGAGCCTGGGCTGGAAAGAACGAGGGCTAGGCGCAACCAAAAGGCGCCTGTATTGATATCTAAGCCCGACTCATCAGCGAGCCCTGTGTATCCGCCACGCCATGCAACAGTTCTATTACCCAGTCGATAAACACCCGCACCCTCGGCGACAACTGTCGATGGGGCGGGTACACCGCTGAAATCGGCCACAACGGCACGCTGAACCCGCCCAGCACCGCAACCAAGCGCCCTTCAGCCAACTGCTGTTGCACGTGGTAGCGCGGCACTTGGATCAAGCCAAATCCCGCTTCACAGGCCGCCACGTAGGCGTCGGCGTTGTTGACGATCAATTCTCCCGGCATTTGCGCTTCACGCACTTGCCCCGCCACCTCGAATTCAAATGGAAAGAAACGTCCGTTGCCGGAAGAAAACCGGATCGCGCGGTGCGCCTCCAGTTCTTCCAGCCCTTGGGGCACGCCCTCGCGTGTCAGGTAGCCAGGGCTGGCGCAGGTCACTTGATGCAGCTGCACGATGGGCCGCGCCACCAATCCCTGGTCGACGACGTTGCCGGCGCGGATCGCCAGGTCAACGCCCTCGCGCTGCAAATGGACTTGCCGATCATGGAAACCCAGATCCAGTTGCAACGCTGGGTAGCGTCGATAGAAGTCCGCCAGGCGCGGCACAATCCAGGCGCATCCAAAGGCGATGGGCATGTCCACCCGCAACGTACCGCGTGGCTGGCTTCGTTGCGCCGACAGCGAACTCTCCAGGTCATCGAGATCGTCCAACAGATGGCCGCAGCGTTGGTAATACGCCTCACCGTCGAGCGTCGCCCGCACTTGCCGAGTGGTGCGCTGTAGCAACTGTACGCCGAGGTGCGCTTCCAGTTGCTGGATCAACAGGCTGACGGTGGCCCGAGGCAGCCCAAGGTCATCGGCCGCTTTGCCAAAGCCGCCCAGTTCGACGATGCGCCTGAATACCTGCATTGCCTGTAATCGGTCCACTGTGCCCTTCCATTATTCAGATATCACGAACAGTAAAACCAATAAAACGGGATTTATCCAGCGTAACGTTTTCCGGAAACTGCACCCGTCCATTCAGATCCGGGAGCAACACATGAATACTCGACAACTCGGCCATCGCGGCCCTTACGTTTCCTCTATCGGCCTGGGCTGCATGGGCATGTCGGATTTCTACACCACCGGCGTGGACGAACGAGAAGCCGTTGCCACGCTCCACCGCGCCGTCGAATTGGGCGTGACGCTGTTCGACACCGCCGACATGTACGGGCCCCATACCAACGAGGAACTGCTCGGACGAGCCCTGCGAGGCAAGCGCGACGGCGTTTACCTGGCGAGCAAGTTCGGCCTCGTGCGTAGCAGCGATCCCCATGCCCGGGGTGTCAACGGCCGGCCCGAATACGTCCGGCTATCGATCGATGGCAGCCTCAAGCGGCTCGAAACCGACTACCTCGATCTCTATTACCAGCACCGCATCGATCCTGAAGTACCGGTCGAGGAAACCGTCGGCGCGATGGCCGAATTGGTCAAGGCCGGCAAGGTTCGCCACATCGGCCTGTCAGAGGCCAGTGCCGAAACCATCCAACGGGCCCATGCGGTGCATCCACTGGCAGCGGTGCAAAGTGAATATTCGCTGTGGTCCCGCGATCCCGAGCACAACGCCGTGCTCGATACCTGCCGTCGCCTGGGCATCGCTTTCGTCGCCTATAGCCCTCTGGGCCGTGGTTTCCTGACCGGTGAACTGAAATCGCCGGAAGACTTTGCCGCCGACGATTACCGCCGCTCCTGCCCACGCTTCCAGGCCGACAACTTCAATCTCAACCTCGTATTGGTGGAGCGGGTCAAGGCATTGGCTGCCGACAAGGGCATCAGTGCTTCACAATTGGCCCTGGCCTGGGTACTGGCCCAGGGCGACCATGTGATCCCGATTCCTGGCACCAAACAACGAAAGTATCTGGAGAGCAACGTCGCTGCCGCCGCTGTTGCGTTGAGCGCCGATGATCTGGCCCGGCTCGATGCGGTTTTCACCGGCGAAGGGGCCGTGGCCGGCGAGCGCTACCAGGCGCAGACGATGACATTGCTCAACGGCTGAGCCCATGGCTGGAGCCGACGGACATCGCCGTTTCCAACCAGATTCAAGCAGCTGCACACCCAGCCGATAACCCTCTATATGAGAGACAGCTCCCAGGCCTTACCAGGCTCTGCAGGTTGCATAGGGTGATTATCGATGGGTTTGCCGCTTAACCGCCTTCTGACGTGGGGGCTCCTGATGTTCCTCGCTGCAAGGGCTTGCGCGGCAGAGGCCCCCCTGCGCATCGTTACCGAGGAACTGCCGCCCTACAACATGACGCAGGATGGCCGCGTGACGGGGATGAGCACCGAGGTGGTCCAAGCCGTGCTCAAGGAAATCGGCGTGCAAGCCCCCATCCACTCTATGCCTTGGGCCCGCGCCTACGAATTGGCCCTCAATGAAAGTAACGTGCTCATCTATTCCATCGTGCGCACGCCAGCGCGCGAATCGCTTTTCCAATGGGTCGGCGCCATTGCCCCGACGCAGTGGTACATATACTCACTGGCCGACCGCCCCGTCAAACTCAACAGCCTGGCCGATGCCCATGGTCACCAGATCGCCACCGTCAATCAGGACGTCGGGGAGCAATACCTGGTCTCGAAAGGGTTCCGCATCGGCGAAGAACTGCAATCCAGCACCCGGTACGAGCATAACTACCGCAAGCTCAAGGTCGACCACGTGGAGCTGTGGATTTCCAATGAGCTCAACGCGCTGTACCTGACCCGCCAGAACGGCGAGGATCCGGATAAAGTGCTGGTCCGTTCGCTGCCACTTCCCGAGTTGAGCAGTGCGGAGGGCTTCAACATGGCGTTCAGCCGCAATACACCGGCCGATACCGTCGAGAAGTTTCGCGCAGGCTTGCAGACTATCCGGCGCAATGGCGTTTACGATGCCATCGTACGCAAATGGTTTTGATATGGGCGTCGATTTCCGAACAGTGCCCACCCTGCAGCAACCCAAGGCCAAGGCGTTAAGCTCGTTAGGACGTCGCCTGGTGCTTGCCACCTTATTGTTTTGCCTGCTTTTCACCCTGGTCATGGTTACCTGGCGCACCTGGCTGGCCTGGGAAAACAACTTGGCGGAAATGAATTCGGAACTGGTCCTGATCGACCAGGTTTTCCAGAACACCCTGGCCCACGCCATCTGGGAAATGGACCGCGAATCCCTGGACCAGCAGATTACCAGCGTCGCCACGGCCGCACCGGTCGGTCGTGTGGTGCTGAATATCCTGCGGCCGGGCCAAGCCCCTGAAGTGATCGAACTCAATCGCTACGCGGTGGAAAAAACAGGCGTGGCGCCAGTGCTGCATCGCCAGCTCATCGCGCAGCCCTATGCCGGCGCTCACGAGAAGGTCGGCGAGTTGACGATCGAAGGTGATAACCACTTGCTTTGGGAACGACTCTGGGGGGAAGCGCGCAGCATTGTCATCACCCAAGTGATCCAGTCGCTGCTGCTGGCCGGCCTGGTCATGACCATGTTCAACCGGCTGGTGACGGTGCACGTAGTCCACATCGCCCGGCATCTGGGCGGACTCGCCCCGCACACGCTCAAGCATCACCTCAAGCTGCAGCGAACGGTACGCCGTCAGGACGAACTGAGCCTGCTCGAATCCCAGGTCAACGAACTCCAGGACAACCTGCGCACCCATTTGGAACGCCAGCATTCGGATGAATTGGCCCTTGCCGCCAGCCGCGATCAAATGGCCGAACTGGTGGAAGCACGCACGGCGGAGCTCAAGGCAGCCAACCAGGCCCTCGAAGCGCTGTCTCGCCGCGATGCGCTGACGGGCCTGGCCAACCGTCGCTATTTCGACGAGCTGAAGGAAGACGAACTGCGCCGTGCGCTACGCCACAAGAGCCCGTTGGCGGTGCTCATGTGTGACGTCGACTTCTTCAAGATCTACAACGACACCTACGGACACATGCAGGGCGACCAGTGCTTGAAGCAGATCGCCGACACCCTGCGCAGCGTTTTCGGGCGATCAGACGAATTGACCGCCCGAGTCGGCGGCGAAGAGTTCGTCGTGGTCCTGCCCAACACCGACGCCGCCCAGGCCTACGACGCCGCCCAGCGTCTGCGCACGAGCCTGGCTGCGCGGGAACTGCCCCACAGTGGTTCTCAAGTCTCAGCCTTTGTCACCTTGAGCATCGGCGTCGCCGAGCTGGACCCTGACACCATGGATCATTTCGACCCACTGTTGCAGCGCGCCGACCAAGCGCTGTACCGGGCCAAACACCAGGGGCGCGATCGCGTTTCCCTGTAGACATCATCGCGTGCCTGGAGATTTGTGTATGCACATCCGTCTTACGCTCTGCTCATGCTTGCTGCTCGCCCTGATTAGCCTGGAAGGTTATGCAGGGCCGATCGAAGTCGTCACCGAAGACTCCTTGTACGCCTATCAGCGTGAGGACAAAGTGGTCGGGCCGGGCAGTCGTATCGTCGAGCAGATGTTGAAAAACGCCCAGCTAACGGATTACAGCTTGCAGCTGTACCCATGGGCACGTGCCTATGAAAAAGCGTTGCACGAACCTAACGTGCTGATTTTTCCGTTGGATCGCACCCCGGCCAGGGAGACGCTGTTCAAATGGGTCGGGGAAATTCATCGGGTGGAGAGCAGGCTGTATAAGCTGCGCGGCAATGACGGCATCGTGGTCAACAACCTCGAGGAAGCCAAGCAGTACAGCATCGGCGTCGTGCGCAATGACGCCAAGCAGATTTACCTGCAACAGCGCGGTTTTTCCCGGCTGGTCGTATCGGTGGATAACCACGATAACTTTCAGAAGCTGTTGAACCGTCAGGTCCAGTTGATACCGATACCTGAAAACGCGGCGCGCCTGCTGAGCAAAGACGCCCAAGTGGATTTCATCTCGCTGGAAGAGGTCTATACCCTCGACGAGCAACCCCACCGGGTCAACCTGGCCTTCAGCCTGAGCACGCCGGACGAAGTCGTCGCCAAGGCTCAACGTGCTTTCGAGCAGCTCAAGGCCTCGGGGGAAGTCGCGCGAATCATGGAAGAGAAGCGGTAGACTCTTGGGATCAGTGCGCTATTGCGCGCCCTTCGCATCCCTGGTCATTACCGCAAGCAAACGAAGAGGTACGTCTACATGAGCAAAACGTCCTACGTTCCTCCCAAGGTCTGGAAGCACGAGGCCCCGTCTGGCGGCCAGTTCGCCAACATCAACCGCCCCACTGCCGGGCCGACCCACGAAAAGACCCTGCCGACGGGCAAGCACCCTTTGCAGCTCTACTCGCTGGCCACGCCCAACGGTGTGAAAGTGACCATCCTGCTCGAAGAGTTGCTGGCGTTGGGTCATGCAGGCGCGCAGTACGATGCGTGGCTGATCCGCATCGGCGAGGGCGATCAGTTCTCCAGCGGTTTTGTCGACATCAACCCCAACTCCAAGATCCCGGCCCTGCTGGACCGCAGCGTGGAGCCGGCCATTCGGGTCTTCGAGTCCGGTTCGATCCTGCTGTACCTGGCGGAAAAATTCGGCGCATTGCTGCCTGGCGACCCTGCCGGCCGCACCGAAACGTTGAACTGGTTGTTCTGGCAGATGGGCGCGGCGCCATACCTGGGCGGCGGTTTCGGCCATTTCTACGCCTATGCGCCGGAAAAGCTCGAATACCCGATCAATCGCTTCACCATGGAGGCCAAGCGGCAGCTGGACGTGCTGGATCGCCGTCTCGGCGAAAGCCCGTACCTGGCGGGCAACCACTACACCATCGCCGACATCGCGGTCTGGCCGTGGTATGGCCAACTGGTGCGCAACAACGTGTACTCGGCTGCCGAGTTCCTTGATGCGGCCCGATACACCCACGTGCAGCGCTGGGCCGAGGAGATTGCCAATCGACCAGCCGTCGTCCGCGGGCAACGGGTCAACCGCACATGGGGCGATGAAGCGAGCCAGGTACCGGAACGGCATCAGCCCGAGGATCTGGACTGAGGGTGAATGCAAGGCTAAAGGGCCCAGAGACTGTATCGATCAAGCCGAATCTGCCTACCGGTACTTGTCGCCCGCCGAGGCCGCACTTGTTTCATTAGCCAAGGCAAACAGACAGTCTTCCAGATAAGGTTTCACATCCGCCCACTTCTTGCGGTCGGCGATGTACCCCCTCAGCTTTTTGCCTGCATCAACGACGTCGGGCTCATGCCTCACCAGCATGAGTCTGGCGACTGAGCTGGCATCATCATCCTTATGCTTGGCGTGATTTTGTCGGGTGTAGGAATGGAACTCTTCTATTCGTCCCAGCACGGCCTCGGTGCCGCCCATGCATTTGTCGCCCAGGATCTCTTCTCGCCGCTGCACATGCCCGCCTGCAAAACTGTCCTGGACGAGGTGAAGCAAGCTGCCAAAGGCCACCTGATGAACGTTCGCTCGCAACCAAGGGCGCCCGACAGCAAACAAATCCTGCACGGTCTGGCCATTGTTGAAATGCTGGTCCCAACCCTGGATCCGGATGTCTTTCAAATAAGTATTGATCGGATAGGTTCCATCCGCGACTCCCCAGGCAAATTCCGCCCACATCATCATTTCACGCTTGGTTTTCTCGGCTGGGTCTCGCTCTTGGGAGGCCATCGCGTGCAAAAACTGCAGGTCGCCAAAATGGGAACGCGAAATGTAGTTCCCAACCCCCATGAAGCTCTGAGGATCGGCCGTACTCCTGGCCTCAGCGTTTTCGAAAAGGTTTACCCAACACCGTGTTTGGGTAATAAAACCAACGGAATAACGACCATCGCAGCCCTTGATCCTCGCATCCTCGACGCCGGGCATAAAGACTGGGTCATCGTTCCAGCGCACGCCGGCAATAATGTATGCGCCCGCGTTTTCCAGATCAGGGTTATTGCAATCCTGCCAATCCCCGTCACACCCGTATATTTTCTGCGTGAGCGCTTCGTGGGCGGAATCGGCAAAACTGTGCAATGCAAAGCTTGCAAAGGGCACCGTTGCCTTGTAGGAAACATCATATTTCTTGGCCATTTCTCTCTCGGCAACAGTGCCATCCGGTGAGAGTTGAAAAGCCCCAGCCTGCCCCATGCAACCAAACAACACACCCCAAGCAACCCCAGGCACTGCTTTGTATTTATTCATTGATCGTCTCTGCAAGAGGCACTGACGAGTAGACGCTCGTCTGGATCCAGGCGGCGCTGTTCACGATGAGTGGCATGCCGCCACCATCGAAGCATAGCGGGTGTCGCCTCCCCGTCCAGGCTTCGGAGTGCCATTTTCAATGGGTGATAAGACATTCGAGGAGCAGCGCACAGCGCTCGCGTAACGAGGGCGAGAATCTGCATCTCGTCAGCTGTAGGCCGCCTTTACTCAGTTCGATTGAACCCCTGTTTTTCCTCCCGCCTCTACCACAAGACCAACCCAAAGGAGGAATTCACCATGATTGCCCCTGAAACCGGCATGAAGCCGGGTGAGCGTTACGCGGTCGAAAGTGTGGAGCGCGAGCCCCATTTCCCTGGCTTTTTTCTCGACGCCAAATACTACCTGGGCCCAGAACTCCAGACAGCGGTGGGCTGGTTGGAAGGGCAGCGGTTTGTGTATGACCAACTCGACCCGAACGGCGAACCGGTCTACCCCGATAAAATCGCCGGTACGATTGAAGACCTGACGCTGATCCTGGCTGACGGTGCGCGCCTGAAACTGCAACAGATTCCCTACTCCCCGGAGTCGAACGCGGCCGGCAATCGACGCGATGACAGTCCGGCGCAACCCGACGATCCAGAGCCCTCGGCCCTGCATGAAAAGCTGGTGGTCATCACGGGAGCTTCCAGCGGTATCGGACGTGCCGCAGCGCAAGCGTTCGCCAGGGAGCGCGCCCGTTTGGTGCTGGCGGCACGCGACAGCGTGGCGCTCGCCGAGGTCGTGGATGAATGCGTGGCACTCGGCGCCGCCGCGCTGGCGGTGCCCACCGATGTTACCAGCAGCGAGCAGATGCAGGCCCTGGCAACCGAGGCCGCGACGTTCGGTGACGGCCGCATCGATGTCTGGATCAACAATGCCGGCGTGGGTGCGGTGGGCAGTTTCGAACAGACGCCGCTCAAGGTGCATGAACAGATACTGCAAACAGACCTGCTCGGGTATCTGCGTGGTGCCCACGTGGCCTGGCCTTATTTCAAGGCACAGAAGCGCGGCATCCTGATCAACACGCTGTCGCTGGGCAGTTGGGTGGCGCAACCCTATGCTGCGGCTTATTCGGCAAGCAAATACGGGCTGCGCGGCTTGACCGAAGCCTTGCGCGGCGAACTCAGCGGATGGCCCGATATTCATGTCTGCGATATCTATCCGGCGACCATGGACACACCGGGGTTCCGCGATGGCGCCAACTTCACCGGCCACGCCATCAAGCCCCCTCCTCCGGTCTATGACCCGCATCGAGTGGCTGAGGCGATGGTCCGCTGCGCGCTGAACCCCAAGCCCGGCACGACCGTAGGCGGTGCGGCGAGATTCGCCCGGCTCGCGCACTTTTTATTGCCAGGGTTCGCCCAGCTCTCCGGCAGGCTCACCCGCTTCGCCCTGAGTCGCAGCGCCGAATCGGCGTCGTCCGCAGGCAACCTGTTTGACCCTCCCAGCGGGACACGACGCATCGAGGGTGGCTGGCGCAAGCCTGCGCAGCGCCCGTCGCCCTTGCTCGTGGCCGGGGCGACGCTGCTTTTTGGTGGATGCTTGCTGGCGTTGAACCGCGCCCGCGGGCGAGCACGCTGACGGCTAATAGGAGTCCCCCTTCATGGACGCTTTGAACGAGACATTGAGGGCGCACGCCGAGCCTCTGCCGGATGCCGCCAGTGAACAATTCGCCGCCTTGTTCGACCGCTATGGCGATGCCCAGGTGGTGCTGATCGGTGAAGCCAGCCATGGCACCCATGAGTTCTATCAGGCGCGCGCGGCGATCACCCGGCATCTGGTGACAAAGCATGGTTTTTCCATTGTCGCCGTCGAAGCGGATTGGCCGGACGCCGATCAGATCGACCGCTGCGTCAGGCAGCGCGACACCTGCGATTGGCAGCAGGCAGCGTTTTCCCGCTTCCCAACCTGGATGTGGCGCAACACCGATGTGCAGGCCTTTGTGCGGTGGCTGCACGAATACAATCGGTCCCGCCCGCCCCAGGACCGCGCAGAATTTCGCGGTCTGGACGTGTACAGCCTGGGCAGTTCGATTGGAGAGGTGCTCGAATACCTGGAGGGTGCCGATCCTGATATGGCCCGTGAAGCACGGCAGCGTTACGGCTGCCTCACACCCTGGCATGACGATCCGGCACTGTACGGGCACTTTACCGAAAGGGGCGGCATGGCGTCCTGTGAAGGCGCCGTGCTGGAACAGCTCCAGGCCTTGTTGAACCAACGCCTGGGGCTGATGGGCAAAGACGAGGAAGCGCTGTTCAACGCCACGCAGAACGCCCGCGTCGTCCACGCTGCCGAGCAGTATTACCGGGCGATGTACCAGGGCAGCCGGCAATCGTGGAACCTGCGTGACCGACATATGTTCGAGACCCTGCAAGCAGTGCGCGCCCGCCAGGGGCGCAACGCCAAGGCCATCGTCTGGGCGCACAATTCACACGTCGGCGATGCCAGGGCAACCGAAATGGGCGACGGCGGCCAGCTGACGCTTGGGCAGTTGTGTCGCGAAAGCCTGGGCCAGGAGGCGGTGCTCATCGGCATGGGCACCGACCAGGGCACCGTAGCGGCGGCGGATGACTGGGACGCGCCGATGCAAGTCAAGCCCGTCACACCGGCGCTGCCTCACAGTTGGGAGCGCGCCTTTGTCGAGGCTGGGCATCCACAAGCGCTTTACGATTGGCGCGGCGAGCACCACCCGGCGCTGCGCACGGCGTTGTCCGGGCGCCTGCTGGAACGCGCCATTGGCGTCATCTACCGTCCCCGGACCGAACGCCAGAGCCATTACTTCGACGCGACGTTGGCCGAGCAATTCGATGCCTGGCTATGGTTTGCCCACACCCAGGCGATTACGCCACTCGGCAGGGGGCAATCGCCAAGCCATGAGGAGGATACGTTTCCCTTCGGGGTATGACCCTGGGCAGCGGCAGGCATGCCATGCAGTATGCCTTTCGTCATCCCGAGGCCGAGGCGGTTGAACAGGCTTTTTCCTGTGCCGGTCCAATCCATAGCCGCGATTATCTTGAATAACCGGCACGCCCCTTCATCAGCAACGGCAGGTGGCTCATCCAGTCGCCAAGGGTGAAACGATGAACAACACGATAGCTTTGGCGACGCTAGGCCTCGCCGCCTCATTGAGCCTTGGCAGTGCCCAGGCAGCGGAGACGAAAAAGGTCGACGTGCTGCTGGTGGGCGGTGGGATCATGAGTTCCACGTTGGGCATCTGGCTCAATGAGCTTGAACCGGACTGGTCGATGGAAATGGTCGAGCGCCTGGACGCGGTGGCCGAAGAAAGCTCCAACGGTTGGAACAACGCCGGCACCGGTCACTCTGCCTTGGCAGAACTCAATTACACGCCGATGGACCAGGACGGCAAGGTCAACATCTCCAAAGCCATCGAGATCAACGAAGCGTTCCAGATCACCCGGCAGTTCCTGGCTTGGCAGGTCAGGAGCAACGTTCTGAAAAATCCCCGCTCATTCATCAATTCAACCCCGCACATGAGTTTCGTGTGGGGGGACGACAACATCAAATTCCTCAGGAAACGCTACGAAGCCCTGCAAGCCAGCCCCTTGTTCCGCCCGATGCAATACTCGGAGGACCCGGCGCAAATCAAGAAATGGGTGCCCTTGATGATGGAAGGCCGCGATCCGAACCAGAAACTCGCGGCAACTTGGACGCCCATCGGTACCGATGTGAATTTCGGCGAAATCACCCGCCAATACGTCAGTTACCTGCAAACCAAACCGAACTTCAGCCTGAAACTGTCCAGCGAAGTTCAGGACATCACCCGCAACGACGACGGTTCCTGGCACGTCGAGTACAAGAACCTCAAGGATGGCGAGACGAGAGCCACCGACGCCAAGTTCCTGTTTATAGGCGCCGGCGGCGGTGCCCTGCACTTGCTGCAAAAATCCGGCATCCCGGAAGCTGATGACTACGCAGGATTCCCGGTCGGCGGATCGTTCCTGGTGACGGAAAACCCGAGCATTGCCGAGCAACACATGGCGAAAGCCTACGGCATCGCCTCCACCGGGGCGCCGCCGATGTCCGTGCCGCACTTGGACACTCGGGTCCTGGATGGCAAGCGCGTGATTCTGTTCGGGCCGTTTGCGACCTTCTCCACCAAGTTCTTGAAGGAAGGCTCCTATTTCGACCTTTTCACCAGCATGACCACGCACAACATCTGGCCCATGACCAAGGTCGGTATCGAACAGTATCCGCTGGTTGAGTACCTGGCCGGCCAGCTCATGCTCTCCGACGACGACCGCTTCAAGGCACTGCAAGAATATTTCCCCCACGCCAAGCAAGAAGACTGGCGTCTCTGGCAGGCCGGGCAGCGGGTGCAGGTCATCAAGCGTGATGAGGAAAAAGGCGGTGTGCTCAAACTGGGCACCGAGGTGGTCGCCTCTCAGGACGGCAGCATCGCAGGCCTGTTGGGCGCATCGCCAGGCGCATCGACGGCGGCCCCCATCATGCTCGACGTCATGCAAAAGGTCTTCAAGGACAAAGTGGCCTCCCCCGCATGGCAGGAAAAGATCCGCCAGATCGTGCCCAGCTACGGCACCCACCTCAACGACGACCCCGAACGCGTCTATCAGGAATGGAAATACACCAGCGACGTACTGCAACTGGCGCCACCACCGGATATCCGGGGTAACGCCGCCTCTAATGCCCCGACTGACAGTGATCCGGTCGGCCAGAAAAACAGCGATTCCGACCCGGACCTGGCGCTGTAAGCGGCTTCACGCGAGCCGCGCTACCACACCGCGATATGCGAGTCGGCTCGCGGCTCGGTGCCGCCACACAGCACCCCGCTGGACGGGTCACGCAGGATAATCTGGCCACGTCCGTAGTCGGTCAGGTCGCTGGCGACCTGTACCTGGTGCCCGCGCCGGGCCAGGGCGTTGGCCAGATCGCGAGATGCGCCCTGCTCGATGCCGACCTTCATCCCGCCCAGCCATTGCCAACGCGGAGCGTCGAGGGCGGCTTGCGGGTTGAGGCCAAAGTCCACCAGGTTCATGACCATTTGCACATGGCCTTGAGGCTGCATGTAGCCGCCCATGACCCCGAATGGCCCGAGGGCTTCGCCATCCCGGGTCAGGAAGCCGGGGATGATGGTGTGGAAAGTCTTCTTGCCCGGTGCCAGGCAGTTGGCATGCGCAGGGTCGAGGCTGAATTCCTGGCCGCGGTTCTGCAAGGCAATACCACTGTCGGGCAGCACGACACCGGAGCCAAAGCCGTGATAATTGCTCTGGATGAACGACACCATGTTGCCTTCACCGTCAGCCGTGGCCAGGTACACCGTGCCGCTGGCATGGGGGTCGCCGGGTGCGGGCAGTTGCGCCTGATCGCTGATCTGTCCGCGGCGGCGGGTGCTGTAGGCATCGCTGAGCAGGTCGGCCACGGCCACGCGCATGTGCTGCGGATCAGTGATGTGGTGCAGGCCGTCGCTGTAGGCCAGCTTCATCGCCTCCAACTGACGGTGCCAGGTCTGCTGGCTGTCGCGGTGATCAAAGCAGAAGCCTTCGAGGATCTTCAGCGTCATCAGCGCCACCAGGCCCTGGCCGCTCGGCGGTATCTCCCAGACGTCCACCCCACGGTAATTGACGTGAATCGGCTCGACCCACTGGGCCCGATAGCTGGCCAGATCGGCAGCGCGCAAGTAGCCACCGCTGGCTTGGGAATGGGCATCCAGGCGTTGCGCCAATGGCCCGCGATACAGGCTCTCGCAAGCGGTTGCCGCCAATTCTTCCAAGGTCCGGGCCTGGGCCGTGTTGCGGAACAACTCACCGGCCTTGGGCGCGCGGCCATCAATCAGGAACGTCTCGAACCAGGGTTCGAGCAACGCATCGCGATGGGGTGTGAATTCATTCAGCGCGATCTGCCATTGGTGAGCAACCACCGGCGACAACGCAAAGCCGTCCCGCGCCAGGCTGATGGCTGGTTGCAGCAAGTCGGCGAACGGCAATTTGCCAAAGCGCCGGGACAGTTCGGCCCAGGCCGAAGGACAACCCGGCACGGTGACCGGCGTCCAGCCATAGGTCGGCATTTGGCTATGCCCGGCGGCCTTCACCGCTTCAATACTCAAGGCTGCCGGCGCATGCCCGTTGCCGTTCAAGCCGTGCAATCGGCCTTGGCTCCAGACCAGCGCAAAGGCATCGCCGCCCAGGCCGCAGCCGGTCGGTTCGACCACGGTCAGGGCCGCCGCCGTGGCAATCGCAGCGTCAATGGCATTGCCGCCCTGGCGCATGATCGCGATGCCGGCTTCGGCGGCCAGCGGTTGTGACGCGGCGACCATGCCTCGGCGCGCGAAGACGCTCTGTCGTTGGGACGGATAGGGATATTCATGGGCAGAAAAATTAAACATGGGCAAATGCTCTCGACGCCGAAAAAACGATCACAGCACGCGGCTGAGAAAGGCTTGGGTACGCGGATGGCTGGGACGGCTGAAAATCTGCTCAGGCGGCCCTTGCTCGATCAACTCGCCTTGGTCGAGCACCACCACGCGGTCCGCCACTTCCCGGGCAAAGCCCATTTCGTGGGTGACCACGACCATGGTCATGCCCTCCTCCGCCAACTCTTTCATGACCTGCAGCACCTCGCCGACGGTCTCCGGGTCGAGGGCGCTGGTGGGCTCATCGAACAGCATCGCTTGAGGCTTCATCGCCAGCGCACGAGCAATCGCCACCCGCTGCTGCTGACCACCGGAAAGCATCGACGGATAATGCCCGGCCTTGTCCGCCAGGCCGACTCGCGCCAATAACCCGCGCGCCTGTTCGAAGGCCTCGGCCCGGGGAACGCCCAGCACCTGGATCGGCGCCTCGATGATGTTTTCAAGGGCGGTCATGTGCGGGAACAGGTTGAAACGCTGGAACACCATGCCGATGTCGCGGCGTTGGCGCGCAATGTTGCGCTCCGAGTCGCGCACCAGGCTGCCATCGGCACGCTCGCGGTAACCCATGGCGCGGCCATTGACACGGATGCGGCCGCCCTGGATGTCTTCCAGTAGATTGATGCAACGGATGAACGTGGTCTTGCCCGACCCCGAGGCGCCAATCAGCACCACCACTTCACCGCGCCGCACTTGCAGGGAAATCCCCTTGAGGATCTCCAGTTCGCCGAAGGACTTGTGAATGTCCTGGGCATCGATGATCAACTCTTCGCTCTTGTGCGCCATGCTTAGCGTCCCCGCAACAATTTCAAGGTGTAGCGCCGAACAGACGACTGCTGGCGGTCGGCGGTGGGGACCGGTCCGATTGGCCGAAGCGCTTCTCCAACCAGCGCTGAAAGAAGCCCCAAAGCGTCGTCAGCAGCAGGAAGTAGATCGCCACCACCAAGTACAGCTCGAACACTCGAAACGTCGCCGAAGTCACCATCTGCGTGCTCAGCAACAGCTCCTGCACGCCGATCACGCTGACCAGCGTGGTGTTCTTGAGCATCACGTTGAATTCATTGCCCAAGGGCGGCACGATCACCCGCACTGCCTGGGGCAACACGATCCGGCGCATCAGCTTGCCGAACGTCATGCCCAGGGAGCGCCCGGCCTCATACTGCCCTTTGTCCACCGCGCCGATGCCGGCCCGGATGATCTCCGACATGTAGGCCCCTTCATTCAGCCCCAGGGCAATGATCGCCGCCTGGATATTGCCCGGCACCACCAGGCCGAACAGCTCCACGTCTTCGAAGCGGAAAATCCCGCCCGCCGCCAGCGCCGTATAGAGAAAGACGATCTGCACCAGCAGCGGCGTGCCGCGCATCAGCCACACGTAGAACCGGACCGGCAGGTGCAGCAACGGGTTGTGCGACAGGCGCATCAGCGCCGCCACCAACCCCAGCGCGCAGCCGATCAACATCGCCAGCACACTGATCAGGCACGTCAGCCAGAGACCGGTGAGGTACACCCCGCTGGGCTGCAACAGGTATTGCCAGAACACATCCCAATTGAAATTCATCAGGGGCACGCCTCAGTCGAGTTTGTCGCTGTCCACATGCCATTTGGCGAGCAGTTGGGTGTAGCTGCCATCGCTGCGCATGTCGCTGATGATCTGCTGCACCGCTGCCGTCAACTGAGGGTCGTCCTTGCGAATGCCCAGGCCGGTAAGAATCCGGCCGAACGCCGGCACGCCTTCTTGAAACAGATCCGGAGCCATCGCCGCGTAGTAACCGGCGGTCTCCACCGTGGTGCCGTAGGCGTCGACCTGACTGATGCGCAAGGCCTGGAATGCGTCGGTGTCGGTGTTGTAGACCACCAGCTTCATCGGCGGCTTGCCGGCCTTGGCCAGGGCTTCGTTCTGCGCGTCGAGCAAGGTCTTGATCGTCGAGCCGTTGAGCACGGCCACCTTGTGCGTGGAAAGGTCATCGAGGCGCTGGATGCCCTGCGGATTGCCCTTGGGCACCACCACCGACTGGCTGGAGTACATGTAGTTGACGATGTTGATCACCTCGCGGCGCTCGGGTTTGTCGAACAGCTGGTCGACAATCATGTCGCATTGCTGGGCCAGCAATGCCGGCAACAGCCCGGAGAACGGGATCACCCGCCACTGCACTTGCTTGTTGCCCAGGCGCTTGGCAATTTCCAGGCCCAGGTCGATCGTCAACCCCTTGGGCTTCTGCGCCTCGTCGAACGACACCAGCGGCGGCGAATCCATGCCCGAGCAATACGTGAGCTTGTCGACCTTCTGCAAACGCTCCGGCACCACGGGCGCGGCGAGCGCCCACTGTGCGCAGAGAGCAAGGGATACCGCGGCAAGCAAGGCGTTCGTTTTGTGCATGACCAGACACTCCAGTTCGGTGAGTAACGGTGGCAGTACGCAAAATCACAACAGCGAGGCCCGTTTTCGGGCTTATTTTTCGGTTTGCAGAAACTTGATCAGTTCGGGGACGGTGCCTTCGATATGCGCGCGCACCACGGCCTCGACCTGGTCGGCATTGCCGGCGCGAATCGCGTCGAGGATCACTGCGTGCTCCTGGCGTGCGCTCAAGGGCTTGTCGACATGCTGCAGCCACAGGCGCATCGGCGCCTCGATCAGCGAATACAACGCAGAAATCTGCTTAAGCAGCCGGGGCCGGCCGCTCAGGCTGCACAGGTACTCATGGAATTTGCGGTGACGGCTGACCCACTCGGCGCTCTCCTCGCGGTAGTCATCCATTTCATCAAGCAGCCGCTCCAGCGCCGCCAATTGCCGCTCGCCGATATGAGCCACGGCCACTCGCACCGCCAGGCCTTCGAGCGCGCTGCGCATCTCGAACACTTCCTGCAACTCGTTGATGTCCAGACCGCTGACAATCGCCCCGCGGTTAGGCCGCAACGTCACCAACCCCTGAGCGTCAAGGCGCCGAAAGGCTTCGCGCACCGGCATGCGGCTCATGCCGATTTCAGTGGCAATGTCCTCGGCGATCAACCGGTCGCCCTTGTGGTAACGACCGCGGCAGATCGCTTCGAGCAGGAAGTTGTAAGCCTCTTCTTCAGCGGTCAGCGGCTGGCGTTCAACGTAAGCGGGAGCGAACTGCATATAGGCCACCTTTTGTATTTTTGTATCCAATTATCCATAGATGCAGAAATGCAGTAGACGTGCCAGGTTTGGGCAGGAGAGTTCAACTGGTTGTTTGGGTTGGTTTTTCTGTAATGGGGAGTGGATTGCCGGGGGTGGCACTTGGGGTTATCTGCTACAAAATGGCACAGGGTTGGGGCTGTATGGGTGCGTAGTGGTCGCTGTAAGTAACACCGCTGGGCGATGCTGTCATTCGGCGAACGGTTAATTTTCTCCCGTTCTAGTGCGAAGCATTTTTGCTAATGCGACGAGACATACAGGGACGGCGAAGACGGCGCTGGCAGTGCATAGGTGGCTTTCATCCATTGGATTTCTTCCTGGGGCGTTCGTCCGAAGAAGCGCTTGAATTCGCGACTGAATTGCGAAGCGCTTTCATAACCCACATTGAATGCGGCTGTCGAAGCGCTCATGGCGTCGCGCAGCATCAGCAACCGCGCCTGGTGCAGACGCGTCGACTTTAAATACTGCATCGGCGAGGCGTCCGTCACATTGCGAAAATGCAGATGAAAATTAGGCACGCTCATGCTTGCTTCTCGGGCCAGGGACTCCACATCCAGGCGCTCCCGGTAACCACTGTGGATCTTGCGGATCGCGCGGATGATCTTGCCGAAATGCCCCTGTCGATTGAGCGCGGCGCGCATCGAGCCACCTTGCTCACCGGTGAGGATGCGGTAGTAGATCTCCCGCACCAGCGACGGACCCAATATCTGCGCTTCGAGCGGGCTGGTCATCGCCTCGAGAAAACGCAGCGTCGAGGCGCGCAGTCCATCGTCCATGGGCGAAGCGTACATACCCTTGGGCTGCGCATCGCTGGGCCCTAGGGCTTCATCTACTTGCAGCATCAACTCGCTGGCCAATTGGAGGTCGAGGCGCATGTACACCGCCAGCATGGGTTGCGCCTCGCTGGCATCGGTTTCCATCGTGAACGGCACCGGAACCGACACCACCAGGTAGTGCTGGGCGTCATAGACGTAGATGTCATCGCCCAGATAGCCACGCTTGCACCCCTGGCAGAGGATGACGATACCCGGCTCATACAACACTGGCGTTTGGCTCAGCGGCCGATTCGAGCGTAGAAAACGGATATCCTCCAGCGCGCTCAGGTTGTAGCCCTCCAACGGCGCCAATTGCTCCATCAACTGCACCATGCGCGAGCTGGGTGAATCGGCCTGCCCCATTGCACTGCCCTCTATGCGGCGCTCACCCATCGGTTGAACGGGTCAGCGATTCCCACTGTTCAATCTCACTGGCGGCGCGCCTGAGTTTGTCACGCACCAGCCCCAACGCATCGCTGCCCAACAGAAGATGGGCCGGTGGCGTCGCGCTGGCAATCACCTGCAACATCGCTTGCGCGGCCTTCTGCGGATCGCCGAGCTGCTTTCCACTTTTCTCTTCCCGCGCCTTGCGCACCGGATCGAAACTGGCATCGTAGTCGGCGATGCTGCGAGGCGTGCGCCGCATCGAACGACCCGCCCAGTCGGTGCGAAAAGAGCCTGGTGCCACGGCAGTCACAAATATATTGAACGGCAACAGCTCTTGGCTCAACGTATCGGAGATCCCTTCAAGGGCGAATTTGCTCCCACAGTAATACGCGATCCCAGGCATCGTGATGGTGCCTCCCATGGAGGTGATGTTAAGGATATGCCCGGCACGACGCTGGCGAAAATAAGGAACAAACGCCTTGATCATGGCGACCGCGCCGAACACATTGACCTCGAATTGACGACGCATCTCCTCCAGCGGCGATTCTTCGAGGATACCCTCGTGGCCGTAACCGGCGTTATTGACCAGCACGTCGACGGGGCCGTGGCTGGCTTCGACAGCTGCGACCACCCCGTCGATCCGGGTGAAGTCAGTGACATCCAGGATCACCCCGTGGGCCCGCTCCGGGCACAGTGCCTGGAGCGCCTGCAAAGCGGCCTCACTGCGTACCGTTCCAATGACACGGTGCCCCGCTGCAAGCGCTTCATGGGCCAGGGCGCTACCGAAGCCACTGCTCGCGCCGGTGATGAATAAGGTTTTTGGGTGGGACATGGCGAGATCCAATCGATGAAGACGAGACGATGGTATCGACTGGAAACTCACTGACCTATATCGGTTTATCTCTGGGGTTTGCCTATTCCTATCAGCGCCAACTGCAGACTCGATCCTGGTTCCATCCAAGTATTGTCAATGGCTCAACTTCACAACCTCCCCTTGAAAACATCCCGACGAACCACCCGCTCGTTGAGAAAACCCTCACTGATCGAGCTCTCCAGATCCTCACGCCCCACCGCAACGCCGCAGTGCGGGCAAACGCTGGCCACTCCCACGTCATGGCCGCACGCGCGGTGGACGAAGTGCATCGCCAGCCCTTCATCCTCGCTTTTGCACCACTTCTCGCCCCAGGCGCGCAGTGCGTAGACCACTGGGTAGAAATCCCGGCCCTTGTCCGTCAGTTGGTATTCGTAGCGCGCAGGCTTTTGGTTGTATAGCCGCCGCTCGACCATGCCGTCGGCTTCCAGCGCCTTGAGGCGTGAGGTGAGCATTTGCGGCGTGGCGCCGGTCTGGATCTGCATTTCCTCGAAACGAGTCGCGCCCATGTACAGCTCGCGCAGGACCAGGATCGTCCATTTGTCGCCGACCACTTCCACGGAACGCGCCACCGGGCAAACCGTCTCGGGCGTCTTGTGTTGCATTTGCATCGATGTGCACCTCGTCCATCCACTCTGGTTTTCATAGTAACACGGCGGATGCCGAGCAAAACCGCTTAAATTGGGCTACAGGCACCGTAACAGTTGACACTATGAATATCATAGCTGATTATTCTGGCAGGGACGTACCGCAGACGCTTATGCGCAAACCCGTCCTCAACTGCCTTCAACAGGAGCACTGACATGACCCACCCTGAACCCAGCCTGGCGCGTACCGGCCTGTTACTGGTCGATCCGTACAACGATTTCCTGTCCGACGGCGGCAAGCTGTTTCCCTTGCTCGAAAGCGTCGCACAGGACGTCCATCTGCTCGACAACCTGCGTAAGTGTGTGGCTTCGGCGCGGGCAAGCGGCCTCCCCGTGTTCTACGTACCGCATCGGCGCTGGCAGCCCGGTGACTACGACAACTGGGACCATCCCAACCCGACCCAGCGCTTGATCCAGGAGCGCCATACGTTCGCCAAAGGCACTTGGGGTGGCGACTGGCACCCGGACTTCGTGCCGCAGGACGGCGATATCGTCATCCAGGAGCACTGGGGGCAAAGCGGGTTTGCCAATACCGATTTGGATTTCCAGCTCAAGCAGCAAGGCGTCACGCATGTGATTGTCGTTGGGCTGTTGGCGAATACCTGTATCGAGTCGACGGCGCGTTTCGCCATGGAGCTCGGTTATCACGTCACCCTGGTGCGCGATGCGACGGCAGCGTTCAGCAAGGAAATGATGCACGCGGCGCACGAACTGAACGGCCCCACGTTCGCCCACAGCATCGTTGACACCGAGGGGCTGCTGCTGGCCCTGCAACGCTGAAGGGGGAGCTATGCCTGTATCTAGCGCGGTCCCGGCCGGGCTTCCTGCCCGTCTGGTTGCGGTGATGGCGATGTGTTGCGCCCTCGCCGTCTCGGCCCTTTACTACCACCAGCCGCTGCTACCGCAAATGGCCGCCTCGTTCGGCCTGGCGCCGACGCAGGCTGGCCTGGTCGCCACGCTGACGCAACTCGGTTACGCGACGGGCCTGCTGCTCATCGTGCCTCTCGCCGATTGCCGGCAGCCGCGCCGGCTGGCGTTATCGGCGATTGTCGCGAACGCCGTCGCGTTGATGGCCTGCGCCGTGGCACCGAACTTCATGCTGCTGTGCGCTGGCAGTTTTGTGGTGGGCGTGACGGCGATTACCGCGCAGATCATCATTCCCGTCCTCTCCGGCTTGGCATCGCCGGCTGAGCGCGGCCGAATCGTCGGTGCGTTGCTTGGCGGCCTCTCAACAGGCCTCTTGCTGGCGCGCACGATGGGCGGTTTCGTCGGCGAACATGCGGGTTGGCGAACGGTTTTTGTGCTCGCTTCAGTTATCGATATCTTGCTGCTGATCATCGTCGCCAGGCGCCTGCCTGCCATCGCCGGCCAGGCGCCGATCCGCTACACGCGGCTGCTGCGTTCGCTGGTCAGCTTGGTACGCGAGGAGCGTGAGCTGCGCCTATGCGCGGCCAGCGGCTTTTTTATCTTCGCTGCATTCAGCGCGCTGTGGGCCACACTGGCCGCGCTGCTGACGCAACCGCCCTACGGTTTCGACGCCGCCACTATCGGAGTGTTTGGCCTGGTCACGCTGTTGGGCATCGTCGCATCGCCTAGTATCGGTGCCTTGGCGGATCGCTTGGGCGCGCGCGTCATGGCATTTGCCAGCGCGATCATTCTCACCGCGGGTTTTGCTTGTATTGCCGCAGGCGGACATATCCTTGGCTGCCTCCTCGTCGGCATGGTGTTGCTGGACCTGGGCAACCGCACCGGCCTGGTCGCCAACCAGTCGCGCATCCACGCCTTGCGCCCCGACGCTCGCAGCCGACTCAACACGGTCTTCATGGCTTCGTACTTCATGGGTGGCGCCGTCGGGGCAGCGCTGGGAAACTACGGCGTGCACCGAGCTGGCTGGATCGGCCTTGCAGCCGTGGGAGCATCACTGGCCCTGGCAGCAGCGGTGATCAGCGCCTTCTTTCCTCAAGCCTCGAGCGCCCTGCCCGCTGACTCGCCCACACGTGGCAATTGCAACCAACAGGCGTGAGAGGTATGCCAGGGTCTATACTGGTTTTGCCCTGCCCCAGTCCCAATCCTTGAGCACCGCACTGTTTTTCAACGTAGCGCCAACCAGGCCGATCATTTGAGATATTTAATAGTTACCGCAGCGCTGCTCGTTCTGTTGCTCGACGCGCCTGCCAGGGCTGAGCAGTATCAGGTCGTGACTGAAGAGTGGGCGCCGTACAACTATCTGGAGAACAATCAGCTCACCGGCATGACCACCGAGATCGTGCGCGCCATCATGGCACTGACCGGGGATGACTTTCCCATCGCGGTGCTCCCCAGCATGCGCAGCTCCCGGGTCCTGAAGACCCATCCCAGGACCATCCTGTATTCCATGTTCCGCACCGCCGAGCGCCAGCCTTTGTACAAATGGGTCGGTCCGATTGTGGAAGAGTCCATCTACCCTTATGAGCTGGCCGATGCGCAGCAGCCCATCAGCTCCCTGGAGCAGTTGATGCGCGCTCCGCGAATCACCACGCGAAACGCTGGCCTGATACCCGAAGTGCTGCAGTCGCGAGGGTTCACCAACCTCGACAAAAGCGCAACCGGGAGCCTGCAGCTGTATCGAATGTTGCTGGCCGGGCGTACCGGGATCATCGTCGGCGATACCACGGCGGGTGTCGCTTACTACAGCCGCCAGTTGAAAATTGCGCCCGGCACGTTGCGTCGCATCCCCGTCGAACTCTATCGCTCATCGCTCTACATCGCCTTCAGTCGCGACTCCGAGGACCCTGTCGTGGCCGCCTGGGCCAAGGCACTGGACCAGTTGCGCCGCTCCGGCGAGCTGGAACGCATCCAAAATCGGTACAACGACCCCTACGGGCAATAGAGGTCGGAATCTTGAACCTGCCATTCACGCTGGGCTCTAACGCTGGAGACAGTTCCGGAACCTGACACTCAACGCCAATGAGCGCCCAACCTGTGCCGATGATCCCTCTAGTGGTATGTGACGACTCCAACATGGCTCGCAAACAAGTGCTGCGAGCCTTGCCTGGGGACTGGCCGGTGTCGGTCACCGAAGCCATCAACGGTCGCCAGGCGATGGACGCCATACGCCAGGGTCTGGGCCAGGTGGTGCTGTTGGACCTGACCATGCCGGAAATGGATGGTTATCAAGTGCTCAGTGCGTTGCGTGCCGAAGGGTTGAAGGCGCAGGTCATCGTCATCTCCGGTGACGTCCAGGACGAAGCCGTGCGCCGGGTGCATGAGTTGGGCGCATTGGCGTTCCTGAAAAAACCTTTCGATGAAAATGAACTGCGCCAGACCCTGAGCCGCCTGGGGCTACTGACGGCACCGGGTAGCAGCGCGCTGCAAGATCGCCCAACGACCGGCACGCCCATCGGCTTTCACGACGTATTTCGCGAGACGGTCAACGTCGCCATCGGCCGGGCCGCCGCCCTGATAGCGAAGGTACTGGGGGTGTTCGTGCAGTTACCCGTACCGAACGTCAATCTCCTCGAAGTCGGCGAGTTGCACATGGCTTTGGCCGATGCGAGCAGCTCCCGGCAACTCACGGCCATCTGTCAGGGCTTCATCGGCAGTGGCATCGCCGGCGAAGCCCTGCTGATATTCCACGACTCGGAAGTGGCCGATATCGCGCAACTGATGCAACGCCAGAGCGCCGATTATTCGGATCTGGAAATGCTGCTGGACCTTTCCAGCGTGCTGATCGGCGCCTGCCTGAGCAGCATCGCCGAACAGATCGACGTGGTGTTTTCTCAAGGCCACCCGCAGATTCTCGGCCAACACGCGGCCATCGACGAGCTGATCCGACTCAACCACAAGCGCTGGAAAAAGACCCTGGCCGTGGAAATCAGCTACAGCCTGGAAGGACATGACATTCGCTTCGATCTGCTATTGCTGTTCACGGAAGACTCCATTGAGCGGTTGACCCACAAACTCGCCTACTTGATGAACTGAGCCATGAATAATCCTGTCGATCTGAATGAATTCCACTGGCTGCTGGCGATCGTGCAGAGCATCGATGTCGGCGTGGTGGTGCTCGACCGCGATTACCGTGTCCAAGTCTGGAACACCTTCATGGAGAACCGCTCGGGGATACAACCGAAGGACGCTCACAATCAGCATTTTTTCACGCTGTTCCCCGAGATCGATCAGCAATGGTTCAGCCGCAAGGTAGAAAGCGTCGCGACCCTGGGCACGCCTGCGTTCACCGTCTGGGAGCAGCGCCCGTACCTGGTGCGGTTCAAGAACTACCAGCCGATCACCGGCCAGGAAGCGTTCATGTACCAGAACACCACGTTGCTGCCCCTGCATTCCCCCAACAGCAAGATCGACCATATCTGCCTGGTGATCTATGACGTGACCGACGTCGCCACCAACCGCCACCAGCTCCAGGCCGCCAATGCACAACTGCAATTGCTCTCCAGCACCGACCGGCTGACGGGCTTGTACAACCGCGGCCACTGGGAAGAAAGCCTGCGGGCGGCCCACGCCCGGCACCAGCGTTATGGCACCGCCTTGAGCCTGGTGATGTTCGACATCGACCATTTCAAACGGGTCAACGATACCTACGGCCATCAGGCCGGCGACAAAGTGATCGAGCAAATCGCCGAGCTGGTCCGCGAACACATCCGTGAATCCGACTTGGCCGGGCGTTACGGTGGAGAGGAGTTCGGCGTGGTGCTTTCAGACACCGACAAGGCCGGCGCAAGCATTTTTGCCGAACGCCTGCGCAAGGCGGTCGAAACGATGCACGTGTTGCACAACGGCGAGGCCATCCGCTTCACCATCAGCCTGGGCGTGGCCGACCTGAGCCAGCCCTCGACCAGCCACGCCGACCTGATCGCCTGGGCTGACCAAGCGTTGTACACCTCGAAGAAGACCGGGCGCAATCGGGTGACGGTGCATGAATAGATAGAACCCGCGCTGAGGGGGGAACATCGCCAAGACAGCCTCATTGATGTCAACCGTCATCAAAGATGTTGACAGCTTAGATTATGAGCGTAATTATACCGGCATCCTCCACATCGGAAGCTGGACCATGACCGGACAAACCCTTTTCGAACCGTACGCCCTCGGCAGCCTGAGCCTCTCCAACCGCATCGTGATGGGGCCACTCAACCCGGCCACGCTCTATGGCGGGGGCGCAGCAGGCTACACCGACTACCCGACGATCTCCCGCTGAAGCCGATCCTTTTTTACAAGTCCTTGCCTGAGC
This sequence comes from Pseudomonas fluorescens Q2-87, assembly GCF_000281895.1. Lineage (NCBI taxonomy): Bacteria > Pseudomonadati > Pseudomonadota > Gammaproteobacteria > Pseudomonadales > Pseudomonadaceae > Pseudomonas > Pseudomonas fluorescens. The sequence goes on along the minus strand of NZ_CM001558.1, from coordinate 2,868,172 downwards.
CACTCCTCTAAAGGAAATGATCATGACTACGCTTCCAACCGTCCTCATCACCGGCGCCTCCTCCGGTATTGGCGCGACCTACGCCGAACGCTTCGCCCGTCGTGGCCATGACCTGGTGCTCGTTGCCCGGGACAAGGCTCGCCTGGAAACCCTGGCGGCACGCCTGCGTGCAGACAGCGGTGTGGCTGTCGAAGTGCTGCAAGCCGACCTGACCCAACCCGCCGACCTGACGGCAGTCGAAACCCGCTTGCGCGATGACCAGCAGATCGGCGTGCTGATCAACAACGCCGGGATCGCGCAGTCAGGGGGCTTCGTACAACAGACCGCTGAAGCCATCGAGCGCATGATCACCCTCAACGTCACCGCGTTGACGCGGCTGGCGGCGGCGGTTGCTCCGCGCTTCGCCCAGTCCGGCACCGGCGCGATCGTCAACATTGGCTCGGTGGTCGGGTTTGCTCCTGAGTTCGGCATGACACTCTACGGCGCCACCAAGGCGTTCGTCCTGTACCTGTCCCAGGGCCTGAACCTCGAATTGTCGCCCAAGGGTGTCTATGTACAGGCCGTGCTGCCAGCCGCGACACGCACTGAAATCTGGGAGCGCGCCGGCATCGACCTCACTACCATCGCCGATGTAATGGAAGTGGGCGAGCTGGTGGATGCAGCGCTGATCGGTTACGACCGTCGCGAGCTGGTCACGGTCCCGCCGCTGCATGTCGCCGAACGCTGGGACGCACTGGACGGCGCGCGCCAAGGGCTGCTCTCGGACATCCGCCAAGCACGTGCGGCTGATCGTTATCAGCCCCAGGCCTGACCACCGCCCTGCAACCGCCCAGGGGCGTCTCGCCTTATGAGATCGCCCCGTTCCACACCGGTGAAAGGATGAAGTACTCCGACGGATCTGTTCAAGCCGATGTGGACGTTTTTGATCAATCTTAAATAACCCGGACGCGACCTGCGCCTAGGCCACCTTGAAACGACTGACCAGTTGCTGCTGATACTCGGCCAGGCGCGCCAGTTCCTGGCTGGTGATTGCCGTTTGCTCGGCACCGGCGCTCACTTGGATAACCAAGTCGTTGATCTCATTCACGTTTCGATTGATGTCTTCTGAAACGGCACTCTGCTCTTCGGCGGCCGAAGCGATCTGAATGTTGCGGTCGCTGATCGTCGCCACGCCCTCGGCGATTTCCACCAGCAGCGCCCCGGCCCGCTCCACTTTGCTCGCACCGTCCTGAGCCTTGCCCAAGGTCTGCTGCATGGAAACAGCCGCGCGGTCGGAACCTGCCTGCAGATTGCTGATCATCTGCTGGATATTGCCCGTCGATTCCTGGGTCTTTTGCGCCAGCGTACGAACCTCGGAGGCCACCACGGCAAACCCGCGGCCATGGTCACCGGCCCGTGCCGCTTCAATCGCTGCATTGAGCGCCAACAGATTGGTCTGCTCGGCAATGCCACGAATCACATCGAGCACGGACGAAATCGCATCGCTTTCCAGTTTCAGGTCGCCAATGATGCCGGCTGTTTCCTCGGCCTGTCCGCAGAGCTGACGAATCAGCCCGACGGTACTTTCGATCTCCATCCGCCCTTGCGCGGTGCTGATATTGACCTGCTGCGACATCTGCGCGGCATCGTTGGTGCTCTGCGCTACCTCCCGCACCGTAGCGCTCATCTGATTGATCGCGGTGGCCACCAGCTCGGTGCCTTGGCGCTGTTGCTCGACGCTTTGGCTGGTCTGGATCGTCACGGTAGAAGACTCTTCCGCCGCAGTGGCCACCTGTGCCGTGGCGTTGCCAATTTCCTGGACCACGCCGCTGATTTCTTCGGCCATGCGGTTGAGGTTGCGCGAGATCTGGCCAAATTCGTCCTTGCTGTCATAAGTGGCCCTGGCGGTAAGGTCCCGCCGTGCCAAGTCATCCAGGGCTCGGTTCACGTCCCGCACTGCCAGGCCGATCAGGCGAATGATCAAGTAAGACAGCAGCGCCACCGCCAGCAGGGCGACGATGACCGCACCGACGGTCAGCCACAGGGCACGGCTTGCGGCATCGCGCTCGTCCATGGCCAAGCGACTGACACTCTCGCCCAAGGCTTGCTCCACTTGGCTCATCATGTCGATACGCTGGGTGGAGGTTTCAAACCATGCCTCTGGCTTGATCCCCAGCGGTTGCCCCATAGGTACCTCGAACGCCAGGCGCTGCAACCTGCCGACTTCTACGGCGGCAGGCTTCTGCATCTGCTCATCGAATGTCTGCAGCAACGCCGGCTGAGCCTTGCGGCGGAATGCTTCGGAATAGGCTGCGAATTCCCCCAGGTTACGGCTGAAACGCGATAACAACACCTCATCGAAACGATCCTGGCTGAACACCAGGCCCAGCACTACCCGTTCGCGCCCGGCGCGCTCTTTCATCTCGATAAACTGATTGAGGGACCCGAGCGCATGAATAATGGCAGCGTTATTGAGCGTTGCTTCCAAAGAATGGGTGTAACCCACAAGGGTCTGGATAATCCGGGTATAACGGGTGCCCGATTCGGTGCTGCTGATACTCAACTTATCAACTTGTCCACGAATAGCCGGCAACTCGTCCAGCGCGCCAAGGACGTTGTCCAACTGCGAACTCCCCGACGCTGACAAGCCACGCACGACTTCGGCCGACGCGCTGGAGTCCTTGCGCATCAAGGCCATCCGGTCGCCCATGGATTTGCCAGCGCTGCCCAGGAAAACCCCACTGGCGCCTCGCTCACGCTGCAGCATAGTGATCAGTTGGCTCAGTTTCTGGGCCGTGGCGCTGGCGGTTACTGTTGCGTCCATGTCATGTAGCGTCTTGTAGTTGGCCACTACAAAAACCCCGGCCAGTGTCAGGAAGCCGATTAAAGGAAGTATAAGGATCAATAGAAGTTTCAGGCGCAGCGGTGCATTCCTCAGCATTTTCGTTCAAGCCTCATTCCATATGAATTGGTATTGATGCGTGAACTTATTGTTGAGCTGACTTATGCACGCTTATCGAGGCCTCATGCTAACGCAATATCAATGAGCCATCACCCCCTTGATCGTGCAATGTTTGATATTTAGGCTGGGCGCACATGACTAATTCAAGTTGCCTTGATCAGGATCAGTATCCCGAGATAAATGACGAAAATCATTGGCGGTTTAATTGGGTAAGCCAGAGCGGAATTCTCCGCGCCCAACCGCCAGCGCCCTTCTCTCTCATACTTTGATTTAGGGACGATCACCCTAACGTCCATGCCCCGCCATACCCAGGTGGAGTACCGAACGCGCCGTGTCGCGATGCAGACTCGATCTCCAGACGAATCGGTCCTCTTACGCCAGGATTCGAGTGTCGTCTTAGCCTCTTGAGCCAAGCCATCGGAGAACAATCATGAACTCGCATCTGAACGTCGCCGTCCAGCAGGACGGAACACAGCAGCACAGCAACAACCAGCGGGACTCGAGCGCATATGAAGAACTGGTTCCTTCGCGTTATGCATTAAAGGTCGGTGAGATTGACGTACTGGTCGTCAGTGATGGGGTCCTCCCGCTGCCGACAACGACCATGTCCACCAACGCCGACCCGCAAGCGCGCGCCGCCTGGTTCAAGGACATGTTCCTGGGGCCCGACGCGTTCGACTGGGCCCTGAATGTGCTGGTGGTGCGCAGCGGCGAACAGACCGTACTCGTCGATGCCGGGTTGGGCGGCCAGTTTCCCGGTTTTCCGCGAGCCGGGCAGTTTCCCAAACGTCTCGAGGCGGCCGGGATCGATCTTGGTTCCGTGACGGATGTGATCATCACCCACATGCACATGGACCATATCGGTGGTTTGCTCGTCGATGAGGTGAAGAATCGGCTGCGGCCAGACGTGCGGATCCACGTGGCGGCGGCTGAGGTCGCCTTCTGGGCCGCGCCGGATTTTTCCCTCACGGCCATGCCGTCGCCGGTGCCGGAAGTCCTGCGCTCGACCGCCGAGCAGTTCATGAATGAATACCGCAGCAAAGTGCGCACCTTCGAACAAAGCCATGAAGTGGCGCCAGGCGTGGTGGTCAAGCTCACCGGCGGCCATACGCCCGGGCACAGCGTGGTCCACGTGACATCTGCCCACGAGCGCTTGACCTTCGCGGGAGACGCCCTGTTCCCCGTCGCATTCGACCATCCCGATTGGCACAACGGCTTTGAGCATGACCCCGAGGAATCGGTTCGCGTTCGGGTGCGCCTCATGCAAGAGGCGGCTGCGTCAGGTGAGCTACTGGTTGCCACGCACCTGCCATTCCCCTCCGTTGGCCGGGTGGCGGTCGATGGTGACGCCTTCCGGTGGGTGGCGGCGTTTTGGGATTATTGAGCCCAGTCATTCGGGCTTCATGCCCATGACAGAGGCCTGCCGATTAAAGTTCGGCAAGCCTCGGGCCCTGCGGATGGTCAGCGCCCCGGGCGCTCGTTGACCATGCTCGCGGCCTGAAACAGGATCCTGGCGACGAAATCGATCTCCTGCTCGGTGATGATCAACGGCGGCAGGAAGCGTACGGTCGCGCCGTGGCGTCCACCCAACTCCACGATCAACCCTGCTTGAGACAAGCCTGCTGGAACGCCTGCCCAACGGTCTACATGTCGTACGCAGGATCATGCCCACTGTACGCGGTGCGCCGATGTCGATGGCGCGGTTTGTGGTCTATAGTTTTAGCAGATCCGAATTCTTTCGCTCGCGCAGCCAGGAAGCACCCGTTCGAGCCGTAACCGAATCGGACATTCACAAGCCATCAATAGTGAATTGCAGGGAGCACACTATGTCCATCCAGCGGCCCGATATTCTGCGGTTGGACCCTGGTATTGCTCTTTGTCCGCAGCCTGATTCCCGGGCCGGCCTGCTCCGGCGCGTCTTCGACCAGGCCAGGGAAGCCTACATTCTGTTTCCGCTGCTGGCCGCGCTCCTGTTGCTGGCGATCTGGTCGGCCACCCTCTACCTGATCCGAGTCGAACACCTGCGTGCACAGCAGAGCGCTGCCACCGCCAGTCTGGAAATCGGCGCGACATATGAAGCACAGATGTTGCGCGCAATCCATGAAATCGATCAAACCCTCAAGCTGGTCAAATATACCTATGAAGCCGAAGGCGAGCCCAATCCCCTGCCCCGGCTCCAGGAACGCGCCCTGCTGCCGCCGGCCCTGGTATTTGATGTCAGCGTGGTCAAGCCCGACGGCGCCCCCATAGCGAGCACACGGGCAAACGATCGGGAGAAAATCGCTGATCCGGATGAACAGCAGACGCTGCGACGTAGCGATTCACTGTCCATCAGCCGCCCGTGGAAGAGCCCCGCCACGGGCGAATGGCGACTGCGTTTCAGCCGCCGACTCGACGCGGCGAATGGCGCGCTCGCCGGCATCGCCAGGGTCGAGGTCGATGCGGCCTACTTCGTCAGCAGCTATGACACCTCGAAGCTCGGCGACCGAGGGGTGCTCGGGTTGCTCGGAACCGACGGCATTTTTCGCGTCCGGCGCACTGGTGACGCCGTGATGGCGGGCAATGCGGTGGACTACGCCGCGGTGGTGCCGGACACGGACAACACCGAGGCCGTGCTGTCGGCCAATGGGTGGGACGAGGTGCGGCGTTACACCAGCGCACGCCAACTTTATGATTTTCCTCTGGCGGTGATAGTCGGGCTGTCCGAGGACGAACAACTGGCCGCCGTGACCCGGCAGGCGCACACCTATTTGTGGCGCGCGGCGGGCGGCAGCCTGGTGCTGGTGCTGCTGGTGGCGCTGCTCGCCCGGATGAGCTGGCAACTGGCGCAAAGTCGCTTGCGCGCCGCCGAAGCCCAGAAGCAACTGGCCGCCGCGGCCCGCCAGGCCGGTATGGCCGAAATCGCCACCAATGTCCTGCACAACGTCGGCAATGTGCTCAACAGCGTGAACATTTGCGCAGACCTGGTCACCCGCAAACTGCGCACCAGCAAGGCTCAAGGGCTTGGCAAGGCGGTGCAGTTGATGAACGAGCATGCCGATGACCTTGCAGATTTCATCTCCCAGGACGCCAAAGGCAAGCTGCTGCCGGGTTACCTGAACCAATTGGTGGAAGCACTGGCGATTGAACAGCAGAGCATGACCGACGAACTCGAACAACTGACCAAAAGCGTTGATCACATCAAGGAAATCGTCTCCGCCCAGCAATCCTATGCGGGCGCCTCCAGCATCGCCGAGACGGTCCAGATCAAGGAACTGATCGAGGATGCCCTGCGCATGAATGTCGGCATACTCGCGGCGCGCCAGATCACCGTGGTGCGCAACTTTGCCGCGACACCCTTGCTGCAACTGGACAAGCACCGAGTACTGCTGATCCTGGTCAACCTGATAAAAAATGCCAGCAGCGCAATGGATGACAGGCCAGGTCTACAGCCGCAGATCACCCTGGTCACCGAGGTGCAGCTGGGCAATACCCTGGTTATCCGAGTGATCGATAATGGTGAGGGCATCGTGCCGGAAAACCTGACGCGCATCTTTGCCCATGGCTTCACCACACGCAAAGATGGCCATGGTTTCGGCTTGCACAGCTGCGTGCTGGCCGCCATGGAAATGGGCGGCTCGCTGGAGGCTCACAGTGACGGCCCGGGCACCGGAGCGACCTTTACGCTCAAATTGGCGATCAAGGCCTCCGAGCAGGCCCAGTTTGCGTAACGCCTAGGGATTCCTGGTCCTCACAGACGGACGTATTGGTTTTTTAGGCTACTCTTCGGTTCGTGATATCGCGCAGTTTCAGCCAACGTTACAAGGAATAAACGAATGGCGATCCCTACTCACACCTCGCTCGCCAACACCAGAGCGCTAGTGTCGATGCAATCTTGCCCGACGCAGCGTATGCCCCGCATGACGATGAAATCGGGCTGATCCTATGGCGCCGACACTCAACAGGCTGGCCTTGGCAATGGTGACCCTCAATGCCGCCGCAGCCAACGCCGCAGACATGTCGATGTTCTCGCTGAGCAGTTTCGGCACTGCGGGGATCGTCCATTCGAGCGAGAGAAAAGCCGACTTCACTTCCTCTATCTTCAAGCCCAACGGCGCAGGGCACTCGCGCAATTGGAGCGCCGACGTCGACAGCCTGATCGGTGCCCAGTTGACCGCCACTTTCACCCCGCAGCTTTCAGCCGTGGTGCAGGTCATTTCGGAGCAGCGCTACGACAACAGTTACCGGCCGTTCTTCGAATGGGCCAACATCAAGTACCAGTTCACACCTGATTTCAGTGCCCGTATCGGCCGAACCGTCCTGCCGACCTTCCTGGTTTCCGATACCCGGAAAGTCGGCTATACCCTGCCCTGGGTGCGAGCGCCCATGGAGCTCTACAGCCTGATGCCGATTACCAGCAGCGACGGCGTCGATGGCAGCTACAGATTTCGGGTCGGTGACGTGACCAATACCGTGCACGCTCACTACGGCCAGACCGACAGCCGCCAGCCTGGCGGCGCCGGCAAGGCATTGACGAGGAATCTCTGGGGGCTGACCAACACCGCCGAGGTCGGCGCCCTGACCACGCGCATTACCTACATGAAGGCCGACCTGACCCTGGAGCAGTTCAATTCGATCTTCGACACCTTCCGTGAGTTCGGTGAGGAAGGGATCGCCATCGCCGATCGCTACGACTCCGATGACACACCGGTGGATTTCATTGGCGTGGGCGCCAGCTATGATCCGGGCGACTGGTTCGTCATGAGTGAATGGGGCCGTCTCGACAGCCGCTCCGGCCTGGGCAAGACAAGCGGCTGGTACATCAGCGGCGGATACCGCATTGAAGCGTTCACGCCCTATATCACCTACGCGCGATCCAAGACTGAAACGGAAGTCTCAGCGCCAGGCTTGACGACCTCTACCCTGCCGCCCGCCTTTGCGGGAATCGCCACGGAGCTCAACGGCGCGCTCAATTCCATTCTGGGCTCAAACGAAGGCCAGCAAACCCTTTCCCTCGGTGTGCGGTGGGACTTCACGAAAAACATGGACGCCAAGCTGCAATACGATCACACCCGCTTGAAGGGCAACTCTGTCGGTCCGTTGATCAACAGCCAACCGGACTTCGATTCCGGGGGCTCGTTCAACGTCATCAGCCTAGCTGTGGATTTTGTATTCTGATGGAGCAGGCCATGCGGTGTGCGAGGCTCGTCGGAGTCGCTGTAGCGGGACTTCTCCTGTGCGGGGCCAGCGCGGCCGCTGAAGCCGACATAGTGGTGGTCGTCGCGAACTCCAGCGCGGTGAAGGTGCTCACGCGCAGCCAGGTGGCGGATATTTTCCTTGGCAAGGTCAATCGTTTCCCCGATGGCGGCCAAGCCACACCAGTCGACCAGCCCGAAGGGGCCGCTACGCGCGATGAGTTCTATTCGACATTCACCGGCAAGTCGCCGGCGCAGATCAAGGCGCATTGGTCGAAAATAATCTTTACCGGCAGGGGCCAGCCTCCGCAGGTGGTGACAAGCAGCGCGGAGGTCAAGAAACGTATCGCGGAGAATCCGGAAACGATCGGTTATATCGAGGCCAGCGAGGTCGACGGCAGCGTCAGGGCATTGCCCCCTGCCCCGCAATGAACAGCGTCTTCATGCTGGATCCGCCCCGTGGGTTGCCTGTGCTTGCAGCAGCGCCTTGAACTGCCCGGCGGGTACCGGTTTGTTGAAGTAAAAGCCTTGGAATTCATCGCAGGCGTTTGCCCGCAGGAAGTCGGCTTGTTCCTTGGTTTCCACGCCCTGGGCGACCACGGTGAGGCTCAGGGTGCGGCCCATGGCGATAATGGCTTCGGTCAAGGCCTTGTCTTCCGGCACGCTGGCCGTGTCGCAGATAAACGAGCGATCGATCTTGATGGAGTCCAGCGGAAATTGCTGGAGCGCCGAGAGGGAAGAATAACCGATACCGAAGTCGTCGATGGCGATACGGATATTGAGCTTCTTCAGACCGGTCAACACCCGCAACGCCCGGGTGACATCCTGCATGAGCAATCTTTCGGCGATTTCAAGTTCCAACAGGCTGGCGTCCATGCCGGTTTCGGCCAGTATCGCAGTGAGGTCCGCCAGCAGGCTTTCATCGCTGAACTGACGCGCTGTCAGGTTCACGGCGATACTCAAACGCGGTAATCCCTGTTGTTGCCAGGCAACGTTCTGGCGGCAGGCCGTCTGGAGCACCCACTTGCCGATCGACACGATCAGCCCCGTCTCTTCGGCGACCGGAATAAACTGCATGGGCGCGACCATGCCCAGGTCGGGGTGATTCCAGCGCAGCAGCGCCTCCATGCCAGTGATCCGCCCGCTGCGGATGTCGCGCTTGGCCTGGTAGTGCAACTGGAATTCCTGGCGCTCCAACGCGTGGCGCAAGCTGAGCTCCAGCGTCATGCGCTCCAGGGAGTCGGCATTCATTTTTTCGGAATAGAACTGGAAGTTGTTCTTACCCTTCTGCTTGGCCTGGTACATCGCGATATCGGCGTTTTTCATGAGCGTCTGCTCGTCGAGGCCGTCCTGGGCGAAGAGGCTGACACCGACACTGGCGGTCACACGGAATTCTTGGCCCTGGAGATTGAACGGCCGGGCGATGGCGGTGAGGATCTTATGCGCGGTGGTCGCCACGTATTTGTCCTCGGACAATTCAGGCAGCAGTATCACGAACTCATCGCCGCCCAATCGGGCGACGGTATCGCTGGCACGCAGGCAGCCCTTGAGTCGCTGGGCGACCTCCTGCAACAACTGGTCGCCAGCATCGTGGCCCAGCGTGTCGTTGATCTGCTTGAAACGGTCCAGGTCCAGGAAAAGCACCGCCAGTTGTCGATCATATCGACTGGCCTCGAGAATGCTCTGGGTCAAGACCTTGCTGAACAAACTGCGATTGGGCAGCGCGGTCAAGCCGTCGTGATAGGCCAGGTATTCGACCCGTTCGGCGTAGGTGATCTTGGCTTGGGCGGCGCGCGCACGACTTTGCGCCAACTGCCAGCTGGTGCGACTCAACAGGCCTACCAGCAGCACCAGCAGCAAGCTGCCGCCCGCCGCACGCCACAGATAGATGCGCGCCTGCCGGGTCACGGCGGCCAGTTGTTCTTCCTCGGACAACCCTACGATCACCGCCAGTGGAAAGTCGTAGAGTTGGCGGGAACTGGTGTAGCGCAGCACCTCGTCCCAGCCATTGACCGACAGCACGGCCTCGGTGTTTTCCGTGTCCGGCACCACCGTCGCATAATTGACCGCGTCACCGGCGGTCACGGCTTCGCCAGTGCGCCGAACGCGGAAGAGGCCATCGGTGCCAAGCAACCCGAGCACCCCTCGGTCGCCGAGCTTCGAGGCGTCATAGCTGCTGACAAAATAGGCTGCATCGACTTCAACCATGGCGATGCCGGAGAACCCGCCGTCCGCCGCGTCAAGCCGACGGCTGAAGCGCAATCGCCACTCGCCCGTGACCGGGTTTTTCCAGGGACGGCTGATCGACAGCGTGGTCGCGTGCCAGACATTCTGCAGCGTATCCCGGGCAAGCTGCAGGCCTGTCTCGCTCGCTTGGGTGCTCGCGACAACCACACCGCTAGCGTCAACCACGCTGACATCAAACACATACGGCGATGGCAACAGCGCCCGCGTCTTGAGACTGGGCAGCGGATTGCGTTCGCCCTCGGACTCATAGGCATATTTGATGAGTTTGAGCGTCTGGTCGATCTCACGCACCGCCCGCAGGATCTGCGCTTCGTAAGTCGCGGCGATTTCCAGGCTTGCCGCCGCGATCTCCTGCTGCGCGCGACCCCGTTCGACCTCGATCAGGTACAGGGTACCCGCCCAGATCGCCAGCAACAGGACAACCGCTGACAACGGAAACAGGATATAGGCTTCCTTGATCTGGTCGAAGCGTTGCCGGAAAAGGTTGGTCGCGATGCCAGAAATGGCATCCACGGAACTGGCGTTGCCAGGGGCCGACCTCAATGTATCGGGCCGTTGGATCGGCATGGCGTGCTCCCTGCAGTCTTTGGGTATCCAACGCGATTAAGGCTCCAGAGGATCGTCATGCCCCGGCGCCCGCGAAAGGTCCATATCTGCTGAGAACTATAGACCACAAACCACGCCTGCCAAGGGACGTGCGCGAGCATCCACTGATCAATCTCGGATAAAAAGAAAGGAGCGGATTGCCGCTCCTCTCTTCCATTCACCGGGCTCAGTGCCCGTCAGGTTGGTTATTCGCCAGCCGTGGCTCCCGAAGCGGTTGCGCCATACTTGCCCAGCAGTTTCAAGGTCACCCCGTTGGTCCAGCCGAAGCCATCCTGCAACTCGTATTCACCGCCTCCCCCGCCATTGCCTTGCCCGGACAGATCGTATTTTTCAACCAGCTTGTTTTCCTTGCGGTAGAGGTCGTGCACCTGCCGCAGAAAGCGGCTGCCGATCTCTTGTGCCAGCGCGGTTTGGCCGTATCGGTCCAGCCCCTCTACCGCCACCCACTGCAGCGGTGCCCAGCCATTGGGCTCGTCCCATTGCTGGCCATTGTTGACCTGGGTGGTGGCGATACCGCCGGGACGCAACAGGCCTTCACGTACCGCATCGGCCGTGCGCTGGGCATGCTCGGCGGAAGCCAGGCCCGTGTACAACGGGAAAAGCGCAGCGGCGGTAAGGCCCTGGCGTTGCTGATTCTGTCGCCAGTCGTAATCCACGTAGTAGCCTCTATCGGCGTTCCACAGATACTTGTCGATGGCGTGCTGGCGCAGGTCCGCGCGTTGGCCATAAGCCTGGACACACGGCCCGTTCTGGACGGTTGCGCAGGCCTTGGCGATGGTGCGCTCCAGGTGGAACATCAGACTGTTCAGGTCGACGGGCACGATGGACGTGGTGCGTATGGTCGCCAGGTTCTGGCCATCGCCCAGCCAGCGTGAGCTGAAATCCCAACCGCTTTCCGCACCGGCGCGCAGGTCCCGCCAGATCTCCTGCTTGGGCCGGTCGGGAGCCTGCTCGGCGGTCTTGACGTCCTGCAGCCAGGATTCCTGGCGCGGCGTCGGGCTCGCGTCCCAATAGCGATTGAGCACGCTGCCATCGGCGAGCTTGACCACATGTTGACCGGCCTCGCCAGGCTTGAGCGCCTGGGTGCCCGCCATCCAATAGGCATACTCCTTTTGCAATTGTGGAAGGTATCGCCCGTAGGCCTGGTCACCTTCGATGCGCGCCTGCAACTCCACCATGTAGGCGAAAAATGGCGGCTGCGACCTGCTCAGGTAGTAGGTGCGGTTGCCATTGGGAATGTGGCCGTAGGTGTCGATCATGTAGGCAAAATTGTCGGTCATCTGGCGCACCTGGGCCTTATCCCCGCTTTGCTCCAGGCCGAGCATGGTGAAATAGGAATCCCAGTAGTACATCTCGCGAAAGCGTCCGCCTGGCACCACGTAGGGCTGCGGCAACGGCAGCAGGCTGCTGTAGGGCGGCACCTGGGTGTAGGTTCGGCTCAATACGGGCCAGAGCTTGTCGATGTGCTCATCGATGGGAGCTCCCGGTTTCGGTGCCGGACTTTCAGCCTGGCCGGACTCGATGAAATTGTCCTTCACGAACGCCTTGATATCGAAGCCATCGCTGTCGCGCCGGGCCAGGTAATCGGCGCGGATGTTCGATGGATCGCGGTTGGGCAGCGCGTCCACGAAGTGTTTCTGGTCGGAGAAAATCTGTTCGCGTTGCACCGCTTCGAACAGTTCGGGGTAGGCCTGGTCGGGCGGTACAGGGGTTCGACTTTGAGCGTCCTTGTAGCTCCAGGTCGCGGAGGGTTGGCTTGAACAGGCCGCGCACAGCACAGCGGCAACGGACAGGCTGGTGAAATACAGAGGTCGCATGGCAGCTCCATAAGTTGTCGTTCCTGACAAACGACTGACAGGGCACGAGCGACCTCGGTTCATTTAAATAGCGCGCACGTTGAAACTGGTCTGTCCAATCTGCTTTTTGCCTAACTGGTATTGCCAATATTTTTTCCGGCGTGTAGTTTCGGGCCAAGGTCATCGGTGCAGATCTGTGCCCACCTACAACAAAAAACGAGCGTCGGTCCCGGCAGCCGTGCGCTCACAACCCTCCTCCCGCCTGCAGGCAGCCGCTGCCGCACGCCAGCCAAGGAGCATCAACATGCTGACTGTCATCTGTAACGAACCCGGCTCGTTAACCGCCATCGAAACTGAAAAACCGTCCAGGAAACCCGGCGAGATCCTCATCCGCGTCAAGCGCGTCGGCGTCTGTGGCACCGACCTGCATATCTTCACCGGCAATCAACCGTACCTTGATTACCCGCGCGTCATTGGCCACGAGTTCTCCGGGATCGTTGAAGGTACTGACGAGACCAGCGACCTGGCTTTGGGCGATGTCGTCTATGTGATGCCTTACCTGTCTTGCGGCACCTGCATTGCCTGCCGCCAGGGCAAGACCAATTGCTGCACGCGCATCCAGGTGCTGGGGGTTCATTGCGACGGTGCATTCACCCAATACCTGAGCGTTCCCCAGCAATTCGTGCACAAGGCGGCGGGCGTTTCCCTCGATCAGGCGGCGATGATCGAATTTCTGTCCATCGGTGCCCACGCTGTCCGTCGCTCGAATGTGCAGGCAGATAAACATGCCCTGGTGGTCGGCACCGGCCCGATCGGCATGGCTGCGGCGATCTTCGCCAGCCTGCGTGGCGCGAAAGTCACCGTGCTGGATACCCGTGAGGATCGCCTGTCGTTCTGTCGGCAACACCTGGATATCCACGCGGCCGTGCAGATCGGCGACGGCGACAAACAGACGCTGGCGGAACTGACCGGGGATGATTTTTTTGACGTGGTGTTCGACGCCACGGGCAATGCCCGGGCCATGGAACGCGGCTTCGAGTTCATCGCCCACGGCGGCACCTATGTGATGATTTCGGTTGTCCGGGACTCCATCACCTTCTCCGACCCCGAATTCCACAAGCGTGAAGCCACGCTGATGGGCAGCCGCAACGCCACCAAGGAAGACTTTCATTATGTGGAGCAGTGCTTGCGCGACGGATTGATTCCGGACGCAGCCCTCAATACCCACCGATTGGCACTCAGCGAAGTGGCCGACTCGTTCAGCACCTTGCTCGACCCGAAACAGGGTGTGGTCAAGGCAATCATCGAGTGCTAGGAGTGGAAACCGACATGAACACGCCCTCTTCTTTGCTGGTCTTGACCCCCGGTGACGATGTCGCGGTGGCCCGCGGTGATATCGCTGAAGGTCAACCGCTGAATGCCGATGGCATCACGCTGATTGCCCGCCAACCGATTCCGTCCGGCCACAAGATTGCGTTGCGCACAGTGTTGGCTGGCCAGCGGGTGCTCAAATATGGCCAGACCATCGGCCAGGCGACCCAGGACATCGAGCCCGGGGATTACGTCCATGTGCACAACCTGGCCATGCCCATCGCCAATGCCGAACACAGCGTGCAGAACATCTATGCACCCACTGTGCCCAGCCGCTCACCCGCCACGTTTGAAGGTTTCGTGCGCGAGGATGGACGTGTCGGGACACGCAATTACATAGGCGTCATTTCCAGCGTCAATTGCTCGGCCACCGTGTGCAAACACATCGCCAACGCCTTTACATCCGAGCGCCTGAAAGACTTTCCCAACGTTGACGGCGTCGTGGCCATCACTCACGGCAGCGGCTGCGGGATGGGCGCGAAAGGTGACGGCATCGATATCCTCAAGCGCACGTTGCGCGGCTATTCGGACCACGCGAATTTCGCCGGGGTGCTGCTGATCGGCCTGGGTTGCGAGGTCAACCAACTCACACCCTTGATGAACGAACTCGGGGATCGCGCGGCAACGCTCAAGGCCAGCCTGATCATCCAGGAAGCTGGCGGTACGCGCGAAGCCGTGCAACGGGGCATCGCCCACATTGAAGCGATGTTGCCCATCGTCAACCAATGCCAGCGCACCACCGTCGCGGCCAGCCACCTGACCGTCGGCCTGCAATGTGGCGGCTCGGACGGTTATTCAGGCATCACGGCCAATCCCGCACTCGGCGCGGCGGTGGATTTACTGGTGCAACATGGCGGCACTGCGATTCTTTCGGAAACGCCAGAGATCTACGGCGCTGAACACCTGCTGACGGCCCGCGCCGCATCCGCCGATATTTCGACAAAACTGATGGAGCGGATTCATTGGTGGGAAGCCTATGTGCGTCATAACGACGGGGACATGAACAATAATCCGTCGCCCGGCAACAAGGCCGGGGGCATTACCACCATCCTGGAAAAATCCCTCGGCGCCGTAGCGAAGGCAGGCACTACCGGGTTGATGGGGGTCTACCAATACGCTGAAAAAATCGACGCCCAAGGGTTGGTGTTCATGGACACGCCTGGCTACGACCCGGTGTCCGCTACGGGTCAGGTGGCAGGAGGCGCAAACCTTATCTGTTTCACCACGGGCCGTGGCTCGACCTATGGCTGCAAGCCGACGCCGTCCTTGAAAATCGCCACCAATACCCGCCTGTTCCAGCACATGGAGCTGGATATGGATTTCAACGCCGGCGGCATTGTCGATGGCCTGGAGTCGGTGGCCGAGGCCGGCGAACGGTTGTTCCGATTGATGCTTGAGACCGCCTCCGGACGCCGCAGCTGCAGCGAGGAAAACGGCCTGGGGGATAACGAGTTTTTGCCTTGGCAGATTGGCGCGGTGATGTGACTTTGGCGCCTGTGGTAGCCTTTGCCGACTCTCTGATGGACACCGCTCCCATGGTTTCAACGCTAAACGCCACTGAGCGAAAGCCGTACCAGAAAATCGCCGACCAGCTCCGCAGTTACATCGCCCAGGGGGATTTCAAAGCCGGCTCCAGGCTTCCTCCCGAGCGCGACTTGACGCAACTGCTGGGCGTGTCCCGGCCTTCGCTGCGCGAAGCACTTATCGCCCTGGAGATTGAGGGCGATATTGAAATCAAGATGGGCTCCGGCGTGTACGTGCGCGCCAAGCCCAAGGATGGGAAGAATACCAGCGTAACCTTGGGCGAAAGCCCCTCGGAACTGATGCAGGCCCGCGCCTTGATCGAAGGTGAGTCAGTGGTACTGGCCTGTTTGCATGGCAAGAAAAGCGACTATCGCTACTTGCAGGAATGCATCGACGCCATGCGCGCCAGCATCGCCGATGGCCTGCCCCCGTTGGAAGACGATCGCAAGTTTCATCAGCGCCTGGCCAAGATGAGCGGCAACTCCGCCTTGGTGCGGATCATCACCGCGCTGTTTGATGAACGGCATAAACCGATGTCGGCTCACCTGAGCAAGCATTCAGAGAATTCGCTGACCTGGGAAGCCGCCGTCATGGAGCACGAAGCCATCCTGCGCGCCGTGGCCAACAAAGACGTGCTCGGCGCACAAACCTCGATGCGCCTGCATTTGAGCCGCTCGGAAAACCGTTGGCTGCAAGCCCTGGAGCCGGAGGCCTGATCACTTGGCGCTGCCGCTGATGGCCTTTGTGGCAAAGAAGCTTGCTCCCGCTGATGGGTCCTTGTGGCAAAGAAGCTTGCTCCCGCTGATGGGCCCTTGTGGCAAGGAAGCTTGCTCCCGCTCACGGGTCCTTGTGGCGAGGGAGCTTGCTCCCGCTGGGGCGCGAAGCGGCCCTGAACCCGTTGACCGCGAACGATCTGTTGCACCGCAGTGCCTGGTTTTAGGTCTGCTGCGCAGCCCAGCGGGAGCAAGCTCCCTCGCCACAAGGGGTTGGGTGGCTGGGAATCTGTGGCAGCCCCCCCCTGCCACAACGTCTCAGGACTCCTTGCTGCAATCGCGTGGGGTGATGCCTTTTTCCCGGGCGTATTGGTGCGAGGACGCTTCGATGATCGGCCGCAGCAAGGCGCGGTCGGCCTGGACCCAATCGCTGATCAGCTTCCACTGCGTGCCGTCCCATTGCTGGAAGCGCACCGCACCACCGCCCTCGTGGTCCGAGCACGACAGCTGCAACGGTTGCACCAGGCCCAACGCCCCCAGTTCCTTGAGTCGGGCATCGTCGAGCTTGAGGTTTTCAAAACCCCAGCGCACTTGCTCGCCCGTCAACGGTTGCTTGCCGAATTTCTGCTGGGCAATGCGCACCGCTTCTACGTTGAGGATGCCGTTGACCACGCCAAGGTTGTAGTAAACGGTGCCGAAACGCTTGGGATCGGCCAGGTCGCCATGACCGGCGTCGACCACTTGCTGTTTGATGCCCTGCAACACCGGGAAATCGGTGCCCGACGGGTGCGTGGTAATGGCGATGAAACCTTTGGCCGCTGCACCGGCTGGCGCGGCGTCGTCCTCAGAGTTGCTCCAGATGTTGCCGATGATGTGGTCAGCCGGGAAGCCGACTTTTTGCGCGGTCTTCAGCGCCACCGGGTTCATTACGCCCCAGCCGCGCAGGATCACCCAATCGGGCTTTTCCCGGCGAATGTTCAGCCATTGCGATTGCTGCTCGTTGCCTGGATGCGGCACCTCCAGCAGGGTCAAGGCAAACCCGTACTTGTCCGCCAGGGTTTGCAGGACCTCGTTGGTTTCCTTGCCATAAGGCGAGCCGTGATACAGCGTGACGATCTTCTGGCCCTTGAGTTTATCCAGCCCACCAGCCCGTTGGCCGATGTAGTTGATGATCGCCGACACCTCGGAATAGGGGTTCAGTTGCAACGGGAAGACGTAGGGAAACACGCTGCCGTCGGTGGAGTCCGTGCGCCCGTGGTTGATGGTAATCAGCGGCAGTTTGTCGGCCGTCGAACGCTCCAGCGTGGCATAGGCGATGCCCACCGACAGCGGGTTGGTCGCCGCCGCTGGCGCACCGTTCAAGCCTTTCTTCAGGCGCTCATAGCACTCCACGCCTTTTTCCACCACGTACTCGGTTTCGCACTCGCTCCAGGTCAGCTTGACGCCATTGACCCCGCCGTTGGCGTTGACGTATTTGAGGTAGTCGATGAAACCGCCGAAAAAACCGGTCCCGCCGGCCGCATAGGGGCCGACGCGATAGCTTTGCAGCGGAAAGTACTGTTCGTTGTCCGCTTGGACGGTGAAGGCCGCGGCGGTGAGGCTCAGGGCCAGTGCCAGGCTGCTGGCGAATGATCGTTTGAACATCGGATTTTCCTTGTTATGAAGCCAGTGATAAGCCAACAGGATGGAACTGCAAACCCGCGTCATGCGGTTCGCTCAGTAGCGCAGCGGCCATAGCCGTGCGCGCTCGCGAAATCTCTGCCAGAGGCGCGCAAGGCCCTCGGGCTCCTTGATCAGGAACAGGATGATCAGCGCGCCGAATATCATCTTCTGCAGGTTCTCCACCTGCCCTGCGTCCACCAGCCCACCGGGCATCAGCGACACCAGGTTCGAGAGCAGGACGGGAAACAGGACGATGAACGCCGCGCCGAGGAAATTGCCCAGCAGGCTGCCGAGGCCGCCAATAATGATGATGAACAGGATCTGGAACGATCGATTGAGATCGAAGCCATGGGGCTCCACCGTGCCCAGGTAAGTGAAAGCCCAGAGCGCGCCAGCCACCCCGAGGAAAAACCCGCTGATGGCGAACGCCAGCAGCTTGGTCTTCATCAATGGGATGCCGATGACCGCTGCGGCAGTGTCCATGTCGCGCACCGCCATCCAGTTGCGCCCCAACTCGCTGCGCACCAGGTTGTTGCCCAGCCAGAACAGCGCGACCACCACCGTCAACGTCAATAGGTAGCGACCGGCCGGCGCGTCCAGGTTTACCCCGAACACGTCCAGCCGTGGCGCGCTGATCACGCCGGAGGCGCTGTTGTTGGAAAACCAACTGAACCGGGTCAAGGCCCAGGTCACGAAGAACTGTGCGGCCAGGGTCGAAACCAGCAGGTAGAAACCCTTGATGCGCAGGCTCGGCAGCCCGAACAGCAGCGCCACCAGCGCCGCCGCCAACCCGCCCAAGGCGATGCTGAGCAGCAACGGCAGACCGGCTACGCGCACTTCAAGGTTATAGGTGGCAAACGCCCCCACCGCCATGAACGCCGCAGAACCGAGGGACAACTGCCCGGCATAACCGGTGAGCAAATTGAGCCCCAACCCGGCCAAGGACAACACCAGGAACGGAATCAGAATCGCACTGAACCAGTAGTCGTTACCCAGCCAAGGCACCGCGACGAAAGCGAACACCAGCAGCGCGGCAAGCCCATGGCGATCCTGGCGCAGGGCGAAGACGCGACGATCCTGGGCATAACGTGTATTGAATTGGCCCGCTTCTCGATAAAACATGGCGCTCTCCTAGACTCGCTCAATGGCACGTTCGCCGAACAGTCCCGCCGGCCGCACCAGCAGGAACAACAGCGCCAGCACGTAGGGAAACCAATTTTCGATGCCGCTGCCGATGTAGGGGCCCAGGTAGACCTCCGCCAGTTTTTCCGAGGCGCCGATGATCAAGCCGCCGACAATCGCCCCGCTGATGGAGGTGAAGCCGCCGATGATCAATACCGGCAAGGCCTTGAGCACCACCAGCGACAACGAGAACTGCACGCCCAGGCGAGCCCCCCAGAGCAGGCCGGCGACCAACCCGACGAAGCCCGCCACCGACCACACGACTACCCACACCCGCTGCAAGCGAATGCCCACGGCCAACGCCGCCAAGGGGTCATCCGCCACTGCACGCAGCGAGACGCCCAATCGGGTCTTGTTGAACAGCCAGGACAACAGCACCACCAGGGAAGCCGCCGTCAGCGCGGCAAAAATGTCGAACTGCGACAAGAGCATCCCGCCCAGCTCCAGCGGCTCGTCACTGATGCCCAGTTCCAGGCCATGCACCTGGGCGCCCCACAGCGCCTGGGCAAACCCCTCGATGACATAGGAAAGCCCGAGGGTGGCCATGAACAGCGTGATGGGCGATCGATTGACCAACGGGCGCAGCACCACCCGTTCCACCGCCACGGCGATCAGCACCATGGCCGCCAGGCTGATGAGAAACGCCAGCCAGAACGGCACGCCACGCTCCAACAGGCTGACGAAGGTCAGTGCCGAGAACAGCACCATCGCGCCCTGGGCGAAATTGAACACGCCGGAGGCCTTGTAGATCAGCACAAAGCCGATGGCTACCAACGCGTACATCACTCCCGCCAGCAACCCGCCTATCAATACTTCAAAGAAAAATTCCATGCCTGTTCCTGTTCTGCGGGCGCAACTTGCCTGCTCTCCCTGGCGGGAAAGCGCCGAAAATCAACTATCAGTGGCGAGTGCCCAGGTAGGCCGAAATGACCTCGGGGTTCTGCCGTACTTCTGCTGGCGTGCCATCGCCGATCTTGCGACCGTAGTCCAGCACCACCACGTGGTCGCTGATGCCCATGACCACGCCGATATCGTGCTCGATCAACACCACGGTGGTGCCCAGCTCACGATTGACATCGACGATGAAGCGGCTCATCTGCTGCTTCTCATCGGCGTTCATCCCAGCCATGGGTTCGTCCAGCAACAGCAGCCTGGGCTCCGCCGCCAGTGCCCGGGCCAGCTCCACGCGTTTCTGCAAGCCATAGGGCAACTTGCCGACCAGCACGTCGCGCCAGGGCTCCAGGTGCAGGAACTCGATGACCCGTTCCGCCGCTTCGCGCTGGACGTCATCCTCGGCCCGGGCTCGACCGATGCGCAGGGCCTGCTCGATCCAAGTGCTGCGACGCTTGAGATTGCGTCCGGTGAGCACGTTGTCCAGCACGCTCATGCCCTTGAACAAGGCAATGTTCTGGAACGTGCGGGCGATGCCACGCACCGCCACATCGTGGGCGCGCATCCGGCGACGCTCGACCCGGTCGAAACGGATGCGCCCGTCCTGAGCCTGGTAAACGCCGCTGATGATATTCAGCAGCGAGCTCTTGCCGGCGCCGTTAGGGCCGATCAAGGCACAGATCTCTCCGGTGGCGACACGAAAGCTGATGTCGGTGACCGCTTTGACGCCTTTGAACGACAGCGAAATATTGTCCAGCTCCAGCAAATGCGTGGCGGCCGTGTGCGTCATGGGTCGCCTCCTCTCAGGCCAATTGCGACTGGGACTCGACCCAGTCATCGGTGGTTGTCTTCACAGCGTTCGACGGTATTTCCCACTGGGCTGAATCGCCCCAATGACGCACCTTGATGCCCAGGGCTTCAAAAAACGCCTGGGTCCCGGGCGGCAAGGCATCACCGACCAGCAGCGGCGCCCGGGTACGGGAAAATCCCAGCACATCGCGTAACGGTCGACGCACCAGCCAGTCCCCCAGGTACCGTTGCAACGGCCCGGGATGCGTCGTCAACCCCCAGTCCACCAACCGACGTGACAACGTGCCCGGCTCCGGCAAGCGCTCCAATGCCCGCTTGTGCAAACGCCCATAGGTTTCCTGTGTTCCGGCCACCAGCGTCGGGCCCAGCTCGCGCCGATCGCGGTCGCGAGTTGCCAGGTTCTCTGGAAAATTCAGGCGAAAACCGGCGATCAGCCAAGGCGCCAACAGATAACGTGCCTGGCCGGCCGACGCGAAAGCCCGCGCCGCCAACGCCTCCTCCTGCCGCCCCAGTCCTTCGCGCTCCACCAACCGCAGGCCTTCTTGCAACAGCTCGCCGTGGCTGACGCGTTGCTGCTCGATGGCCTGCGCAGCCCAGCGATAAAACACGAAGGCCGTATGTTGTGCCGGTCCTGGCACCGCCAGCTCATCGGCGGGCGGTTCTGCTATCAACCCTTGGTAGTGCTGCGCACCAGCAAACAGCAGCGAATCGGCCAAGCCGCGCTTGTCGAGATACGTGATCACTCGCGGCGATATCCCGGCTGCTCGCAACCGATGCATTTGCTCCACGCCTTCAACCAGCACGAACTCCGGCTGGATCGCTGCGAGCAATGGCACCTGTTCGCTTGAAGGTTGCAACGGATCCAACAGACTCGCCGCACCGCCAAGCCACTGCGCGGCCAATGCCGCCAGCAGCGCTTGCGGCCTGGGCCGGCTGATGATGGTCAAGGTCGCGCCCACTGAGAAACCCCGAGCCTGCAAGGCGATTGCCAGGCGATGCACCTCATCGGCCACCTGCCGCCAGGTCCGCACTTGCCAGATGCCCAGGTATTTATGGCGCAGCGCGATGTCCGTGCCGTGCCGATGCGCCTGTCGCACCAGCCACTGGGGCAGACCGGCCGGAGCCTCGTCGGGGGTGTCGGTGAACGTGCCCATGCTTCCTCCCGCGCCTACGCGACCGCCGCCGTTTTCGCCGTTGCGTTGCGCTGTTCCAATTCACGCACCAGCGGCAAGACCTTGCGGCCGAAATACTCGACTTCCTCCTGGAAGTGCAGGAAGCCGGCGAGCACCAGGTCGACGCCCACGGCTTTGAGCGCAATGATGCGTTCGGCGATCTGCTGCGGCGTACCGATCAGGTTGGTCTTGAAGCCGTCGTTGTACTGCACCAGATCCTCGAAGCTGGACTTGGCCCAGTTGCCCTCGCCTTCCGGACTGGATTTGCCGGCCTGTTTCGCCGCATCGCCAAAGGCATTGACGGCCTCGGGATCGGCCTGGTCGATGATCTGGGCCAGCACCGACCGTGCTTCTTCTTCGGTGTCCCGAGCAATGACAAAGGCGTTGATGCCGACCTTGACCTTGTGGTTGTTGGCCGCGGCTTTCGCCTGGATGTCATCGATCTGCGCCTTGACGCCTTCCACGGTGTTGCCGTTGGTGAAATACCAGTCCGATACCCGTGCGGCCATGTCCCGGGCTGCACGTGAGCTGCCACCCTGGAAAATTTCCGGGTGCTGCTGCAGCGGTTTTGGCTTGAGGGTGTAGTCATGGAAACGGTAGAAGTCGCCGCGGAAGGTGAAATTGTCGGTGGTCCAGATGCCCTTGACGGCGGTGATGAATTCTTCGGAACGACGATAGCGCTCATCGTGCTCCAGCCATGGTTCGCCAATGGCGGTGAACTCGCCCTTGAACCAACCCGACACGACGTTGATCGCCACGCGGCCTGCGGTCAGTTGGTCGATGGTCGCGATCTGCTTGGCCAACACCGCCGGCGTCCACGGCCCGGGCAACACCGCTGCGATGACTTTCAGGCGCGTGGTGGCAGCCAGCAAGGCGTGGCTGAACGCCACGGACTCATGCTGGTATTCGGCGCCATAGCCGGCGGTGAAACGGACTTGGGTCAGGGCGTAGTCAAAGCCGGCCTCTTCGGCGATCTGCGCAAGCTTGCGGTTGTAATCGATCCCCCAGTCGGTGCGCTGCTTGATCTTGCTCACCACCAGCCCGCCACTGACGTTGGGCACCCAGTAGGCAAATTTGATGTCCTGGCTCATATGCATGTACTCCACGGCTCGTTGAAAGAAAAAGGGTCAGGCGGCGCTGACGTTGCGCCGGGTATCCGGGACGAGGCTCAGCAGCGCCGACTCGACGGCGCGCTCGATGCGCTCCAGCACCTGCGTGCTGGAGATCCGGTATTCGGTGAAATCGGTTTCCGAGGCATACACCCCGACCGGCAGACTGAGGGCCTGGAAGAATCCGAACAGCGGCCGCAGCTGATGGTCGATGATCAAGGCGTGGCGATCGGAGCCTCCGGTCGCGGCCAACAGCACCGGTACGTTCTTGAGGGCTTCGTGATGAACGAAATCGAACAGGTGCTTGAACAGGCCGGTGTAAGAGGCTCGGTAAACGGGCGTTGCAGCGATCAGCAGATCGGCGGTCTCAATCGCGTGCAGATCCTCCTGCACGGCCGCGGGCAACGCTTCGCGACGCAACACCCCGGCGAACTGCGGGCCGACCTTGGCCAGCTCGATCCATCGAACCTGCACCGGCAGTTGTTGCCCGAGCCTTTCCACCAGGGCTGTGAGCAGAACCAGCGTGCGCGACGGTTGCTGCACGCTGCCTGATACCGCGACCACTTTGAATTGCTTGCTCATCACTTACCCCGCACCGGAAGACGCCACTTCAGCGTTTGCACAAGGGATAGAGCAGCAACCGTGCCAGTTGGATATTTCGTTGATATTCAATGGGTTATAAGAAGTTGTTGAATGTGGATACTGTCGCTCGACAGACAGGCTGCTGATCCACTGTTGGCGGGCCAACACCCCGCACGCCGATACCCACGAAGCAAACTGTTGCCTGGCACACAGTGGCCGGACAAATTGTCCCGCAGCGGGACAGCCCATTGGCCGATGAATGCCGCGCAGGCCCCGCTTTTACGGGGCTTTGGGCCTCGGGCATGGACTGTGCAATGACCGCTGGCACCGGCAGGTTTCGCCCCTGCCCGCCCAGCCGTTCATTAGAAGGAACATCGCCATGACCGCACAGCAACAACAACTGCCACCGACTCTTTCCATTGGCACTGACTACGAGGCCTTGGCCGAACGGTTCCGGCCGATCTTCGCGCGCATCCAGGCCGGCGCGCTGGAGCGCGAACAAACGCGCAGCCTGCCGTTCGAAGCGGTGAAATGGCTGAAGGACGCGGGGTTTGGCGCCGTCCGGGTACCACTTGAGTACGGTGGTGCCGGGGCTTCGTTGCCGCAATTGCTGCAACTGTTGATTGAACTGGCCGAGGCCGACTCCAACCTGCCCCAAGCCCTGCGCGGCCACTTCGCCTTTGTCGAAGACCGCCTCAACGCCCACGCCACCAGCCCACAAGACACCTGGTTCAAGCGCTTCGTCGATGGCGACCTGGTGGGCAACGCCTGGACTGAAATCGGCGCTGTGAAAATCGGCGAGGTCGGCACGCGCATTTCCCGTCATGGTGATCAGTGGGTCGCCAACGGCACCAAGTACTACAGCACCGGCAGCATCTTCGCCGACTGGATAGACTTGTACGCCCAGCGCGACGACAACGGCGCCGACGTGATTGCCGCCGTCAGGGTGCATCAGCCTGGCGTCAAGCAGAGCGACGACTGGGATGGTTTTGGCCAGCGCACCACCGGCAGCGGTACTTCGGTATTCGAAAACGCAGTGGTCGAAGCGCAAAACCTCATCGATTTCTCTACCCGCTTCAAATACCAGACGGCGTTCTATCAACTGGTCTTGCTCGCCGTGCTGGCCGGTGCCGGCCGCGCCGCCGTCCACGACTTCACCGATCAGGTGCGCAAGCGCACGCGGATCTTCAGCACCGGCAATGCCAGCGAGGTGAGCCAGGATGTCCAGGTGCAGCAAGTGATCGGCAAGGCGTCGGCCCAGGTCTACGCTGCCCAAGCCACCGCCCTGCACGCTGCGAGCGCCGCCCAACGCGCCTACGAAAGCCGTTTCAGCCAGAACGCGGAGACCGAGCACACCGCCAATATCGCCGCCGAACTGGAGTCAGCCCAAGCCCAGGTGGTCATCTCTGACCTGGTGCTACGCGCCACCAGCGACCTGTTCAACGCACTCGGCGCGTCGGCCACCAGCACCAGCAAGGCCCTCGACCGCCACTGGCGCAACGCCCGCACCGCGGCTTCGCACAACCCATTGATCTACAAGGAACGCATCATCGGTGACTGGGAAATCAACGGTACGGAACCGCCCTATGTCTGGCAGATTGGCGGGGGTTCGAAGCAAGGATAAAATCCCTATGGCAAGGGGATTCATCCCCGTCGGGCCGCACGGTCCACCCAAAAAACCACGCCCCCCACACAACCCCGTGGCGAGGGAGCTTGCTCCCGCTGGGGCGCGAAGCGGCCCTAAAACCTGGCCACGCGGTGGCTCAGGTTGATCCAAGCGCCGGTTGGGGACTGCTACGCAGCCCAGCGGGAGCAAGCTCCCTCGCCACACAAGCACGGTGTCAGGCTGGGAGATTGCGCAGGGCAGATGCGGGTGCGCAATCCTCGGCACCGGCGCCCAACTCGGGGTAATGCATGGTCAGAACCGCCCACCTCAGCCCCTCCACGCCCGGCACCGTGTCGGAGGCCTTGGTTGAGTGTTCAACATAGCCGGCGTATCCCTCGATCCGCTGCAGATGCTCGTCCCAACGCTCCTTGCCGAAGTTCACGCCAAAGATAATCACGCTGCCGCTGGCGACTCTCTCCGCCTGAGCTTTCAATCGGGTCATGTACCAATAATCCTTGGCCGCACTTTCAAACATCTTGCCCTGGTTGGCATTGGCGAAAGGCGTCTTGAGCTCGATGAAGTGAAAGCGCTTTTCATCCTGGTCGCGGATCCACAGATCGCACTGCTTGGTACCGATGTCCATCTGCGACCAGCGCTGATCAAGCGCGACTTTATACTCGACGCCAACATCGGCCAGCTCGCGATCGGGACCGCGAAGCTTACGGGCGTGGATCAGCCAGAAATAAAACTCGAACTTCAACCAGCCCTCGAAGCCATTAGCCAGGGCACTGATGGATGACGGCAGGTATTTTCGGTCCTCTTCCCACGATTGCATGAATTCGCGAAATGCTGACGCGACATTTTGGATTCCGGACATGGGTCACTTCCTTGGATTGGCCTTCAAGATTAAAGGCATAGTGCCACTACCCTGCCAACCACAACAATACCGGGCTATGATTCGCCAACGTCAGTACTCAAACAGGGCAATCATGAACATTCGCGCAGCCTGCATCGGACTGATTACCCTGCCGCTCCCCCTGCTGTGCGAGCCCGTCCAGGCATCCACTTGGCAAATCTGCCATATGGAACTGCGCATCATCGAGGTTCAGAAACGACCCTATCCGCAGCTCCAGGCGCAGGTGCTCAAAGCCAGCCCGAAATCCTCTACGGTGGAATGCCCGACGGTAGGGACAACACTCAGCTTCATTCCAGAAACCGCCGATTACCAAGCCACCCTCCCGCGCCGTCAATGGCCCGGGAAAGGAAAGTCAGTGAAAGTGGATTACCGGTACCTGGATGGCATTTGCAAGGGCGATGGCAAGGATTACGCGTGTCGTATCAAGCACTACCCGGTGGCAGGCCGATAAGGGTACCCGGGGGCTCAAGCCAGCAGTTGGCTAATCCACCGGACCTGACGCGTAATGTCTTGCAACTTCTCTTCGGGCACGGCTTGCCGTGCTTTGGCGAAGCTGGCGAGGGTCTTTTGCTTCTGCCGCAGCAAGCGCTGCCACTTTGCCAAGAATGCAGGATTGCGCGCCTGCATCTGTAGCGGACCGAAGTAAAGCTCCTCGTCGGTGTACATTACCACCGGCCCGGCACGTTCGGCGACGATGATTTCGTAATAGAAGCGGTTTTCCCGCAGCAATTCCTCGCAGAGGATGCGGTAGCCGTTTTCCATGAGCCATTGGCGCAGCGGCTGCTCGCCGCCATTGGGTTGCAGGACCAGGCGTTCCCGGCCGCTCAACCGCGCCTTGCCGTTGTCGAGGATGTCGCGGATCGTCTCGCCGCCCATGCCGCAGAGGCTGATGACGTTGACCCCATCCTCAGGCTCGATTGCCGCAAGGCCATCGGCCAGGCGCACGCTGATCTGCTGGTCCAGGTCGTTCTCGCTCACAGTGCGCTCGGCGGCGTGAAACGGCGTCGAGGCCACCTCACCGGCCACCGCCGCCGAGATAGCGCCTCGGCGCACCAATGCCACCGGCAGGTAAGCGTGATCCGAGCCGATGTCGGCCAGCCGCGCGCCCGCCGGCATGTGCGCAGCCACGCGCTCCAGGCGCATGGACAAGGTGTGTTCGTTCAACAGCGGTTCCTTTGGGTTAATCGTAGAACGGCTCGACCAACGTCCGACTGCCGACGAAAAAGCTGTCCGCGACCAGCCGCAACGGTTGCAAGTCCATATCGCTGGTCTTGTCGGCAATCAGCCGTTGGAAATGCCGATACACCGCCGCGTACTCGCCTTCCTCGCAAACCACCTGGCGCACGCCATCGATGCTCAACAGGGCGCCGCCATTGTCCAGGCGCAGGACGCCTTCGGTGCAACGAATCTCGATGCTCCAGAGCTCGTCGTGACCGTGATCGAAATCGAATTCGGCCCGGATATCGAGGTGGCGCGCGTCAGCCATCTTGATACTGGCGGCAATCGGCGACTGGCAGTTGTCCGGCACGCGCAATTCCGCCGACTCGACGAACAACGGCAGTGCCAACAGATGGGTAGCAATCGACAAGGCGTTGATGCCTGGATCGAACACACCCAGCCCACCGGGTTGCCAGATCCACGCCTGGCCCGGGTGCCACTTGCGCACGTCTTCCTTCCAATCGATCTGTACGCTTTGCAATGTGCGGCCCGCCAGCCAGTCGCGGGCGGCTTCGATGCCCGGCGCGTACCGCGAATGCCAGGCGAACAAACCGCTGACGCCTTGCTCGCGGACCTGATCCACCAACGCCATTGCTTCACCCAACGTGGCGCATGGCGGCTTTTCCACCAGCACGTGCTTGCCCGCCGCCAGCGCCTGCTGCACCAGCGCGAATCGACCTTGCGGTGGCGTGCAAAACGCAATCGCATCGACTTGCGGACCGTGGTCGAGCAGCTCGCCCAGGGAGCGGAAGTTCTCCACCCCGGCACAAGGCTGCCCCTGCGTGGCCACAGC
This sequence comes from Pseudomonas fluorescens Q2-87, assembly GCF_000281895.1. NCBI lineage: Bacteria > Pseudomonadati > Pseudomonadota > Gammaproteobacteria > Pseudomonadales > Pseudomonadaceae > Pseudomonas > Pseudomonas fluorescens. Next base: position 2,839,859 of record NZ_CM001558.1, on the reverse strand, counting down.
CACCAGTTGGAACGCGGGGTTGGTGAGAATAGCTGGAACGTGTTGGTCCTGGGCAATCTTGCCGTAGCCCACCAGACCGAGACGAATCGGTTGCATCGATGACTCCTGATTTTTGTACTTATGCAGGGGCAGCAAACTAGCGGTAATTCATGTCGCGGACAATGGGATCGTCGCGTATCCGTTTATTTGTCATTGCCACTGGCGCAGTCGCTCCAACCTGTTGCCACCCGCACTAAGGCTCTTCAGTGGTCGTCACCACCTGGGAAACCCGGCCGAAGAACGGCTCCAGCCGCTCGTGCGGCGCGTCATGTTCCACCACCAGGGCGGCGACCTCTTCGCACGACGCCACCTGATAATGTGCCACGCTGGACAGCTTCTCATTGGTCACCGCCGCCACCACCTGACCGCTTGCCGCGACGACTGCGCGCTTGAACTCAGCGTCTTCCAGGCCGAAAGCGGTGACGCCGTTGTCCGGATCGATGGCACAAGCGCCGAGAAAGCACAGGTCAAAACTGAATTGCCGAAGCTGCTGAACCGCTGTCAGCCCGATCACACCACCGGCGACCGTGTTCAAGCGGCCTCCCAACAGGATGACTTCGACCCGCGGCAATTTCATCAATTGCACCGCAATCAATGGCGAGTTGGTGGTGACGGTCAGTTGCAGTTGCGGATCAATGGCGCAGGCAATCGCCAGGTTCGTCGAGCCGACATCGATGAACACATGCTGGCCCGCCCGTAGCAACGACGCCGCGGCCTGGCCAAGGCTGCCTTTGCGTGCGGGGTCCTGCCGTACGCGCACTTCCATCGGCCGTTCGGCCGCGGGCAACAGGATCGCGCCGCCATAGACGCGCTTGCACACCCCCGCCGCTGCCAACGCGCCCAGGTCGCGCCGTATCGAATGCTCCGACACGTTGAGTTCGCTGGCCAGGTCGGCCGCTATCACTCGGCCGTAGCGGGCAAGACGCTCGCTGATCAATTGCTGACGTTCACCGGGAAACGCTTCGTGAGTTGAAGTCATGACTGTACAACCTGCATAAACGAGCACCAATGATCACAAACGCGCAAAATATGCCGATTCTGCAGCGAGGCGTCAAATCTAAACCTTGAAACACTGTGGGAGCGGGCTTGCCCGCGAAGGCGTTGGGTCAGCTGGCATCAGTGCTGAATGTGAAGGCCTCTTCGCGGGCAAGCCCGCTTCTACAAAGGATTATTGATCGGCAGGCTGACCAAGCGGACAAAAAAAACCCCGCCACCGAATACGGTGCGGGGCAAAGAATTGGTTGGTTGCGGCCAACCAAAGGAGCACTGCGAAAAGCGTTTGCGGGCCGGTCAGATGCAGTCTTGGGCGGCGCGCTCAAAACTCGAAGGCAGAAGGTTCGAAGCCAGCAAATGGCGTTCGTAGACGAATACCTTGCCGCCGTTCCCGGCCTTGTAGGCCTCCAGCACGTTGTCCGCCGAGATCTTGCTCGGCACCACGATGCGGTAACTGCGCTGAGTCTGCGAAACCATTGGGTTCAATGCGCTGCCCTGCAATTTCGGAACGACGCAATCAGCATACTGTTCAGGGCTCTTGCTGGTTTGCAAAGTCAGGGTCGGGTCGTTCGGCGCGGAGGCACATCCGGCCAACAGCAACGAGGCAAACGCCATGGGAAGCAAAAATAAAGAGCGCATGGGTTGGGTCCTGAAAATAAAAAAACTGGGTTGCAAGTTCGATGGCGCTGATTTTCCGATGATTGTCGGCAAAGCAGAACTTGCATTTGGTAATGGTCACTATTACTCATAGCAATAGTTGCAAGCTGAGTGAGACTGATGAGGCCTAACCATGAGAACGTTTGATTTGATTCGCGACGCGGTATTGCCCGACTTCCGTGAGCGGGTGGCCGAGTACCTGATCCAGTACGAAAGCGTGCTGTTGAGCAGCACCGAACCCGACCCGGAATTCAAGCGGGCCACAGCTAATCAACTGCGCGGCTATCTACGCGGGCTGAACACCACCCGGGTATTGGGCATGGCTGAGTGGGAGGAACTGGATCGGCGGGTGGTGGACACGTGGCTCCACGACGAAAAGTGAACCGGAACTGAAGCGGATCAACCGTGATCAGCGGCGGGACTCATCGCGCCGGCTGGGGCCCGACACTGGCTTGTGCCCTGTCCACCATCCGCTGCACCCAGGCGGCATCCTGATCATTGACCACGGCATAGCGATCTGGCGCAAAGAACATCCAGTGATGGGCGGCCTCGGCAAGGCGCTTGAGCTCATTGACAGACATCCAGTACGGCGTATTCACCATCGGTATCGGCGAGCCGTCGAAACGTCGGCCCAGTGGGAGGTTGGTACCGGGAGCGAACGCAATCGCCAGTTGCTGGCAGGGTTGCAATTGCTTTTTCGCCTCGGGCATCCGGCCAACCGGTCCGTAGCAGAAGTCGCCCGGATACTCTTCCTTGAATATCAGCCAATGCCCTGCCATCGTCCTGGCCAGGATCCATTGCAACACACCGCTGTCCTGCACGGATTCCAGCTTGCCGTTGGCCCAGCGCAGGAGGGTATTGCAGTCCGGATCAAAGTCGTTTGACCACAGGCTGATGCCGGACACCAGGTCATGCTGCTCAAGCTCGACCACGCCTTGAGCCGGCATGGACTGCCAATAGCGCTTCACCGGGTCGTGCTTGTCCCGCAAAAAATTGCGCAGGCCCCAAAGCATCGTGAAGAGCAACGTGACCACCGCCAGCCAGCCAAAGGACTGCCCGACGATGCCATCCAGATCCAGGCTTGGAGCCAATAGCGCTTGATAAGCCAACAGACCCGGCAGCAACGCGAGGGGCGGCAGAATCGGGCCAAAACACAGTGGCGGCACCAGCACCTCTAGCCAACTGAAACGATGCCCGGCCGCATGCCACCGAGCCATGGCCTGCTCCTGGGGGAGCATCGGCGCCTGGACGCGTGGCCCTATGCCAGGATCAGGGGACTGGAAGCGTATATACAGCGCGTGGGGGTCATCGTTCATCGTTCGGCTCAGGTCCTTAAGTCATTGCAGTCGAGCATTGATTCGGCACGTTCTTTTAGCTGGACACGGGTATTACCCGGATTACCAGGCGCTATGTAGACCACGTTTATGCCGAACTCACAGATTCGTCCAACCCCTACCCCTTTGCTCATGCCAGGCCACGCTCGACGCCATCACATATAGCCGTTTCTGTAGCACCAGGACTGGAAGCCAGAGCGACCCCACGCACAAGAAAATAATCAGCGAAGTCGCGACCCATGCCGTGGTCAGGGAAAGCCCGGCCAGCTTCATGAGCCAGTAACCGCTGATGATCTGGATGAACCCTGCGGGCGTGGTAATCCAGGTATCGAACTGCACGACCGTCCTTGCCACATGGGCAATTACTTGGGGATTGCCGGTGCGACTGGCGGCGATCAAGTAGAGATAGGAACCCATGCCGAAGCCGAACAGGAAAATCGCGGCAATGATATGGATGTATTTCAGGGACAGGTAGAGCATCGTCAACCCGGCTCGCCAGAGAAGTGCACGGACAGGCTGAGGTTCTGCGGATCGTTGATGGCAGCCATGTATTCGTCGACGGTGATTTCACCCACGCAAGCCCGGGCACCAGGTTCGGGCACGTAGCCCTGGGCGATTTTCGCGGCCAGGGCTACGGCTGCGCAACTGGGGATTTCCGGGCCCTTGTCGTTCAACGCGGTGAGCTGGGCCGTCATGGACAGTGGTTTTTCATCGACGCCGATGCCATGGACATCGATGTACATCGCGCTCTTGCCATCGCCAAACCGCTCGAACCATAGTCCGCAACGGTGAAGCCTCGCAGCCCAAGGGAGATGGTTGCGCACCATGCCCACCCGCATTGCCTGGGCCAGCAGGTAATTGGCAACGCCCGCCAGCTTCAGGCCCGCGCCGGCCTTGAAGCTCAACGTCTGGGCACCGTAGCGGCTGGCAAAGATATCGAGGTCCGGCACATCGACGTTAGCCAATACCCGCGTGCCCAGGTGCGCCATTCTACGAAGTTTGAGGTCCTGCCATCCCAGGACTTCGTGCACCTGGCCGTCCTTGAGTTGCTTGATCGGTTTGCCCGCGTAGGCCAGTACCCCTTCGATGGTCGACAGCCCAGGCATCTTGGCCGACGAGGAAATGCCATGTTCGATCGATTCAATGCGCATGAAACGATGGCGCTGCTGATCGATGATCGCGGCGGACAGCGTCGGCACGGAACTGCAACCGCTGAGGATCGCCACGCCCGCCTGCCGGGCCCGGGCATCGAGCGCGCCAATGCCAGTGACAAACGCCCTGGAATCAGACAAGTCGCAATAGTTCACACCCGCGTCGATGCAACTCTCGGCAACCGCATAGGACTGCCCCTGGAATGGACCACCGGTATGGATGACCAGCTGGATGTCCAGCGCCTCCAGGACCGTTTTGAACGGTGCCCCCATGGCGTCGCCGCACCAACTTTCACAGACCGTGCCCCACTGGTCTTTCAACTCATCGACCTTGCGCAGCAACTTGTGCGGGTCGCGCCCCGAAATAACCAGGTCCACACCCGGCATCGCCGCCAGATGCCGGCAAACAATGCTGCCAAAATTTCCGTAGCCGCCGACCACCAGCACTCTTAACGCCATTGAGCTCGTCCCTAACAATTCGATCACGCAACCTGCTCATCCGAGACAGGCCTTGGATTACTTCACCGCGTTAATGCTGTTACCGTGAAACTCATACAAAAACCTGTGGCGAGGGAGCTTGCTCCCGCTGGGCTGCGAAGCAGCCCCAAACCAGTCACTACGGTTTACCTGATGCACCGCATGTACCGGTTTTACGACGACTGCGCCGCCGAGCGGGAGCAAGCTCCCTCGCCACGAGAGCAATTCGGCGCAGTGTCACTTAAACGAATGCAGCCCGCCACATCGGCTCATTGATTCACTGCAACAGCCCCCTGCTGATACTCCCTCGGCGTACAACCAAACTCCCGACGAAAGACCGTGTGCAGGTACTGGGCCGATTTGAAACCGCAGCCCAGGGCGATATCGGCAATTGGCGCATCCGTATTTTCCAGTCCGCTGGCGGCGGCCGCCAGTTTGAAGCGCAGGATCTCATCGTGAACGCTGCAACCGCGCTCCTTGCGAAAGTGTGATTCCAGCGACGAGCGCGATATCCCCACATACGCGGCCACCTGGGCGGTCTTGATACCTTGGCAGGCGTATTGGCGAATGAACAACAGCGCCTGCATCACATAGGGATTGCCCAACGGTTGGTGCAGGCTCGATACCTGCACGTTGATTGCATCCGGCGGCACCAGAATCTGCGTGCCCGTAGATGGCATGCCGTGCAACATTTGGTGGAGCAGGCGCGCGGCGGTCCGGCCCATGGTTTCGGTGCCTTGGATCACCGAACTCAGCGGCACCCGCGTCAGGCTGCGGGTCAGGGGGTCGTTGTCGATGCCGATCAAGGCCACCTGCTCCGGCACCGCGATTCCGGCGGTCAGGCAGGCTTGCAGCAACTGCCGGGCGCGGGCGTCACTGACGGCGATGATGCCGATGGGTTTGGGCAGGCTTTGCAGCCAGGCGATCTGTTGTTCGACGGCGCTGTCCCAGAGCGGTGCGCTGGTGCCCATGCCACGGTAGACCTCGGCGGGCAGTCCATCGCGTTGCACTAGCCGGCGAAAAGCCTTTTCCCTTTCCTGGGCCCAGCGATTGGCTTGTGCTTCAGGCAGGCTGAAGCAGGCAAAACGGGTCAGCCCGGCCTCGATCAGGTGCTCGTAAGCCAGCTTCATCAGCGCATCGTTATCGGTGGCGACATAGGGAATGCCCTTCGGATAAGCGCGTTCATCCTGATAGGAACCACCCACCGCCACCACGGGCAACTTGATCCCGGCCAGCGCCTCGCCGATCAGCGGGTCATCGAAGTCGGCAATGATCCCGTCGCCCTGCCAGCGCTCGATGCCTTTGAGGCGGCAAAGGAAATCCTCTTCAAGGAACAAGTCCCAAGAGGCGCGCGTGCTGCTCAAGTAGTTGCCGATGCCACTGATGATGCCGCGGTCATAGATCTTACTGCCGTTGAACAACAGTGCGATGCGGTGGACGGGCGGGACGGTCTTCATGGTCGTTTATCCTGGGCCGATCGACACAGACTAGGCGCCGGGCGGGTGAATCTCAATACTCAAAATCGCACTGCGCCTTGGTGATTTTCATAATCAGCGGCGCTGGGGCCGGCGTTAGTATCGAGTCACCGCCAAGAACAATAAGGAAACCGCCCATGCCGTACTTCCCCGGTGTCGACAAGATTCGCTACGAGGGCGCCGCCAGCGCCTCACCCCTTGCCTTCCGCCACTATGACGCCGACAAGCTGATCCTCGGCAAACCCATGCGCGAGCACCTGCGCATGGCGGTCTGCTACTGGCATACCTTTGTCTGGCCGGGTTCGGACGTGTTCGGCGCCGGCACCTTCAAGCGCCCGTGGCAGCGCAGCGGGGACCCGATGGAACTGGCCATCGGCAAGGCCGAAGCGGCCTTCGAGTTCTTCTCCAAACTGGGCATCGATTACTACTGCTTCCACGACACCGACATCGCCCCCGAAGGCAACTCACTGAAGGAGTACCGCAACCACTTCGCGCAGATGGTCGATCATCTGGAGCGCCATCAAGAGCAGACCGGGATCAAATTGTTGTGGGGCACCGCCAACTGCTTCAGTAACCCGCGCTTCGCCGCAGGCGCCGCCAGCAACCCGGACCCGCAGATATTCGCCTGCGCCGCTGCCCAAGTTTTCAGCGCCATGAACGCCACCCAGCGTCTCAAGGGCTCCAACTACGTCCTCTGGGGTGGCCGTGAAGGTTACGAAACCCTGCTCAACACCGACCTCAAGCGTGAGCGCGAGCAACTGGGTCGCTTCATGGCCATGGTGGTCGAACACAAACACAAGATCGGCTTCAAGGGTGATTTGCTGATCGAGCCCAAGCCCCAGGAGCCGACCAAGCACCAATACGATTACGACAGCGCCACGGTGTTCGGTTTCTTGCAACAGTACGGCCTGGAAAAAGAAATCAAGGTCAACATCGAGGCCAACCACGCAACCCTGGCCGGGCACAGCTTCCACCATGAGATCGCCACCGCCGTCTCCCTGGGCATCTTCGGCAGCATCGACGCCAACCGGGGCGACCCGCAGAACGGCTGGGACACCGACCAGTTCCCCAACAGCGTCGAAGAGATGACCCTCGCCACCTACGAGATCCTCAAGGCCGGCGGTTTCACCCATGGTGGATTCAACTTCGATTCCAAGGTTCGGCGCCAGAGCCTGGACGACATCGATCTGTTCCACGGCCACGTCGCCGCCATGGACGTCCTGGCCCTGGCGTTGGAGCGCGCAGCGGCCATGGTGCAGGACGATCAACTGCAAGCATTCAAAGATCGACGCTACGCCGGCTGGCAGCAACCGTTCGGCCAGGCGGTGTTGGCCGGAGAGTTCAGCCTCGCTTCGCTGGCCGAGCATGCCTTTGCCAACGAGTTGAATCCCCAGGCCGTCAGCGGTCGCCAGGAGATGCTGGAAAACGTCGTCAACCGGTTCATCTTCCCCTGACAATAGACTGAGCTGTGGCGAGGGGATTTATCCCGTTGGGCTGCGAAGCAGCCCCCCGGAAAAAACGACCTTGATTTATCTGATTCGCCAAAGTGGGTTGTTACATTCTCGCGACAAATCTCTGCCCACAGCGCTCGGCGACTCTCTACAGTTCTATCCGCACCACGCTCATCGTCAGGCAGTGTCTTTCAAACAACAATAAAAGGACGCACCACCATGAAAAGCTTCAAACGCACCCTGCTCGCCGGCGCCCTCGCCCTGCTCTCGCTTCCGGTCATGGCCGATGCGGCGCACCCGAAAATCGGTTTTTCCATCGATGACCTGCGCCTGGAACGCTGGTCGCGGGACCGTGACTATTTCGTCGCGGCGGCGGAAAAGCTCGACGCTAAGGTCTTCGTCCAGTCGGCCGACGCCAACGAACAGAAACAGATCTCGCAGATCGAAAACCTGATTTCCCGTGGCGTCGATGTGATCGTCATCGTGCCGTTCAACGCCACCGTGCTGACCAACGCCGTCGCCGAGGCGAAGAAGGCCGGAATCAAGGTCGTGTCCTATGACCGCTTGATCCTCAATGCCGATATCGACGCCTACATTTCCTTCGATAACGAGAAGGTCGGCGAGATGCAGGCCAGCGGCGTCCTGAAAGCGGCGCCCAAGGGTAATTACTTCCTGCTCGGCGGCGCGCCCACCGACAACAACGCCAAGGTCCTGCGCGAAGGCCAGATGAAAGTGCTGCAACCGGCCATCGACAAGGGCGATATCAAGATTGTCGGCCAGCAATGGGTCAAGGAATGGAACCCCACCGAAGCCTTGAGCATCGTCGAGAACGCCCTGACCCGGAACAACAACAAGATCGACGGCATCGTCGCCTCCAACGACGCCACCGCCGGCGGCGCCATCCAGGCCCTGGCCGCACAGAAAATGGCCGGCAAGGTGCCGATCTCGGGCCAGGACGCCGACCTGGCGGCGGTCAAGCGAGTGATCGATGGCACCCAGACCATGACCGTCTACAAACCGCTGAAACTGATCGCCTCCGAAGCCGCCAAGCTTTCAGTGCAACTGGCGCGCAACGAGAAACCTGCCTTCAGCTCGCAATACGACAATGGCAGCAAAAAAGTCGACACCATCCTGCTCACGCCTACCCCGCTGACCAAGGACAACATCGACCTGCTGGAAAAGGACGGGTTCTACACCAAGGCACAGATCGCCGGGCAGTGACCTCTGTGGGAGCGGGCTTGCTCGCGAAAGCGGTGGGACAGTCAATATCAGTCAGGCTGACCCACCGCATTCGCGAGCAAGCCCGCTCCCACAAGAACCTGCTTAACTCTGGCATTTAGGGTGAGCCTGCCCCCACGGCTGTTCCCACCTGCTTACGTTTGAGCCCCTTTTCACGAGCCCTTCGCCATGTCCGACTACCTGCTGCAAATGAACGGCATCGTCAAAACCTTTGGCGGTGTCAAAGCCCTGAACGGCATCGACATCAAGGTCAGGCCCGGGGAATGCGTCGGCCTTTGCGGCGAGAACGGCGCGGGCAAATCCACCCTGATGAAAGTCCTGTCGGCGGTCTATCCCTACGGCACCTGGGACGGTGAAATTCTCTGGGACGGCCAGCCGCTCAAGGCACAATCGATCAGTGAAACGGAAGCCGCCGGGATCGTCATCATCCATCAGGAACTCACCCTCGTCCCCGACCTGTCGGTGGCGGAAAACATTTTCATGGGCCACGAGCTGACACTGCCCGGCGGGCGCATGAACTACCCGGCCATGATCCACCGGGCCGAAGCGCTGATGCGCGAACTCAAGGTCCCCGACATGAACGTGTCGCTGCCGGTTTCGCAGTACGGCGGTGGCTACCAGCAACTGGTGGAAATCGCCAAGGCGCTGAACAAACAAGCGCGCCTGCTGATTCTCGATGAGCCGTCCTCGGCCCTGACCCGTTCGGAGATCGAGGTGCTGCTGGACATCATCCGCGACCTCAAGGCCAAGGGCGTCGCCTGCGTCTATATCTCCCACAAGCTCGATGAAGTGGCCGCCGTGTGCGACACCATTTCAGTGATCCGCGACGGCAAACACATCGCCACCACCGCCATGAGCGACATGGACATCCCGAAGATCATCACGCAGATGGTCGGACGGGAGATGAGCAACCTCTACCCCACCGAACCCCATGACGTCGGCGAGGTGATTTTCGAGGCCCGCCACTTCACCTGCTACGACGTTGACAACCCCAAGCGCAAACGGGTCGACGACATTTCCTTCGTCCTCAAGCGCGGGGAAATCCTCGGTATCGCCGGGCTGGTCGGCGCCGGTCGTACCGAACTGGTGTCGGCACTGTTCGGCGCCTATCCCGGCCGCTATGAAGGTGAAGTCTGGCTGGAAGATCAACAGGTCGACACGCGCACACCGCTCAAGTCCATCCGCGCCGGCCTGTGCATGGTCCCCGAGGACCGCAAGCGCCAGGGCATCATCCCGGACCTGGGAGTGGGCCAGAACATCACCCTGGCAGTGCTGGACAATTATTCGAAGATGACCCGCATCGATGCCGAAGCCGAGCTAGGCAGCATCGACCGGGAAATCTCGCGCATGCACCTCAAGACGGCGAGCCCGTTCCTGCCGATCACCAGCCTCTCGGGTGGCAACCAACAAAAAGCCGTGCTGGCGAAGATGCTATTGACCAAACCCCGCGTGTTGATCCTCGACGAGCCGACTCGCGGCGTGGACGTCGGCGCCAAATACGAGATCTACAAGCTGATGGGCGCGCTGGCGGTCGAAGGCGTGTCGATCATCATGGTGTCCTCGGAGCTGGCCGAAGTGCTGGGGGTTTCCGACCGGGTCCTGGTGATCGGCGAAGGTCAACTGCGCGGCGATTTCATCAACCAAGAACTCACCCAGGAACAGGTGCTCGCCGCCGCGCTCAGCCATAACAATAATGATCGGAAGTCCGCGTAGATGAATCAGGTCAAACAACTCTTTTCCCGCTACAAAATGCTCGCCCTGGTGATTGCCGTGGCGGTGATCTGGCTGTTCTTCAGTTGGCAGACCGACGGCGGATTCGTGACCCCGCGCAACCTCTCCAACCTGCTGCGGCAGATGTCCATCACCGGGATCCTTGCCTGCGGCATGGTGCTGGTGATCATCAGCGGCGAGATCGATTTATCCGTGGGTTCATTGCTCGGGCTGCTCGGCGGCCTGGCGGCAATCCTGGACGTGGTCTATCACATTCCCCTGCTGGCGAACCTGAGCCTGGTGGCCTTGTGCGGCTTGATGATTGGCCTGTGCAACGGCTACATGACCGCCTACTTGCGCATCCCCTCGTTCATTGTCGGCCTGGGCGGCATGCTCGCCTTTCGCGGCATCCTGCTGGGCGTGACCGGCGGCACCACCATTGCTCCGGTATCACCGGAACTGGTCTATGTCGGCCAAGGTTACTTGCCACATACTGTGGGCACCGGGCTCGGCATCCTGCTGTTCGCCCTGACCCTTTTCCTGACCTGGAAGCAACGACGCAATCGTGCCCTGCATGGCCTCGCGGCCCACTCACTGGTGCGCGACGTATTGCGCGTGGTGTTGATCGGCGCGGTGTTGGCCGGGTTCGTCTATACCCTCAACAGCTACGACGGCATTCCAGTGCCGGTGCTGCTCCTGCTGATCCTGCTGGGCGTGTTCAGCTACGTCACCAGCCAGACCGTGTTCGGCCGCCGGGTCTATTCGGTGGGCAGCAACATGGAAGCCACGCGCCTGTCCGGCATCAACGTGCAGGCGGTGAAGCTGTGGATCTTCGGCATCATGGGCGTGATGTGCGCCCTCGCCGGCATGGTCAATACCGCGCGCCTGGCCGCCGGCTCACCCTCGGCCGGCAACATGGGCGAACTCGACGCCATCGCCGCCTGCTTCATCGGCGGCACTTCCATGCGCGGCGGCTCCGGCACCGTCTACGGCGCGCTCCTCGGCGCGCTGGTCATCACCAGCCTGGACAACGGCATGTCCATGCTCGACGTGGATAGCTACTGGCAGATGATCGTCAAGGGCAGCATCCTGGTGTTGGCGGTGTGGGTGGATGTGAGTACGCGCACGGGGCGACGTTGAATGGCATACCCCATCAGCCTCCAAAGGATGGCCTGTCCAGGCCGGTCCAGGTCAGGCGCGCGCCCATATTTCCCTTCTCCCTATGTTGTTAAGGCAATCACTTCCGATGCCCCATATCGCCCGCCCGCTCCCCTTCCCCGGTCGCCAGCCACACCTCACTGACACTCAGCAAGCGCGCCAGCTGTGCTATCCGCAACCGGGGTATGCCTCGCGCACTCCAGTTCGTCAGGCACTGCGGGCTGATACCGAGCAACTCGGCAAAAGCCACAGGGGCAATGCCATATTCTTCCAGGGTCGCCTTCAAGCGTTGTCCGCAATCCCGACGCGCGCTTGAATGCGGGTGACCTTGATGTTCGCCCCAAGCGTTGTTCATCGTTGCTGTCCTGCATCCTGCTTTTACGCTTCGCAGGACCAAGGTAAGCAATGTCGCGGGACGCTGGCTAGGTTTAGATAGAGGGCCAGACGCATAAAAAGAGCGGACTGACAGATAACAGGCTGGGCGCTGACAGACGGTGCCTACAATGGGGATCGGCGACCGTTGCACGCCCTCGGTTCAGTAACCTGGAAACCGTTGTCGAAATGCAAAATTCAAGGTTTATGTCGACCGGATGATCTATCGTCAGGTAAACGTGACCGGCCCAAGACAGTCGCTTGGCGTGTCTCGATAAAAATGATCGTGGCGAACCGGTATCGGTTCTGCGCATCACATGAGAAGCCGGCCTTCAGATGCGGCTTCCAGCGCCAAGCACACGTGCCGAGGCGCATCACCTTTCAATGCCTGAAGTCATCGTTCATGAGCTCGACCGCACGCGTTTCGAATCGTCCCGGCTCTGCGCTTTGCAGGCTTTGTCTATTGCTGCCACTGCTGGTAGTGCAGTGCGCGTGGAGCGAACCCACGGTAGTTGAACTGCACATTCTGGACGCGCCTCCGCTGACATTCGTCAACGATCCAAGGGGTTACGGCATCGTTGGCGACGTCGCCGTGGCGGCTATCACCCAGGCTGGGTATGCCGTGAAGATCCATGTGCTTCCCTGGGCCAGGGCTCAAAAACATGTCAGTGAAGAGCATGACTTCTTGATCGCGCCCTTGTCGCGCCTACCTGGCCGCGAAAGCCACTTCACCTGGATCGCGTCGATCATGCCCATGGAGCGAGCGTTCTTCAGCCTGGAGCGGCAGGTGGACAGCTTTGCCCAAGCCAGGGAAACCTACCGCAAGATTGGCGTCGGCCTGGGCAGCGCCCAGGAGGAAATCCTGCGCACCGAAGGGTTCAGCAACGAGCAGATCTATCCCCTGGCCATCGGCGACAACCCCGCGCAATTGCTGCTGATGGGTCGCATCGATGCTTGGTTCAACGGCGTTCCGGAGAGCCGCTACATCTGGCCGAAGGTGTCCAAGCGCAAGCTGCTCATGAGCCCGGTGGGCAGCAGTGCCGATCTCTACTTGGCGTGCTCGAGGCAATGCTCGCCCACATTGGTCAAGGATTTGCGTGAAGCTATTGACGCCCTACGCGCGAGCGGCGAACTTAAGCGCATCCGCACCGTCTACCTGCCGGAATAGATTTTTCACCGATAAAGGCTTGGCCGATTTGACACCTGTGGTTTATCGACCAGAATGATAGCCACCTAACGAAAAGCCCCGTACTAGGGGGCTCGTCTATGGCTTATATCATTCCGAATGATAGTTACCTTTACTTCATTCGATTCGTTCCTCTGCGTTGCGCCACGCATCATCCGCCCATTCTCAATACATTGGCGGATGCTATCCATGGAACATTCACTTTCAAAATTGCGTTTTCCCCTCGCGCTGCTGGCGGTGCTGGTGATGAGCGCTTGCGGCAAGACTCCCGACACGGCAGCGTCCATGCCGCCTGCCAAAGTCAGTGTCGCCAAGGTGCTGGAGCAGCCGGTTAACGAATGGGATGAATTCACCGGGCGCCTCGAAGCGCCGGAAACCGTCGAGATTCGCCCGAGGGTTTCCGGGCAGATCGACGAAGTGGCCTTCACCGAGGGTGCGCTGGTCAAGAAAGGCGACCTGCTGTTCCAGATCGACCCACGCCCGTTCCAGGCTGAAGTGCGTCGTCTCGAAGCCCAACTGGCCCAGGCCCGCGCCACCGCCACCCGCAGCGAAAACGAAGCCCAGCGTGGTGAACGCCTGCGTCAGAGCAATGCCATTTCCGCCGAGCTGGCGGATTCGCGCACCAGCGCCGCCCAGGAAGCCCGCGCCGCCGCTGCCGCCATCCAGGCACAGCTGGACCTGGCGAAACTGAACCTGAGCTTCACCCGCGTCACCTCGCCCATCAATGGTCGCGTCAGCCGGGCGGAAATCACCGCCGGCAACCTGGTGACCGCCGACGTCACGCCCCTGACCAGCGTCGTCTCGACCGACAAGGTCTACGCCTACTTCGATGCCGATGAGCGCGTCTTCCTCAAATACACCCAACTCGCCCGCCAGGGCCAGCGCGGCCAGGCCACGCCGGTCTATATGGGCCTGTCCAACGAAGACGGCAATCCTCACCAGGGCCAGATGAACTTCATCGACAACCAGGTCAACCCGCAAACCGGCACCATCCGTGGCCGCGCGGTATTCGACAACAAGGACGGCGCCTACACCCCAGGCTTGTATGCCCGCTTGAAGCTGGTCGGCAGCGGCACTTATTCCGCCGTGTTGATCAACGACGAAGCCGTGGGCACCGACCTGGGCAAGAAATTCGTGCTGGTGATGGACGCCGAGAACAAACCGGCCTACCGCGCCGTCGAGCTGGGGCCGAAGATCGAAGGCCTGCGCATCGTGCGCAGCGGTTTGAGCAAGGACGACACCATCATCGTCAAGGGGCTGCAACGGGCTCGTCCGGGTTCACCGGTCACGCCTGAAACCATTCCGATGGCCAGCGACGAAACCATTGCCGCCCTGGCTCAACAACGTAAAGCGCTCGAAGCCAGCAACCTGTCCCAAGGCGCGCCTTCCAAGGCAGCGTCCGGATCGGCAGGCAAGCTGGCCGCTGCGACCCCACGCGGTTAAGGGACTGAATCCAAGATGAAATTTTCCCAGTTCTTCATTTCGCGGCCGATCTTCGCAGCGGTGCTTTCGCTGCTGATCCTGATCGCCGGCGCCATCTCGCTGTTCCAGTTGCCGATCAGCGAATACCCGGAAGTCGTGCCGCCCACCGTGGTGGTACGCGCCAACTTCCCGGGTGCCAACCCCAAGGTGATCGGTGAAACCGTGGCCGCGCCCCTGGAGCAAGCCATCACCGGTGTCGAGAACATGCTGTACATGTCCTCGCAGTCCACCGCTGACGGCAAGATCACCCTGACCATCACCTTTGCCCTGGGCACCGACCTGGACAACGCCCAGGTGCAGGTGCAGAACCGCGTCACCCGCACCGAGCCCAAGCTGCCGGAAGAAGTGACCCGGATCGGCATCACGGTGGACAAGGCCTCGCCCGACCTGACCATGGTCGTGCACTTGACCTCGCCGGACCAGCGCTACGACATGCTCTACCTGTCCAACTACGCCCTGCTCAACATCAAGGATGAGCTGGCGCGCCTGGGTGGCGTGGGTGACGTGCAACTGTTCGGCATGGGTGATTATTCGCTGCGGGTCTGGCTGGACCCGAACAAGACCGCTTCGCGCAACCTGACCGCCACCGACGTGGTCACCGCGATCCGTGAGCAGAACCGCCAGGTGGCTGCCGGTGCACTGGGTGCGCCGCCGGCCCCGAATGCCCAGGCCTTCCAGCTCTCGATCAATACCCAAGGTCGCCTGGTCAATGAGGAAGAGTTCGAGAACATCATCATTCGTTCCGGCGCCAACGGTGAAATCACTCGCCTGAAGGACATCGCCCGGGTGGAGTTGGGTTCGAGCCAATACGCCCTGCGCTCGCTGCTGGACAACCAGCCGGCGGTCGCGATCCCGATCTTCCAGCGCCCAGGCTCCAACGCCATCCAGATCTCCAACGACGTGCGCGCCAAGATGGAGGAGCTGAAGAAAGGCTTCCCGGCCGGCATGGACTACAGCATCGTCTACGACCCGACGATCTTCGTGCGCGGCTCCATCGAAGCGGTGGTCCACACCCTGTTCGAAGCACTGATTCTCGTGGTGCTGGTGGTGATCCTGTTCCTGCAGACCTGGCGCGCCTCGATCATTCCGTTGGTGGCGGTTCCTGTGTCGCTGATCGGTACCTTCGCCGTGATGCACCTGTTCGGCTTCTCGTTGAACGCCCTGTCACTGTTCGGCCTGGTACTGGCGATCGGTATCGTGGTGGACGACGCCATCGTGGTGGTGGAGAACGTCGAACGTAACATCGAGCTAGGGCTCACCCCGGTGGAGGCCACCAAGCGCGCCATGAGCGAAGTGACCGGTCCGATCATCGCCACCGCCCTGGTGCTGTGCGCGGTGTTCATTCCGGCGGCATTCATCAGTGGCTTGACCGGGCAGTTCTATAAACAGTTCGCCCTGACCATTGCCATCTCGACGGTGATCTCGGCGGTCAACTCCCTGACGCTGTCGCCGGCCCTGGCCGCCGTATTGCTCAAGAGCCACGACGCACCCAAGGACCGTTTCTCGAAGTTCCTCGACAAGATCTTCGGTGGCTGGCTGTTCCGGCCGTTCAACCGGTTCTTCGAACGTGCCAGCCACGGCTATGTGGGCACCGTTGGCCGCGTGATCCGTAGCAGCGGCATCGCCCTGTTGCTCTACGCAGGCCTGATGGTGCTGACGTTCTTCGGCTTCTCCACCACGCCGACCGGCTTCGTGCCTGGCCAGGACAAGCAATACCTGGTGGCTTTCGCCCAACTGCCGGACGCCGCGAGCCTGGACCGTACCGAAGACGTGATCAAGCGCATGTCCGAGCTGGCCCTCAAACAACCGGGCGTACAAAGCGCGGTGGCCTTCCCTGGCCTGTCGATCAACGGTTTCACCAACAGCCCGAACGCCGGCATCGTGTTTGTGACCCTCAAGCCGTTTGAGGAGCGCAAGGACCCGAGCATGTCGGCCGGCGCCATTGCCGGTGCCTTGAACGGCCAGTACTCGCAGATCCAGGAAGCCTACATGGCGATCTTCCCGCCGCCGCCGGTACAGGGCCTGGGCACGATCGGTGGTTTCCGCCTGCAAATCGAAGACCGGGGCAACCTGGGCTACGACGAGCTGTACAAAGAAACCATGAACATCATCACCAAGAGCCGCAGCGTGCCGGAACTGGCCGGCCTGTTCACCAGCTACACGGTGAACGTGCCCCAGGTCGATGCCGCCATCGACCGTGAAAAAGCCAAGACCCACGGCGTGGCCGTCAGCGACATCTTCGACACCCTGCAGATCTACCTGGGTTCGCTGTATGCCAACGACTTCAACCGCTTCGGCCGTACCTACCAGGTCAACGTCCAGGCCGAGCAGCAGTTCCGTCTCGAGTCGGACCAGATCGGCCAGCTCAAGGTGCGTAACAACCGTGGCGAGATGATCCCGCTGGCGACCTTCATCAAGGTCAGCGACACCTCCGGGCCGGACCGTGTGATGCACTACAACGGCTTCATCACCGCTGAAATCAACGGTGCCGCTGCCCCGGGCTACAGCTCCGGCCAGGCAGAGAAAGCCATCGAGAAACTGCTCAAGGATGAACTGCCCAACGGCATGACCTACGAGTGGACCGACCTGACCTACCAGCAGATCCTCTCGGGCAACACTGCGCTGTTCGTGTTCCCGCTCTGCGTACTGCTGGCATTCCTGGTACTCGCGGCGCAATACGAAAGCTGGAGCCTGCCATTGGCGGTGATCCTGATCGTACCGATGACCCTGCTGTCGGCGATTACCGGGGTGATCCTGTCCGGTGGCGACAACAACATCTTTACCCAGATCGGCTTGATCGTGCTCGTGGGGCTTGCCTGCAAGAACGCCATTCTGATCGTCGAGTTCGCCAAGGATAAGCAGCTCGAGGGCATGAACCCACTGGCTGCCGTGCTGGAGGCTTGCCGCCTGCGTCTGCGGCCGATCCTGATGACCTCCTTCGCCTTCATCATGGGCGTGGTGCCCCTGGTGTTCTCCAGTGGTGCCGGTGCTGAAATGCGTCACGCCATGGGTGTGGCGGTGTTCTCCGGGATGCTTGGCGTGACGTTCTTCGGCCTGCTGCTGACCCCCGTGTTCTATGTACTGATCCGCAACTTCGTCGAGCGCAGTGAGGCCCGTAAAGCGGCCCGGGCTTTGAAACTGGAGGCGCAACAATGAGTTTGAAAGCGTTCGTGCCGAGCTTGCTGGTCCTGGCGTTGAGCGCCTGCGCCGTGGGCCCGGACTACAAGGCACCGCAAACGGAGGCGGCGAACATCACCACCGCCACCGACGGCACCGCCGGCCAGAAGAATTTCGACCGAGCCCGTTTCGAAGGCATCTGGTGGCAGCAATTCGACGACCCGACCCTCAACGCGTTGGTAACCCGATCCCTGGAAGGCAACCGTGAGTTGCGCGTGGCCTTCGCTCGCTTGCGGGCCGCACGGGCGATTCGCGATGACGCCAGCAATGACGCCATGCCGACCATCACCAGCCGCGCCAGCAGCAACCTGGGCAAAGGCCAGATTCCAGGGCAAACCACCGACCGGGTCAACACCGAGCGCTACGATCTGGGCCTGGACATGGCCTGGGAGCTGGACCTGTTCGGGCGCATCCAGCGCAACCTGGAAGCCACCGACGCCGACCAGCAGGCTGCTGAAGCCGACCTCTATCAGTTGCAGGTGACGATGATCGCCGAACTGGTGGATGCCTACGGCCAACTGCGCGGCGCCCAGCTGCGGGAAAAAATTGCCCTGGCCAACCTGAAGAACCAGCAGGACTCGCGCAAGATCACCGAAAGCCTGCGTGATGCCGGCGTCGGCGACCAGCTCGACGTGGTGCGCGCCGATGCCCGCCTGGCCTCGGTGGAAGCCAGCGTGCCGCAACTGCAGGCCGAACAGGTGCGTCAGCGCAATCGTATCGCCACGCTGCTGGGTGAGCGTCCCGACAAGCTGAGCGTGGACCTGAGCCCCAAACAACTGCCAGCCATCGCCAAGGCCCTGCCTATCGGCGACCCGGGTGAGCTGCTGCAACGTCGTCCGGACATTCTCAGCGCCGAACGCCAACTGGCCGCTGCCACGGCGCGTATCGGCGTAGCCAAGGCCGACCTGTTTCCCCGGGTCAGCCTGAGCGGTTTCCTGGGCTTCACCGCCGGACGTGGTTCACAGATCGGTTCCTCGGCCGCCAACGCCTGGGCGCTGGGCCCGAGCATTACCTGGGCGGCTTTCGACCTGGGCAGCGTGCGGGCTCGCTTGCGCGGTGCCAGTGCCGAGGCCGACGGCGCCCTGGCGACCTACGAACAGCAAGTGTTGCTGGCCCTGGAAGAGTCGGAAAATGCTTTCAGCGACTACGGCAAGCGCCAACAACGCCTGATTTCGTTGATCCGCCAGAGCGAATCGAGCCGTGCCGCCGCCGACCTGGCCGAGATTCGCTACCGCGAAGGCACCGTGGACTTCCTCGTGCTGCTCGACGCCCAGCGTGAACGCCTGGCCGCCGAAGACACCCAGGCCCAGGCCGAAGTCGACCTGTACCGCGGCATTGTCGCGATCTACAAGGCCCTGGGCGGTGGCTGGAAACCGGAAACCGTCGCCAGCAACTGACCTTCGCAGCTCAACCGAGCTCCTTTGGTTGGCCGCAACCAGCCAAATTTTTTGCCCCGCGCCCGTATTCGGACGCGGGGCTTTTTTTGTCCGGCTGTGGTCCATGACGGCTACCTTGGGATATTGAGTTGCTCTATTGTGGGAGCGGGCTTGCTCGCGAAGGCGTCCGGTCATCTTCATAAGATGTCGAAGCTACAGACGTCTTCGCGAGCAAGCCCGCTCCCACAGGGCAAATGAACACCCCTAGAAGGTTTGACTCAAGCTTCCACCTGACCGAAGCTTGCGACACTTCACGCTTCTGGTTATGGATTGCCTGCATGCCCTCGCCTCGCCGCTATCTGCTTCTCAGCCTGTCCGTCCTGTTGATGATTGGTCTTGTCGCGGTATGGCTACGCAGTACCACTCCACAAATCCCGGAGGCCATCAAGCGTGGCTACAGTGAAGCCCTGGAAAAGGCCCGCAATGGACAACCTGGGGCCGCGCGGGTGCTTTATCAGCAACTGGGTAGGCCGGACCTGTCGCCCAAGCGCCGCGTCTGGCTGCACGCCGAACTGCCCAACTACCCGAGCCCGCTAGCCTTGAAACTGGCGGAGGCCGATCTGCACAGTGAATCGCCCGATGTGCGCCGTGCCGCCATCGGCAGCATTGGCGGGCTGGTGCCAACCGGCCAGCGCGCCCTGTTGCTCGGACCGCTGCTGGACGACAATGACCAGGCCGTCCGGTTCGCCACCGTAAACGCGTTGCTGGGCTTGTCTCCCGATGACCTTGGCTTGTATTTCGGGCCGATGCAGATTGCCATCGACGCGTGGGAACAGGTGCTCGGGGACGGTCCGCCAAGCGCCGAGTCGCATTACCAGCTCGCCCGCCTGCACCTGCACAACGCCGAATTGAAAAAAGCCCAACTGGCACTCGAACAGGCTTTGCACCTGCAACCGGACAACCTGCCGGCGCTGGTCATGCAGATCGAAGTGCTGGACAAACAGGGCCAAGGCGAAGCCGCGCGGCAATTGCTCGCCCGGCAATTGCAGGCCCAGCCCGCATCGGCTTATCTGCAACATGCGTTGGGCATGTGGCTGCTGCAGCATGGCCAGAGCGAGTACGCGGTGCTCGGCCTGGCAAAAGCCGTGGAACTTGAGCCAGATAATCGACACTACCGTTATGACCTGGCAACCACGCTGCATGCCGAGCAGGAAGTGGAAGCCGCGCAGAAACAGCTCCAGGAAATCGTCCAGCGCTACCCCGCCGACCGCAAGGCGCGGGTGCTGTTGATCAGCTACTGGAAGGAGACTGGGCAGTTGCAGAATGTGCAGATCCTGTTGGCGCAACTTGAGCAGCTCAACCCCGACGATCCGGCCTTGCAACAGGGTTTATAGACCTTCTCGAAGTTGTGCGGCACTGCGCGTTTTGTAAAAGGAAGCGGAACCGCCACCACCGCCGAAGGTCAAGTGATCAGGCAGTTCATTTCAGGCGTTACCCCGCCTGCTGCCCACTTCCCTAGTCATGAGAGGGCTATTTTTGTCTACATCAAACGAGTTGATCAGTGCAAAAGCCGCCATCGGTATCGAAGGATTGGATGACATCCTTTCCGGTGGTCTGTCCCGCGGCCACGTGTTCCTGCTGGAAGGGGAACCGGGCACCGGTAAAACCACGGTCGCGCTGCATTTTCTACTGGCCGGTTCCCAGGCTGGCGAGCGCTCGTTGTACATCACGCTATCGGAAACCGAGCGTGAGCTGCGCCAAGGCGCTGCCTCCCACGGGTGGACGCTGGACGATAACATCCATATTTTCGAGCTGACCCCGCCCGAGAGCCTGCTCAATGCCGAGCATCAGCAAAGCTTGCTGTATTCCTCGGACCTGGAGCTGGGCGAAGCGACCCGGCAGATTTTTGAAGTGGTCGAGCGGTTCAAGCCGACCCGGGTGGTGCTCGACAGCCTGTCGGAGATCCGCCTCCTGGCGCAAAGCTCCCTGCGCTACCGCCGCCAGATCCTGGCGATCAAGCATTACTTCGTGC
The DNA here is from genome assembly GCF_000281895.1 of Pseudomonas fluorescens Q2-87. Classification (NCBI taxonomy): domain Bacteria; kingdom Pseudomonadati; phylum Pseudomonadota; class Gammaproteobacteria; order Pseudomonadales; family Pseudomonadaceae; genus Pseudomonas; species Pseudomonas fluorescens. Next base: position 2,818,550 of record NZ_CM001558.1, on the reverse strand, counting down.
GCTACGACGCCACCGTCCTGCTGCTTGACGACCTGACCACCGAATCCCTCGACAAGACCGTGCACAGCGTGGCCCACGGGGTGATCCGCCTGGAAGAGCTGACCCCCAACTACGGCGCCGAGCGGCGACGGATCCGGGTGGTCAAGTATCGCGGGCAGAAATACCGCGGTGGCTACCATGACTTCACCATCATGGGCGACGGGGTTCATGTCTTTCCGCGCCTGGTGGCCGCCGAACACCGCGGTCAATATTTGCGCCAGCAACTGTCCAGTGGCATCGGGGAAATGGACGCCCTGCTGGGTGGCGGTATCGAGACCGGTTCCAGCACCTTGATCCTGGGCCCTGCCGGTACCGGCAAATCGTTGATCTCGATGATCTTCGCGGCCGCCGCGGTGCATCGCGGTGAAAAGGCCGCGCTGTTCATCTTCGATGAAGAGTTGGGCTTGTTGTTCGAGCGCATGAAAAACATCGGTATTGACCTGCCGGCACTGCAGCGAACCGGCAACCTGCTGATTGAACAGGTGGATGCCGCCGAACTGTCCCCCGGCGAGTTTTCCCACCGGGTGCGCCGTTGTGTCGATGAAGGCGATATCAAGACAGTGGTTATCGACAGCATCAACGGCTACCAGGCGGCCATGCCAGAGGAAAACGCCTTGGTTCTGCATATGCACGAGCTGTTGCTCTACCTCAACCGCAAGGGCGCGGCGACTTTCATGACCGTTGCCCAGCATGGCCTGGTCGGCGACATGCAAGCGCCCGTGGACATTACTTACCTGGCCGACACGGTGATTCTGTTGCGTTATTTCGAGGCATTGGGCAAGGTTCGCCGGGCGATATCAATCATCAAGAAACGCACCGGCAGCCACGAATCCACCATTCGCGAATACCGCATCAGCAGCCAGGGCATGACCATAGGCGAACCGCTTGAGGCATTCCAAGGCGTGTTGCGGGGAGTGCCCAACTACATGGGAGCGGACAATCCGTTGCTCAAGGATGATCTACAGTGACGCTGGCCCAGCCACTGTCCGAGCGAGCGCTGATCCTTGCGCCGCTGGGACGGGACAGCCAGATTGCCCTCCAGATACTCAACGAGGCCGGTTTTGCCGGCCTCGTCTGCCGCCACTTGGGTCATTTGTGCGAAGAACTGGAGCAAGGCGCCGGGCTGCTGGTAGTCGCCTCCGAAGCGTTGTCGGGGCCTGACATGGAAACGCTGTTCAACCAGATTGAACAGCAACCGGCCTGGTCCGACCTGCCTATCGTCCTGCTGACACACCATGGCGGGCCGGAACAGAACCCGGCGGCGCGCATCGGCTCGCAGTTGGGCAACGTGACCTTCCTGGAGCGACCGTTCCATCCGGTGACCCTGGTCAGCCTGGTGACCACCGCCTTGCGCGGCCGTCGAAGGCAGTACGAAGCCCGGGATCGCCTGATCGACCTCAGCAACAGTGAGCTGCGCCTGCAAAACACCCTAGAGACCCTCGAACAGCAAGTGGAAGAGCGTACCGCTCAATTGCGTCACAACGAGGAAGCCTTGCGCCAGTCGCAGAAAATGGAAGCGGTCGGCCAGCTCACTGGCGGCATCGCCCATGACTTCAACAACATGCTCACCGGTATCATCGGCAGCCTGGAACTGCTGCGCCGGCGTCTGGCACGTGGTCGCATCGAGGATCTCGACAGCCTGATCGACCTGGGCGTGACCTCAGCCAACCGCGCCGCCGGGCTGACCCATCGCCTGCTGGCGTTCTCCAGGCGCCAATCGCTCGACTCCAAGGCCGTGCAAATGAACACCCTGGTGCTGTCCATGGGCGAACTGTTGCAACGCAGCCTGAACGAAAGCATCCGCCTGGACATGCAGCTGGACGAGCAGCTCTGGATTGCCGAAGCCGATCCCAACCAACTGGAAAGCGCCCTGCTCAACCTGGTGCTCAATGCCCGGGACGCAATGCCCAACGGCGGCAAGCTGGTGGTCCAGACGTTCAACCGGTACCTGGACTCGCACGTCACCGACGCCTACACCAACCTGGAGCCCGGCGACTATGTGGTCTTGAGTGTGCAAGACACCGGCTGCGGCATGCCCGAAGCGGTCATCAATCGCGCGTTCGATCCGTTCTTCACCACCAAACCCATCGGCCAGGGCACTGGGCTGGGGCTGTCGATGATCTACGGGTTCAGCAAGCAGTCGCGTGGTCACGTCACCATCGAGAGCGAGGTCGACAAAGGCACCACGGTCAATCTCTACCTGCCACGCTTCGTCGGCGAGGAAATACACGAACCCCAAGTCGACTCCCACCATGCGCCTTATGCCCAGGACGGCGAGACAGTGCTGATCGTCGAAGACGATCCAGCGGTGCGGGTATTGGTCAGCGCGGTGCTCAGCGAGCTTGGCTATGCCTTTGTCGAGGCTGCCGATGCCGATGGCGCGGTGCCCATCCTGCAATCGGGGCAACGCATCGACTTGTTGATCAGTGACGTCGGCCTGCCAGGCATGAATGGGCGGCAACTGGCGGAAATCGGTCGGCAGATCCGTCCGGACCTGCGGGTGTTGTTCATCACCGGCTATGCCGAACATGCCGCAGTCCGCGGCGGCTTCCTCGACCCGGGCATGCAGATGATCACCAAGCCGTTTACCTTCGACCTGCTGACCGCCAAGGTGCGGGAAATGATCGGGGCATGAAGTAGAAGCGCCTCGCGGTGTGCGAGGCCTTCAGGACAGCATGGTGCGCATGATCTCTTGCAGCACGTCCAGGTCGAAAGGCTTGGCCAGGATTGGCGCCTTTCGGGTAATAGGGCTGTCGGTGTCGCGCACTTCCTGGGCGTAGCCACTGATGAAGATGACTTTCAAGTCGGGGCGCAACCTGACAGCCGGCTCAGCGATCTGCACCCCGGAGATGCCACCAGGCAGGCGGAAGTCGGTGATCATCATGTCCAGGTGGGGTTTGCTTGCCAGGATCTCGAATGCCTGTTCGCCGTTTTCGGCTTGCAGCACGCGATAACCTTCCCCCGACAGGTAAGCTGCCAACACCATCAGGATCGACGGGTCATCCTCGACAATCAGTACAACATCTTGCGCATCTTCACTCATGAGAAGCCTTTGTTCGATCAATAGCTGCTGATACGACCTTAGGGTCTCTCAGAGGTTGCGTCTGTTCGCCGGTTTTGTGAAAAGGCAGACAAACGCGAAACAACGCCCCTTCGTTGAGGCGGCTATTGACCGTGATTGTACCGCCATGTGCGCTCACAATCTGCTCGGAGATGAACAGCCCCAGCCCAAGCCCAGCCGAGGCCGCCTTGGAGGACACGCGCTCGAACTGCTGGAAAATGCGCTTCTGATTCTCTTCGCTGATACCGATGCCGCGATCCTGGACTTCGATGCAGGCATGCTCGGACGTGCTGTAGACGCGTACATCGATCGGGCTTTTGCCGCCATAGCGCAGGGCATTGGTCAGCAGGTTGGACACCACCTGTTCGATACGAAACTCATCCCACTGCCCTTCGACCACCGGCTCGGCGTTGCAATTGAGCGTGCATTCGGCCGCTGCGATCTGCGGCTGGAAGTTGCGCAACAAATTCTGCACCAACGCGGTCAGGTTGAAACGAGTCGGGCGGATAGACAGCTTGCCGGTGCGGATGCGCGATACATCGAGCATGTCTTCGATCAACCGGATCAGGCTTTTGATCTGGCGTTCGTCGCGCTCGACCATCGCCCGTACCTTGTCCAGGGAAAACGCCTCGGCGTTGTTCCGGGCCAGGTGCATCTTGCGCAGCTGGGTCTCGAGGATCAGGCCATTGAGGGGCGTGCGCACCTCGTGGGCAACGATGGACATGAAATCGTCACGCATGCGCACCGCCTGCTCCAGTTCGCCGCGAGCCACCTGCAACTGCTGCAGCAACGTTTCCTGTTCTCGTCGACTTTGCTCCAGGGCGATGACCTGCTCCTTCATCGCCTCTTTCTGGCGATACAGCTCGACGAATACGTTGACCTTGCTTTTGACGGCGTGGGTGTCCAACGGCTTGTGCAAGAAGTCCACCGCGCCGCTTTCATAGCCGGTAAAGGCATAGTTGCGCTCACGGCCGGCGGCGCTGACGAAGATGATCGGGATGCTGCGGGTCCGCTCCGTGCCACGCATCAATTCAGCCAGCTCGAAACCGTTCATCTCCGGCATCTGCACGTCAATGATCGCCAGGGCAAACTCATGTTGCAGCAACAGCGACAGCGCTTCGTCAGCCGACAAGGCCTTGAAGACTGCGCGATCTTCGCGCTTGATCAGCGCTTCCAGGGCCAACAGATTCTCCGGCAGATCGTCGACGATCAGCAGTTTGGCTTGAATATCTCTTGGCATGTCGTTCATTCCAGCCCGGCCAGTAATTGGCCGATGCCTTGTAAAGTGAGGATATGGTCGGGCTGATGCAGCGCCAGCGCGGCTTCGGGCATGGTGGATACTTGGGCTTCGGCAGGGTCTTGGACGACGGTGATTCCGCCCATTGCCTTGACCCTGGCCAGGCCATGGGCGCCGTCATGGTTGGCGCCGGTCAGCACCACCGCCACCAGGTTGGGGCCGAAGACATCGGCCGCCGACTCGAACAGCAGATCGATGGAGGGGCGCGAATGGTGAACCGGCGCTTCCAGGCTCAGCGACAGGCTGCGATCCGCCTCGACCGACAAATGATAGCCGGGCGTGGCGACGTACAGGGTGCCCGGCAAGATGTCCTGTTTGTCCCGGGCTTCTTCCACCGGCACGGCGAGGCGATGACCCAGCACCCGCGCCAATTGGCTGTCACGCTCGTCCGGCAGATGCAACACGACCAGGATAGGCAAGCGGAAGCCTTTGCGCAGGTGCGCGAACACCTTGAGCAATGCTTCGACGCCGCCAGCGGAGGCACCGACGGCGATGGCCTCGATGGCCTTCCTGGATCTGTCCTTCGTTTGGCTCATAACTTGCGATAGATCCGTTCCTGCTTGACCAACGGTTCGAATTGGGCGCCGAAAGAAGAAAAATCCAACGTCTCCTTGCTGCCCAGTACCAGAAATCCGCGGTGGCAAAGCGACTCATGAAACAGCCCGAAGGCACGATCTTGAAGCTTTTTATTAAAATATATCAATACATTACGACATGAAATTAATTGAGTTTCTGAGAACACACTGTCGGTCGCCAGGCTGTGATCGGCAAATGTCACGTTCTCGCACAGCGTCCTGTCGAACATCGCGTAATCGTAGGCAGCCGTGTAATAGTCGGCAAATGATCGCCGCCCGCCTGCGCGCTGATAGTTCTGGGTGTAGGCCCGCACGTTGTCCAGGGAAAAGATGCCCTGCTTGGCTTTTTCCAGCGAGCGCGGATTGATGTCGGTGGCATAGATCAGCGTGCGGTCCAGCAGGCCTTCTTCGCGCAGCAGGATCGCCATGGAATACACCTCCTCCCCTGTGCTGCAACCGGCGATCCAGATCTTGATCGACGGGTAGGTCCGCAGCAGCGGTACCACCTCCTCGCGGATCGCCAGGAAATGCGTGGGGTCGCGAAACATTTCGCTGACAGGGATCGTCAGCAACTGCAGCAACTGCATGAAGGCACCCGGGTCGTGCAGCACGCGTTCCTGCAGCGCCGAGATGGTCTTGCACTCGAACTGGCCGAGCGCATGGTGCACCCGGCGCTTGATGGATGCACCGGAGTAATCGCGAAAATCGTAGCTGTACTTCAGGTAGATCGCTTCGATCAACAAACGCAGTTCAATGTCGCTGTCACGTTCCACTAAATTCTTTCCATATTCGGCAACCACACGCGAATCAGCGAGAACAGACGATCCAGGTCGATCGGTTTGGCCAGGTAATCATTGGAGCCCGCCGCCAGGCAACGTTCCTGATCATCCTTCATGGCCTTGGCCGTGACAGCAATGATCGGCAATTTGCGCCAGCGCGGGTCCTTGCGGATCAGCGCGGTGGCTTCGAAACCATCCATCTCGGGCATCATCACGTCCATCAGCACCAGGTCGATGTCATCCTGTTCGTTCAGGCGCTCGATCGCCTCCAGGCCGTTACGGCCGATGACGACAATGGCCCCCTTCGCCTCCAGGGCGCTGGTCAGGGCGAAGATGTTGCGCACATCATCGTCCACCAACAGCACTTTACGGCCTTCAAATACCTTGTCCCGGCTGCGGGCAGTCTTGAGCATCCGTTGACGTTCATGGGACAACCGCGATTCGACTTTGTGCAGAAAGAGTGTCACTTCATCCAGCAAGCGCTCCGGCGAACGGGCACCCTTGATGATGATCGAGCGTGAATACCTGCGCAGCTCGGCTTCCTCATCGCGGGTCAGGTTGCGCCCGGTGTAGACGATAACCGGCGGAAATGAACAGATGTCCTCCGTGGACATGCGCTTGAGCAAGTCGTTGCCCAGCATGTCGGGGAGCTTGAGGTCGATGATCATGCAGTCGTAGATATTCGCGCGAAGCAGGTCCAGGGCTTGCTGGGCTAGGCCAACGGCAGTGATTTCGATGTCATCGTCGCCGATCAGGCGGGTAATGCTGTCGCGCTGCAAGTCGTCGTCTTCCACCAGCAGCACCCGTTTGACCTTCTGGGTGAGCTTGGCTTCAAGGCGAGCGAACACATCTTTGAGTTCTTCACGGGTCGTCGGCTTGACCGCATAGCCGATGGCGCCCATGTGCATCGCGGCTTCGACGCGGTCCTCCACGGAAATCACATGAACCGGGATATGCCGGGTAGCCGCCTGCTCCTTGAGCCGCTGCAACACCGTGAGCCCGGAATGATCTGGCAGACGCATGTCCAACAGGATCGCGTCGGGGCTCAGTTGCGATGCCAGGTCGAAGCCCTCATCGGCACCGTGGGCCACCAGGCACTGATAACCGAGTTCGTGGGCCAGGTCGAACAGAATCCGGGCGAACTTGGGTTCGTCTTCGATTACCAGGATGCATCGGGTATCGAACGGGGCTTTGTCCCGATCATCGGCGAATCGAGCAATTGGCGGTTCCACGTCGGCAATCAACGGCACAGGCACGGTCTTTTGCGCAGCCGTTGCCGACACAGTCGCCGTCGGGGTGAACGTCCTGGGCGCCCGGGGCGTCTCGCCGGGCTCGATGTAGCGCTCAGGCAATACCAGCGTAAACACACTGCCCTGCCCCGGTTCGCTGGAAACAGAGATCGAACCACCCAGCAGCGTGGCCAGGTCCCGAGAAATCGACAGACCCAGGCCGGTGCCGCCGTAACGACGGTTAGTCGTGCCGTCGGCCTGGCGGAAGGCCTCGAAAATGCTTTGCTGTTGGTCAGCGGCGATACCAATTCCCGAATCGCGCACGATGAACGCAATGCCCGAGCCGGGCTGGCCGGCCACGGTCAAGCTGACGGCCCCTTGCTCGGTGAATTTCACGGCGTTGGACAGCAGGTTCTTGATCACCTGCTCCAGGCGCTGGCGGTCGGTGTACAGCATCGATGGTGCGTCCGGCAGCAACTGGACCTCGAAATGCAGGCCTTTATCAGCCGCCAGCGGCATGAACATATCCCGTAAGCCCTCCACCAGCCGCGGCACGCTGGTGTTTTCCGGGCGGACCTCGAGTTTTCCGGCCTCGACCTTGGAAATATCGAGAATGTCGTTGATCAGGTTCAGCAGGTCGTTGCCGGCCGAATAGATCGATTCGGCAAACTTGACCTGCTCGTCGCTGAGGTTGCTCTGCGGGTTTTCCGCCAGCAGCTTGGAGAGGATCAGCGAGCTGTTGAGCGGCGTGCGCAGTTCATGGGACATGTTGGCGAGGAATTCGGACTTGTACTTGCTCGAACGCTGCAACTCTTCGGCGCGTTCCTGCAACTGGATTTGGGCCAGGTTCAACTCGGTATTTTTCTGGTCCATGGCATCGCGCTGCTCGGCCAGTTGCTCGTTGGTCTGTTCCAGTTCCTGCTGCTGGGTCTCCAGGTGGGCCTGGGATTCCTTGAGGATGCGCGACTGTTCTTCCAGCTCTTCGTTGGCAGTCTTGAGCTCTTCCTGCTGGACCTGCAGTTCTTCGTTCAACTGCTGGGTTTCGGCCAGAACCTCCTGCAAACGCTGGCGATAGCGAGCCGCTTCGATGGAAGTGCCGATATTGCCGGCAATCAGCTCCAGCAGTTCGATGTCACGCTCGGTCAACGGCCGCAGGAAGCCCAGTTCGACGACACCATTGATCCGGTCGTCATCGCTCGTCGGCACCACCAGCACGCTGTTGGGCAGTCCCTGGCCGAGCCCGGAGCTGACTTTCAGGTAATCACTCGGTACATCGTCCAGGCGGATGGGATGCCCCTGCCGCACGGCCTGCCCGACAATGCCTTCTGCATCGAGAATAACCTGGTGCCGTTCCTCCTCTTCCCGGGACATGCCATACGTGGCGACGCATTGCAGGACGCCGTTTTCTTCACGCGAATAAAGTACAGCCACGACGCACCCCAGGTATTGGGCACAAAACTGCAGGATGTTGCGACCCAACACGTTCAGGGTCAGTTGCCCCAGGACCTGTTCGGCCAGTTGCGTCTGGCCATTGCGCAGCCAGGCCTGCTTCTCCAGGCGCTGGGCGCTCTGTTGCTGGATTTTCAGGCTGGCGCTGTAGCTGCTGGAAAGATTCAACAGATCCCGGCGACCAATATAGGCCAGCAATCCGCTGACGGCCGCCACGAACAGCAGGTACAAGGCGATGCTTGAGATCGTGGTGAAGCGCACGTCCTCATTGCGCGCGGTGCGCAGGTGCTGTTCGGTTTCGACGATGTCTTCGAAGGCCTTGCGAATTTCATCGGTCAGGCGCTTGCCATGTCCGGCCTTCACCGCCCCCCGGTAATCGCCGCTGCTGCGTTGCAGTTCGATCAGGCCTTGGGCGTATTTGTCCCATTCGACCTGGAGCGCTTGTATCTGGTGCAGGCGATCGGTCTGGATGGGGTTGTCGGCTGTCAATTCCAGCAATGTGTCCAGCGCAACCGCAATGCGTGGCTTGGCGATTTCATAGGGGTCGAGAAAATGCTCGTCGCCGCTCAACAGAAAGCCACGCATGCCGGTTTCCAGGTCCACGCTCAACTTGAGCGCTTCGTTGGCATTGTTGATCACCCGGTCAGTGTGCCCAACCCACTGGATCACCGAGAGCAGGTAGGTGATCAGCACAATGAAAAACACCGCGCTGAGCGCACCAATGCCCAGCGGCAGGCTGATATTGCGACTCAGGAGCTTGCGAAAGCTTTGCTCGTCGACCGAAGACGATGGCTTCATGGTAAAGGCCTTGGTGGACAGTTGAAAAACCATGGAGTGTGCCCGAAAGCCACGGCCTGGATCCACAATTTCTGGTGAATCGAAGGCACAATTCCCACGGCGATCTGCCTGTAGCAAGGATGCGACTATCCTTGTCAGCTCTTGTACTATAGATCCTTTCTTGTACAACCCAGGGAACTTGTGCAGCGTTGTCATTTACTCATGCATGTGGCTTTTGTTTCGTAGCCCGTCCCGCCCCATCTTTTCGAGAATACCTACATGTCCATGCCAGCCGCTGTCACCGCACCCACCATTCTTGTCGTTGAAGACGACGACATCGTGCGGATGTTGATCGTCGACGTGCTCGAAGAGTTGGAATATCGGGTACTGGAAGCGGACGGTTGTGAGCAGGCGCTGGAATTCCTGCGCAACCAGGCGCAGCCCATCGCCCTGATGATGACGGATGTCGGCCTGCCGGTCATGGACGGTCGCGAGCTGGCGAAGCAGGCGCTAGCGATCCGGCCGCAGCTGCCGGTCCTGTTTGCCAGTGGTTATGCCGAGAGTATCGATGTCCCCGCCGGCATGGCGGTCATCGGCAAGCCGTTTTCCATTGACCAGTTGCGCGACAAGGTCAAAAGCATTCTTCCTTGAGCCCAGGCGCATTGTTGTTCACTATCGGCGCCCCGCGCGCCGAACGCGCCTGAATCGCTTCCAGGAATTGCTCGCTCATGCCTCATCCCAACGCCCTTAAGGTCCTGGTCATCGGCTATGTCTGGCCTGAGCCCCGCTCATCGGCGGCCAGCGGGCACGTCATGCAGATTCTGGAAGCTTTCCTCGGGCAAGGCTGGGAGATCACCTTCAGCAGCCCCGCGGGTCCGGGCGAGCACCGCGCCGACCTGGTCGCGCTGGGTATCCGCGAGGTGCCTATCGAGCTGAACAACAGCAGTTTCGATGGGTTCATTACAGAATTGACCCCGGATATCGTCTTGTTCGACCAGTTCATGATGGAGGAACAATTCGGCTGGCGGGTCGAGAAACATTGTCCCGGCGCCTTGCGCGTGCTGGAAACCTCCGACTTGCAGAGCTTGCGCCACGCCCGGCATGAACGGCTCAAGCAGCGTTTGAAGGCGCCCGACGCCGGCGAGGACTTCAGCGACCTGTTTGCCCCGGCCCTGCGCGAAGAGTTCGAGTTGATGGCCGGCACCGACCTGGCCAAGCGAGAGATTGCCGCGCTGTTGCGCTGTGATCTCAACCTGATGGTGTCGGAAGTGGAAATCGAGCTGCTGGTGGAGCACTTCAACCTGCCCCGCAGCCTGTTGCATTGGTGCCCGTTGATGCTGGACCTGCCCGACCAACCGCTGGTGCCGTTCGAAGACCGAGCGCATTTCCTGAGCATTGGCAACTTTCGCCACGCGCCGAACTGGGATGCCGTGCTCTGGATGAAAAACGCCGTCTGGCCGCTGATCCGACAACAGTTACCCGGCGTTCAGTTGCATCTGTACGGCGCCTATACACCGCCCAAGGCCGCCGCGCTGCATAATCCAGCCCAAGGGTTTCACATCATGAACTGGGCCGAAGATGCCTTGCAGGTCATGTCGGCGGCGCGCATCTGCCTGGCACCGCTGCGTTTCGGCGCCGGTATCAAGGGCAAGCTGATCGACGCCATGCTCTGCGGCACACCGAACGTCACCACGCCCATCGGCGCCGAAGCCATGGGCGGCGAAATGCCCTGGCCTGGGGCAATCGGCCAGAGCGCCAGCGCCATCGCCGATGCGGCGGTGCAACTCTATGGCGACCAGGCGCGCTGGGCCCACGCCCAGGATGCCGGCCTCGCGCTGCTGGCGAGCCGCTATCAGCGGCAGGTCCATGGCCCGGCGCTGATCGAGCGCATTCACGCCTGCCGTGGGAATCTGGCGCAGCTACGTCGCGACAACTTCATCGGCAGCATGCTGCGTCACCACCAGCATAAGAGCACCCAATACATGTCCCAGTGGATCGAAGAAAAGAACCGCAACAGCTAGGCCGGGCGGGAAGCCCCTGCCAGTCCGCGCTATCCGGACTGGCACCTGCGCGACGAAGGGGGCATTATCCAGCGGCGAAAACAATAAAAGCGCCAGGCTCATGACCCGAACAGCCAGAGTCACCGACCCCTCCTACGAGTTGATGGACGACCACGACGGACGCTCCATCATCTACCGCCAGCACGGTTTTCCTTGCCCGCTGGTGCGCTGGCATTTCCACAAGGAATACGAACTGCACCTGATCGTCGCCAGCTCCGGCAAGGTCTTCATCGGCGATTACATCGGCAACTTCTATCCCCAATCGTTGTTCCTTACCGGCCCCAACCTGCCCCATAACTGGATCAGCCAGGTCGCCGAGGACGAAGTGGTCGCCAAGCGCGACATGCTGGTGAACTTCACCGACGAATTGTTCGAGAGCGGCCACCAGGTGTTCGCGGAACTCAAGACCGTCGCCCCGCTGCTCGAACGCGCCCAATACGGCATCGAGTTTCGCTGCAAACGCACGATCCGCCAGGCGATGGTGCTGATGCAGCGCATCGCCGATTCCCAGGGCATGAGCCGGCTGGGACATTTTTTCATCCTGATGGAGCTTCTGGCCGCCTCGGATGACTATCAGTTGCTGTCCGGCGCCACCGCGCCGCAATCGGCGGACGAACACAGCATCGACCGCACCAACCGCGCGGTGGACTACATCTTTGCCCACTACGCCCGGGAACTGTCCCTGGAAGAAGTCGCCGAGCACTTGGGCATGAAACCCACCTATTTCAGCCGCGTATTCAAACAGGCGACTGGCCGTTGTTTCATCGAGTTCGTCAATCGCCTGCGCATCAGTAAATCCTGCGAACTGCTGGCCGACGGCGACAAACCGGTGACCGACGTGTGCTTTGAATCGGGTTTCAACAATATTTCCAATTTCAACCGGCGCTTCCAGCAGCTCAAGGGCATGACGCCTTCCCATTATCGGCGTCTGGCAGTGCAGCGGTTGACCGAGCAGAACCAGGGCTGACGTTTCTCCACCGGGGGTCTTTGTTGGCCTGTACTGACAAGCGGCCACCCCGCCCAGTGCAAAAAAGTATCAGCACAAGTGCGACGGATGATTTGTCACGCCGTTCATTGAGGGCTGTAATCAGCGCACATTCTTCCCTTCATCCGGAAGACACAAAAACAATAACTGTCCTTCTGCAGCCCCTGGCGCGGAAAAGGAGTGCGCGATGAAACCTTCGGTAAAAGCTCTGCTTGTCTCCACCTGCATGACCCTCAGCAGCGTCAGTTTCGGCGCACAGACCCTCACCATTGCCACCGTCAACAACAGCGACATGATCCGCATGCAAAAGCTTTCGAAAACTTTCGAGGCCGAGCACCCGGACATCAAGCTGAACTGGGTGGTGCTTGAAGAAAACGTCCTGCGCCAGCGCCTGACCACCGACATCGCCACCCAGGGCGGGCAGTTCGACGTTCTGACCATTGGCATGTACGAAGCTGCACTTTGGGGCGCCAAGGGCTGGCTGGAACCGATGAAGGATCTACCCGCCTCCTACGACCTGGAGGACGTTTTCCCTTCCGTGCGTGACGGCTTGTCGGTCAAAGGTTCGCTCTACGCCTTGCCGTTCTATGCCGAAAGTTCGATCACCTATTACCGCACCGACCTGTTCAAGGACGCCGGGCTGACCATGCCCGAGCACCCGACCTGGAGCCAGATCGGTGAGTTCGCCGAAAAACTCACCGACAAGACCAAGGAACAATATGGCCTGTGCCTGCGGGGCAAGGCCGGCTGGGGCGAGAACATGGCGCTGATCACTACCCTGGCCAACGGCTTCGGCGCGCGTTGGTTCGATGAAAAATGGCAGCCGCAATTCAATGGGCCCGAGTGGAAGGACGCGCTGAACTTCTACGTCGACAACATGAAGAAATCCGGCCCGCCGGGTGCTTCCAGCAACGGCTTCAACGAAAACCTGGCGCTGTTCAACAGCGGCAAGTGCGCGATCTGGGTCGATGCCAGCGTCGCCGGTTCGTTCGTCACCGACAAGACCCAGAGCAAGGTGGCCGATCACGTCGGATTCACCTTCGCCCCCCACGAAAAAACCGACAAAGGCACCTCGTGGATGTATTCCTGGTCGCTGGCCATCCCCGCCAGTTCCAAAGCCAAGGACGCCGCCACGGTCTTCACCACCTGGGCGACCTCCAAGGAATACGGCCAGTTGGTCGCCAAGACCGATGGCATCGCCAACGTTCCACCTGGCACTCGCACCTCGACCTACAGCGATGAATACATGAAGGCCGCGCCGTTTGCCAAGGTGACGCTGGAGTCGCTGAAAGTCGCCGACCCGAAATCGCCAACCCTCAAGCCGGTGCCCTACGTCGGCATCCAGTTGGTGACCATTCCCGAGTTCCAGGCCATCGGCACCCAGGTGGGCAAGTTCTTCTCCGGTGCGCTCACCGGCCAGCAGAGCGTGGACCAGGCGCTGACCGCTGCGCAGTCCACCACTGAGCGCGAGATGAAGCGCGCCGGGTATCCCAAATAAAAGCTAGTAGACATCCATTTGTGGCGAGGGAGCTTGCTCCCGCTGGCGGGTGAAGCCCGCCCTGGCGATCAGAAGGATTGCCTCTCGACATGGGCCCGCTGCGCGGTCCAGCGGGAGCAAGCTCCCTCGCCACAGGGAATGCGTCGCATAAGAGTAAGCACTCATGAATACTTCAACGACAACAGTCAAAGCCCCCATCGAAATAGCCCCGCCGTCGCGCAAGGTTCGCCTGGCAAACCCGGGCTGGTTCCTGGTCAGCCCTTCGGTCGCCTTGCTGCTGCTGTGGATGATCGTGCCGCTGGGCATGACCGTCTATTTTTCGATGATCCGCTACAACCTGCTCTACCCCGGCGAAAATGAATTCGTCGGGCTGGAGAACTTCACCTATTTCCTGACCGACTCGGGTTTCCTGCCCGGGGCCACCAATACTTTGTTGCTAGTGGGCAGCGTGCTGCTGATCAGCATCGTACTCGGCGTGCTGATCAGCGCGCTGCTGGAGGCCAGTGAGTTTTTCGGTCGTGGAATCGTGCGGGTATTGCTGATCTCGCCATTCTTCATCATGCCCACCGTGGGTGCGCTGATCTGGAAGAACCTGATCTTCCACCCGGTCTCGGGGATTCTTGCCTCGGTGTGGAAACTGTTCGGCGCGCAACCGGTGGATTGGCTGGCCCATTACCCGCTGCTGTCGATCATCATCATTGTCAGTTGGCAATGGTTGCCCTTCGCGATCCTGATCCTGATGACCGCCATGCAGTCCCTCGACCAGGAGCAGAAAGAAGCCGCCCGCCTGGACGGTGCCGGCCCCATCGCGATTTTCTGGCACCTGACCCTGCCGCACCTGGCGCGTCCGATTGCCGTGGTGCTGATGATCGAGACGATTTTCCTGCTGTCGGTGTTCGCCGAAATTTTCACCACCACCAACGGTGGCCCCGGCTACGCCTCTACCAACCTGGCTTACCTGATCTACAACCAGGCACTGGTGCAGTTCGACGTCGGCATGGCGTCGGCCGGTGGCCTGATCGCCGTGGTCATCGCCAACATCGCCGCCATCATCCTGGTCCGGATGATCGGCAAAAACCTCACCGACAAGCACTGAGGCCGCCGCCATGACACTTCAACAATCCCGTCGCCTGCAGAGCCTGCTGCTCGGCACGCTGGCCTGGGCCATCGCGATCGTGGTCTTCTTTCCGATCTTCTGGATGGTGCTGACCAGCTTCAAGACCGAAATCGACGCGTTCGCCACGCCGCCGCAATTCATCTTCGCGCCGACCCTGGACAACTACCTGCACATCAACGAGCGCAGCGACTATTTCAGCTTCGCCTGGAATTCGGTGGTGATTTCCTTCAGCGCCACTGCCCTTTGCCTGCTGATCGCGGTGCCGGCGGCCTACTCCATGGCGTTCTACGAAACCCAGCGCACCAAAGGCACGCTGCTGTGGATGCTCTCCACCAAAATGCTGCCGCCGGTGGGCGTGCTGATGCCGATCTACCTGCTGGCCAAGAGCTTCGGCCTGCTGGATACACGCTTGGCACTGATCGTCATCTACACCCTGATCAACCTGCCGATCGTGGTCTGGATGATTTACACCTACTTCAAGGACATCCCCCGCGACATTCTCGAAGCCGCGCGCTTGGATGGCGCCACGCTGTGGCAGGAGATGGTTCGTGTGCTGCTGCCGATTGCCAAGGGTGGCCTGGCGTCTACCGTGCTGCTGTCGCTGATCCTGTGCTGGAACGAGGCCTTCTGGTCGCTGAACCTCACGTCTTCCAAAGCCGCGCCACTGACCGCATTGATCGCTTCCTACTCCAGCCCGGAAGGTCTGTTCTGGGCCAAGTTGTCCGCCGTCTCGACCCTGGCCTGCGCACCGATCCTGATTTTTGGCTGGATCAGCCAGAAGCAACTGGTGCGCGGTTTGTCTTTCGGCGCCGTGAAATAACGCGCCCTACACCTTTATCAGAAGTGGAGGCCCATCATCATGGCCAACCTGAAAATCAGAAATTTGCAAAAAGGTTTCGAAGGTTTCTCCATCATCAAAGGCATCGACCTTGAAGTGAATGACCGCGAGTTCGTGGTCTTCGTTGGTCCGTCGGGCTGCGGCAAGTCGACCCTGCTGCGGCTGATCGCCGGCCTCGAAGAAGTCAGCGACGGCACCATCGAGCTGGACGGGCGGGACATCACCGAAGTCAGCCCGGCCAAGCGCGACCTGGCGATGGTATTCCAGACCTATGCCTTGTACCCGCACATGAGCGTGCGCAAGAACATGTCCTTTGCCCTGGACCTGGCCGGCGTGCCCAAGGCCGAAGTCGAGAAAAAGGTCAACGAAGCAGCGCGCATCCTCGAACTGGGGCCGATGCTCGAGCGCAAGCCCAAGCAGCTGTCTGGGGGCCAGCGCCAACGGGTTGCGATTGGCCGGGCCATCGTGCGCAATCCTAAAATCTTCCTGTTCGACGAGCCCTTGTCCAACCTCGACGCCGCCCTGCGCGTACAGATGCGCCTGGAACTGGCGCGGCTGCACAAGGAACTGCAAGCGACCATGATCTACGTAACCCATGACCAGGTCGAAGCCATGACCCTGGCCGACAAGGTGGTGGTGCTCAATGGCGGACGCATCGAGCAGGTCGGCTCGCCACTGGAGCTGTATCACCAGCCGGCCAACCTGTTCGTCGCCGGCTTCCTCGGCACGCCGAAAATGGGCTTCCTCAAGGGCAAGGTCACGGCGCTCGACAGCCAGGGCTGTGAAGTCCTCCTGGACGCCGGCACCCGCATCAGCCTGCCGCGCAGCGGTGCCAACCTGAGCGTTGGCGGCGCAGTGACCCTGGGGATCCGTCCGGAGCACCTGAACCTGGCACAACCGGGCGATTGCACGCTGCAAGTGACTGCCGATGTCAGCGAACGCCTCGGCAGCGATACGTTCTGCCACGTCGTCACGGCGTCCGGCGAAGCCTTGACCATGCGCGTTCGCGGCGACCTGGCGAGCCGCTTCGGCGAGCAACTGAGCCTGCACCTGGACGCAGAACACTGCCATTTATTCGATGCCGATGGCGTGGCGGTCACCCGTGCGCTACGCGCCGCCGCCTGATTGCCGAGATATTTTCGATGAAACTCAACCGACAGAACCTGCACCGCATGACGCCGGGAATCGCCCTGCCCGCTTACCCTTTGGGCGACATCCGCCAGGGCATCGCCCACATTGGCGTCGGCGGTTTTCACCGCGCCCACCAGGCGTATTACACCGATGCGCTGATGAACACCGGTGAAGGCCTCGACTGGGCCATCTGTGGCGTCGGCCTGCGGGCCGAAGATCGTCGCGCCCGAGATGACCTTGCCGGCCAGGATTACCTCTATACGCTCTATGAACTGGGCGATACCGACGACACCGAAGTCCGTGTGATTGGCGCCATCAACGACATGCTGCTGGCCGAAGACGGGGCCCAGGCGCTGATCGACAAGCTGGCCGACCCACAGATCCGCATCGTCTCCCTGACGATCACCGAGGGCGGCTACTGCATCGACGACAGCAATGGCGAGTTCATGGCCCATCTGCCGCAGATCCAGCACGACCTGGCCCATCCCGACGAACCGAAAACCGTGTTCGGCCTCCTCTGCGCCGCCCTGGCCAAGCGCCGCGCCGCCGGTACGCGGGCCTTCACCTTGATGTCCTGCGATAACCTGCCCCACAACGGCGCCGTGACTCGCAAGGCGCTGCTGGCTTTCGCGGCCTTGCGCGATGCCGAGCTGGAACACTGGATCGCCCACAACGTCAGCTTCCCCAACGCCATGGTCGACCGCATCACGCCCATGACCAGCGTTGCCCATCGCTTGCAGCTGCATGACGATCATGGCATCGACGACGCCTGGCCAGTGGTCTGCGAACCGTTCGTGCAATGGGTCCTGGAAGACAAGTTCGTCAATGGCCGCCCGGCCTGGGAAAAGGTTGGCGTGCAGTTCACCCATGATGTCTCGCCCTATGAAGAGATGAAGATCAAGCTGCTCAACGGCAGCCACCTGGCGTTGACTTACCTGGGTTTCATCAAAGGCTATCGTTTCGTCCACGAAACCATGAACGACCCGTTGTTCGTGCGCTACATGCGCGCCTACATGGATCTGGACGTCACGCCGCAATTGGCGCCGGTGCCGGGCATCGACCTGACCGATTACAAGAACACCCTGGTGGAACGGTTTTCCAACCAGGCGATTGCCGACCAGCTGGAGCGGGTCTGCTCGGATGGCTCGTCGAAATTTCCGAAATTTACCGTGCCGACAATCAACCGTTTGATCGCCGACGGCGCCGAAACCCGCCGCGCCGCGCTGGTGGTGGCGGCCTGGGCCGTGTACCTCAAGGGCGTGGATGAGAATGGCGTGACCTATTCGATTCCGGACCCACGGGTGGCGTTCTGCCAGGCGCTGGTGGCTGACGACGCGCTGGTGACCCAGCGGATGCTGGAAGTGGAAGAAATCTTTGGCACGGCGATCCCCCGCTCGCCTGAGTTCGTGGCAGCATTCGAATGGTGCTGCAACAGCTTGCGCGAACATGGAGTGACGCGAACACTTGAGCGGGTGTTGGCCTAAGGCTTAGCGTCCGTGGCGAGGGAGCTTGCTCCCGCTGGGTTGCGAAGCAGCCCCAAGACAGCCGACGCGGTGAACCTGACACACCGAGTGTCCGGTTTTTGGGCCAGCTTCGCAGCCCAGCGGGAGCAAGCTCCCTCGCCACGGTCGTGTACTTGCTGACCGAGCAGCTATTTCCGTGGGATTGATCTGACGACCAAGGATTTTTATGGCAAACCAACAACTATTCCTGGGCATCGACTGCGGTACCCAAGGCACCAAGGCCCTGATCCTCGACGCGACCAGCGGCCAGGTCCTGGGCCTGGGTGCCGCCGCCCACGCCATGATCAGCGGCCCAAATGGCCGCCGCGAACAAGATACCCATCAGTGGCTCGAAGCGTTCACCCAAGCTACCCATCAGGCCCTGGCTGCCGCCGGGGTCGATGGCCAGGCGATCCTTGGCATCGGCGTCTCCGGCCAGCAACATGGCCTGGTGCTGCTCGATGAGCAAGGCGAAGTCCTGCGCCCGGCCAAGCTGTGGTGCGACACCGAAACCACCCCGGAAAACGATCGACTGCTGGCGCACCTGGGCGGGGAAAGCGGCTCACTGGAGCGTCTTGGCATGGTCATCGCCCCGGGATATACGGTGTCCAAACTCTTGTGGACCCGTGAACAGCATCCGGACGTGTTCGATCACATCGCCAGCATCCTGTTGCCCCATGACTTTCTCAATCATTGGCTCACCGGCCGCCATTGCACGGAGTACGGCGACGCCTCGGGTACCGGCTACTTCAATGTGCGGACCCGTCAATGGGACGAGCCGTTGCTGCAGCACATCGACCCCAGCGGCCGCCTGGTATCGGCATTGCCGGAACTCATCGACGCGCATCAACCGGTTGGACGGATCCTGCCGGCCATTGCCGCACACTTGGGCATCAACCCCAATGCCGTGGTGGCGAGCGGTGGCGGTGACAACATGATGGGCGCCATTGGCACAGGCAACATCCAGCCCGGCGTGATCACCATGAGCCTCGGTTCGTCCGGCACGGTCTACGCCTATGGCGCCGAACCTGTGGTCAGCCCACAACCGTCAGTGGCGACGTTCTGCTCTTCCAGCGGGGGCTGGCTGCCGCTGATCTGCACCATGAACCTGACCAACGCCACCGGGGCCATACGCGAGTTGTTGGACCTGGATATCGACGCCTTTAACGCCTTGGTGGCCCAGGCCCCGATCGGCGCGGACGGGGTGAGCATGTTGCCGTTCCTCAATGGCGAACGTGTTCCCGCCCTGCCCCATGCCACCGGCAGCCTGTTGGGCCTGACCAGCACCAACCTGACCCGGGCCAATCTGTGCCGCGCGGTGGTCGAAGGCACCACGTTCGGTTTGCGTTATGGCCTGGACCTTCTGCGGGCCAATGGACTGGAAGCCCAGAGCATTCGCTTGATCGGCGGTGGCTCCAAGAGCCCGGTGTGGCGGCAGATCGTCGCCGACACCATGGACACAACCGTCATCTGCACCGAACAGAGCGAAGCGGCGGCGCTGGGAGCGGCGATCCAGGCGGCGTGGTGCCATGGCGGCTCGGCGGCTGGCCTGGCCGAACTGTGCGAACGCTGCGTCAAGCTTGACCCGGCCAGCGAAACCCGACCCGTCGCCGAACACGTGACGGCGTCCCAGCTGGCTTATGAACGTTATCGACAACATGTCGCAACCCTTTGAAGAGCGGGCAACTATGTATTTGGTGTGTGGCGAAGCGCTGTTTGATTTTTTCAGTGAAACCGAAGCGGATGGCCCCGCCTCCCGGGTGAACTACAAGGCCATCGCCGGCGGTTCACCCTTCAATGTGGCCGTGGGACTGCGACGCCTGGGTGTCGAGTCGGCACTGTTCGCCGGGTTGTCTACCGATTATCTGGGCCGACGCCTGCAACGGGTACTGCTCGATGAGGGCGTCAGTGGCCAATATTTGCGGGATTTCGACGCACCCACCACCCTGGCAATGGTCGCTGTGGGCGCCAATGGCTCGCCCCACTACAGTTTTCGCGGTGAAGGCTGCGCGGATCGACAGCTAAACGCCCAGCATCTTCCGGTGCTGGGCCCGGACGTGCGTGGCTTGCATTTCGGTTCGTTTTCCCTGGTGGTGCAGCCTATTGCCGATACGCTGCTGGCCCTGGCGCAGCGTGAAAGCGGTCGGCGCCTGATCAGCCTCGATCCGAACGTGCGGCTCAACCCGCAGCCAGACATCGAACTGTGGCGTTCAAGAATCGCAACGCTGGTGAAATATGCGGACCTGATCAAGGTCAGCGATGAAGATTTGAGCCTGCTCTATCCAGAGGCTGAGCCGGCAGCCGTCATCGACGGTTGGCTGCAGCACCGCTGCCAAGTGGTGTTCCTGACCCGAGGCGGCCAGGGCGCGACAGTGTTCAGTAGGCAACACGGCTCATGGTCTTTGCCGGCATGCCCGGTCGATATTGCCGATACCGTCGGTGCAGGCGACACCTTCCAGGCCGCGTTGATCACGTGGCTGACGGAACAACAACTGGATTCGATCGAAGGCTTGCAGACCCTGACCCGGGACCAGACCAGTGCAATGCTTGAATTCGCCATCCGCGCCGCCGCCTTGACCTGCGGTAAAACCGGGCCGGACTTGCCCTACCGGCGACAACTGGGCTGATGACGCCAATGTAAATTGGACGCCGGGTTCGGACATGACCGCACCCGGGCGTCTGGCTTGCGAATATAACGCTGGGATCAGCGACCGGTCATCCGGTGGTGCTGTTGGTAAAAGTGGTTGCCAGCGGCGGGGTTATGGTCGAGCTCGGTACGCAGCTCGGCGATCAAGTCGTTGATGGCCCGGCATCCGGTGAGTTTCCTGGCATCGATATCGGTCTTGATCAGAGCCACACGATCGGTTTCGTGATCGTCGTATATCTTGACTGTCATCGACAGGTCCGGTGATACGGTGCATTGCGAGCGCTTGGGCAGCAGGCTGCTTTCAATGATGTTTCGCATTTCGAGGGCAGATAAAAACATGGCAACTCTCTCCTGTTGAGGCGGCCAAATGATGTTCACGACGGCGGTATTTTCGTCCGTTTCTTCCCTGCGGACTGGGACTACGAATGCCGTGCCGTTCGTTCGTTCTTCTTGGCGTGTTCGATTAACGAGCCCATCAAGGCTCCTGAATCGTCCCGCAAAAAATATGCCTGTATTTACCCCGCCCCGGGTTGATGCAAATCAACCACTTAGCTTCGTCCTGCGCCGGACCGCTCGTGCAAAATGCAAGGAAACGGCGCTTTTTTCATGCAAAGTGCAACTGTTTCGTTCCTCTCGCATTGCAGCGTAGACGCGAACATCCGCCAGGCGTCGAACCATCCGTCGCCTGGTTCCAGAAAAGTTTGATTGCAGGCAAATAGGTCACGTCGCGCCTACCGCGGCACGCTCCGCCACATGGCGCAAACTGTCGAAATTGATGTTGGCGCCGGAGTCGATGGCCACCAGGGTCTGGCCTCGCGCGCCGGTACTGTCCACGTACTGCTTGATACCCGCCACCGCAAGGGCTCCAGACGGTTCGGTGATGGAGCGGGTGTCGTCGTAGATGTCCTTGATCGCTGCACACAACTGGTCATTGCTGACAGTGATCACCTCATCGACGCAGAAACGGCAGATGTCGAAGCCATGGGCGCCGATCTGCGCCACGGCCACACCGTCGGCGAACGTGCCCACGCTCGGCAAGACCACCCGCTCCCCCGCTGCCAGTGCCGCTTGCAGACAGGCCGAGTGCTGCGACTCGACGCCAATGATGCGTATTTCCGGGCGAAGGTATTTGACGTAGGCGGCGATGCCGGCGATCAGCCCGCCGCCGCCCACTGGCACAAAGATCGCGTCCAGCCTGCCTGGATGCTGGCGCAGGATTTCCATCGCGACAGTGCCCTGCCCTGCAATCACGTCCGGGTCGTCAAACGGCGAAACGAATTCCCGTCCCGTCTGCTGGGCCAGCTCCAACGCATGGGCCAGCGCAACCGGAAAACTCTCGCCGTGCAGCAAGGCATCGGCACCCCGGTTACGCACACCCAGAACTTTCAACTGCGGGCTGGTCAGTGGCATGACGATGCTCGCCGAGATGCCCAATTCCCGTGCCGCCAGCGCCACGCCTTGGGCGTGGTTACCAGCCGACGCAGTGATGACACCACGGGTACGCTGGTCTGCGGTCAACTGCACGAGTTTGTTGTAAGCACCACGGATCTTGAAGGAAAAGGTCGGTTGCAGGTCTTCGCGCTTGAGCAGGATCTGGTTGCCCAGGGTTTCGGACAGCGCCGGAGCCAATTGCAGAGGCGTGCGCACGGCCAGTTCGTATACCGGCGCCGCCAGAATCTTCTTGACGTAATGCTCCAGCAGGGTTTGCTCGGTGTGGGTAACGGTCATGGCGGTCTCCTGGTGTGGACGGAGCCCAGGAGACAGATAGAAAAAACCCGCCTCGAGGGCGGGTTGGGTGCAGTCGTCAGCTAGCCCGCCAGATAAGGAATGGCGGTAATAATGCTTGGCTGGCTACGCAATACGGTCAAAGTCATGGCTGGACGTTAGCGGTGGGCTGGCGGCAAGTCAATGGCGAACATTAAAAGCTTCCGACATCGGATTTGCTTCCAGGCCACGCGCACCATTTGTCGGCTTATTTGAGTCCGATTTTGTACAGTCCCCCATCGTCCTCGTCCGTCAGCACATACAGGTAACCGTCCGGACCCTGGCGGACGTCACGGATACGCTCGTCGAGTTCGCCGAGCAGACGCTCTTCGTGGACGACCTTGTCACCTTGCAATTGCAGGCGGATCAGCTCCTTGGAAACCAGCGCGCCGATGAACACGTTATGTTGCCAGGCCTTGAAACGATCGTTGTCATAAAAAGCCATGCCGCTGAGCCCCGGCGATACTTGCCAGACGTGGTGTGGCCCCACGGTGCCATCGGCCGTCTTGCCTTGGGCTTCGGGGATAGGCGCACCGGAATAATTGATGCCGTGGGTCGCCAGCGGCCAGCCGTAGTTCTTGCCGCGCTCGACAATGTTCAGCTCATCGCCGCCCTTGGGCCCGTGTTCGTTTTCCCACAGTGTGCCGTTCCAGGGATTGAGGGCTGCGCCCTGGGGATTGCGGATCCCGTAGGACCAGATCTGCGGCCGGACGTTTTTCTGGCCGACGAAGGGGTTGTCGTCCGGTACCTTGCCGTCAGGATAGATCCGCACGATTTTGCCTTGCAGCTTGTCCAGGTCCTGGGCCGTGGGCCGGTCGTTGTTTTCCCCCAGGGTAATGAACAAGTAGCCGTCCCGATCAAAAACCAGACGCGACCCGAAATGGTTGCCGGTGGACAGCTTGGGCTGCTGGCGGAAGATCACATCGAAGCGCTCGATGCGTTTCAGGTCTTCGGATAACTGCCCGCGGCCTACAGCGGTGCCAGCCTTGCCGTCTTCACCGGCCTCGGCGTAAGACAAGTAGACGGTGCGGTCCTGCTTGAAGTCCGGCGACAGCACCACGTCCAGCAGCCCGCCCTGGCCCTTGGCCCAGACCTTAGGCACGCCGCTCAATGGCGCGGATAATTTTCCGTCAGGCGCTACCAGGCGCAGATTGCCTGAGCGTTCGGTCACCAGGATGCCTTGCTGGCCTGGCAGGAAGGCGACGGACCAAGGGTGGGCCAAGCCCTTGGCCACGGTAGTCACCTCGAGAGTGCCCTCTTCGCTCTTCAACGTCTGGGTTGGCGCGGCAGAGGCCGGCGTGGCAAGGGACAGGACAGCGCTGGCGCACAGAGCGGCCAGGAGTGTTTTACGCAACATGCACATTTCCTTCTGTGAGGTGGAAAGAGACAACCCGCCTGCGGCACCTAGCGATTGCGGTCTTGAGTGTTGCCAGAGGGCGCAGGCGACCGGATCGTGGGCTGCGGCGAACCCGGCGGTTGGCCGGATCGGGGATAGCCGTTGCCAATTCCGCCGTTTTCCAGGGTCGGCGCACGCGGGGCAGGCACTGTCGGGTTTTGCCGGATCATCGGCACGTTGGGCTGGGTGCCCTGCATGCTGTTGGGATTGGCCCGCCGCGTCGGGCTGTTGTAGGGGTTGTTGTTGCCCGGCAGGTTCTGGGCCACGAGCATGGCGTCGTGGCCGGGCGTCGAGGCCTGGGCAGCACCAGCCAGTAGTAGCGTCATGATAACGAGCAGCAGCCTGTTCATTCGGGCACCTCCGGGATTCAGGCATATCGAAAGCACGCTACGCCGCAGGTTCGACGTTGTTAAGCAAAATGTCCGCGGGAAGATGTAACGAAGCGTCTCCGGACAACGCGGTAGACGGCATCCGACGGAAACTTTTCCTGAAGCGCGAAGGTCACCAGAGAGACAATCACCGGCAAGGAAAACACACACCATGGCACGGGCAATCTGGAAAGGCGCGATCAGTTTCGGACTGGTTCATATTCCTGTGGCGCTGGTGTCGGCCACCTCATCCCAGGGTGTCGATTTCGACTGGTTGGACAAGCGCAGCATGGACCCCGTGGGCTACAAGCGGGTCAACAAGGTCACCGGCAAGGAAATAACCAAGGACGATATCGTCAAGGGCGTCGAGTACCAGAAAGGCCAATACGTGCTGATCAGCGAAGAGGAAATTCGCTCGGCCCACCCCAAATCCACCCAGACCATCGATATCTTCGCGTTTGTCGACAGTGAGAAGATTCCCCTGCAAAACATCGACACGCCCTATTTCCTGGCCCCTGACAAGCGCGGCGGCAAGGTCTACGCGCTGCTGCGCGAAACCCTGATCAACACCAATAAAGTGGCCTTGTCCCACGTCGTGCTGCATACCCGCCAGCACCTGGCCGCCCTCATGCCCCTTGAAGACGCGCTGGTATTGGTGATGCTGCGCTGGCCCGCCGAAGTGCGCGGCCTGGATATCCTGGAGCTGGGCGATGAGGTCACGAACCCGACGCTGGTCAAGGGCGAACTGGAAATGGCCAAGCGCCTGGTGGAGGACATGAGCGCCGATTGGGAACCGGAGGAGTACCGGGACAGTTTCCAGGACAAGATCATGGCGCTGGTGGAGAAGAAGGCCAACGAAGGCCGGCTCGAAGCGGTGGAGAGCGACCCAGGCGAAGAACAGCGCAAGACCGCCGATGTCATCGACCTCACCGAGCTACTCAAGCGCAGCCTGGGCAGCAAGGGCAAGGCACCGGACAAAACCGCCGACAAGCCCAGCGCAAAATCTGCGAAAACCCGCAAATCCGCTCCTGCTAAGAAAGCCACCAAGGCCTCCCGGGGCTAAAACCCTGGCGTGCTATATACAAGGGAATCTGTCATGGCCAAGGCTAAGAGTGAATCTGCCCGTGTGTCCGACGCCGAGCCGGACAAAATCACAACCCGCGATCCTGGGCAACCGGATACGGCGTTCGTGCAAAGCCGACTCCCCGAACGCCTTGCTCCGCCACTGGCGACGCCGGTGGAAGAGCCGCCCAGCGGGGAATGGCGTTACGAAGTCCAATTCCACGGTTATCGGCTGCTGGCCCGAATCGAGGACGGTGAAGTCCGGTTATTCAACCGTCATTTCCAGGATTGGACTGATCGACTCCAACCGCAGGCCGACGCCCTCGCCGCGTTGAAGCTGGGGGACAGTTGGCTCGACGGCGAACTGGTCCTGCTCGACGACTCCGGCCATTCCAATTTCCCGGCCCTGCGCCAGGCCTTCGAAATCTGCCGAACCGTCGACATGGTGTACTTCTTGTTCGACGCCCCTTTCCTCAACGGGGCCGACCTGCGCCAGGCGCCAGTAGAGGAACGCCGCGCAGCGCTTAAAAAAACCCTCAAGGATAACGCCAGCAAACGCCTGCGATTTTCCGAGTCGTTTGCCGCCAGCCAGCACGACATCTTTGAGAGCGCCAATGCGCTTTCATTGGAAGGCGTGGTCGGCAAGCGCTTGGGCAGCCCCTACCTATCAGGGCGCAACGCTGATTGGGTCAAGCTCAAATGCCGGTTGCGCCAAGCCTTCGTCGTTGTTGGCTTCACCCGCCCCCAGGGCAAGCGCAACGGGTTCGGCGCGCTGCTGCTGGCAGTCAACGGACCGACCGGCCTGGCGTATGCCGGTCGCGTTGGCACGGGCTTTAGCCAGGTACAGATCAAACACCTTCACGAGCAGTTGTGCACACAGCAGCGCGATACCTCGCCACTGGCGGCGCCGCTCAATGGCGCCCAAGGCCGCGGCGTGCAATGGGTCGAGCCGAGCCTGACCTGTGAGGTCGAGTTCAGCGAATGGACCCGCGAAGGCCTGGTGCGCCAGGCCATTTTCGTGGGCCTGCCGACCGGCAAGGCGGCCGACAAAGTGATTCGCGAGCAGCCCATGCCGATCAAGGCCGCCGCGCCAACGCCCAAGCGTCGCAACAAAGCCAACGCGGCCAAAGTCGACGGCGTGATGATCACCCACCCTGAGCGGGTGATCGACGGCGTCAGCGGTGTGCAAAAGGCCGAACTGGCCCAGTATTACCTGGACATTGCCCCTTGGATCCTGCCGCACCTCAAGCTGCGGCCAGTCGCGCTGCTGCGGGCGCCGGAGGGTGTTGGCGAAGAACAATTCTTTCAAAAACACGCTGATCGGCTGGAGATTCCCCATATCAAGCAACTGGATCCCCAACTGGACCCGGGCCATGCCGCCCTGATGGAAATCGATGACGTCCACGCGCTGGTCAGCGCGGCGCAGATGGGCACGGTGGAACTGCATACCTGGACGGCGACCCATGACCGGATCGAAACGCCTGACCTGTTTGTCCTGGACCTGGACCCCGACCCATCGCTGCCCTGGAGAGCCATGATCGAAGCGACCCGCATGACCTTGTCGGTGCTCGACGAGCTGGGCTTGCAGGCGTTCCTGAAGACCAGCGGAGGCAAAGGCATGCACGTCATCGTGCCGTTGGCGCGAAGCGAAGGTTGGGAAGCCACCAAGGCATTTGCCAAGGCGATTTCCCAGTTCCTGACCCGGCAAGCGCCGCAACGGATCACCGCGACCATGGGGCCGAAGAATCGCGTCGGGAAGATATTCGTCGATTACCTGCGCAACTCACGAGGTGCCAGTACGGTCGCTGCCTATTCGGTACGGGCCCGCCCCGGCCTGCCGGTCTCGGTGCCGATTGCCCGGGCCGAACTGGACGACCTGCGCAACGCCCAGCAATGGGACATTCATACTGCGCTGGAACGGGCCAAGGGCCTCGGCGCCGATCCTTGGGAAGGCTACAGCCATCGCCAGCGGATCACTGCCAGGATGTGGGAGCAGCTGGAGGCACGCAAACCCGACGAGTGAACAAATGGGGCTTCAGATCCAGACGAATACCGCGAGCAGTCCGCCGAAGAACGCCCACTTCTGCAGGTAATACAGCTTGCGATTGCGTTTCTTCAGCGCTTTGCCTTGCAAGCGGATCGTGTAGAGCCTGGAAAACGCCCGGTTCAGCCCGCCGGTCTTGTCCCCGGCGTCGTTGGGCGCACCGGCGGCGGCCATCACGGTGCGGCTGAACCAGCGGTTGAACGCGGTGGCCCAGCGAAATCTCATCGGCCGCTCGACATCGCAGAACAAGATGATGCGGTTATGGGCCGTGGTGTTCTCGGCGTAGTGTATGAACGTTTCGTCGAACATCACCGCCTCGCCATTACGCCAGTGATAAGGCTCGCCATCGACATTGATGTAGCAACCTGCATCGTTGGGCGTTTCCAGCCCCAGGTGATAGCGATAGGACCCTGCGTACGGGTCACGGTGGCGGACCAGCTTCGAACCCGGTGGAAGCTCAGCGAACATCGCGGCCTTTATCGAGCCAATGCTCTGGACCAGTTCGGTGGTGCGCGGGCACAGCTTCATGGCCGAAGGATGGCTGTCGCCGTACCACTTCAGGTAGAAGCGCTTCCAACCGGTCTTGAAGAACGAGTTGAAGCCAAGGTCATCGTATTGATTGGAGCGCTTGATCTCACCGGCCTGCAATAAGCGCTGGCCTTCGGCGCGAATCTCTTGCCAGTGAGTTTGCAAAGGACTCAGGTCGGGAAAGTCCGCTGGGCTGAGGTACGGCTTGTTAGGTAATTTCGAACACAGGTAGAGCAGGCAATTGATCGGCGCGAGAAACGACGAGTGGTCGCTCAGCTGGCGTCCCAACGTGTGCCGCACATGCCCCCGCAGGTGCACGTAGCCGATGGAGAGAATGTAGATCGCGACGATGATCAGCTTCACGGAATCAGTCACACAACAAGGGATCAGGTAACCTTTCCGGCCGGCCGGCCGAGCGGCAAGGCGAAGGCATTAAGTGAGATGGCAATTTAGCCATATTTTGTAACAGATGGTTATCCTTCAATTGTGAAAAACTGTCTTGCCCGGGCAACACCCTATCGTTAATGCGGCCAGATCAGTACAATCGCCGCCAAACTTCACGCGCCCCCCTTGCCCGACAACGCGAACCCGGTTTCTACGCCGGCTTCGACGCACATCGACACGGGCAAGGCGTTCCGTATGCTGCTGTCCTCTTATGCCGGATGGACCCTTGCGCTTCGACCGCAACGCCTTTGCGCGGTCGGGACCTGCGCAAACAGGTACTGAACAGGTACTGCCGCACCCTTAGCTACTCTGAATGTTCCGCAGGATAAACCTTTGATCTCTACAGCTAACATCACGATGCAGTTCGGCGCCAAGCCGCTGTTCGAAAACGTCTCTGTCAAATTCGGCGCGGGTAACCGCTACGGCCTGATCGGTGCCAACGGTTGCGGCAAGTCGACCTTCATGAAAATCCTTGGCGGCGACCTGGAGCCATCGGGTGGCCAGGTG
Source organism: Pseudomonas fluorescens Q2-87 (assembly GCF_000281895.1). Taxonomy (NCBI): domain Bacteria; kingdom Pseudomonadati; phylum Pseudomonadota; class Gammaproteobacteria; order Pseudomonadales; family Pseudomonadaceae; genus Pseudomonas; species Pseudomonas fluorescens. Next base: position 2,789,453 of record NZ_CM001558.1, on the reverse strand, counting down.
ATGCTCGAGCCAAACGTGCGCCTGGGTAAACTGCGCCAGGATCAGTTCGCCTACGAAGAATTCACCGTGATCGACACCGTGATCATGGGCCATGAAGAGCTGTGGAAGGTCAAGGCCGAGCGCGATCGCATCTATTCGCTGCCGGAAATGACCGAAGAAGACGGCATGGCCGTGGCCGAGCTGGAAACCGAATTCGCCGAGATGGACGGCTACACTGCCGAGTCTCGTGCCGGTGAGCTGCTGTTGGGCCTGGGGATCGGCATCGAACAGCATTTCGGCCCGATGAGCGAAGTGTCGCCCGGCTGGAAACTGCGTGTACTGCTGGCACAGGCACTGTTCTCCGATCCTGAAGTGCTGCTGCTCGACGAACCGACCAACCACCTGGACATCAACACCATCCGCTGGCTGGAAAACGTGCTGACCCAGCGTTCGAGCCTGATGATCATCATCTCTCACGACCGCCACTTCCTGAACAGCGTCTGCACCCACATGGCCGACCTGGACTACGGCGAGCTGCGCCTGTTCCCGGGTAACTACGACGAGTACATGACCGTGGCGACCCAGTCCCGCGAGCAACTGCTGTCGGACAACGCCAAGAAGAAAGCGCAGATCTCGGAACTGCAATCGTTTGTCAGCCGTTTCTCGGCCAACGCCTCGAAAGCCAAGCAAGCCACCTCCCGTGCCAAGCAGATCGACAAGATCCAGCTGGCCGAGGTCAAGCCATCGAGCCGTGTCAGCCCGTTCATTCGTTTCGAGCAGACCAAGAAACTGCATCGCCAGGCGGTCATCGTCGAGCGCATGGCCAAGGGTTTTGACGGCAAGCCGTTGTTCAAGGACTTCAGCTTCACCGTCGAAGCCGGCGAGCGCGTGGCGATCATCGGCCCGAACGGCATCGGCAAGACCACTTTGCTGCGCACCCTGGTCAATGAACTGGAACCCGATGCCGGTACCGTGAAATGGACCGACGCCGCGGAACTGGGCTACTACGCCCAGGACCACGCCCATGACTTCGAAGACGACGTCAACCTGTTCGACTGGATGGGGCAATGGACACAAGGCGGCGAGCAGTTGGTACGTGGCACCCTCGGCCGCATGTTGTTCTCCAACGACGAGATCCTCAAGTCGGTCAAGGTCATTTCCGGTGGTGAGCAAGGCCGCATGCTGTTCGGCAAGCTGATCCTGCAAAAACCGAACGTGCTGGTGATGGACGAACCGACCAACCACTTGGACATGGAATCCATCGAAGCGCTGAACCTGGCGCTGGAAAACTACCCAGGCACGCTGATCTTCGTCAGCCACGACCGCGAGTTCGTCTCGTCCCTGGCGACCCGCATCATCGAGCTGAGCGCGGACGGCGTGGTCGACTTCAGCGGCACCTACGACGACTACCTGCGCAGCCAGGGTGTGGTGTTCTAAGGGCAGCTGCGAGTTACAAGCTTCAAGCGGCAAGTAAAAAGCCCTGTCCACTGTGACAGGGCTTTTTGTATTTCAAGGCGCCTATCCCGTGATACCGTTCATGCAAGAAGAATGAGGAAATCCGACAAACACGTGCGCCATGAACACGCTGGGCTTTAACAGCACAGTGAAGGAATGGCGTTGCGCGGGTTAGGCTTATGGAGCTGTGCTTCTAATACCATTCATTCTTATTGTCGCCCCTCTCAGTAGCTCGTTCAAATCCACCTCAGTATACTTAGGTGGCATGCCTGATTTTCCTGTCGCGGTAGAATAACTCGGCGGATTAGAAGGAGGGGGAGCAGTAGCAGCGTATGGACCGCTAGGCCCTTCCGACGCTGAGGATGCAGAAAGCCGGGGAGCAGTAGCAGCGTATGGATCGCCAGCCCTTCCCGACGCTGAGGATACAGAAAGCCGGGGAGCAGTAGCACCAGCGAATGGATCGTTAGTCGGTCTCGACCCATAGCCTGTAGGGCGAGAAGAAGTTCCAGCGCGAGACTGTGGATGCGCAACGGGCCTTCTATTCGTTGCTGGGGTCATCCTAAACGCCGACGCGCCTAAACCAATCGACGCCGCCGCCGTTACCGAAGCAATGGCGATAAACACAATGCGAGCCGTGTTGTCGTCGGTGAGAGCCGCACCAACACTTGTGGAGGCAGCTATAACGCCTAAAAGCAAGGCGCCCAACGCCGCGTTAACAACGAAGTGCCCCGTAGGGTCTACCTCATCGAGCGGCCTCTGGCTGTATGCATACCCATTGAGCCCCCCCTTGCCGAATGGACTCCAGCTGTCCGGGCTATTGAATCGCATGAGCACCGGGCTATACACCCGGTAACCCTTTCCCAGCATATATCCTCCGGTCTGAGCCTCCCTCAGTTCACCATTGAAACCCAGTTCGGTATTGATAGGTTGTTCGGCGCTACGATAGCCATAAGGGCTGTAAGCAAGAGAATGGGTTGAGTCGGAGCTGACTTCATTCATTACACTGTTGGTGAAATTACCGGCCAGTAACAGCGTGTTGTCGCCCTGACGCTCTGCCAATAAATGGTCATCGCCGCGCATGAAGGTACTGCTCCGCTCCCCGTCCACAAGGTTGGCGATGTGATCGTCCTTGTAAAAATGTTGCTGGGAACCGCCACCGTCATCGTTATTGGATAACCGGTCCAGCGGATCATACTGGAAGTTACCCGCTTTACCCGATCCGGACTCACTCACACTGAGCAGCCGATTAAGCGCGTCATATTCCAGGACTCGGCCTTGCTCGTCTTGAACCAGGTTACCGTTGGCATCATAGGAAAGCACCAGCTCGTCTGGATGCCCCGCATCCCCTGAATTGGTGACTCGACTCAGCTGGGCAGGGTCTTGCGGGTTTTCATAATGATATTCGGCCATGTTGTTTTTTCCATCGACCGTCTCTGTGATAACGATGATCAGATTATCCATCGCATCGAAGATAAAGGTTTGCCCCGAGAGCCTGTTGCCATACGGATCAATTGGCGGTTGGCTGCCCGCACAGGTATACGTCTCCAGGCGTCCACGAAGATCATAGGCATAGGTTTCGTCACGCAGCGTCTGGGGGCCTTCGGTCAAGGTGCGTCGCACGAGACAGTCAAACTCGTCATATACCTGATCCAATACCTGGATAACACCATCAAGGTCGAACGTACGCTTTATTTCACGATGAAACTCATCGTATTCAAGGCTGATACCCAGGGTTCTCGCCGGTGCGCCGTCGACGATGTCCTGCGTGGTGATGGTAGCGACACGCCCCAAGGCGTCGTAAGTGAAGGCCGACGAAGTCGTCCCCAAGGATGTACGCTCCAATCGACCTTTAGGGTCATATTCATACTGCTGTATTTGATCGAGCACATCGGTATAGCTGAGCAAACGACTGCGAAAACTATACTCGTAGGCCATCGCGAAAGTTTGCCCATCCGCTTCAACGGTTTCGCTCTTGGTCTCGCCAAAACTGAAATAAGTACGTGCCAGTGTCCGCCCGCCCACGCTGGCCTTCGTCAATCGCGCGTTGGCCGGGTCATACTCGTAGTTACAGATATCCCCACCTGAAAGTTGGCGACGCAGAGGTTCATCACTCAACTGTGGCATGTACTGGTATTCGACCGTTTGACCACTGGCGGGGGTCACGGTCTTAGGTCGGGTCTGCTGCGGATCGTATTCGTAGCGTTGCAAACGCCCTCCGGTGACCGACTCGGTCATGCGGCCCAGCCCGTCGAACGTTTGCGTTCCCAGTTCCTGTCCATCCACGCTGATGCGTGTAGGCCAATCTTCAGCGCTGTGCTCGGCATATTCGCGCACAATCCTGGCACCTTGAGGCAAGATGGTTTGCGTCATACGGTCGAAAGCATCATAGCTGTACTCGGTAACGCGCAACGGAGTCCTGAGGCCCAACTCTTCCTTCACCGACCGTCCCAACCCGTCATAACTATACTTTTGCCGACTGATTACGCTTTCATTCAAGGCCAGACGCTCTGTCTGGACAGGCTTTTCAAACAGGTTGAGACGCGTTTCAGTGATCCCGCTAAAATGGACCTCCGTCAAATCCTGCTCCCAGCTTCGTTCAATCGGGCCTGACCAGTTTCGATCGCCAATGGGGTTGACTTGCTTATAGCGCTCCACGCCGTCCGAGCCGATCTCGCAGAAGGGCTGATTCCAGTCGTCGAACAGAAACCGTGTCTTGAAGGGTTTCTCCTGCGCTCCCCACCAATCGTATTCGGTCTGTTCGATCAGGTTCCCGAAAACATCGTACTGGGCGGCGTAGGTTTGGCGCATTGTCGGTTGGCTGCTGTCGGCATCGTTGCGCTCTTCGTAAACCGCCCTGTTAAGCCCATCGAATGCCGTCACGGTCTTCACGCCCTTGACATCGAACAACCATTGCTCGGCCCGTTGCCCAATGCTGGCGGAGAGATAATATTCATAATTGCGCGTTGCCTTGTAGCGTGGGTCGTTCGGCGCCACGGTTTCACTGGTGACCCGATTCAGCACATCGTAAGTGCGGCGTATCTCTACGTCATTGTCGTCGCGCTCAAGCAGCGACTCGCCGTTGAGTAGCGAGCTTTCCAATGTAATGATTTTGTGCACCTGATCGAAGTCTGTCGTCAGTGTTTCCACTGTTTGCAGAACCGTCTCGTCGGCCAGGGTGCCCATCGTCACCCCATACGTGTAGGCGGTTATCGTTGCTTTTTCATTCAAAGCAACCGACTGGCGCTTCAGGCGTCCATGCACCTCATGCGCCCGCGCGTCGTCCTTGTCGTGGTAGTACTCATAGGCCGTGCTACGTAATTCCATGACGGCGCCGGGAGCCGTTCGCGTGAGCGTTTCACGTTGGAGCGCCAGCCACGACGAACGTCCGCTGCCGTCCAGCGATGGATACAGCACATAGCGATAATCGGTCCGCAGGGTCGGCGCACCGGCCACATAGCCAGGAGCGGGCGTCTGGGTTTGACTTTTGAGATTGCGCACGAAGCCATCGGGGTCTTTCGGGCAGCCATCTTCTCCGTCCTTATCGTAGTAAAAACTGGTTTCGACAATACCTGTGGGATGGGTCTGGACCAACAGATTGCCGTAGCTGTCATAGGTGCTGCTAGACTTTTCGCTACGTAATTGGCTACCCAACCGCCAGCGGTTGGTGACTTCGTGAGGGAGTTGAAACCAGGCTGGCTGGCTATCGAACCCGCCGGGGATCTGACCATACACAGTCTCGACTTCCTGCTGTGCCGTGTTGCGCGTCGTGGTCTCCAGGGTGAGCAAGTGAAACTGGTTGAAGGTACGTTTGATACGCTGGACCTCCACCCCTCCATCCATCAGATGCTCGGTGCAACCGTAGGCGTAATGGCTGCCAGTGAACTGATAGAGGTTATCCAACCCTTCATCGTTCCAACTCAGCGCCAGATTGCGACCCAGGAAATTATTGGTCTCCAGGTAGGTCGAACCGTCGGTGAAACTGTAATGCGTTTCTACCATGGGCTGTCCGCTGCCAGGGAACACCCGGTGTTCTTTCACCCGGGGTATGGGCTGACGACCACTGCCGGTGGGAAACTCATGGCCCTGCGCGTCATAGACCACTTCTTCCCGCCCGCCCAGTGGCGTCTCCACCGACACGATGCAGGTGTATTCGCCCACTGGCCTGTAATTCAGACGCCAGGCAACGTTCCGACCCGCTTCGCTCGGCAAAGTAATGACGTTGACGTACTTCTCGGTGCCGGAATCCAGCGTCATCGAATAGCGCGCCAACGGCGTGCCATTGGCGCCGGCAGTGGGGTGCAGGTCCAGGATGACGCTGCCCTCCTGACGGTCTACCTTGAGCAAATCGCCGCGCTCATCACTGATGCTCGCAAGCCGGAAATCATGGGCACCGAAGGGCAAGTGCCCCAGCGTCACCGCATGACCTTCCGGCGCGATCATCCGGACAGGCAAGGCAACCGCATCGTCTCCCCGGCCATGGACCCTGAGTTCTTCGACCAGACCGGACTTATGCACCAGCCGGTAGAGTTGATCGTCGTCTTTATCACGGTAAAAACGGAAGGTGTTGAGCTTTTTCTCCTTCATCAGAAGCTCGACCAGAACCCCTTCCTCCCGTTGCGCCGTAACCTTGTAACGCTCGCCGCTGTTCAAGGTCAGGATTTGCCGCTGAACCCGATATTGCGATTGCTGCAAGTTCCAGCCGGTGCCGTAACCGCTGTCATGACGGTTCATGGGATTGAAGCCCATGGCCAGGGACAGCAACGGACCGTTCAAGAAGTTGGGTTTGAATTCAGGGAAGTTGATGGAAAAAGTGTATTGATTGGTTCGGGGATCAACCCCGCCCGCTACGTAACTCATGAAATTGAAAGCGTTGGAATGTACCGCTGTGGAGTCGGTCATGATTGTCACCTCTGGAAAGAAAAAACTCAGAAAACCATGCGCCAATATTGAGAAACCTTGAACTTCACGACAGCTTGCTTTTAGATTTCACCGCCAAAAGTGAGCGCTAGGCAAGCATGATTAAGTTGCAGGCGTACCGGGCCATATATAAAGACAGGACAGCTTACCTTCGACAGGTTTATTATTTTTGTTTTTCCCCTCTACAAACATCAATCCCGGCTTGAGAAGTTGCCCTGGTATCGCCGATGCCACTGTACCCGGAAGTGAAATCAAGGATGTATTAGTGGGTTGAATATAGGTCTTCACCATATAGTACCAATCGCCGGTATAGCCCGCCCCTGTAACTCGACAGTCCCTTTCCGAACCGAAGGCAATCCTCACGGCAGACTCCACATTGTCGAGGGTAAAAAAGCTGTACACATCATTACTGCAACCATGATAGGCCAGATCATAGTCTTTATATGATGCGGGTATAGCCAGAACGCATGTTTTACCTGGATCCTCTATACTCCCTTTTTGATATAGCTTAATACTTCCCTGAGCCAAAACAACAGTCATCGCCTGAACGGCGACAATCAGCAAGCCGGCGCCTATTTTCGTAAAAATGTTCATTGTCAGTCACCTGCAAAGGTTCGACCAATCATGGACGAAGGGGAAAGATCATAAAGCCGTATTATCCAGATAATTACGATGATAATAGGTTCCCTTGGGCTTGAATGAAATTCTCTGTTTGTGAAGATTGCCGTTCTTGTCTCGCAAGGCAACCTTCAAATCTCGATCCAACTGCGGACGCGGATGGGCGCGAGGCAAAATGAACGGAATGTTATCGTTTCGACACAGTAAAACAGCAAAGGTGAAGGGTTCATACCGAGTGGATTTGGCAACATCCAGAAGTTGGGGATCTTTTACAACATCAGGCATTAAATCATCGAAAGCCACTTTGTTTTTTAAATCATTATTTCCAGTAACATCTTCAAAATAATAGCCCAGCCAACTAAACATAGTCTCCTCCAGCTTTTCGCTTTCCCAGCGAATGGAAGACACATTAATAAATTCCGGAACACCCGGTTCAAATTGATCAGGAAGTAGCCATTCGAGCATGATAAAGTCCTGCCCCCTGCACTTGAACGTCCACCAATCCTGGCTTTTAAGAATCAAATCGAAGTCAGCGTTATCATTGCCAGGTTCGCCTCCGCTGCCACCGGCTATGCGCACCCGAGTGAGATCATATACAAACTCTGCAGGCTTCACGGACCTGACGGTGATTCGTTTACCGATGCCCTCTTCCCCGTCTTTCGCTGTATCGATCCACTCACCACCGCCATCGGCGTTATCTTTCTGAAATCTGGCATGCAGCACCGCGGTGCTATTGACGGGCGCAACGGAATGAAGATAGAAATCCTGCTCGACCAGAGAATCATTTGCTCGCAGAGCGTCGGCATTCGGTACTTGGCCGGGGTTAGATGGAATGGCCAGGTCGAAGTAAGGACTCAAGATTTTATGCACTTGCAACTCTTGTGACGCCCCCGAATCGACTCCCAGATCCTCCACCGGTATAAAAGGCAGCTCATTGTAATTTTTGTAGAGCAGGCGCATGCTTGCCAACTCCGTCAAACTCAGTTTGTAGTACTTGAGCTCTTCGTCTATTGGATCCCACACGCCATTTGTCTGGGTGCTGACTTGAACATGAAGTTGCTGGTAACCATTGGTCAGCACATTACCTTGCGTTTCCAGCTCCGGCCCACCCACCACTTTGATCGTGAACAGGGCCAGGGGGACTTCCCAAGTCGGATCCGGGTCCTGCTGTTTTTCGCCAATCACGCTGTAGCCCCGGAAAAACACCACGCCGTTACGTACGACTTCGCACAACACCACGCTTGTCTGCTCCACCCCTTGCGGTGGGGCGGTGTAAAGCCCTTCGTCCACGCTGCCGACACCACTGACCACTCGCCACCGCCGCGGCACCTGCGGCATCAGAGAAACATCTTGGTTCATTTGCACCGTATTGCCGGCATTGAGACGCTCCACCACAGCCGGCTCGACGCTTAAAAACGACTGGGCATTATCCAGCACCAGGGTAGATTGCGTTGTTTTGACGTCAGCACCGAGCGTCTCGCACAGCACCTTCTGAATCGAGAAGCTCTTGAGCTCAGCCTCGGCGCTGGCCACGAACCGCCACTGCGTGTCGGCAACCCTGGTCAGGCTGCCTTGTAGCGGCGCAAGCAGGCTGCATCGGGCTTCCTGCCTCATCGCGGTTGCGTTCAATGTAACTTCGGCAGGCTCCTTCTTGAGCAAGTGGGTCACCAGTTTCGGCGCGATTTCCACCTCGCTGTAATCCACCCTGAGCAAAGTCGAGGCTGTGTAGGTTTTGCCGTTGTTTTCATAGGTAGCCGTCACCAGCACACGCAACGAGTGGTAGCCAATACGTTGCGACGACACCGCCCTATACAAGCCATTGTCTATGGTGCCGTGCCCGTCCTCGGAGTGACTTTGCATGCTGACGGCTTCCCACGTTTTGGCCGTCAGCGTCCTGCCTTCCCAATCGAGCAGCCGGAATTGCTGTCGCCCCCCGGCCTCGATGGCTGGGAACGCGGGCTCCAGGCGTATGCTGGTCTGTGCCGGGCTGATGCGACCAAACGACACCACGTCATGAGGTGTGTGTTGCGAGACTTCTTCGTAGAAATTCAGTCCGGGGAAGGATAGATGCGCCGGTAACTCCACGTTGTTATTGCTGGCATACCTCAGCATGTCCCGGGATAACACCCACAAGGCGGTGTATTTGCGATCACCACCAGGATTGGTGTCATCGGGCATCAAGTAAGGGAAATCGGCACCGAGTTCTTGCCCCGGGCCACTACCGGCCAGCAGTTCGATCAATGCGAGCACCACACCATCGCCTTCATTTGCCGCACCTCTGACCTTCGCCCCGGGTGCAGCTTGGGTCCGTAGGCGGAAACGCCTTGGGGCAAGCCCGTGATAGCCCTTGAGGCCGATTCGTCCCAGCTGAAACACCGTCTGGTCCGACGACAATTTGTCAAACTGCTCTTCAAAATAGACACCGAGGCGCTCTGCGTGCTCCCCGCCCAAGAGATCGCAGGTAAAGGTACTGGCCCCCTTCAAATCCATCGTGATACGGCCTTGCCGGTCGACTTCAGCCACCACCAAGAACAAGTTGACCTTCATCGTCAGGGTGAAACCCTGCTGTTCGGTGATGTAACCCGTGGACAATAGAACGTCCGAAGCGCCCACTCGAGACTGCCACGTCTTGATTTCCCCGCCCACGATATTCATCGTTACCGTAGCGCTGGAGTCCGCTAAGGTCGCACTCTCGAAAGACACCTTCGGCGCACCGAGAACGATTGATTTAACCTCGACAGACTGACTCTCAGACGCGTTAATGACAGTGCGACCATTCAAATAGGGTAAGAAAGTGAACTCTTCATAACGCGTTACATATTGCTGTTCCAGAAGATAATTAATGCGAAGGCGGTCGCATATGAATAATGCATCCCAACCCCGGGTAGTCAGTCTACCCTGCATAAGCGCAAGAACTTCATTCAACGTAGCCATGATAAATCCTCTTCCAATAAAAGGATGGATTACAAACTCAACGCTCGAATGACCGCACCTGAATCGGCTAACGGTAATGGCACGATGGTGTAACCTTCAAATAGACCAAGCACGGGTTCAACCCATTTTGCGCCAATGACGACGCAAGGTTGTGCTCTGGGTCCGCCTTCACGATACAACCCCGTATCGCTATCGATTTCTCCGGGACCGTCAAAGGGGAGGAACCACTCTGCCTCGATGGGAAAGTGGTTAATCGTGGCGCGTAACTGAAGTTCACCTTCGGCGGAAGATTCAAGATCGGGTTTTATAACCATTATCGTGTTTTTATGTTGTGCCACCACATAACTTGACCATGTATTGCCGCTGTCTTCATCGGTCACGTTGATTTCATCGAAAACAAAGGCGGCCTCACCCGTGATCTCGTCGGCGGCAATATAGTCGTATCCACCGGTGGCAGGATTGGGGACCAAATCTCCACTTTCGCCCGGTACCCGATTCTTTATTTCCCACGTCAATGGTCCGCCACCGATGGAGCCCGCCAAAAACGAAATGCGATCCTGCGGGTTGCACACTTGAATAACGGGATTGACCACAAGGCTTTCCCTGACAACCGTTACTACGACCACACTTCGCTCGTCACTGGCCTCATCATGGGCAATGACCAATACCTGAAGAGGGGCTGCGCCCAGTGTATGGGCCGGCGGTGCCCGGTACTCCCCTTCAGGCGTCATCCTTCCAGGATCCAAAGCACCCGGCGCCTCTACCGTGAAACTGACTCCGGGGGCGGTCGGTTCCACCTCGAACGAAACAATTTCCCCAGGCAATAACAGCGTTTTCGGCGCACGGATCGTGAACGAGGCGCTGGAGGAAAGAACCCGGCCAAAGTCGACATAATCCTGTGGGAGCGCCACGACTTCCGATTGCAACCGGTGGGCACCCGCCAGGTCTACATCCGCCAAAAAACCTTGGGTACCGGTGGCCGTCAGGCATTCGGCGTACTGCTCGATCAACGCGGTTTTAACCGCATGCCCGATAAACGCCACGATCCGGTCGCGCAGGATTTGCGGTGTGTTATCCGGCAGGCCGCTGATGTACGTCACGTCCGGCGTCTGCGTGCGTGGCACAAATAACTCGGCACCGACTTCGTACGGCGCGAACTCATCGACCATCATCCGGAACACCTGCTCAAGGCTGAAGGTGAACGTCACCGTAAAAGAGGTCCATCCCCCCGTGCTGCCCTGGAGTCGATAACGCAGTGGCACATCGGCCCTGGTTTGCCAATGCTGAACGGCCCGAGTCAGTTCAAATTCGGCCGTCAGTGGCTGAGCTCCTTGCACCAGCGAGATACCAAAAGAGTCACAGCCAAAGTCGTACAGATTGTCCTTATAATCGCGAGCTGTAATGGTCAACTCGCCCGAGGTGGCTTTCATGCCTATCACACGTCCATCGTCTTCCATCAGTTCGAAGTGATTGCTGCCAAACATGCTCAACAGTGCCCCACCGAACGCGGCCCGATTGATCAGCCTGGACGAGAACAGCGCGGTGCTGGCGTAGTCCTTATCGGCGTCATTGGCGATCAGGTATCGGTATTCGCTCGGTTTGTTGCCGGGCCTGCCCATCGCCATGGTTTGATAAAACAGCAACGCCCCTTCGCTCGCGATCTCGCCGCTCGATTGAGTGCCCACATCAATGGACTTGATACACAGGAAAGGATTTTCCTGATCCGGGAACCTGGCCAACGGAAATACGGAACGTTCATCGGCCAAGGCTTCAAATTGCGCCTTGAAAAACTCGCCGCCAGCGACCTGTTCCTCCAGCACCGGCGAACTCGTCAGCCTGAGTTCTTCCGCCAACATCAGGTCCAGCACGACCTGCGCATCGCGCCCGGCTGCTGGCTCTTGGAAAGTAACCGGTTGCTCGTCTGTGACCAACTTATAAGCACTAAGTGGACTAAAGAGAAAAACCGACCGGATAAGCTGTTGATCAATTTTTTTTTGCGTGATCACTTCTCGACCGCCGCTCACTTGCAGGGATGAACCCACAGCATTCGATACATACGACGTTGATGGAAAGGAAATCTCGGGATAACTCAATGAGCACCCGATCAAGTGATGGGTAAGCGGAGTATCCGGCACCTCGTAACTTCCGGTGAGGCCATTCAGGCTTATGCCCTGGCTCAATCGGAGTGCATGGTCCTTTTGTAGCGCCTGGTTCACCGAATGACCCGACAAGGCAAACAATGCATCCCACTCGCGCATCTGGCTGGTGCCCTGCATCCAGCCTAACAGTTCGGTTACCGAATAACTGGCCATCGCTACTTTCCTCATTTAATAAATGGGTTGCAAGCAAGTCGTTATACAGATCAATAAGCCAGGCCTGTCTCGCCCTCAATCGCGGCAACACTCAGCGGCACATCGGGAATATCGAGCAAGGGCAGCGCGAGCAGTAGATGACCTTCAAGAACACCTATAACCACCGAGTCCCAGGACGCTCTGATGAACACGAAAGCCTGCGGGGCCATTTCGTCAACCTTATAGACGCCTGGGGTTTCGCTGTGCCACGAGCCGGGGCCGTTGAATTCAATACTCCATTCAACGTGTTCGGTTATATCCCTGTTATTGGCTATGGCTCTTAAAGCGACTTCTGTCAATCCTTCCAAACTGCCAGGGACCTGAATGGTTATCGCGGGAGTTGTCTGTCTAACCACCATGTAAACCGACGCCGTATACCCTTTATAAGTCGCCACGAGTTCATCCATCACATAGGTTTTCTCTTCGACGACGTCTTTATTCGAGACATAGGTGTAAACGCCATTATTGGATTCGATAGAACCGCTCTCCCCCGGAACCGGATTGTTGATGACCACCGTAGGCGCAGGGCTGTCCTCATCGTCCTTCAGATAGCCAAGCTTTAACGGTACACGCTCGTCTTTATTGCACATCTGAATCAGTGGATTGATCGTCAAGCGCGAGCGGACTACCGTCACCAAGGCAGAACTGCTGAACTGGGTAACAGGGTCGGTTGCGGTGACCCGTACACGGGTGAAACGCCCCTGGACTTGGTGCACTGCCGGAGGTGTGTAGACCCCTGTGTCTTCATCGATCGTACCTACGCCAACAGCGAGACGCCGCAAGTGCTCAACAGCCCATTTCAGGCCGGGTCTTTCAGGAAAAACCTCAAAAGCATAGTGCGGCCCGCCGGCGGCAATACGGGGTTCCGGCGTGGTGATGGCAAACGTTGTTTGAGCGGGATTGATGCGACCGAACAGACCGACATCATAAGGGGACTGTAAATTGAGCATCTGGATGGTTTCGCCGTAGTTAAGCTCGAGATTTTCCGCAATAAATCCCGACACAACGCGGCCCGTAGGGAACTGCTCTTTGATTGCACCCGCGATCATTCCCGACGCATCCGTCGCCAACAAATTAAGTAAAATTTCAGCAATCTGTAGCATTAACAGCCCCATTAAAATAAACAGCCTGAGTAGTAAATCCACTATTGGATCTACCGGATCTGCCAGACTCAACTTACGCTTAACGGCATCGACAAACTTAAAAATATCAACACCGGACTCAGGATCTACACTACTTTCAACATCATACCTTATTCTTTTCAACGTGCCACCGGCGCCATCATCAATCAATTGGTAATACGCCGTGACGATTAAATGATAAGTCAAGTTCTTGCTCGGATATATATCTATGAGCTCTTGAAGCCCATTATAATTAGTTGCTACGACATTCATGCTAGCTCTAACAGTCCCGGCACATAGCCACCGGACGCTGATCTGTTGTCCATGCAGCTCAACCTTCAGACGTTCACGGGCCGCCAGAAGAAATTCAGGATGACTAACCTCAAGATCCGCCCATATTGGACCCAACAGGGTGGTCATCTCCAAACGATGATTAAATGTCCCACTAGGAATCTTAATCCCCCCCCTTTTAGCTGTCGCAACAATATCTCCGTTACCGTCATCAAAAACATAATCAAAATCATTGCTCTCAATCATCTCCCCCAGCGATCGAACCAACTCAGCAATAACTACTCGGCCTCGCCCTACCAATACAGTGGCAGAGTAATCTCTTCCGGTGTCATTCGGGATCAAGTAACGAAAACCACTGTTCGCACCAGGAAAGTCTCCCTCATGTCTACCCTCCATGCGCACGAAGGCAAGCATCGCTCCCTCGCCCTCCTGGCTACCCTGCTGCGTGCGCAAGCCGAAAGAACGCGGTTGCAGCATGGGGTTGGTGCCCCGCTTAATCGTGCCCAGGGTCCAGACACGCTGTGCATCATCCAATCGATTAAACAAGGCCTTGAAAACTCTGCCAGCCAGCTCTTGTTCTGTCTGGGTTTCGGCAAACGTCAAGCGAAAGTTATCGCTTTTGCTCAGGTCCAGGCGGATATTCCCATTGTCGGCAATTTCTCCCGACACCTCGGGCAATAACAGGTCCAGGAATAAGCTCGGCCCGTCCAGCGGGTCATAATCCAAGATGCGCGTGACATGCCACACCGTCACGTCTTTTTCGATGGAGACTTGACGCCCGGCCACAACGGCCATCCGCAGATTGGCCTTCGAATTATCAAGACCGGTATCCTCGAAATACAAACGAGGTACATCCATTACAAACTCTTGAATATATTCCCGAAAATTGCCACCGGTGCCACCTGTTGCAATGGTTCCGGTGATGGCCGGGATATAGCTGCCCAAATTGAACTTATCAATGTAGTTTTGAATCAGCAGCAGATTGGTTTTGTTGCGTTCCATGGCCACAATCGCATCCCATTTGCTCATGCGATCCTGATCCTTCATCCAGCTCAGAAGCTCTGCCAACGTATAGGTAGTTACCATTTCCATATCCTCAAATATCAAAATCAACGGTGAGCCGAGCCGTCTCACATATTCACGACTGAGCACTTCCTATCGAGATAAACTTCACAAAACCATCTGATCGCCAGAACAGCAAAAAGCGATTACCGAGCCGTGCTCTTCAACGACAATCAGTCTTTCCATAAAAAAAATCGTGCGTTCAGGGCGCCAGAAGAAACAGCCGTTCATCCACTTTCTTATAAGTGCTGCCCTGGTCGTAACTCAACTGGACCAAGATAGAAAGTTTTTCAGCCATTACCAGCGAATTTAAAAAGCCCTTATCAAGCGCTGGCAATATATATCCAACATTATATTCATCGTCGGTAAGGGGCTGCGTTTCGTCACGCATCGTATGAGTCACTACTTGGCCTGTCGCTGACGATACGCCGCTTGCCTGAATTTTTAGAAGTTGCCCTTCTGCCATGAAATGCCAGCTTTCCAACTTAAAGAGCATGACCGGGTCGGTGATCTCGCTCAACTTGATAGAACCACCGCTAAGTCTCGGCCTTTCCGCCTGGATCCGCGGCCAACCACTGTCGAAGTTTTTTATTTCCAGATCATAAAACGGTGAATTGTGAGGAACGGTTTCATCTGGCGGCAGAACCTCGTAATGAATCACAACATGTTTCCCCACATTCATCGGTACGGCTGTACGGGGAATGTTGAATCGCCTGTCGTTGCCAATCGTGGGTGTCGTCACCACCAGCGGATCGCCAAAGCCGTCCCAGATCATGCTGACCTTGTCATCGTTGCCAATCACGGAGTCCTGCGGGATATCGATGACGGCCCCGGTCAGCACATCAGCGGCATTCACCCACCCCTTGACCACGCCCGACCCGTCGTCATCGTAAAGAGAGGCCTTATCCACATTCGGTGCATACAGCTCAAGGGGGCGCCGAACCATCAGCGTCAACGGGCGCGAGCTGAACGAAACCCCTGCCCGCGCATAGTGATAAAGCAGCTCGACAACCTTGCCGTTGTTCTCCTGTAACCAGCGGTGTTCGAGGACCAGCGTGATGATCCCGCTCTCGACCGCCGACACATCCAGCAACGCGGTAGCGAGCAGGTTGGTGTCGCCTTGCGCATATACCGTCACCACGTCACCCGGCTGCCGGCTGTCATACAGTGGCACCTGCACGGGCAAGCCATCGGGGTGTCGTGCCGGGTCAATCGAGCCACTGTCGGCACCCACGACAATCAGTTCGGGCAAAAACGGTTCAAGGGTGTCCACTGCCGTAATGGTCTGTTCGGCGGAAGTTGATTCGGGCGTGAGCGGATCCTGTGGATCGGCGTACTGCACCTGATAACGCATAACCCCGTGACCACCGTTCTGGATCAATGTGAGTTGTGCCTTGGGCAAAGACCACTCCAGGGTTTTGCCCACGTCATCGGCGCTCAATGTCCGGCGTATCGTATGGGTCGTAGGGGTCCCTCCGGTAGCCCGATGGGCCACCCAGGTGAAAGTAAGCTCATCACCTTCGGCCATCGCCTGATAAGGCGCGGTGGAGATGAGCGCGGGGCCGGCGATGGCGCTTGGGTCCACGCACAATGCGTGAGATTCCTTCATCTGCGCCACAGGCAAGCTCAGAACACCGACGCGCTTGCCCACATAAAAAAACAGACGCCGGGACTCTTCCCCCAGCGGTCCGCCATCCGATTGCCGATAGGAGTAAAACACTTCGCCCTGATCCAGGCTGACGAGTTTGGCGTTCTCAATCACTATCGGCATTCTTGGATGACCATTCTCGTCATGTTCCAAACGGTCATCGACATCCTGGTAGTTGGTTTCATCGATCGCTTCGCCCAACGGGCTGCGCCCTCGCCAGTTGGGTTCGATCCCATGACCTATTGCAAGCCCTGGATACTGCACATAGGTCAACAAGTCGTCTGTTCCCAACACCTCCAGATCGATCACGTTATCGCGACCGAGTAGCGGAATGTGGGGAGCCGGCGGGGCATCTTTTGTATTCATGGATTTGACACCCTCGTTGAGTTTTCATGCAGCGATAAAGACGTTTTACCCCTGACCGATCGCGCCGACCACTATCAGAACTGTTAGGTTACCGGCGCTCTGCAGTCTGTTACCGTATCGACAACTCGCCGTAGCCCTCCCGTTAAAAAGCGCCGTTCATTTATGGCTATCGCGGCAATGTCATGACCGACGATTATGTCGACTACAACGCTATTGCATTGCACCAAGGCGTCGAGCCCATGGGTCGCTTCAATAAATGGGTTGCAAGCAAGTCGTTATACAGATCAATAAGCCAGGCCTGTCTCGCCATCAGTCTCGGCAACACTCAGCGGCACATCGGGAATATCGAGCAAGGGCATCGCGAGCAGTAGATGACCTTCAAGAACACCTATAACCACCGAGTCCCAGGACGCTCTGATGAACACAAAAGCCTGCGGGGCCATTTCGTCAACCTTATAGACGCCTGGGGTTTCGCTGTGCCATGAGCCGGGGCCGTTGAATTCAATACTCCATTCAACGTGTTCGGTAATATCAGTGGTATTGGCCATGGCTCTTAAAGCGACTTCTGTCAATCCTTCCAAACTGTCAGGGGCCTGAATGGTTATCGCGGGAGTTGTCTGTGTAACCACCATGTAAACCGACGCCGTATACCCTTTATAAGTCGCCACGAGTTCATCCATCACATAGGTTTTCTCTTCGACGACGTCTTTATTCGAGACATAGGTGTAAACGCCATTATTGGATTCGATAGAACCGCTCTCCCCCGGAACCGGATTGTTGATGACCACCGTAGGCGCAGGGCTGTCCTCATCGTCCTTCAGATAGCCAAGCTTTAACGGTACACGCTCGTCTTTATTGCACATCTGAATCAGTGGATTGATCGTCAAGCGCGAGCGGACTACCGTCACCAAGGCAGAACTGCTGAACTGGGTAACAGGGTCGGTTGCGGTGACCCGTACACGGGTGAAACGCCCCTCGATCTGACTCGCTGCCGGAGGTGTGTAGACCCCTGTATTTTCATCGATCGTACCTGCGCTGACAGCACGACGCTGCAGGTCTTCAACAGCCCATTTCAGGCCGGTTCTTTCAGGAAAAACCTCAAAAGCATAGTGCGGTGTGCCGGCGGTAATGCGGGGTTCCGGCGTAGTGATGGCGAACGTTGTTTGAGCGGGATTGATGCGACCGAACAGACCGACATCATAAGGGGACTGTAAATTGAGCATCTGAATGGTTTCGCCGTAGTTAAGCTCGAGATTTTCCGCAATAAATCCCGACACAACGCGGCCCGTAGGGAACTGATCTTTGATTGCCCCCTCCATCATCCCCGACGCATCCATCGCCAACAACCGAAGTAAAACTTCAGCAGCCTGCACCATCGCCAGCCCTAGCAAAAAAAACAGTATAAGCGTTATATTTATTGTTTGACCTTCCAAAATCAACTTACGCTTAACGGCATCGTCAAATTCGGAAAAATCATCGCCTGGCTCAGGGACTGCATCGCTTTCAATATCAAATTTTATTCTTTTTAACGCGCCGCCGGCGGCATCATCAATCAATTGATAGGTCGCCGTGACGGTTAAGCCGTAACGCAAAGTAGTGCCCGGATACAAATCTATGAGCGATTGAAGTGGATAATAATTACTTTCTAAAACATTAATTTTAGCGTCAATAGTCCCGCTACACGGCCACTCGACGCTAATCTCTTGCCCCCGCAGCGCAACCTTCAGACTTCCACTGGCTGCCAGAAAAAATTCAGGATGAACAACCTCAAGATCCGCCCATATTGGCCCCCCCACTACGGGATTCATATCCAAACGATGATTAAATATCCCACGAGGAACCGTAATACCCCCGCCTTTAGCTGTCGCAGTAACGTCTCCGCTATCATGATCAAAAACAAAATCAAAATCATCGCTATCAATCATTTCCCCCAGCGACCGTACCAACTCAGCAATAACTACTCGGCCTCGCCCTACCAATACAGTGGCAGAGTAATTCCTTCCGGCGTCATTCGGAATCAAGTAACGAAAACCGCTGTTAGAGCCAGGCGTGTCTCCCTCATGTCTACCCTCCATGCGCACAAAGGCAAGCATCGCTCCCTCGCCCTCCTGAGCACCCCGCTGCGTGCGCAAGGCGAAAGAGCGCGGTTGCATCATGGGGTTGGTGCCCCGCTTAATCGTGCCCAGGGTCCAGACACGCTGTTCATCATTCAATCGATTAAACAAGGCTTTGAGAACTCTGCCGGCCTGCTCTTGTTCTGTCTGGGTTTCGACAAACGTCAAGCGGAAGTTATCGCTTTTGCTCAGGTCCAGGCGGATATTCCCATTGTCGGCAATTTCTTCCGACACCTCGGGCAATAACAGGTCCAGGAATAAGCTCGGCCCGTCCAGCGGGTCATAATCCAAGATGCGCGTGGCATGCCACACCGTCACGTCTTTTTTGATGGAGACTTGACGACCGGCCACAACGGCCATCCGCAGATTGGCCTTCGAATTATCAAGACCGGTATCCTCGTAATGCAAACGAGGTACATCCATTACAAACTCTTGAATATATTCCCGAAAAATGCCCCAGGTACCACCTGTTGCAATGGCTCCGGTAATGTACGGGATATAGCTGCCGTAACTGAACTTATCAATGTAGTTTTGAATCAGCAGCAGATTGGTTTTGTTGCGTTCCATGGCCACAATCGCATCCCATTTGCTCATGCGATCCTGATCCTTCATCCAGCTCAGAAGCTCTGCCAACGTATAGGTAGTTGCCATTGCCATACCCTCAAATATCAAAATCAACGGTGAGCCGAGCCGTCTCGCAAACTCACGACTGAGCGCTTCCTATCGAGATAAACGTCACGAAACCATCTGATCGCCAAAACAGCAAAGAGCAATTCCCGAACCTGGCCTTTCAACGACAATCAGTCTTTCCATCAAAAAAATAGTGCTTTCAAGGCGCCGCAAGCGCTTACCTACATAAAAACAGACGCAGGGACTCTTCCCCCAACGGTTCGCCACCCTCGTTGAGTTTTCATGCAGCGATAAAGACGTTTTACCCCTGACCGATCGCGCCGAACACTATCAGAACTGTTAGGTTACTGGCGCTCTGCAGACTGTTACCGTATCGACAACTCGCCGTAGCCCTGCCGTTAAAAGGCGCCATTCATTATGGCTTTCGATGACTCATTGAGGTGTGCCCCCATGAGTGCCGATACTTCCGTTCCCTCCAACGCATTCAACTTCATGCAGTCGCTGCAAAGTGGCGTTGACCCACGTACCGGGCAATACCGGATATCCCTCGACTTACCCGAACTCAAGGGCAACGATTTGCGCGGCCCGGGCTTTTCGCTGGCATTGGCTTTCAGCGCTCTCAACACAACGGACAGCGGCTATGGCATCGGCTGGAATGTGCAGCTGTCCGAATACGATATGAACAAGCAGGTTTTATCCACGAGCACGGGCGAACGCCACACCGTGACCGCCAATGGCGTGGACGGGGAACTGCTGATGGAGACCAAAAAACTCGACAGTTTCCGATTCTTCGAATACACGCCATTTCAAGATAAGAAACAGTTCATGCTGGTGCACAAGACCGGCACCGTGGAAATTTTGCGAGAGCGCGGCATGGGTAGCGACCACGTCGCCGTTCCGATCGAAATCTATAGCCCCCTGGGCCACAGGCTGGTCCTTGCCTATACCTCATTCAACGGACACACGCTGCTGCAATCGGTCAACGACGACGCGGGGATCCCCTTGTTGAGCGTGCGGCGCGACGCCGGCAAACTGGATCTGGATCTCTACCCCAATGTCGATGAGGCGCTCCCTGCGCGGGCGCGTTATACGATGACTTTCGACTCGGGCGAGCTGAAATATGCCCGCACCATTGCCCTGCCTGCCGATGAATCCGGCCAACGGGGTTACTGGCGATTCGACTACGTGATCAAACATGGGCACACCGTGGTGACCAAGGTGGAAAACCCGTTGGGCGGTAGTGAACTGATCGTCTATGACAGCGAACACAGCTTCCCCGGCCCGTCAGGCCGCTACCTGCCACGTGTCAGCCGTCACGAGATTTATCCAGATGGCGCCCCTGACAACCCGGACAAGGTGCAAGTCGAATACACCTATCCGGATGATAAGAACTTCCTGGGCAACACCTTGCCGATCCAATGGGGCACCGACAACAAGGACCCGCTGATCTATCAGAGCGGTACTTACGACTACAGCACCGTGGAAACCCATTACCTGACAGGAAGACCTGTGCGCAGTGTCAAACGCACGTTCAACCGTTTCCACTCGCTCATACTCCAGACCACGACGCAAGGTGACAACATCCAGGAAACCGAAACCGTTTACCCTTTGCGCAACGGCTCGGTGCTGGATCAACCGAATACCTATCAACTGCCTACGCAGGTGATCAATCGCTGGCGGCTTAAAAGCAACCCGACACGTCAACGCGCAGAAACAGAGACCTACACCTACGACAGCTCCGGCAATGAACTGACTCACGTTGAGGCCAGTGGCATCACCACCACCAACGTCTACTACCGCGCCTCTGGCGAAGCGGACTTCCCCGACAACCCTTATGGGTTTGTCTGCAAAGTCAAGAGCAGCACGGTGACGCCCGCACCGGACCACGAGCCGGCCCCCACCTTGCGGACCCACTACCGCTACATCGAAATACCTCCACTGGCCAGGACCCCGCTCGCGAGGCCCGTCACGCTCGACGAGCAAGTTCTGGTTCAAGTGCATGATGTCGGCACCCCCCAGGAACGAGAGGAGGCGTTGCAGAGCACCACCTACCAATACTGGACTGACCTGAACGACCCTTTACGTCATGGTCAATTGTCGCGACAGGCTGTACGCCTCAATGGCGCCACCACCTACACTGATACTGATTACAAAAGACTCTCCGGCATCGACTTTCCAGAACCCGCCATCCAGCTCACCACGACCTTGAGTACCGATTTCGACGGTGTCAAGAAAGTCAATATCGAGCAAACTTCGGCACTGACCGGAAAGCTCTTGTTGTTGCACTCGAGCGACATGGAAATCAGCTATGAGTACGACAAACTAGGACGGCTGGTTCGTGAAACCACGGCGCCCCGAAGCAGCGAATTCAAGGCTGTACGCACCTATCGGTACTTCCCTTCTGCCGGCGTGGGGCACTTCAGTGGGCGAGATGCCGTCAACACACGCGGAATCACCACCCGAACCCAAATTGACGGGCTGGGGCGCCAGATTTATGAAGAGCGCGATAATGTGAGCGAAACCAACCCCACGCGCGTCGAACAAACCTGGAAGGCTCGTTACAACGGTTTGGGCGAGCTGATCGAAGAAACCCGCTACGATTATTTTGAAGGACGCTCCTTCGCCTACACCACCATCTATGAGTATGACGACTGGGGCGAACAGTCCTGTGTCACTGGCCCTGACGGTGTGCAGGCCCACACCGAATTCAACCCCATCGGCATCGCCGTCGGTCACCCATCTCCCTGGAACGGTCTGGTGGAAACCCGGTGGCGGCAAAGCCCTGGCCACTCTCCGATGATCAGTGGCAAAAGCGAGACCCGCATCAACTTGCTGGACAAACCGGCGCAGACAGCCAGCCTCGATGCACAGGGCCAGGTACTTGCCACCCGCACTTACCAGTACGATGGCCAGGGTAACTGCACACAAGAGGTCGACGAACTCAAACGCAAGACGCTTTACAGCTATGACCCCTGGTCCCGCATGGTCACCACCACCTTGCCGGACCAGTGTGTAGTATCACGCGAGTATGCCACCCACAGCCGCTCGGAACTGCCCACGGCGCTGTGGGTGAAACCCGCCTCCGGCAGTTCACCCGACCCCGTGTTGATCGGCACCCAGACCTTCGACGGCCTGGAACGCCTGACCGAAACCCAGACCGGCATGCGCAGCGAAACGCTCGGCTACATCGACGATCAGTTGCAACCCAACACGAGAACCACCGCCGCCGGCGCGGTGATCACCTATGAATATAAAAGTCTGCAACTGACCGATCAGCCCACCGCCATTCATTCGCCCGATGCACAGAGCGCCTTTGACTACCACCCGGTCTCGGCTCGTCTGGTCAAGGCACAGAACGAGCAAGGTTCGCGTCATTACGAATACGACATCACCAACCAGGTGCGCAGTGAGCAATGGGTCGATGAGCAGGGATTGTCCTGGGAAACCCAATACATCAGCACATCGGGCGGACAACTGCGCAAGCGCTTGGATATCAACCACCTCAACACCGTCGAAAACGTCTACGAATACGACAGCGCGGGACTCGTTACGCGCAGCGTTCAGGGTAGCCTGGAAGCGACATTCGAATACGATGCTCTCAGTCGCTTGAGCAAAACCACCAGCGTTGATACTGACGCCAACACCACGCTCATCACCGAGTTGACGTATGACGATCAGGATCAGGAAATCCTGCGGACGATCACATTGCCGGGGCATTCGACACGGACCATCGAGCAGGCGTGGTATCCCGACGGGCAGCTCAAGACACGTCATCTGCAAGTCGAGGAGGCAGGCCTTCTGAACAGCCTGCTCCTGGAGGCGTTCGACTACGACGACCGTGGCCGCTTGGGCGTCCATACCTGCTCGGGCCGGGACTTGCCCAAGGATGAAGCCGGTCGCGCCATCGAGCAACAAATGTACATTTTCGATGATCTGGACAACATCACCCTACGAGTGAGCCAGTTTTCGGGAGGGGCCAGCGAGGTCAACGAATACTTCTACGCCGATGACGACCCCTGTCGCCTGGTCAGGATGACCCGCAGCCTCGATGGAGGCCCCACGGAGGAACAGACCTTCGACTACGACGATAATGGCAACATGCGTAACGATGAGCAGGGGCAATTGCTGCGCTACGACAGCCAGAGCCGCCTGCTGGAAGTGCGCTCCGTCAGCCAGCAACCGGTCATGCAATACCAGTACGATGGGCATGATCGCCTGATCAGTTCCCAGGAGGGTACCCAGGCGAAATCCTTGCGCCTCTACCAAGGTGACGAACTGAGCTATACCATCCAGAGCGCCGCACAGACCCACTTCTTCACCGCCACAGACCAGGTCCTGGGCCAACACCAACCGGGTGATCCGTCGAAAAACCTGCTGTTGTTCACCGATGCCAATGGCAGTGTACTGGGCGAATGCCAAGGTGCCGCGTTACGCGCCGCTATCTATAGCGCCTACGGCGAGCGCAGCAGCGAAGAACCTTTATTGAGCGTTCGGGCCTTCAATGGCGAGGTGCGGGAAAGTAGCAGTGGCTGGTACTTGCTGGGCAACGGTTATCGCGCCTACAACCCGGTGCTGATGCGCTTTCACAGCCCGGACTCCTTCAGCCCTTTCGGTGCCGGTGGCGTCAACCCCTACTGCTATTGCCTGGGTAACCCGATTCGCTTCAAGGACCCGACGGGCCATGTGAGTTCGGTCTCGCGCATGAAACACCCGGATGAGGATCGGGTTCCGGGCGCGTACAAACGAAGTAAAAACTGGGTCGCTGTCGCTATTAGCGCCGCCGTGACTGTCGTTGCGGCTGTCTTTGCTGTCATTACCTGGATCCCCACAGGCGGTCTGAGTGGCCTGGCATTGGTTGCCGCCGTGATTGCTAACGTAGCATCAGTGACTGCCGTAGGTTTGGGGGTCATTACTACGGCGATCAAAGCGGCAACAGCCGATGATAATGAGGACGCTTTGCTGGTGGGCCAGATATTGGACTACGCGGGCCTGGGAATTGGCTTGGTTGGCGCGGTCGGTGGTTACGGTGTAGGACGCGCTATAGCATCACAGACAGCAAAACAGGGGCCTAAGTGGTTCAACGGGCTCGTCATGGCCGGGATCAGCAAAACCTCAAGGCACGGTGTGGGCCACTCGACCTTTAAAATACCCCAAGCGAGGCTGACTCCTAACCTGCCTTACTATCGCAGTTCAGCCGTGGTGAGTTCGGCAGTACAGAATGCAGCGCCCCCTGCCCCTCCTCCGATGCCACCAGCACTTTGGGTTGACGACGCGCAAAAAAATTTACTCGAGCAGATTCAAATGGGGAAACAACTCAGGAACACCGGCGGTCCTCAGAACAGGCTCGTTGCAACTGCGCAAGACCAGCTCGCCGTCGCACTGGCAGCAAGAAAAAGAGGAGCCACCGTTGCCGGCGCTGCTTACTGGGGAAATGTGCACGGTGAAAAAACATTCGAAACAATATTGGGGGCCAGCGGAATACCGAAACATCTGAAGGAAACAGCGTTGATCAATAAAAATGTCAGAAATGCGTGACTCCCCCTCACTCACCTGAACACCAACCTGACCGAGAACACCTCGGTCGCGGTTGGTGCCTCCCCCCCCGAAACATCCTGTTCCACCTCCCTGACACCCCACGCTCACAATGAGAACTCTCTCATATCCCGCCCCCCACGCCGTTTCTTAAACTTATCCAGAGAGACCTTATCGACACCGGCCAAATCGCAGTGCGCCCCGTCCGGTCTCACGCCTTGAATGCCGAGCACTGCGTCCACTGGATTCCCCCCATGAAAAAAACTTCCCTCGCCCTGTGCCTTGGCCTGGCAACCAACCTGGCAGGCACCGCGGCGCTTGCCAACACCGGTACCATCCACTTCCAAGGTGAAATCACCGCCAGTACCTGCCCCATCGAAGTCGTCAACCCAGGCGATGGCACCATCGGCAATACCGTTTACATGGGCAGTGTCGATGCCAGTCACTTCACCCAGGTCGGGGATGAACTGCTGGGCAAGGACTTTGTCCTGCGCGTCAAAGGCGGCTCAGGCTGTGTGATCGCCCCTGGCCAAACCGCCACTACGACCTTCAACGGTGCCGCCGACAGCAGCGGCGACTACTTTGCCGTTGCCCCGACACCGGGCCATGCGACGGGCGTGTCCATCGCGATCCGCGACAAGTCGGGCGCCGCCATCGCACCCGGCACAAGCTCCGTCGCGTACAACCTGGTCGCCGGCGGCGAAACCGACATGCTCTTCCATGCCCGTTATCGCTCGACCGCTGCCACGGTAACGCCGGGACCTGCCTCGGCGCACATCATGTTCCTTGTGAACATCATCTGATTTCCGCCCGCGCACGCCATGAGTTGCCGGCTTGTACGCCGGGCTCCCCGTGGCGCAAGCGCACTGCACCTCAGGCGCTGCCCCGCGCCTGATCCACCGGTACTTTTCTATGTTCACGTTCATCAAACAGCCTGGGGCCGCGCGGTCAATTCTTGGCGCCTGCGCGGCACTGTCGATCTTGTTTTTCCAGAGTGCCCAGAGTCAGGCGGCGCTGAGCCTGAGCGGCACCCGCGTGGTGTTCGACAGTGATAAACGCAGTGTTTCGCTGATCATCGCCAACCCCAGCGAGAATATATTTGCCGTCCAAACCTGGGTAAACACCGCTGCCGACGACACCACCACCGCCGTCCCCTTCATGCCGTCACCCACGTTGTTCCGGCTCAACCCCGGCAAGGAGCAACAAGTGCAGATCAATGCACTCCCCAACACCTTGCCGACGGACCGTGAATCGCTGTTCTATTTCAACGTCCAGGAAATTCCTCAGGCCGATACCAGCCACACCAACGCCCTGAATATCGCCCTGCGCACACGGATCAAACTGTTCTATCGCCCCAGCCAAATCAAAGACAACCCGCAAGCCCGCCTCAAGGATCTGCAGTGGTCGATCGAGCAGGTCAACGGCTCGGTGCAGTTGGTGGTCTACAACCCAACCCCCTTCCATGTCTCATTCAGCCGGCTTGAAGTCAGCGACCAGCGCCAATCCGAAGAACTGAATAACCCGGCCATGTCGGCGCCGCTGCAACGCCAGACATTTGCCTTGGGCCGGATCAAACCGACAGCCGGCTTGCAGGTCACTTTCGCCACAGTCAATGACTACGGCGCTTTCAGCGCGCCTTTGACCGCCCCCGTGCAGCTCCCTTCAACACTGTGACGCCATGCGCTCTCGGACACTTTTAATGACTCGACTCTTGAAACGCTCGGGTATCGGCGGCGAAGCACGCCTGGCTCGCTGGGTCGCCCTGGGTGCCAGTACGGCACTGCTCGATATCACACCCGCGCTGGCCGATGCGACGGTTGAATTCCAATCCGGTTTCCTGCGCCAGCATCCGGAATACACTCACGATGCCGGGGCATTGGCACTCAGTGCGCTGGGCCAGCGTCAGGACCTTGGGCCGGGGCGCTATCGGGTCGAACTTCAAATCAACCGGCGCTCCTTTGGCCTGCGTGAGCTCGACTTCAGCCTCAGCCCCGAGGGCGACCTGCTGCCCTGCCTATCGTCCGATTTGCTTCAAGAGCTGGGCGTACGTCTCGACGACCTGGCCGACAACCAAGCGCTGAACACCGACTGCATCGACCTGGCCAGCGCAGTCCCCGGGGCCAATATCGAGTTCGAAGGCGCCAAGCTGTGGTTGTCACTCTCGGTTCCCCAGATCGCCATGCGCAGGAATCAGTCAGGTTATGCCGACCCCGAGCGCTGGGATCACGGAATCAACGCGGCCTTTATTAATTACCAGGTGTCGGCGCAGCAGAGCAATCATCAACAAGGCGGCTCCAGCCAGAGTGATGACCTGTACCTCAACAGTGGGCTGAATCTGGGCGCCTGGCGTTTGCGCAGCAACCAGACGTTACGCCGCAACGAACAGAACCAACGCGAGTGGAGCAGCGCCTATACCTATGCCCAGCGCGATCTTCCCGGCTTGCAAGCCAATCTGACCCTGGGTGAAACCTTTACCCGGGGCGATGTGTTCAGGAGCCTGCCCATCAAGGGCGCGATCATTGCCTCGGACCCAGACATGCTGCCCGATGCCCTTCAGGGGTATGCCCCTGTCATACGAGGCGTGGCCCAGACGCGGGCCAAGCTCGAGGTCCTGCAAAACGGTTACCCGATCTACTCCACCTATGTCAGCCCCGGCGCTTATGAAATCGATGATCTCACTACCGTGGGCGGCAGCGGTGAACTGGAAATTGTATTAACCGAAGCCGATGGCCAGGTTCATCGCTACACGCAGCCTTACGCCACACTCAGCAATCTTTTGCGCGAAGGTCTCTGGCGTTACAGCGCGACAGTGGGGCATTACAACGCCATCAGCGAGGGTGACCACCCTCTGCTCTGGCAAGGTACGCTGGCCTGGGGGCTCGGCTGGAGCACGACGTTATATGGCGGCGCGATGGGCAGCGACTTTTATCGGGCCGTCACACTGGGGGCCTCCCGGGACTTGGGTGCGCTGGGCGCCCTGGCCTTGGACCTGAGTCACTCCGATACGCAGGCAAGCCAGGACGTGCAAGGCAAGAGTTACTCGGTCAAATACGGCAAATCATTCCAAAGCGGGACCCAGCTGCGTTTCGCTGGCTATCGCTATTCCACCGAGGGTTACCGCGATTTCGACGAAGCGGTGCGCGACCGCGAGCACGACGTCCGTTTTTTCGGCAGCCGACGCAGCCGTCTCGAAGCGGCAATCAACCAGAAAATCGGGAAACACAGCTCCGTCAACCTGACGTTCTCGCACCAGGATTACTGGCAAACGAATAACACCCAACGCCAGTTCCAGTTCAACTTCAATACCCAACACAAAGGCGTGACCTATAACGTCTATGCCTTGCAATCGCTCAGAGACAGCGACAAACGCAACGTGGGCGAGCAGCGCCAAATGGGGTTGAGCGTATCATTGCCGCTGGACTTCATGCCTTCGAGCACTGCCACGTTCGACGTACAGAACAACGCTGGGCGCCACAGCCAGAGGGCCAGCCTGAGTGGTAACAGTCTTGAGAACCGGCTCAACTATCGAACCAGCATCAGCCACGACTCGCAACAGCGACAGTCAGCCGAGTTGGCTTTAGGTTTTCAAGGAGCCACTGGCAGCGTCGGCGCCGGGATCACTCAAAGCAGCCACTACCGCACGACCTCACTGAACGCCAGCGGCGCATTGCTGCTTCATGCCGATGGTATCGAAGCCGGCCCGTACCTGGGAGAAACGCTGGCGTTGGTTGAGGTACCGGATATCCCCGGTGTGGGAGTCAAGAACGCGACAGGCGTGAAAACCAATGCCCAAGGCTTCGCGCTGGTCCCTTACCTGCGGCCCTATCGAATGAACCAGGTGTCCCTGCAAACGGATGATTTGGGGCCTGAAATCGAGATCGACAATGGCACCGCGCAAGTCGTCCCACGCCGCGGGGCCGTGGTCAAGACCACCTTCACCGCGCGCACCATCAATCGCCTGTTGATCAGCGGGCAAACGGCTCACGGCCAGGCCCTGCCTTTCGGCGCTCAGGTCAGCGATGCCCAGGGCACTGTTCTGGGTACCGTGGGCCAGGCCGGCCAGGTATTGCTCTCTGTAGGGCCCGAGCCACAACAACTTAACGTGCACTGGGCACCGGGCGACGCCCCTCAATGCCGGCTGGACGTCAATCCGCAGACGATGGAGCAGGTGCAGGGCTATCGCATTCAGGCGCTGACATGCCATTGACACGCGCCATCCAGCCACTGGCAAACAGCCTATTGTCATGCCCGACCCCACAGGAAACACCATGAAACAATCGACACGACTGCTGCTGACATCTCTGGTGCTGGTCACCGGCAGCCCGACTTCATCCGCATTCGCCGCCCCCGATACGTGCTGGTGGGAGGCCGGAAGTGGCCCCCTGCATTTCCAGCCTCAATTGGGCACGCTTTATGTCCCTCGGGACGCTGCCGTAGGAAGTGTCATCGGCACCTTGAACAAACACACCTTCACCAGCGGCGGTGGTTCGCAACTGGACTGCAGCGTCGATACCCCCGGCACCATCCTCAACTTCCAGGCCCAGCCAACCGCCCCGCTGTTCGCCGGCCAGTTGCCGCCGGTTGACGGGTTCGATGTGAACGGCAAGGTATTCAACACCAATATTCCAGGCGTGGGCGCCTTGATCCGCCTGGATTTTCCCTTCGATGGCAGCGGCAACAACACCTTCATCCCCATCGGCGGACCGACCTATCGCCCGATCGTGCCCTTCGCTGGCTATCAGGACCAGATCACCACGTTCATACGCTTTACATTGCGCAACCTGCGGACCTACACCACCCTGATCAAAACCGGCCCCATTCCGACCGGTCCCAACCCACTGGATGGCCGCGAACTGTTCAGCGGGACCTTTACCGGCGTCGGCAAAGGGTTCGGCGTAGGCCCCGTGGGCACGGTGATTCAGGCTCATTGCGGCATCTCGGGCAACCCGGTAAGCGTCAATCCAGTGCCACTAGGGACCTGGGACACCTCCGAGTTCACAGGCCCCGGCTTCGGCACCACCCTTGCGCCTTTTACCATCACGCTCAGCGCCTGCGAAGCCGACCCGTCAGATGGCAATATCGCCGTCGCAACGATCAAGCTCGATGGTGTTCTGGGGTCCGTCCCCGTCGATGAAAACAACGGCGTTTTCAGCCTGACCGCAGACTCTGGAGCATCAGGCGTAGGTGTTCAGATCCTCAGGGGCGACGGCCTGACCCCTGTCGCACTGGGTATGGAAGTTCCCCTGGTGCCCATCACATCCGGCACGACGGTGCTGGACTTCAACGCACGCTTCTACCAGATAGCGCCTCACGTCACTCCCGGTGTGGCCAAAGGCGCGTTGACTTTCACCATGACCTACAAATGAGCGCGAGGCGCATCCCTGAAACGGTAATACCTCATGCTCAAGGGTCAGTTGGTTAATTGAGGATCTATGGTTGGAAAGTCGTGCCAGGTCTGCTTATTGTCAAAGCTGACCTTCGCGATGAAAGTGAGCTTTTCACCGATTTGAAATCTGCGAAGCTCCGTCTTGAGTATCTGTCCTGCTTGCATTTCACCCACCGAAGTCACAGGCTGAGCATCGAGAATCGTCACGGTGTGAGCGCCTCCCGCACTCAGCAATCCCCTCATCTCGACCCTGAGGAACTGTGACGTCGCCATGTACTTCCAGCTACCCAGCCTGAGAACAGCCGCCCCGCCCTCGGGAATGCTGGCCAAGCTCAACATCGTCGCATTAAAACTGGTGGACTGAAGGACCGGCAACCCGCCGCTCAGGCTGGAGATCGTCAGGCTGTGCGTCTGAGACTCAAGCGGTGTGGGAATATTGGGACCGGTCACCTCGAAGATTATCGGTATGTTTTTTCGCAGGTTGCGGGCGACATACTCCTTGGGAATGCGGTACTCCCGCCCTTCTGTGACGATGGGTGTGTCAGCGCGATAGAATCCGAAACTACCCTCTTCACCAAACAGTACGGCGGCGGTCTCCGTATCCGAGATGATCGCGTTTTGAGGGATGGCAACAATGACGCCATTATTGACGACAGCCGCAAGGTTTGGATCGAGCCGACTGGCCTGCGGGTTGCCGGAGGCTTCTCTCACCCATGGATAGGACAGATCACGCGGTGTCGGTGCAGCCTTCACATCCAGCTCAACCCGCCCCGACAACTCACTGATGTTCCCCGCCCGGTCTTCGACACGATATCGCGCATACCCCACACGATCGCCAAAGTCGCGAAACGCCTTCCCCTCATACACGCCCTCAAGAGCGTTGGGTACCGGGTGCGGAACAGTCAATTCACCGACCTTTAGCTGATCTGGGTCTCCGGTTCCGTTTTTTTCGTTCAAATACAAGGTAATGATATCGCCGACCTTGGGGCCACCCCGCTGCTCATCATAACGGGGGATACCGACCTTCACTTGATCGTTGTTCTGCTCTAGATATTGGGCCGTTACCCCACCTGTCAGGATCGCTTCAGGAAACTGCGCAAGGTCGTCAGTCTGGTTGAGCAGCGGCTTGAGGGTATCGATGGTCAGGGTAAGATCAAAAGAGTCAGCCTCGGCCATGTTGTACAGGTGTAGAAAATAATGAAGTGAATATTCACCATGGATGAGGAAATGGACCGGAACATAAAATACCCGATCCGCGTCGGGCACCTCGGCGGTCCAGGTCTTTGTTTCCAGATCATCGTCTCCCCAATACAGCGTGACCCACTCCGGCTCATGGGGCTTGGGATTGGAATTCAACCACTTGGGAATAGTGATGGGCAAGGGCGCTTCCAGGGCGCTCTTATGCAGCAGATTGGTTTCGCCTCCGTCGATATTTGGCAAGGCCACGACCGTAGGCGGATCGTAAATCGGGACTTGGTTTTTGCCGAACGTACTGGAATTTTTCGAATTTGACATCATGGACCCTCCTATCAACACATGAGTAACCACGCCTCCAAAGCCACTACTGTCCAGAGATGCCCATTAGATTCCAAAACCAAACCGTTGAGTACTAACAGAACTGCTCAGTTGACAGACTCCAAAAAAGAGTTCATGAAAATGAAACAAGGACCGTTACGGTCCTTGCTCGTTTGACTAACCCTCATGCCGTCTCGTGAAAACAATCCACGGAGCTGACCTTTTAAACAAAGCTGATCAGAACTTGTATTCCACGCCGAAGTTTACTCCCCATGGCTGATCAATCTTTTTGCCTTGGCTGTAATCGACGTCGGCGTGCACTTGCACTTTATCCGCGACGTTCATGGCAACGCCACCTCCCAACTCCAGGCGAGAACCGGAAAGGTCATTGTTGAAGCTTGTGCTATTGACCTTGACCTGATTGTCTTTGGCAAACTCGTTGACCAGCGCCGCCTTGAGGTAAGGCTGAAGCATCTGCCCATTACCCAGGTCGATATCCCGACCGGCACTTGCACCCACTTTGCCCAGCAAGGAATAACTCCGGTTGCCATCGGCAGCCATGCCATTATCCAATTGGTAACGTTTGCCCTGAACCGCCAGCGCCGAGACTTGCCCAAAAGGCTCGATGAAATAGCCTTCGTCCAACTTGATATGCCGACCAAACTCCAGCGTGGTGCCCAATCCATGGGTGTCGTACCGCCCCTTGGCCTGTGCCCCGTCACTGAGACTGACCTTGGACTCATTTTGGAAGCGGTTAAACTTGAGCACGCCGTCGAAGTAGTAACCGCTCTCGGCGTCCAGCCAAGTGGCATAAGAACCGACATAAAAGCTGTTGACCGTGCCCGAGGTCCCATGAATCAGGTCCAGGTCGGACCGGCTATAACCACCCATCAGGCCAAACACCCACTGTCCATCCCCAACTGACGGCACGGGGGTATCCACACCAAAAGCCAATCCCTGCTGGGTCTGCCTATAGGCCATTCCGGAGTCGGCAGAAACATCGAAGCGGTTGCCATACGCCCGCATCCAGCCGCCAGACTGCCCCTGGTTCATCCGCACTTCGCCCATGCGCGAACGCAACGTGCTCAGTTCGCCATACCAGACCGTACGCGAGGCATCGAACAGCGCCAGCACCGACGCCGTACCAGGACTGATGGTTTTGCTCGCACCATCGAGATACCAGTCATTGGCGCCATCCTTGAGCAAATCATAAGAATAAGTACCCAAGTCTACCCGGCCATTGATCAACGAGAACGCAGCATCGCCGCTGGCCGCGTGGACGACATGGATGCGCTGGTTGGTCAGCGTCGGGTCCGCACCGGTACTGGCCACGTCAAGCGTATGAGTACCGGTTGCTGTCCCCGTGATATTCAGAAAATCGGCTTGCCCGTTGGAAAAGTCCGCATGCATGATGAAATTGCCGTTACCGCTGAGATTCTCCACCGACAAGGTATAGAAACTGCCAGGCTGACCAAACTGAACCTCCCCCCCTGCCATCGACAGATTCTTTAGCTGACTGTCTTCGACCATGACCCATTTGCCCAAGCTATTGACCGCCAGGGTATCGACGTTCTCCAGGCGCCCGGTCAAGGTGGCGAAGTTGCTCAAGGCCACCTTCGCGACGCTGCCCGCTTCGGCCACCACATCACCGAGCAGAACGCTGTTATCGACATTCAGCCCCGCCATGCCACCGTTCGTAACTTGCAGCATCACACCATCGCTGCCCTTGAGGGTCGAGCCATTGCTCACGTCGATCACCGCTTCGCGATCAGGGAGTCCGGCAACGCTGCTCACGACGATGGCCGCACCATTCAAGCCTTCGACATGGCTGGCATCCAGCGTTAGCTGGTTTTCCTTTACCGAAGAGATGTCATTACGCAAGACAACACCGTTCTGACCGCCCGTGATTCGGGTGTTGTTGCTGGCCTGGACCGTGCCACCGAAACTGACGATACCCGTGCCCGTGGCACCCGTTGCAGTCACCGTGGCGTTGCTCAGCGTCAGCTCACTTGCAGCACTGAGGGAGGCGCCGCGGGCGCCGCCGATGAGCGAGCTGTCCGTGACCGTGGCTTTGGCCCCCAACACATTGCCCGTCAAGGCCAGCGCTATACCGTTGCTGGTCACGGTGCTGTTGGCGGCAATGTTTGCAGTACTATCGACCAACTCCACGCCGTTACTGGATCCACCTGTGACTGTCGTGCCATTTAGATTGACCGTGCCACCGATAGCCACCTGAATATCCTGGGTGGAGGCACCATTGGCGGTCAGGGTGGAGTTACCAAACAGCTGATAATTGTCGGGACGGCCCCCAGCGCCAATGGTCAGGTCTTCGTCCGTCAATGTACGGGCCTGAGTGAATTGACAGACCATGATAAACGGGGCAACGGAGGCCAGCGCAAGACACCGCGATATAGGGTTTAATGCAAACGTGCAATTGGAAAATATCATGCTTGATTCCCTGGAGAAGGAAAGTTAATTCCAAGTGTCATATCCAGGCTAGCAACTCGCCGGGCGACACTTAATACGGCCGGCGAGTCTATAGATTAGCCCTGTGGGCATATGTAGGACTTTTCTGATTCTCTACCGACAACTCCTTCTTTGATCACGCAAAAGTAAACAGACCTAACTCCAGCGGCAAAGGGGTCGCACCTTCACCGCCGGATACGTGATGATGATCAAGGGAGTGGGCACGAGCCGTGACCTAGGAACATGGTCACCCGCGCCTCGCTCTCCTCAGAAGTAATCGTCTCTCCATCTACAACATAGGAGTAGGTGATTCGCCCTCGCCCCTCACTGCCCCCCGGACCAAATGGGTCATACGTGGGCAGAAGGTGCTTTTCGTAGGGTTTTACCAGCCAGATGAAGCCTGTCACCGGCCAGGTGGTGTCATCCAGGGTGACCGTTTCATCCTTCTCGGCCCCATCGATCGGCGTTTCTCCAGCGGTACCCGCCAGCGCGACCCAGTGCAGGGTCACCTGATCCCCGTTGCCCAAGTTGTAAGGCGGGCCCGATAGATCAGGCACTTGCACACGAATGGCGTAGTCGGGACCATAGAGCGAATCGCAATTCAAGAACGGGCCACTTTTATCGGGAAAGGTCGGCGCAGCGGGCTTGAAGATGACCGCGCTCACCTCGACCGGCGTGTCGTCCGAACGTTGGCGGTTGGGAGAATTGGGAGAATTGATCCAGTACCACACCGGCACCTCGTCGCCATTGCCGCCGTTGTCGATGTAGGACCACGGAATGATTTGCGTTTTTTCATAGCCCTCTTTATCAGTGGGCAAGACCGTATAATCGGCTTCGACGACGTGCTCGCCGTTCCAGTAAATCTTTACGATTTCGTCCGCCTTCACATTCGGGTACAACTTAAATACAAAGTTGGCATTTTTATTATTGTGCGCTCGGGTCAAAACGTTAGGCGTTGTTGAATTCTCGCCAAAGACGTCACCCAATGGGAT
This sequence comes from Pseudomonas fluorescens Q2-87, assembly GCF_000281895.1. Taxonomy (NCBI): domain Bacteria; kingdom Pseudomonadati; phylum Pseudomonadota; class Gammaproteobacteria; order Pseudomonadales; family Pseudomonadaceae; genus Pseudomonas; species Pseudomonas fluorescens. The sequence goes on along the minus strand of NZ_CM001558.1, from coordinate 2,754,076 downwards.
GTCACCATTGATCGGATCAGGCCAAGGATCGGTGGGCGTGGGCCCCGGTAGCCAAAAATTGGTCACGACCGTAATCCCTGTTTCAATGTCCGAACCATAGGGCTCCGTGCCTCGAAGTACGCGATAACTTACTTGAATACTAATCGGCCCGGTCGCAGCGCCGTATTCGCTACGCAGCACGTCGGGGTCGATGCGGATGCTCTTGGTTGGGGCCAAACCCATGGTTTCCAAAGGAAGCACTGTCGTTCCCCAGGTCACCTCAATGTAATCGGTCCCCTTTCGCCCCGTATAGGTTTTGACGACTGCATCCACGCCATCCAGAGCATCTTGAAAATCGAGGAACCCCTTGAATGTCGCTTGCGGTACTTCGACTCTTTGAAGATCAGGGGGCGGCCAAGTGCCCAAGGCCACGCCCAAGCGGGTTAGGTCAGACAGCGGAGTGCGATTCTGCGCTTTGTCGCGCAGTGCATACACCGCATAGCAGCCACCATCCCCCACCCTCTGAATGACGTCGACAGGTATCCGTAATGTCAGGTCATTCGGTACAAAACCTGTGACCGTAGGCGGGGTACCGGGCAGGTTATCCGGCAACGGGAGTGTTCCGTACCACAGAAAATATTCATCGCTTGCCGCACGGTCGTCATATTCGTCAAGGATCGCCGGAACCCCAAGAGGATTAGCCGCCAAAACAGCATCGGTGATGGGAGACATAATGGTTAACGGTTCGGGCTCCTTATGGTTATAGGGGGGCGTGCTATCGAAAATACGAGTGGTAGGTAGTGACTTGTCTTTCTGGTGGTTGTAACTATCTAAATACGCTCTGAATGTATAAACGCCATCGATGGCAAAGTGCTTGCGCTCAAGGGTCAGTTCAAACGGAAAAGCGGTTTGCGGGTCGACCGGATAAGGAAAGCTTCTTTCAGCAACGTCTTCATAGTCATCTTCATCAGGCGTCGCACCCGAAGCGAACTGCAAATACATGATCGACTCATCATTCGGAAGTGCCGGCAAGTCAGAGAAACCCAAGAATTTGACTTGCAGATCCCTATCCAGATCTTCGCTATGGAGCGTACCGTCTGTGCTATCAACCACCCTGGCCAGAAGCTCAGGAGGATCCAAAGCCTTGGGCCCTGAATGCTGTTCACGTCGCTGCGCGAGGTAGTCAATACGAGCCTGCGCCGCACTGGTTTTCTTGTCCACGCTTGCCATATCCGATTCTCCTGATATTCAGACCGTCGTGATTGGAGCTACCGCCGTAAAGCTCGGCACACAATGCCCATGGACATCTCGAAGCGTTTCACATCGACCAATAGGGCCTGCGACTGATTGAACGCCCTCTTTCATATCTTGGATACTGTCAGAGTTGACAGGTCGTCCTTTTACAGAGCCCAAGCAGCGACTGCCCGCCAGAAAAGCCGGGGGTTCAAACCAAGGGACTATTCGCCAAGCCCAGGCCGCATCCCGTGCCAGCACATTTAGTTAGCCTGCTTTCTTTTATCCTCACCTCGCGCCATGATGAGGCTCTCTTACCGCTGCCCGCGAACGAGCCCTATGCCCACGCCCTCACCTGCCTCCAGCTCCCTGTCGATCACCCTGCAGATCGTCTCCATCGTTTTCTACACCTTCATCGCCTTCCTCTGCATCGGCCTGCCGATTGCCGTACTACCCGGTTACGTCCATGAACAATTGGGCTTCAGCGCGGTGGTGGCCGGGTTGACCATCGGTTCACAGTACCTGGCGACCCTGCTCAGCCGCCCCATGGCCGGGCGGCTGTCGGACAGCGTCGGCACCAAGCGGGCGATCGTCTATGGTTTGTCGGGGATCGTGCTCAGCGGCGTCCTGACGTTGCTCTCGACCATGCTGCAAAGCTTCCCGCTGCCCAGCCTGCTGATCCTGATTGCCGGCCGCTTGCTGCTCGGCGTGGCCCAGGGCCTGATTGGCGTGGGCACCATCAGTTGGTGCATGGGCCAGGTCGGTGTGGAGCACACGGCACGTTCGATTTCGTGGAATGGCATTGCCTCGTACGGCGCCATTGCCATCGGCGCTCCGCTGGGGGTAGTGATGGTCGGTGAGCTGGGCTTCGCCAGCCTGGGCATCGTCTTGTCGTTGCTGGCCGGGGGCGCGCTGTTGATGATTCGCAACAAACCCTCGGTGCCGGTGCTTCGTGGCGAGCGCCTGCCTTTCTGGGCGGTATTCGGGCGTATTGCGCCCTATGGGGCGAGCTTGAGCCTGGCCTCGATCGGCTACGGCACGCTCACCACTTTCATCACCCTGTTTTATGTCAGCCGCGGCTGGACCGGCGCGGCCTGGTGCCTGACGGTCTTCGGCGTCTGCTTCATCCTCGCGCGGTTATTGTTCATTTCCAGCATCGCCCGCTTCGGAGGGTTCAACTCGGCCATCGCCTGCATGAGCATCGAAACCCTGGGCCTGGCCTTGCTCTGGGTGGCACCCTCCACCGCCTTCGCGCTGGTTGGCGCAGGGCTGGCGGGCTTTGGGCTGTCGTTGGTGTACCCGGCGCTGGGTGTCGAGGCCATCAAGCAAGTGCCGAACACCAGCCGCGGCGCAGGCTTGAGCGCCTACGCGGTATTTTTTGACCTGGCCCTGGCGATTGCCGGACCCTTGATGGGCGCGGTGGCGTTGAACCTGGGCTATTCGTCGATTTTCTTCTGCGCGGCACTGCTCTCTGTTACCGGGCTGGGCCTGACCTTGTTGCTGCGAGGCCGAGCCGAAAAAGCCGATTATTGATCAGCGGTCCGCAACCCCGCCCGGCTCGGTTTGCCCAGCGCCTGGCCAAAGAAGCGGCTGGCCTCGGTAATCATCGTGCGATGGATGTCCTTGCGATCAATGCCATCAGCGTCAGTGCACAGCGCCGGCATTGCCGCGATCTGCTCTTCGGTGCAGGGTGCCAGGAACACAAAGTGCCCTGCCCCGGCCAATGTCTTGAAGTCCGGCGCGATGGGCAGTTTGCGGGCCAGCGCGGCGGCGTTCTTGTCGAAAGCCACCAGCTTGTCGCCATCGCCGCTGTAAAGCAGCACCGGCACATGGACGTCAGCCAGGGTATGGCGACCAAACTTGAGGCTCAACGGAGCCATGAGCAACAACGCCCGAACCCTGGGATCGGCCACTGGTTGCAAGTCGTCCCGGTCTGCGATCACTTCGCCCTGGGTGCTGCAAGCGTCACGGTCATCCGGGCGTTCCTGGCAGTAGCGACGCAAGCGGTTGAGATCGGGTGTGGCGCCAGAGAGGATCAACGCCGTCTCGCCGCCCGCTGAATAACCGATCACGCCAACTTGCCCAGCGTTGACGAAAGGCGAGAGCATCGGGTCATTGAGCGTTGCGGTAATGGCTTCGGAAATCTGGATCGGCCGCCCGTACAGGTTGCTGAGCGTACCCAGCCGGCTATGGTCCTGGGCGTTGTCGCCGGGATGAATCACCGCCACCACCACGAACCCCTTGCGTGCCAGCGAAGTGGCGAGGTCATGCAGGGCCAGCGGCGTGCCGGTGTTGCCATGGGACAACATGAGCAGCGGGAATCGGCCGATGGCAATCTGGGCCTCGGGCGCGGCGTCGATCTGGTAGCCACCCAACTGGCTGGACTGTTCCCTGGCGGTGGACGGATAAAAGGCAATGGCGTGCATCGGCTGCTGATCCAATGGATCAAGAAAGCTGAGTTCGTGAAAACCAGCGCTCCAATGAGGATGCGGGGCCGGCGCGGCCTGCACCGACCCCGGGCTGCCCAGCAGGCAAAGCAGTACCGCTGCACCAAGACGTATCATCGTTTTTTTCCACCCTTCGCCACCACGCAGCATGCCTGGTAGCGCATAGCCTTGGCTTGCATAACCTGCGCCAGAAGCTCAACGCCAGACGCAAGAAAACCCTGCACCCTGGCCATCCAATGTTGACCAGAATACAGGGTTTTACCAAGGCTGCCCGAAGGGGCGGGTGTTTTTACACAAGCCTTACGCGGCGGCGAACTGTTCGCTGATTTGAGCCTTGGCTTCGTTCAGGCCCTTGGCACGCATGTCGTCTCCCTTGGCCAGCCCTTCAGCACGGACGAACTCGATGTCGGTGATGCCGAGGAAACCGAACATCACTTTGAGGTATTCCTCATGGCCCACGCTGCTCGGCTGGCCGGCATGCAAGCCGCCTGCGGTGGAGACGATGACCAGTTTTTTGCCGACGCACAGGCCTTCGAAGCCAGCTTCGGTGTAGCGGAACGTCTGCCCGGCGACGGCGATGCGGTCGATCCACGCCTTGAGCTGGGTCGGAATACTGAAGTTGTACATCGGCGCCGCGATGACCACTGCGTCGGCGGCCTGGAATTCGGCCATCGTGGTAGCGCTAAGCTCAGCCTCGTGTTGCAGGGCGGCATCCCGCAATTCAGCGCTGGTGCCTGCGGCAATCAACGTCTGGGCAGAAAAATGGCTGATGGCATCGGCGGCCAGGTCACGGTAGGTCACCACGATGCCAGGCTCGGCGGCCTGCCAGGCCTGGACCAGCTCACGGCTTAATTGGCGGGAAGCGGAATTGTCGCCAAGGATGCTCGAATCGATATGCAACAGTTTCATGAGAGTGCTCTCCAAGTGAGGATCGCGACCAGGCGATCAATTGGCGATCATCCTATCGATCAAACCAATAACCGATAAGGCAGCATAAATGCGATAGTTCGTCCCACTGACAGGACAATCGAGCGCAACATGCAAGACCTCAACGATCTGTACTACTTCGCCAAAGTCGTCGAAGCCGGCGGCTTTGCGGCGGCCGGACGTGTATTGGGCGTCCCCAAGTCGCGGCTGTCCCGGCGTATCGCCGAGTTGGAGGAGCGGCTCGGCGCACGCCTGCTGCAACGCACCACCCGCCAGCTGAAACTGACAGCAGTGGGCGAACGCTATCTGCGCCATTGCCAGGCCATGCTGCTGGAGGCCGAAATGGCCGATGAAGCGGTCGCGAGCATGTCCAGCGAGCCGCGCGGGCGACTGCGCGTTTCGAGCCCGGTAGGCTTGGCTCACCAGATCCTGCCGCACGTAATCGCGTCGTTCATGGCGAAGTTTCCCCAAGTCCAGCTGGAAATGACCTTGGTGAACCGCCGCGTTGACCTGATAAGCGAAGGCATCGATGTGGCACTGCGGGTCCGTGACCTCGGCGACGAAGACCCGCTGCTAATGACTCGGCGCTTGCGCCAGGCGCGGCTGATCCTGGTCGCCAGCCCGGCGTTCGTCCAAGGGCGACGGATAGACGTTCCGCAGGACCTCAAGCACTTGCCGGTGCTCGGCGCCTTGGATGCTGATCGCCTGGTGCACATGCGCTTGCGCAATGACGGCGGCGCCAGCGTCGATTTGGCCCTGGAAGCGCGCCTGGGCATCGATGATTTCATCGTGCGCCGCGCCTGCGCGCTCGCAGGCCTGGGGCTTACCTTGTTGCCGAGCATGTATTGCGAGGAGGAACTGCGCGACGGCACACTGGTTGAGCTATTGCCCGGGTGGTCGTTGCCAGACGGCTGGCTCCAGGCGGTCTATCCCCACCGACGCGGCATGCTGCCGGCGGTGCGTGCGTGGATCGACCATCTGGTGGAAGCTTTCGAAAAATGCGGAGAAAGATTGATATGAGCTTGAGCGAAGAGGATGTCGCACGATTCTGCCTGGGCTTGCCGGGCGCCAGGGAAGACTACAAATGGGGCGGCGTCAGGGTGTTCTCCATCGCGGGGAACAAGATGTTTGCCCTTCAGGGGTTGCGGGGCGACTCGTTGGCGTTCAAGGTCGACAAGGATCTGTTTCTTGGACACTGCGACCGGCCGGGCATCCATCCGGCACCGTACCTGGCACGGGCCCAGTGGGTAATCATGCAAGTCCCCTACCCGTTGGGCGCCGAAGAACTGCGTGGCTTGCTGCAACGCTCCCACCAATTGGTGGTCAGCAAATTGCCCAAGCGCACGCAGGTTGGCCTGCTGCTCCAGTGAGGTTCAGAACAACGCCAGCAGATGGCCGCCGAGGAACAGCTGGTCAATCCAGAACACCTGGTGCAGCAGGACGATGAACCAGAACACCATTTGAAACGACACCTTGCGGGTCTTGTGACGAAACACCTGCTGGGCCAGCAAGGCGCCAGGCCAACCGCCCGCCAGCTCCACGGCGTGCAGCACGTTCTCCGGGGTGCGCCAGGCGTCGGCGCGGGCCTTGCGCTTGTCATTCCAATACAACACGAACGCCACCACGCTGACGCCGCCATAGGCCACCAGTGGCACCCAGGACGCCTCCTTGAGCCCGAGAACCAAGGAGCCGAACAGCGGCAACGCACACAACAGCGCAAACACCGTCAGCTTGAGCCGCAGGTTCTGCACCGCACCGCTGGCATTGCGCACAGCGGGCTTGCGGATGGCCGGATCACTCATGGCTTGGCGGCGGTCCAGTCCACCCAACCGAACTGCCACGTGGCCAGGATCAGCAGGCCAAAGGCGATTCGATACCAGGCAAATACGGCATAGCTGTGGCTGGCGATGAAGCGCAGCAGGGCCTTGACCGCAATCATGGCAAAAATGAACGCGGTGACGAAGCCGATGGCGAACACCGGGAAGTCCGCCGGGACGAACAGTTCGCGGTATTTATAGCCCGAATAGACGGCCGCACCGACCATGGTCGGCATCGCCAGGAAAAACGAGAACTCGGTCGCGGTCTTGCGCGACAAGCCGAACAACAGCCCGCCGATGATGGTCGCGCCCGAACGGGAAGTGCCGGGGATCATCGCAATGCATTGGGCCAGGCCGACCTTCAAGGCGTCCTTCCAGGTGATCTGGTCGACGGTTTCAGCGTGCACTTGGTGCTGGCGCTTCTCGGCCCAGAGCATTACAAAACCGCCTATCACCAGCGCTGCAGCCACGGTGATCGGGTTGAACAGGTAGTGATGAATCCAGTCGGCGAGCAGCACGCCCAATACCACGGCGGGCAGGAAGGCGATCAGCAGGTTGGCGGTGAACCGACGAGCGCTGGGCTGGGTTGGCAAGCCCAGCACCACGTCGAAGATCTTGCGTCGAAACTCCCAGACCACCGCGAGAATCGCGCCGAGCTGGATGATGATGTTGAACGCCATCGAACGCTCGCCGCCAAATTCGAGCAAGTCAGCGACAACAATCTGGTGCCCCGTGCTGGAAATCGGCAGGAACTCCGTCAAGCCTTCCACTACGCCAAGAATCAGTGCCGAAAAGGCAGTCCACAAATCCATTCATCCCCCAAAAAAGACCCTGCTGGTGCGGGTCTCATCAATATTCAAGTGTCATGCAGGTGCCCGCAGGCGTGCACGATAACGGCGATCATCGAAAAAAAACCAATGAAACATCCGGATCGGCTCAGGTTTTACGCTGCGGGGCCGAAATCCTAACAGACAAGCCCTGATAACGCTGCCGCGTTATGACCCAGGTCAATCACGCGTACCCGGCGGGCGCTAAAGTGCCGCCGTCGTTATGACAAGAATAAGAAACCGGAGTGACAGCGTATGAATAGCTTGCGCAGTGTGTCGATCAGCCGACGCTTGTGGCTCATCCTGGTCGTCGCCATCGTGATGTTGGTGACGCTGGGTGCACTGATGCTGAAACAGATCCATAGCGATCTTTACCAAGCCAAGGTGCAGAAAACCCAGCATGTGGTGCAGACCGCCAGTGGCGTGCTGAGCTATTACTACGGTTTGGAAACGGCGGGCACCCTGACCCGCGATGCCGCGCAGAAACAGGCGCTCAGCGCCGTGCGGGGCCTGCGCTATAACCAGACTGATTATTTCTGGATCAACGACCTCACGCCGGTCATGGTCATGCACCCGACCAACCCGAAACTCGAAGGCCAGAACCTCTCGGCGATCCGCGACCCGAACGGCTTTGCGCTGTTCAACGAGATGGTCACCATCGCCAAGTCCAAGGGCGCCGGCATGGTGAACTACCTCTGGCCGAAACCAGGCGCCGAGGCACCGGTGGGCAAGACTTCCTACGTGCAATTGTTCGAACCGTGGGGCTGGGTCATCGGCTCGGGCGTTTATGTGGATGACGTTCAAGCCGAATTCCAGTCCCAAGTGGTCAAGGCCTCGTTGATCGGGCTGGTGATTACCCTGCTCATGGCCCTGCTGCTGACACTGATCGTGCGCAGCATCGTTCGCCCCTTGCAGGAAACGGTCAACGCCATGGCCAACATCGCCAGCGGCGAAAGCGACCTGACCCGTACCCTCGACACCCATGGCCAGGACGAAGTCACCCAGCTGGCCCGGCATTTCAACGCCTTTACCGCCAAGCTGCGGCAAGTGGTGAGCCAGTTGCAGGCCTCGGCCAGCGCCTTGGGGCAGTCTTCCAGCGAGCTGGGCAACGATGCCGCCCAGGCCCAGGAACGCAGCCAGCAACAATCGCAACAGATGGAATTGGTGGCCACCGCAATCAACGAGGTGACTTATGGCGTGCAGGATGTGGCCAAGAACGCCGAGCACGCCGCCAGCGAGATGCGCGACGCCGAGTCCCAGGCCCAGCAAGGCCAGGTCAACATCGACGGCAGCTTGCAGCAGATCGACCGACTGTCCCAGACCATCGATCAGGCGGTGGAAGTGATCCGCACCCTGGCGAGCGAAAGCACGCAGATTGGCAGCGTGCTGGAAGTGATTCGCTCCATTGCCGAGCAAACCAACCTGCTGGCCCTCAACGCCGCGATCGAAGCCGCCCGCGCCGGGGAACAAGGCCGGGGCTTCGCCGTGGTGGCCGATGAGGTGCGCCTGCTGGCCCAGCGCACGCAAAAGTCCACCGCCGAAATCCAGGCGATGATCGAACGCTTGCAGAATCATTCGGAAGCCGCGGTGAAAGTCATCAGCGACAGCAGCCGGGCCTCGCAACTGACCATCGAACAGGCCGGTCTGGCAGGTGCCAGCCTCAATGCAATCGGCCAGGCCCTGCGCAACCTCAACAGCCTGAACGCATCCATCGCCAGCGCCACCTTGCAACAGGCTCACGTGGTGGAAGACATCAACCAGAACGTCACCCAAGCGGCGGGCCTGTCCCACAGCACCGCCATCGCGGCCGAACAGTCCAGCCTGGCGAGCACACGCCTCAAGGCACTGAGCGAAGAGCTGAACGGGTTGCTCAAGCAGTTCCGGGTCTGACGGGCCAATGTTCACTTAAGACTGTTGTGATTCATTGTGGCGAGGGAGCTTGATCCCGCTTGAGTGCGAAGCGCTCACAAAAAAGGGGCCGCTACGCAGCCCAGCGGGAGCAAGCTCCCTCGCCACGGGGCACATTCAGCATTGAGGTTGGAGCTGCCCACGCCATAACGTTTACAATCCCCGCCCTCTCCGACTTCCCCAAGGAACCGCCATGTCCGGGCTTGAACTGTTTGCCGCAGCCCTCGGCGTGATCGCTGTCTGGCTGACCGTCAAGCAGAACCCCTGGTGCTGGCCGATCGGCCTGGTCATGGTGCTGCTGTACAGCTGGATTTTCTTCGAAGTGAAGCTGTACTCGGACATGCTGTTGCAGGTGATCTATGCCGTGTTGCAACTCTACGGCTGGTGGCAATGGACACGCGCAGGGCACGATCATCAGGGACGACAGGTTTCACGCCTGGGCGGGCCGTCGGTGTTGCTTGGCCTGGCCGTCGGGGCTGCAGGCAGCCTGCTGCTGGGCGCCGCCATGGCGCACTGGACCGATGCCGCGCAGCCCTGGCTCGACGCGGCCCTGACCGGTTTCAGCCTCGTGGCCCAGTGGTGGATGGCACAGAAGCGCGTGCAATGCTGGCCGCTGTGGATCGCCCTGGACCTGATCTTTGTCGGCCTGTTCGTCTACAAGGGCTTGTATCTGACCGCCGCGCTGTACGCCCTGTTTACCTTGCTGGCGGTACAAGGCTGGCGGGAATGGCGCGCCGACCCGGCGCTGCGCACATGAAGGTAGTGGTGCTGACCGGCCCGGAGTCCAGCGGCAAGAGCTGGCTCGCGGCGCAATTGCAGGAGCACTTCGGCGGCTTGCGGGTCGATGAATACGTTCGCTACTTCATGGAGCAAAATCCGCGCGATACCTGCCTGGGCGACATCACCGAAATCGCCAGCGGCCAACTGGCCTGGGAGGACGCCGCTCGCGCTGCTCGGCCGTCGTTGCTGATCCTCGATACGCACCTGCTGAGTAATATCCTCTGGAGCCAGACCTTGTTCGGAGATTGCCCGAGCTGGCTCGAACCGGCCTTGCTGGCGCGCCATTATGACCTGCACTTGCTGCTGAGCCCCGAACAGGTCGAATGGACCGGTGACGGCCTGCGCTGCCAGCCCGAACTTGAGCAACGGCTGAAGTTTTTTCAGGCCATCGAGGGTTGGCTGGTTCATCACCGGCAGCCATTTCAAGTGGTCGGAGGGGATTGGGGTCGTCGGCAGGCCCAGGTGTTCGCGGCCGTGGCCCGGCTGCTCGAAACCTGACTGTCCCCGTGTCAGCTGTTTCATCGCTGAAACAACGCTGCCGAGTGAAACCCGGATCCAAAGCCCCTTCGCCAAAATGCCATCAAGATTGTCACGTTCCTGATACAGGTGCTTAAAAGCCTGGATCCAGAGCGCGGGGATGGCTTGCAGGCGACCGGCGACTCAATGCCCTGTTTCAACAATGAAACAGATTTTGCCCTACAGCCTGTCCATGAATTACAAGCCGCTGATTCCAAAGGCTTTCTAAAAACCGGCACGACATCTGCTCTCTCCCGATTCGCAACGCTGGACCAAAGCCCAGCCCGCAGAAGAAGGAATCGATGCCGTGGGGACTTTCCAGAAAAGTGTGTCCTGTTTGCTGATGGTTGGCTGCGCCGCCAGTGGGGTGCTCAGCCTGCCGGTACACGCCGAAGGCAATGGCGTCATTGTGCTCAACCGTGATGTGCAACCCATTCCCATCGGTCGCAACGGCGGCAAAGACCCCTACCCGACTACCGTCAATGCCAACCCTTCCGAACGAATCCATCAGGCGACCACCAGCACCGAACTGAGCGACGGCGAATTCGCCAGCGTTGCCAGCGGCTCGTCGATCCGCAACACCGTCACCCCGAACACCAGCGTCCAGGGCCTGAACGTCGTCACCAACCCCAACGGCATGCCCGGCATGGGCGCCGGGCATGGCGGCGGCAGCGGTGGCGCGATTTCCGGCACCATCAACCGCTCGTTGAGTTCAGGGCTGGCCCCATTGGGTCGGCTCGCGGGAGGGCAGTGACATGCAGCCAGCCCTGTTGCTACTCGCCCTGCTCGGCCCCGCCGTTGCCTTCGCCGATCCAGGTGTGGCGGTGGTCAATAACGCCAATTTGCAGAATTCCGGCGGCCAATACACCGGTAACTTCAACGTCAACCAGGCGGCTGGCGACCAGACCCAGCAGACCAACACCCGGGCTATCGCCATTGGCACCCAGGCCCAGGCCGCCACCCAGGTGCAGCAGCGCCTCGACACCCCGGCCAATCCGGCCATGAACGCGACGGCCCGCATCGGCGGCAATTCATTTTCCAATGGCAACGGGGTCTTGGGCGTCAACCAGTCCGCCGGCGCCAACAATCAAATGGCCAATGTCATGCGGGTGGGCATCAGTGCCCAGCCGCAGAGCATTGACGACAGCGCCTTGTCGCAACAGAACGTGGCGCTGTTACCGAACTCAGGCGCAACTGGCGCCCCAACTGGCGGCCGCCAGGTCGTTACCAGCGACCAGGCTTTCACCGGCAGCCGAGGGGTCATCCAGGTGAACCAGAGTGCAGGGGTGGGGAACCGCATGGCTAACACCCTGAGCATCCGGGTCGCTGACTGACCCGGGCACCGCAAGCATAAGAAAGTACTGACACTTAACCAACGACACGCAAGGAGAAACACCATGAAACCTACAATGGCACTCAAACCATTGGTTTTCGCCCTCGCCGCGGTCATGGCAATGGCTGCACAGGCTGGCGGAAATGACAACGGTCACGGCAACGGTCACGGCCATGGCAACAATGGCCATCAGCAAGGACCGACCCTGGACCAACTGCTTTCAATCAGTGCCGGCGCTGGGGCCACGGTGCTGGATGAGCAGAACAGCGACGGCAACGTGGTGACCAACCAGGCCACCAAAAACACCGCAGAAGCAAAAGACTCGCTCAATAGCAGCAATGGCAACATGGGCGCCAACGTCGCAGGCGGCGACGGTAACCAGCAGGACAACGCCGCCGCCCTGGCCACCGCAGACGAAAGCTTCATCTTCGGCTCGGCTGTCGCGGCTTCCAGCGCTACGCAAGTCAATAACAACAACTACGTTAAAAACAACTCGACGCAAAACAACGCCTCGCTGACCAATGCGGGCAACAGCGGCTCCGGCAACATCGGCATCAACGTGACCGCCGGCAACTTCAACCAACAGAAAAACAACCTGGCCATCGCCGTCTCCGGGGGCCGTGTCGCACAAGCCTCTGCCGCAGCTGACCAGTCCTCCACCGGCCTTCAGGTCGACAACAAAGGCGTGCGGACCTACAAGACCGACACGCTCACCAGCACCTACAGCGCCTCCGGCACCTTCAAGGCCAAAGGCACCGGTACCGCCGAAGACGACAACCATGGCGGCTGGGACAACAAAGGCGGCGGCTACGGTGGTGGTCACGATGACGACAAGTTCAAGTTCTCCGCCGTGGGTACTTTCGAACTGGCCGGCAGCAACACTCAGCAGGTGCTGACCCGCGACGGTTGGAAAAACCCTGTGATCAACAACGCCACCATGAGCAATTCCATGAACGGCTTCTCCGGTAACGGCGGCGCCAACGTGTCGGCAGGCGTGGGTAACCAGCAGAGCAATTCGCTGTCCATCGCTGCCGGTTGCAAGGCTTGCATGTAGGCGCGCTGAAACGAAGCCCCGGAAACGGGTAAATGCTGTTCACTCAAGGCTTGGATGAATCTTGTGGCGAGGGAGCTTGCTCCCGCTGGGCTGCGAAGCAGACCCATTGTTCATGAGTGCTTCGCACTCAAGCGGGAGCAAGCTCCCTCGCCACGGATTCACCTCAACCGTTGACTAACGGACATTGCCTGCAAAAGGGGCTTTTTTCCCGGATGTCCATCAGGCGTTTCGATCATGCGTGCGACTGCCCTTTCCCTGCTGCTCTGCATGGCTTGCGTAGCTGAAGCCGCGCAGATGCCCGTCGCTGCCCTGCCAGGCGGCATGCTGGTCTACAAACCGGTGCAAAGCGTACGTGAGCGCAAGTTCAGCGACATCGTCGAGCAGAAAACCGATTTCAGTTGCGGCGCCGCCGCGCTGGCCACGGTGCTGCGCCAGGCCTATTGGCTGGACGTCGATGAAGAACACGTCATCAAGGGCATGCTGGTCAATGCCGACCAGCACCTGGTCCGCACCCAAGGGTTTTCCATGCTGGATATGAAGCGCTACGTGGAAACCATCGGCATGCGCGCCCGGGGCTACCGGATACCGCCCGAAAAACTCGAAGCGGTGACGATTCCGGTCGTGGTCCTGATGGAGATACGCGGCTACAAACATTTTGTGGTGTTGCAGCGGGCCGACAAGCAGTGGGTCTACATCGGCGACCCGGTGCTGGGCCACAAGCGCTACACCCATGATGATTTCGTAAAAGGCTGGAATGGCATCGTCTTTGCCATCGTCGGCCCGGGTTATGACAAGACCAATGCGTTGCGCAGCCCGCCTCAACCGCTGACGGCACGCAACAAACTGGACGGGTTCAACCCGGTCAGGGATGCGGAACTGATGGATTTCGGCTTCATACAGAGCGACTTTTTTTAATCGCCGACTCACTGCCAACAATAAGTACAAAAAAGGAGCAGGACGCTCCGGGAGCAGTACATGAGAACTTCATACTGGCTGTCGCTCGCCTGCCTGGCGGCGACTGCCTCGGGCTATGCCCATGCCGGATTCAAACCTATCGAAGTCAAGGACCAGGAGCTTGCCGAGCTGCGCGGTCGTTATGTCATGCCCGGACGCGTCATCAGCTTCGGGATCGTCATGAGCAGCACCTGGCGCAACGCCAGCGGCGACTTGATCGGCGCCACCAGCGCCATGCAGATCCAGGCGGCTACCGTCAAACCCGAGTTCTACGTCTCGACCATCCAGCAGACCGGCAACGGCAGCGTTCCGGAACAGGGCAGCGGCAACATCACCGGCGGTGCAGGCCTGGGTTCGAGCCAAGGCGTAACCCAGAGCGTACGCGCGGCGGGAGACGGCAACAGTGCCTACAACAATGTGGCCATCAATGTGAAGGAAAGCAGCCAGGCCCCGGCGCTGACACCCTCCCAAGGCCAATTGCTGACCCAGGGCCAGACCATCACCGGCAGCAACGCCGCCGGCAGCGTCGCGGTCACCGCCACGGGCAACGGCGTGCAAATGGCCATCCAGGCCAGTCACAACCAGGGCAGCGCCCTCCAACAAGTCGCCCAGGGCGGCCTGCTGCAAAACACCCGCCTGCTGGGCAACAGCAACCTGGTCAGCAACATGACCCAACTCAACGTGGTGCTGAACAATAACGGCCCCAGCGCCGGCGCGCTGGACTGCAACCTTAATCAACTAAGAGGCCTCCGAAACCTCGGTTATTGAACTACGCTGATTTCCGATCATTGGGCAATTCAGGACGACATATTTCATGTATCGATCCGTATCGTTGCGCGCTGTGATGTGTCTAACCACGTTGTTCCCGGCGGCCGTGCTGCAAGCAGCACCGGACGCCGACATCGAGGCCCTGAAACAGGAACTCCTCGAGCTCAAGCAACGATACGAGGTCCAGCAGAAAGCCCTGGCGGTGCTCGAACAGCGAGTTCGCCAGGTCGAGGACCAGCCCGCCAGCCCGCCTCCCAAGCGCCTGGCCAAATCCCCGGCGGACATGAAAGGCAGCCAGACCGTGGCGGGTGCTGGCGCGGCAACGACCGGCGGCAGCGGCTATGGGCAGTCCCTGGCCGATGACTCGCAACCGGCCCAGAGCGTTTCCAACCTCTATGACGAGGCCAGCGGTTTCTTCGGCGGTGGCAAGTTCAGCTTCGAGACCGGCGTGACCTACTCACGCTACGACACGCGACAACTGATTCTCAACGGCTTCCTGGCCCTGGATTCGATTTTCCTGGGCAATATCAATCTTGACCGGATCAAGGCCGATACCTGGACCCTGGACCTCACCGGGCGCTATAACTTCGACAATCGCTGGCAGTTCGACCTCAACGTGCCGGTGGTCTACCGCGAGTCCACGTATCAGTCCGGTGGTGCCAATAACGGCGCTGCTGGCGTGACCAGTGAAGAAATCGTCACCCGCGACCCCACCATCGGCGACGTCAACTTCGGCATCGCCTACAAGTTCATGGACGAATCGGTCAACACCCCGGACGCAGTGGTCACCCTGCGTGTCAAGGCGCCAACCGGCAAGGACCCGTTCGGCATCAAGCTGCGCCAATCCCAGGCCAACACCAACCTGTTCGTGCCTGAGGACCTGCCCACCGGCAACGGCGTCTGGTCGATCACGCCCGGGCTCTCACTGGTCAAGACCTTCGATCCGGCCGTGTTGTTCGGCACCCTTTCCTATACCCATAACCTGGAAGAATCGTTCGACGACATCAGTTCGACGGTCAACCAAAAAACCCCGGGCAAGGTGCGGATCGGCGACAGCTTCCAGATCGGCGGCGGGATTGCTTTCGCCTTGAACGAGAAGATGAGCATGTCGTTCTCGGTTTCCGACCTGATCCAAAAAAAGAGCAAGCTCAAACAGGACGGTGGGGATTGGGAATCGGTGGTTTCCAGCGACGCCAACGCCGGTTACTTCAACATCGGCATGACCGTCGCCGCCACCGACAACCTGACCATCGTGCCCAACCTGTCCATCGGCTTGACTGATGATGCGCCGGATTTCACCTTTAGCCTGAAGTTTCCGTATTACTTCTGATGGATCAAGGGATATGCGATGCATGTCTCTAGGACGCTGCAAATATTTGTGGGAGCGGGCTTGCTCGCGAAGGCGGTATGTCAGTCGTATTGATTAACCTGACCCCACGCTTTCGCGAGCAAGCCCGCTCCCACAGCTGAGTTTTGTATTGGCTGGTCTAGCGAATCTGATGTTTATGCAACAGCCGATAGAACGTCGGCCGGGACACGCCCAGCACCCTGGCCGCCACGCTCAGGTTGTCGCTGTGGCGGTTGAGCACATCGCTCAATGCCTGGCGCTCGGCACGGGTCTTGTAGTCTTCGAGGGTACCCATCGGTGCGACAACGCCCTGGTGGCTGGCCAGGCCAAGGTCCCGGGCTTCGATCTGTCGCCCTTCAGCCAACACCAACCCGCGACGGACACGGTTGGCCAGTTCCCGCACATTGCCCGGCCAATCGTGCATCCCCATCGCCACCAGCGCATCCTCGCTGAAACTGCGGGGCCGACGACCGGTCTCCTGGCTATAGAAGTGGGAGAAGTGGCTGGCAAGCATCGCCAGGTCGCCGTGGCGCTCACGCAAAGGGGCCATGACCACCTGCAGCACGTTCAAGCGGTAGTACAAGTCTTCCCGAAAACGCTTGTTCTCGATGGCTGCTTCCAGGTCGACGTGGGTGGCCGCCAGTATTCGCACATCGACCGCAATCGGCTGGCTGCTTCCGACCCGCTCGATGTGTTTTTCTTGTAAGAAGCGCAGCAGGTTGGCTTGCAACTCCAACGGCAGGTCACCTATTTCGTCCAGGAACAGGGTGCCGCCGTTGGCCGCCTCGATCCGCCCAACCTTGCGCTGGTGAGCCCCGGTGAAGGCGCCCTTCTCATGGCCGAATAATTCGGACTGGATCAGATGCTCCGGGATGGCGCCACAGTTGATCGCAATGAACGGCTTGTTGCGCCGGTGCGACTGGTAATGCAGCGTACGCGCCACCAGTTCCTTGCCGGTGCCGCTCTCGCCGCGAATCAATACCGGCGATTCCGCAGGCGCTAGCTTGCTCAACAGTTTGCGCAGCTCGCGGATCGGCTTGCTGTCGCCCAGCAATTCATGTTCGGGCTGGTCGATATGAATCGAGCCTTGCCCCCTCAGGCGCGCCATGCCGAACGCCCGGCCCAGCGTCACCTGGACCCGAGACACGTCAAAAGGCAGCGTGTGAAAGTCAAAAAACCATTCACAGACGAAATCGCCTACGTTTTGCAGGCGAAGCACCTCCTGGCTGAGCACGGCGATCCATTCGGTTCCGCTGCGGCTGATCAACTCTTTGACGGCCTCCGGGCGCTCCAGATGAAAGGGCTGTAACCGCAGGAGGCCGACGTCGCAGGAGCGGTCGTTGGCATGTTCAAGGGAGCAACTGTCCACATCCCAACCGACAGTGCGCAGACCCGGCAATAGGCGATAACAATCGTCGCAAGGATCTACCACGAGCAGACGACGTGACGTACTGGCTTCGATCATGACTGATCCTTGGCGCCAAAATAAGGAAATATGATTAGAAACAGTCGTTTGGCAGACCTGCATCTAACAGTAGCAAGAAGTTGACACCCTCTTGTATCAATTGATTATTGGAACCGCGTCAAAGCGGTTATAAGCGGCACTTAATGAGACGGTGTTTATTGGAACTCTTTCATGACGCTTTCAAACAAAAGCCCGAGAGGCGGGTCTGAAAGAAAATCGAAATTTATTTAAAGAATGTGTGACCTGCCCCCCTGTTGGGGACATCAGTACAAGTAACCAGCCGCACGGTACGCCCAACCGACGGCACATCATTTGATTGGGCATATTTAAGAGATAACGCCATGAACGCCCCGCTCCGTATCAACGAAGCTCTTTTGATTGCCGACCGCGCATTTCGTCCTTTCCAATGCGTGGCCTGGGCTCCACAAGACGGCAACGGTGAACTCAGCCTGACCGTCATCGACCGCACCAATACGCATATTGGCCGCACTCAGATCCCTAGCAGCGCCTATACCGACCCGGCCCAACTGGCCAACTTGTTGAAACAGGCCCGCGCCGAACTGAGCCAGGAAGGCTACAAGTTGCAATCCTGGTCCATGCCTGAATAACGCATCGCTAACGCCTGCTATTGATTGCAGGCTTGGCAGTGGATCGCAAAGCCATTGTTATGGCACGAATCGTCCCTGATTCTGCATAGCATGACAGTTGTGCGTTTCCATATTCAGGGATTGAATGTTGCCCTCATGCAGTCGTCGCCCCACTGGGCCGGTCGACGCGCAAGGAGAGGCATGCATGCCCGATCAATTCGCGTTTGCGCTCCCACGGGCTGCGGCCCACGCTGGGCAACTCGACCCGGGGTTTGCCGATAAGGGCAAGGCCTGGGTATGTTTCGCCGAGCATTCCTCGAGCCTGACCACCGGGCTGACCGTCGACCGCAGCGGACGAATCCTGCTCGCCGCCCGGGTCGAGACGGTCGACGGCAGCCGATTCGGGCTTGCGCGGCTCAACCTGGACGGTTCGATCGATCCGGACTTCGGAACGTGCGGTTGCGTGATCGGCTCGTTCGAAAACGATTCCGAAGCAACGGCAGCCAAGGTCATTGAATTGCCCGATGGGCATATCCTGCTGTCCGGGCTCCACTATGAGAACAGCGACCACACCTTCCCCGCCCTGGCACTGTTCGATTCTCGGGGCCGTCTCGTCCCGCATTTCGGTCATGGCGGCCGACAGGTCGTCCGACTCTGCGGCAACCTTTCCCGAGGCCTGCGCGATTGCTGGCTACCGCCTGGCATACCCGGCCTTGAAGCCTGCGACATACGCGTACAAGACGATGGCCGAATTCTCTTGCTCGCCAACCATCACTACCAATTTTGCGACCATGTCGGCGTTCTGATCCGGCTCTTGCCCGACGGAACACTGGATGACTCGTTCAACGGTCGCGGGTTCGTGATGGTCCGGCGCCTGCTGAAAAATACCTGGCTGGGCTGCCTGGCGCTCCAGGCCGACGGCAACATTGTCGTAGGTGGCTCCATTGACTTGCCCCAGCAAGGCTTGCTGGCCCGCTATGACCCCTGGGGCAAACTCGATGAGGGCTTCGGTGAGGACGGGTTCGTGTCAATCCAGGCCCAGGGCCACAGCGCCATGATCAACCAGATCGTTCAGCACAGGAACGGTGATTTGCAGGCGTTCGGCAGCAGCCGCGACCCGATGCACGCCCTGTCCCTGAAAGTCCGCCCGGACGGCAAACCCGACCGTCATGACAACGAGGGCCAGTGCCACCTGCTGAAAATCGGCCACTCCTGCAGCCAGTGGACCGCGGCCCTCGCCCAACCGGACGGTAAGCTCCTGAGCGCCGGGGCCACCATCGGCGGCATCGAGGCCGATTTCGTACTTGCCCGGCATCTGCCGGACGCCAGCCTCGACGTGAAATTCGGCCAGGGTGCCGGCTGGGTCCGTACTCGGCTCGGCTACAGCCTGGACACCGCGACCGCCTTGGCCGTGCAGGCCGACGGAAAAATCCTGGTGGGGGGTTACTCGCTTCATGGCCATTACCGTGCAGTGGTCACGCGATACTGGGCCTGAGCCGGATTGCCAGGGAAACCGGTATTCATTCCTACGCTTGATATTCCCCATTTCTTACGGCAACTTGCGCGCTTCTAATTAAAAGGAGCAGCCAATGCCCGGTTCAATGGCTCAAGCGTTCGCGCACAACTTTCTGGGGCATTCCCCGCGCTGGTACAAGGCGTGCATCATCAGTTTCCTAATTCTCAATGCCGTGGTGCTATGGGCTGTGGGGCCCGTCGCTGCCGGCTGGCTATTGGTCGTGGAGTTTATTTTCACCCTGGCCATGGCCCTCAAGTGCTACCCCTTGATGCCCGGCGGGCTGCTGCTGATCGAGGCCCTGGTGTTGGGCATGACCACGCCCAAGGCGCTGTACGACGAACTGCTGCACAACTTCCCGGTCATCCTGCTGCTGATGTTCATGGTGGCAGGGATCTACTTCATGAAGGACCTGCTGCTGTTCCTGTTCTCGCGTCTGCTGTTGGGCGTGCGCTCCAAGGCATTGCTGGCCTTGATGTTCTGCTTCCTGTCGGCGTTCCTGTCGGCGTTCCTCGATGCCCTGACCGTCACAGCGGTGATTATCAGCGCTGCGGTGGGATTTTATGCGGTGTATCACCGCGTAGCGTCGGGCAACGACCCACGTCTGGACAGCAGCGTCGATGAAGATCATGAATTACCATCGTTGCACCATGCCGACCTGGATCAGTTCCGGGCATTCCTGCGCAGCCTGCTGATGCACGGCGCCGTAGGTACGGCCCTGGGCGGCGTATGCACCCTGGTAGGCGAACCGCAGAACCTGCTGATCGGCCATGAGATGGGTTGGCATTTCGCGGATTTCTTCCTGAAAGTCGCACCCGTCTCGCTACCGGTGCTGGTGGCTGGGCTGGCGACCTGTGTGATTCTGGAAAAATTGCGTTGGTTCGGCTATGGCACGCTGTTGCCGGACAATGTTCGCGCCGTGCTGGCTGATTATGCCGAGCAAGATAATCGCGAACGCACCTCACGCCAACGCGCGGCCCTGATCGTACAGGGCATCGCCGCGCTGATTCTGATCGTTGGCCTGGCCCTGCACATTGCTGAAGTCGGCCTGATCGGCCTGATGGTCATTGTGTTGATCACCGCGTTCACCGGAATCACCGACGAGCACCGGCTCGGCACTGCGTTCAAGGACGCCATGCCATTCACTGCGTTGCTGGTGGTGTTTTTTGCCGTGGTCGCGGTCATTCATGATCAGCAGCTGTTCACACCGCTTATCCAATGGGTCCTGGCCCTGCCCGCCGATCAGCAACCGGGCATGTTGTTCATCGCCAACGGCCTGCTGTCGGCCATCAGCGACAACGTCTTCGTGGCAACCATCTACATCACCGAAGTCAAGCAAGCCTTTGTTTCCGGACACATGAGCCGCGAACAGTTCGAGACCTTGGCGGTGGCCATCAACACAGGCACCAACCTGCCCAGCGTCGCCACGCCCAACGGCCAGGCCGCTTTCCTGTTCTTGCTGACTTCGGCAATTGCCCCGCTGATTCGCCTGTCCTATGGCCGGATGGTCTGGATGGCGGTGCCCTACACCGTGGTGATGGGCGGCTTGGGGTGGTATGCGGTGACGTACTGGCTATAGAAATGCTGGGCTGAGCGAAACCCCGTGGCGAGGGAGCTTGCTCCCGCTGGGGCGCGAAGCGCCCCTCAAGACAGCCTGCGATACCTGATGCTGATTCAGATCGAAGGGCCAGGGCTGCTGCGCAGCCCAGCGGGAGCAAGCGCCCTCGCCACAAGAGCCAGGGTCAGCGTGGCAGGATGTATCGCTCGATCGCCAGGGCCGCACCATCTTCGGTGTTGGCTGCGGTAATCACGTCGGCCTGACGCTTGATCGCCTCCTCCGCCTGCCCCATGGCAATCGACAAGCCCGCGCGATGGAACATCGCCGGGTCGTTACCGCCGTCGCCCATGGCGGCCGTCTGTTCCAGCGGCACCTCCAGGAATGCCGCCAGGGTCGACAGCGCTTCGCCCTTGTTGGCTTTCATCGCCGTGACGTCCAGGTAGATCGGCTGCGAACGTGACACTTGGGCCTGGCCCTTGAGCAGCGGATGCAACCGAGCCTCCAGCTCCACCAACAAATCCGTGTTGGCGCTGGTGGCGACGATCTTGTCGATACGGTCCAGGTAAGGCTCGAAACTCTCCACCTGCACCGGCGGATAGCCCAGGCCACGGGTTTCCACCGGCACCATGGGACCGTTGGCGTCACGGACCAGCCAATCGCCATCGGCAAAGACCCACACCTCGATGCCTGGCTGGTCGGCGTACAGCGCCAGCGTGGCCAGGGCCGCCTCGGGCGGCAGGTAATGAACCGCCAGGAAGCTGCCGTCCGGGTGTACCAGCGTGCCACCATTGAACGCGGCCGTAGGCAGGTCGACGCCCAAGGCCTCGATCTGCTGCAGCATCGCCCGAGGCGGGCGCCCGGTGGCGAGGCTGAACAACACGCCGGCCTCGCGCAGCGAACGCACGGCTTCGATGGTGCGCTGGTTCAGGCTGTGATCGGGCAGCAGCAGGGTGCCGTCCATGTCACTGAGCAAAAAGCGGATGGGCTGTTTCAACAGATCGCTCATCCCAGGCCATGCCAGACGCGACCGTCGCGTGTCAGCAAATCATTGGCGCTCGACGGGCCGTCTTCTCCGGCGCTATACGGCTGGACCGTGGCGTCCTGCTGCCAGGCATCGAGGAACGGCTGCACCGCACGCCAGCCGTTTTCAATGTTGTCGGCGCGCTGGAACAGCGTCTGATCACCGGTCAGGCAATCGTAGATAAGGGTTTCGTAACCGGTGGACGGCTGCATTTCGAAGAAGTCCTTGTAGGCAAAACCCAATTCGATATTGGCCATGTCCAGGGCCGGCCCCGGCCGCTTGGCCAGTAAGTCGAACCACATGCCTTCATTGGGCTGAATCTGGATTCTCAAGTAGGTCGGTTGCAATTCGTTGACTTCGGTGTCGCGAAACTGCGCGTAAGGTGCCGGCTTGAAGCAGATGACGATTTCCGTATCCCGCACGCTCATGCGTTTGCCGGTGCGCAGGTAGAACGGCACGCCCACCCAACGCCAGTTGTCGATCATGACCTTCAGGGCCACGTAGGTTTCGGTGCTGCTGTCGGCGGCCACGTTGGCTTCCTCGCGATAGCCGCTGACCGGTTTACCCGCGACTTCGCCGGCGGTGTACTGGCCGCGTATCGAATTGGCACGAGCCTGTTCCACCGACCAGGGCCGAATCGCCCCCACCACCTTGGCTTTTTCCCCGCGTACCGCGTCTGCGCCAAATGCGGCCGGCGGCTCCATGGCCACCATCGCCAACAATTGGAAGAGATGGTTGGGCACCATGTCCCGCAGGGCGCCGGTGTGCTCATAAAAACTGCCACGGGTCTCCACACCGACGGTTTCGGCGGCGGTGATTTGTACGTGGTCGATGTAGTGATTGTTCCAGAACGCCTCGAACAGGCTGTTGGAGAAACGGCTGACGAGAATGTTCTGCACCGTCTCCTTGCCCAGGTAATGGTCGATCCGATAGATCTGTTTTTCGCTCATTACTTTGAGCAAGCAGGTATTCAATGCTTCGGCAGTGTGCAGGTCGGAGCCGAACGGCTTCTCGATCACTACCCGCCGGAAAGCATCCTCCTGCTCTTGAAGCAGCCCGGCCGCGCCGAGGCGGCTGACCACTTCACTGAAAAAGCGCGGCGCGGTGGCCAGGTAGAACACCGCGTTGCCGGTGCCGCTGGCGGCGATTTTAGCCGCCAGCGCCTGGTAGGTGCTGTCATCGAGAAAGTCACCCTGGACGTAGCTGATGCCCCGGGCCAATTTGGCCCACAGCACCGGATCGAGCGCGCGGTCGGCATCGCCGCCCTTGCTCGCCGCTTCGTTGCGGATGAAGTCCTCGAGTTTCCTGGCAAAGTCCACGTCGCTGATGGCGTTGTGGTCGACACCGATGATCTGCAGCCCATCGCCCAACAGACCGTCACGACTGAGGTGGTAGAGCGCCGGCATCAGCAGGCGCTTGACCAGATCGCCATGGGCGCCGAACAGGAACAACGTGGTCGGCGGCGCGGGTTCTGCCTTGGATTTGCTGGCGATCGAGGTCATTTTTTCGGCGTCTCCACATGGCCGCCGAAGCCAAAGCGCATCGCCGAGAGCATTTTGTCGCCGTAGGTGCTTTGCTGGCGGGAACGGAAACGGGCGAAGAGCGAGCTGGAAAGTACCGGGACCGGCACCGCTTGTTCGATGGCGGCCTCGATGGTCCAGCGCCCTTCACCGCTGTCGGCGACTTCGCCGGAAAAGCCGTCCAGTTTCGGATCGCTGGCCAGTGCGTCGGCGGTCAAGTCCAGCAACCAGGATGAAACCACGCTGCCACGGCGCCAGACTTCGGCGATGTCGGCCACGTTCAGGTCGAAACGCTGTTCCGGCGGCAGGCTTTCGCTGGATTTGGTCTTGAGGATGTCAAAACCCTCGGCAAAGGCCTGCATCATCCCGTATTCGATACCGTTATGGATCATCTTCACGAAATGCCCGGAGCCTGCCGGCCCGGCGTGAATATAACCACGTTCGGCACGGTCATCGTCCGATTTGCGGTCGCGGGTGCGCGGAATGTCGCCCATGCCCGGCGCCAGGCTGTCGAACAGCGGATCCAGGCGTTTCACCACGTCGGTGTCGCCACCGATCATCATGCAATAGCCACGCTCCAGGCCCCAAACGCCGCCGGAAGTGCCAACGTCGATGTAGCTCAGGCCTTTTTCCGACAGGGCCTGGGCGCGTCGGATGTCGTCCTTGTAATACGTATTACCGCCATCAATGATCACATCCCCCGGCTCAAGCAGATCGCTGAGGACATTGATGGTGTCTTCGGTGGGTGCGCCGGCCGGCAGCATCACCCAGACCGCCCGCGGTTTCTCCAGGCCGGCGACCAGCGCCGGCAGGTCCGCGACGCCTGTCGCGCCCTCCTGGCTCAGGTTTTCGACGAAAGCGGCATTGCGGTCATAGACGACGGTGGTGTGCCCATTGAGCATCAGGCGCCGCGCAATATTGCCGCCCATGCGGCCCAGTCCGATGATCCCGAGTTGCATGTGCTGATGCTCCCTACTACAAATAAAGGTAAGTCAAAGGTTTAGCTCAAACGACAGTTGGAGGTTAGTCCAGAGCATTGCGACATAGTTTCCGGGTAATTCGAGCGATCACAAGGGATAACGCTCAAGATCCGGCCGAAGACACAGCGACCATGAAAATAAAAAGTTCCAATCACAAGCAAAAGAAATCAGAATCGGCGCCGATAGTAGAGGTGTCGACCAAAACCTGGCGGCATCTCTATAGTTGATGTAGCCATTTGCGAGGTGAGCAATGGGCCCTGTCGTTACCGCACGTCCTCCCCAAACCCTTTATGTGACCATTCGTCGCGACGAATTGCGCCTTCTCAAGGAAGAACGTGATCTGCTGCTCGATGAAGTGATGCAGTTGCGCATGCAATTGCAACACGCACAACTCCCCCACCAAGGCCAGGCTGTGGCGCGGTAAACGCGCCCGCAGCATGGCAAGCAATATCTGTGGCGAGGGGGCTTGCTCCCACTCGGTTGCGCAGCAACCGCAAAAACCTGGGGCCGCTGCTCGCCCCAGCAGGAGCAAACTCCCGAGCCTCAGGTGCTTTCGCACTCAAGCCAGCGTTTTATAACCGAAAAACTCACAAAGTTTTCACACCCCAATCGTGATACTCGCAACCTTTAAGGTTGCTCGGCGCGGGCCTGCGGTCACCAATCCGGTGCCGGCTGCTGCGTCGATTGAGGCTGGAGCGCTTGATGAGTTTGTTCAAACGCAGCAAAACGACTGCGAAAGGTTTCGACTGGGCCGGACTTTGCTGGCTTTTTCTGTTTTTCTGGTATTTCTCGGGCATCACCCAACTGCTCATCCTGCTGAGTGACACGTCCGGCTTCACGGGGTTTCGCCAAGCGTTCGTGATGAGTGCGGTGTGGCTCGCGCCCCTGCTGCTCTTCCCCGCCCGCACCCGCCTGCTCGCCGCCCTGATCGGCATCGTGCTGTGGGCTTGCTCCATGGCCAGCCTGGGCTACTTCTTCATTTACCAGCAGGAATTTTCCCAGAGCGTCATCTTCATCATGTTCGAATCGAACGTGTCTGAAGCGGGCGAGTACCTGACGCAATATTTTGCCTGGTGGATGGTCGCCGCGTTCCTGGCCCATACCGTTGTCGGCTATTTGCTGTGGACTCGGGTTCGCCCGGTTTACTTGCCACGTGGCCAGGCCCTGGTAGCGGCAGCCGCCATTGTGCTGGCGGTGGTCGGTTATCCGCTGATCAAGCAGACCCAGCGTACCGGCAGCTTCGCCGGAGGCCTCGAGAAGTTCGAAGATCGCATCGAGCCGGCGGTGCCATGGCAGATGCTGGTGGCCTATCGTCGCTACGGTGAGCAGTTGGAAAACATGCAGGGCATGCTCCATAGCGCCAGCAACATCGCGCCGCTGCGCAATCTCAAGGACACCATGGCTGACCAGCCAGCCACTTTGGTACTGGTCATCGGCGAATCCACCAACCGCCAGCGCATGAGCCTTTATGGGTACCCGAGGGAAACCACGCCGGAACTGGACAAGCTCAAGGACCAACTGTCGGTTTTTGACAATGTCATCACACCGCGCCCCTACACCATCGAAGCGTTGCAGCAAGTGCTGACGTTCGCTGACGAAGAGAACCCAGACCTGTACTTGAGCACGCCATCGCTGGTCAGCATGATGAAACAGGCGGGCTACAAGACCTTCTGGATCACCAACCAGCAGACCATGACCAAGCGCAACACCATGCTCACGACCTTCTCCCAGCAGGCCGATGAACAGGTGTACCTGAACAACAACCGCAACCAGAACGCCGCCCAGTACGATGGCGATGTGATCGAGCCGTTCAACAAGGCCTTGGCCGACAGCGCACCGCGCAAACTGATCGTGGTGCACCTGCTCGGTACCCACATGAGCTATCAGTACCGGTATCCGCCGACCTTCGACAAGTTCACCGACCGCCAGGGCGTACCGGCGGGCCTGCGCGACGATCAGGTCCCGACCTACAACAGCTACGATAACGCCGTGCTGTACAACGACTTCGTGGTCTCCAGCCTGATCAAGGATTACGCCAAGAGCGACCCCAATGGTTTCCTGCTGTACCTGTCGGACCATGGGGAGGATGTCTTCGACTCGGTGGGCCACAGCACCCTGGGCCGCAACGAAGCCAAGCCGACCGCGCCGATGTACACCATCCCGTTCATGGCCTGGGCTTCGCCCAAGTGGCGCGAAACCCACGACTGGAGCTTTGCCGGCGATCTGTCACGGCCCTACAGCAGCTCCCAACTGATCCATACCTGGGCAGACTTGGCGGGCCTGAGTTTCGATGAGTTGGATCGCAGCAAGAGCCTGGTCAGCAAAGACTTCAAGGCACGGCCGCTGTTGATCGGCAACCCGTACGAAAGCCAGCACAAAGGGCTGATCGATTTCAGCCTGATGAAGCCCAAGGCGCCGGTGGCTGAAGTCGTACAGAAGTAACGAAATCGATAGGCGCCCCGCTTCTACAGGCAATGCTGAGCGGCTAGGGATCTAGGGAATTTATGGCGAGGGAGCTTGCTCCCGCGCCAGTCATTCCAACAACACCCGATTGAACAGCATCACGCCTGAAGGGGCTTGATCCAGAACTGCATACGCCCGTGGGCGGGGTCAAACATGCCGGCGGCAAAGCCGAACTTGGCATAGCTGGCCTGGGCCACGGCATTGCCTTCGAGCACCTCGAGAGTGATCTTGCAGCAACCGCGCTGGCGGGCAATGTCCTCAACCTTCTGCAGCATCTTCTGGCTCAACCCGAGCCCACGAAATTCCTTTATTACCGCCACGTCGTGGATATTGACCAGCGGCCGGCAGGCGAACGTTGAAAATCCTTCGAAACAATTGACCAGCCCGGCCGGTTCGCCGTTGACGAACGCCAGTACGCTGAATGCATGGGGGCGCTTGGCCAATTCCTCGGGCAGGTGCAGCAGCACCTCAGCGGGCAGCGAATGACCGCCCCCCATCGGATCCTCGGCATAGGCGTTGAGCACATGACAGATCGCTTCAGCGTGGACCGGATTGCTGTAGCTGGCTTGCAGTACCAGGACATCCCTGGCTTCTTCCATGACCATTACCATCTCTCTTGAGTAAAACCGGCGGCCTGGCCGTCGGCGGGTGGCTGGTCAGGCGGGCTGACCGAAACGTTGCAATTGCATTTCCTGCAAGCGGCTGAGCGTACGGCGAAACGGGAATTGCAGATAGCCCTCGGTGTACAACTCATCCATGGGCACCTGGGCCGAAAGGTAGAGCGGAACCTTGCGGTCATAGCACTCGTCGACCAAGGCAATGAAGCGCCGAACGCCATCGTCATGGACCGACAACTGCGGCAGCTCGCGATCACCGGCCTCGACCCGCTCGACGCCATCTTCCGTACCGCGGGCGATGCGTCCTTCGCGTTGCACGGCGCTGAGGCTGGGCACATCACTGAGCAGGATGACGCTGAAGCGGTCGCACAGGGCCATGAAATCCACGGCCGAGAACGGTTGCTCGCATACATCGAAGTAGCGGCTCCAGAGCACCGTATCGCTGGCCTGGATCGGCTCCAGCAATCGATGCCCGACTTCCACCGGCCCGTTGCCCAACGCCTGTCCTGCGGCCAATTGGCCGAAGACTTCGGCCAGCGGGTCGGGCTGCCCGCCCTCGCGCACCCAATAGCGCTGCTGCAGCGTGCCCGGATGCTGGCGGTGATCCTGCCAGCCATTCACCGGCACCACTTGCATGTGCTGCTTGATGGCGGTGATGGTCGGCAGGAATCGCTCCCGGTTGTGGCCGTTGGCATAGAGTTCCTCCGGCGGCAGGTTAGACGTGCTGACCATGACCATTCCCAACTCGAACATCACCTGAAACAGGCGCCCGAGGATGATGGCATCGCCGATGTCGTTGACAAACAGCTCGTCGAAACACAGCACCCGGACTTCTTGGCTCAGTTCCCGGGCGAGAGCCTGCAATGGGTCTGGGGTACCGGTGAGCTGGAACGAACGCTGATGCACCCAGGCCATGAAATGGTGGAAATGCTGGCGGCGGGCCGGGACCCTGAGGCTTTCGTAGAAACGGTCCATCAACCAGGTCTTGCCACGCCCCACCGGCCCCCAGAGGTAGACACCCTTGATTGACTTGCGCCCTTCATGCAAGGCCTGATGGCATTGTTCCAAGGCCATGATGGCCAATTCCTGGGCCTCGTCCTGGACGAAGCCGTGCTGTTCGATGGCTTGCTGCCAGGCGCTCAGGGGGGAGTCGAAAGTCATACGGCCCAGGTCCGGTAAACGAAGGTGAGGAGTATGCCATGCCCCTTGAGCGAGTGATTACACCTGCACCATGAAACTACCCGAACAGCTTCCAGGTTGCGCCTTCAGGTCGAGATATCCAGGCGGGTGATCTTGCCCTGTCCATCGAGGCGGAAGGTGTAGCGCAACTCCAGCGGGCTGCCCGGGAATGTCCCGGAAATCAGGTTGTGTACCAGCACCTTGCCGGTGCGCTGCTGGACATCGAGCACTTCAACCCGGGGCCGGAAGCGCCGGGCGGTGTCCTCCATCCATTGGGCGATGGCCTGGGTACCGACGCGGTGCTGGCCCTCATCGAACACGTTGGCATCCTCGGCAAAAAAACGCGTCACAGCAGAACTGTCGCAGGCATTGGCGGCGGCGATGTAACCGGCGATGGCCGGGGCCAGGGAAGCGACTGGATTGGACATGATACGGCTCCTTGTTTAATCGATCTGGCTCCATGCTAGACCAGCGCTGTGTCAGTTTTTGTCAGGAGTAAAACGCCCTGACTCATCGACTTTCATCAGCGCGAACCAGGCCCGCAGCAGATCGCTGCGTCGGCCGGGGTATCGCTCGCCCTGTTCGGTGGCGGCGGCAATCCGATCGGTGCGAAAGGTCCGGTAGGCGCCGCGCAGTTCACACCAGGCCACCACCACCCGCGCCTCATTGAAAAAGCCCAGGGCCAGGGGCCAGATCAAGCGCTGGCTCGGGGTTTTGTTCACATCGGCATAATCGATGTGCAGCTTGGCTTGGGCGCGAATGGCCTGGCGGTACACGTTCAGCTCCACCGTGTTCTGCGGATAGCCATAACCCGCTGGCCCGGGCAGGACCGTGGGATTGCGCAAGGCATCACGCACGTCTGGCGACAATACTGCGGCAACCTTCGCCAACGCATCGGCAGCGGCCTTGCCCAGCACCTCGTCGGCACGCTGGTCGACGTAGCGCAAGCCCAGGACAATGGCCTCGATTTCATCGGCGGTGAACATCAGCGGCGGCAGGAACAGCCCACTGCGCAACACATAGCCAATACCCGCCTCGCCCTGGATCGGCGCGCCGAGGGCTGTCAGTTCGGCGATATCGCGGTATACCGTGCGCTCCGAGACCTTCAGTTCGCTAGCCAGACTCGCGGCGGTGGCCGGGCAACGCTTGCCTCGCAGGACTTGCAGCAGAGTGAGCAGTCGACTGGTTCGCGACACGATGGATTGTCCGGGAAAAAGATGATGCAGATTAGCAGAGGCTGGTGTCAGAAACTGTCAGGAGCCTACCCGCTTGCCTCCGGCGTTGGAGATTGTGAGTTATGGTGAGCGATAGCTCTGCCTTTTTATTATGAGAACCACTACCCATGCGCAGAATCTTCGGCTTGTCCCTCTTACTGATCTTGCTCAACCTGAGCGCCTGCGCCCTCTTCCCCCACCGTGATCCGCTGAATATCAATGTAGTCGGCATCGAACCCTTGGCCAGCCAGGACTTGGAGGTGCGCTTTGCCGTGAAGCTGCGCCTGCAGAACCCCAACGAAACCACCATCGACTACAACGGCGTGGCCCTGGACCTGGAGGTCAACGGCCGTACGCTCGCGACCGGGGTCAGTGACCAGACCGGCTCCATCCCCCGTTTTTCCGAAGCAATACTGACGGTCCCCGTGAGCATCTCGGCGTTTACTGTCCTGCGCCAGACCCTGGGCCTGAGCCAGACCCAACGCCTGGACAACCTGCCCTATGTACTCAAGGGCAAGCTCGCCGGTGGTTTGTTCGGCACGATGCGTTTCGTCGATCGCGGCACCCTCGACTTGCGGGGCTCCACGGCCACATGGTGATCAGCCGGTAAAACGCACGCCGGGCCGGGCGCGCTCATCCACCACCAGCTCGAAGATGTCGGGCCGGGCATAGTGCCCGACCACGTCGTAGTCGTAGCGTGCCCGCACCAGTTCATCGGTATCGATTTCAGCCGTCAACAACCCGGCCGTGTCTTTCAGCGGCCCCGCCAGCACCTCGCCCATCGGGTCGATGATTACGCTGCCACCGGCGATCAGCGCACGCTCGGCCGGCCAATTCGGTACGTCGATGCCCAACGCCTGCGGCGAGGCCTGGACCTGGCAGGCGCTGACCACGAAACAGCGACCTTCGTGGGCGATGTGGCGCATGGTCACCTGCCACATTTCCCGCTCATCCACCGTCGGCGCACACCAGACTTGCACGCCTTTGGCATACATCGCGGTGCGCAGCAGCGGCATCATGTTTTCCCAGCACACCGCCGCGCCGACACGACCGACCTGGCTGTCGACCACCGGCAAGGTCGAACCGTCGCCCATGCCCCAGATCAGCCGCTCGGTGCCGGTGGGCATCAGCTTGCGGTGCCTGGCCACCAGGCCGGCATCGGGTTCGAAGTACAGCGCGGTGCAGTACAACGTGCTACCGGCTCGCTCTATGACCCCCAGCACCAGGCTCGCTCCGGTGCGTGCCGAAAGGCCGGCCAGTGCTTCGATCTCGACACCGGGCACGTCAATGGCGTTGGCAAAATAGCGGGCAAATGCCTCGCGCCCCTCCGGCAGACGATAACCCAGCTGAGTGCCAAACCCCTCACCCTTCGGATATCCGCCCAGCAGGGCTTCGGGCATCACCACCAGACGAGCACCGGCCTGGCGAATGGCATCTTCGTAAGAAAGAATCTGCGCCAGGGTCTGCTCTTTGCCTCCAGGCATCGAACCTATCTGCAGGGCGGCGACAATGGATTTGGGCATGGTTTGCAACTCCTCGGGTCATCAGGTGTTGCTGATTTTCAGACGCCAGCCGATCATGAATAAAGCCCCAATCGCTGCTAAATGATATGAGCCATATGAATATCGCCGACGTCGACCTCAACCTGCTCAAGATCTTCGAAGCCCTGCACGACGAATCCAGCGCCAGTCGTGCGGCTTTGCGCGTGGGCGTGACCCAGTCAGCCATCAGCGCGGCCCTGCGCCGACTTCGAGATTTGTATGGCGACCCATTGTTCGTGCGCACCGGTCGAGGCCTGGCGCCCACCCTGCGGGCCAATCAGCTGAAGCCGGTGATTAGCGACGCATTGGACAAATGCCGCCAGAGCCTGGCGATGGTCGACCCGCACGCCAGCCATTACGAAGGCCGTTCGGTGATCGTTGGCTTATCTGATGATTTCGAGATTGCCCACGGGCGACAGCTGATCGAGGAAGTGGCCCGCCGGGCCCCGGGCCTGCGCTTGATTTTCCGGCAGACCCACAGCCAGATCGTCGGACGGGCCCTGATGGAGCGCAACCTTGATCTGGCGATCACGGCGGGCGGATTTGCGCAGCGGTTGCTAAGCCGTCACATCCTGGGCGAAGGCGATTACGCCTGCCTGGTGGACCCGGCCAGCCTGACGGAGGGCCAGCAAGCGCTCAGCCTCGACGCATTCGTGGCTCGTGAGCATTTGCTGGTGTCGTCGGGCGGTTTTATCGGCATTACCGATGAAGGGTTGGCCGGGCTTGGCCTGAGCCGGCGGGTATGCGCCTCGACCACGCACTTCGCCGCGCTACCGTTCCTGCTCAGGGGCAGCCAGGCCGTGGCGACCATTCCGGCCCACGCCGCCCGGGCCATCGCATCCCTCAGCGGCCTGGCCTTGCTGCCCTGCCCCTTGGCTCTGCCCCGCTACCCTATCGAATTGGGCTGGCGAACCCCCACGCAGATGGACCCGGCGGTGGTCAGGGTTCGTGAGTCCATCGTCGCGACCTTCTCATAAGGCTTACTTGTTGGCGGCCATCAGGCGATTGACTTCACTGCGCACCATGTTGGCGTATTCGGGCGGCGACATGCCATCCAGCTCGGCACGCACCCACTCGGCCCATTTACCCTTGCGTTTGGAACGCTCACCGAACAGGCGGGCGGCATCGCCCTTGGCCTTGCCCAGGTTGTTTTGCCACAGTTCAAAGAGTCGGGATTTTTCGTCTTCCAGCGCGGCACGCTCGGCCAAGGGCTTGTCAGCCAGATTGAAACTCATGGGAATTACCTGTTGCGTAAATAGGCGCCATCTTACACCTTGCAGGGAAACGTCTTAACCCATTTGTGATGGGCTGCGCTGCGAAGGCCGGTCACTGCAACTTTTGCCCAGGCGCCGCACTCCATTGTTCACTGCACCATCACCAAGGAGTACCTCAATGGCCCGTAAAAGCACTGTCCAAGCCAACGGAGAGCAAATCAAGGATCAAGCGTTCAGCGAATTGCAGGCACTGATCGAAGAATCAGAAAAGCTGCTCAAAAGCAGTGTGTCGCTGGTTGGCGAAGACGCGGAAAACCTGCGCGGCCAGATCTCCCAGAAACTGCAACAGGCCCTGGATTCGCTGAACAGCGCACGCGAACGCACCCGTCCGATGGTCGATGCCACTGAGGTCTATATTGGCGGACATCCATGGCAAACCGTGGCGATTTCCGCCGGTTTTGGTTTGGTGGTGGGCCTGCTGCTCGGACGGCGTTAAGTACCACGAACTGTGGAAGCGGGCTTGCTCGCTCCCACAGGGGGTTCTATCTAGCCTTGCGATCCCGCACGCAGGATCGATGTGTCTTCACCGCGGTACAACGCCTCGATTTTTTCCGCCCGCCATTGCAGCACTGCCCTTTGGTTGATCGAGCCCTTGTCGGTGATTTCGCCGCGGTCGATGGACGCCGGTTCATCGAGCAAGGCAATCCACTCCACGCGGCTGGCGTTGCCGCTGGCTTCGCGATTCAGGCGTTGCAACCAGTCGGCGAACCACTGGCGGACCGCTGCGCTGGCGAGCACTTGGGCATCACTGGCGTCCGGGCCCAGGCCTGAGAGACGTCGGCATTCCGCCAGCCGTGGCAATACCAGCGCGCCCAGGCATTCGCGATCAGGCGCGGTAATCACCAAGTCCAGAACGTAAGGCGTGCCTTCCAGCACCGCGCGGTTGCGCAGCGGCCCGACGCTGACGAACACACCGGACGACAATTTGAAATCCTCGGCGATCCGCCCATCGAACATCAATCCCAACTGCGGATTGCTCGAATCGGCCAGCTTGATCGCATCTCCCGAGCAGTAGAAACCGTCCTCGTCGAACACCTCGGCCGTCTGCTGCGGTGAGCGCCAGTAGCCAGGCATGATGTGCGGCCCGCGAAAGCGTCCTTCCAGCTTGCCGTCCACCGGCACCAGGCGCACTTCACAACCAGGGGCCGGCAGGCCGATGTAACCGGCCATGGACAATGGCCCGGTGGTGAACGTGCAGGACGGCGAAGCCTCAGTCATGCCCAGGCCCGCCATCATGCGGATGCGCTCCCCGCAGTGCTGCTCGGCGACCCTGTCGAGGCGATCCCAAGTGCTTTGTGACAGGCCGGCCGCAGCAAAGAAGAACAGGCTGATGCGCTTGAAGAAGCGCTCGCGCAATTGAGCGTCCTGCTCCAGGGCAGTGACCAATTCCTCCCAGCCCTTGGGGACGGTCAGGTAGGCGGTGGGCGAGATTTCCTTGAGGTTGCGCAGGGTTTCGGCAAAGCCCTGGGCCGTGGGCTTACCGTCGTCCAGGTAAAATGTGCCGCCGTTGTACAGCACGATACCGACGTTGTGGCTGCCGCCGAAGGTGTGATTCCACGGCAGCCAGTCCACCAGTACCGGCGGCTCTTCACCAAACACCGGAAAGGTCTGCAACAGCATCTGTTGATTGGCACAGAGCATCCGTTGAGTGGTGATCACCGCCTTGGGCAGCCGGGTGGAGCCCGAGGTGAACAGGAACTTGGCGATGCTGTCCGGGCCGGTGGCCGCGAAAGCGCTCTCGGCCTCGACGCCGCCGGGTTGTGCCAGCAAGCTGGCAAAACCGGTCCTGGCTCGCCCCGGTACCTCGCCGCGCACCGTAACCAAGGGAATATCCGCCGGCAATACCGCATTTATCGCTCGTTCGAACGGTGCGGCCTCGCTGACGAACACCAACCCTGGCTGCAGCAGGTCGCAGACGTGACGCAGCTTGGCGAAATCCTGGGAGAGCAATGAATAGGCCGGCGACACCGGGCAGTACGGAATCCCGGCGTACATCGCGCCGAGGGCCATTTGCAAATGCTCGATGTCATTGCCCGAGAGCAACACCAAGGGCCTTTCGGCCGACAAACCGAAGCTCAGCAGGCCTTGGGCGATGGCCCGGACACGCTCGAGCATCTCGGCATAACCGACCCTGCGCCAGTCGCCGCCAGCCTCGCGAGCCGCGATGAAAGTCTGTTGCGGACGCACCTCGGCCCAATGCACCAGGCGATCGAGCAGACGCGCCGGCATCGGGGCCAAGGGCTCGAGGGAGCGCATGTGCAAGATGCCGTGCTCTTGCGTGACTTCGACGGCGGGATGACCAATCGACACCTGGCGATAACGCCCTGGGTCGGGTTGGGAGGACGATCTGAATAGGGAACTCACGTACATTTCCTCCACCAAGGCAGACTCGGTTCGCACAAAGCGAGCGCAGCCCCGCAGCGTCTGGCTGCGGCCTTGTCATTGTTATTCTGGCCTGCACCGGGCGACGGATTCGAAGCGCGTCGCCTGCGGTGCGACGGGTTTCAGATCGGGTAATGCCGTGGACCGTTCTGCAGGGTCACCCAACGCAACTGGGTGAAATGCTCGATCGACGCCTTGCCGCCAAAGCTGCCGTAACCACTGGACTTGACCCCGCCGAAGGGCATTTGCGCCTCGTCGTGCACGGTCGGACCATTGATGTGGCAAATGCCCGATTCGATTCGTTGGGCCAGGGCCAGTGCACGCGCGGTGTCGCGGCTGAAAATGGCCGCCGAGAGGCCAAATTCGGAGTCGTTGGCCAGGCGCAGCAGTTCTTCATCGCCGTCACCGCGCAGCAGCACCGCCACGGGGCCGAAGGATTCTTCGCGGTACAGGCGCATGTGTTCGGTGACGCCATCAAGCAGGGTCGGCTGCAGGATGCTGCCGTCCAATTGTCCGCCCGCCAGCAGCGTTGCCCCTTTGCCCAAGGCATCGTCAATCAGCCCTTTGATGCGCAGGCCGGCGCCGGCATCCACCAGCGAACCGAGCACCGAATCACCGGCTGTGGGATCGCCGGCGCGCAGCGTGGCGACCTTGGCGGTCAGCCGAGCGATAAAGGCGTCGGCCACGCTGGCGTCGACGATCAGGCGCTCGGTGGACATGCAAATCTGCCCCTGGTTGAAGTACGCGCCGAAGGCTGCGGCCTCGACTGCTGCGTCCAGGTCGGCGTCGTCCAGCACCAGCAACGGTGCCTTGCCGCCCAATTCCAGCAAGGCCGGCTTGAGGTGGCGCGCCGACAGCTCACCGACGATACGGCCGACATGGGTCGAGCCGGTGAAATTCACTCGGCGTACCGCCGGGTTGGCGATCAAGCGCTCGACAATCGCCGGCGCATCGGCCGGGGCGTTGCAAATGACATTGACCACGCCGTCGCCCAAACCGGCGTCCTGCAGCACCTGGCCAATCAACCGATGCACGGCCGGGCTTATCTCGGAAGCCTTGAGCACCACCGTGTTGCCACAGGCCAGCGGCATGGCGATGGCGCGGGTGGCGAGAATCACCGGCGCGTTCCACGGTGCGATACCCAGTACCACGCCGCAGGGTTGACGCAAGGCCATGGCGAAGCTGCCGGGCACATCCGAAGGAATGATTTCGCCATTGATCTGGGTGGTCATCGCAGCGGCTTCGCGCAGCATGTTTGCCGCCAGGTGCACGTTGAAACCGTACCAGTTGGCCATGGCACCGGTCTCGCCGGCAGCCGCAATGAATTCGCCGCTACGAGCCTGCAATTGCTCGGCCGCGCGCAGCAGGCGGGTGCGGCGTTCGTTGGGGGCCAGCGCGGCCCAGGCGGGAAACGCGGCTTGCGCGGCGGCCACGGCGGCATCGGCATCTTCCAGGGTGGCGGCGGCAACGCGCGAGACCACCTCACCGGTTACCGGATTGCAGCGCTCGAAGGTCCGGCCGTCACGGGCGGGACACGACAGGCCGCCGATCAACAGGGGCACGTCCAGCATGGTGATTCCTCTTTATTGTCTTTATCGGGAATGCATCAAAGCGGTGTAACAGTAGCGCCAGGGCGACACGGCGAACAGCGGGATGCGCCCGCTGTTCGCCTTGGCGCTTCAGCGCTTGTAGGTTTGCAGGCCGGGCTTGATGCTCTTGTCGTCGAGGAACTGTTTCATGCCCTGCTCGCGGCCGCCTTCGGTATCGAGCAGACGGGACTGGTCGAGCTTGGCGTACAGGTAATCCTCGTTCTGCTCCCAGGTCAGTTCGCGGCAGCGCTTGAAGCCATGCTTGGCGGCCCGCAGCACCACCGGGTTTTTCTCCAGGAGGTTGCGCGCCAGTTCAACGGTGACTTCACGCAGTTGCGCCAAGGGGACGCTTTCGTTGACCAGGCCCATCTCGGCAGCTTTCTGCCCGCCGAAGGTCTTGCCGGTCATGATGTAGTACAGCGATTGGCGATGGCCCACGGTATCGGCCATGGCCTTGCTGACGAGGTTGCCAGGCGGAATGCCCCAATTGATTTCCGACAGGCCGAAAGTCGCTTCGTCGGCGCAGATCGCCAGGTCGCAGGCCACCAGAGGGCTGAAACCACCACCGAAGCACCAGCCATTGACCATCGCAATGGTGGGCTTGGCGTACATGCGCAGCAATTTCCACTGCCATTGCGAGGCTTCGCGACGGATTTTTTCCTGGAGGATTTCCGGCCCGGCATCCACTTCGCGGAAATATTCCTTGAGGTCCATGCCCGCAGTCCAGGCATCGCCGGCCCCGGTCAGCACCAGTACACCGGCGGCGGGATCCTGTTCCAGAGTTTCGAGCACGTCGATCATCTCGCGGTTGAGGGTCGGGCTCATGGCGTTGCGTTTTTCCGGGCGATTGAGGGTGACCCAGGCGATGCCTTCCTCAATGTCGACCTTGACCGTTTTCCAGCGACCGTCGTAATTGCTCATGATGCGCGCTCTCTTGTTCTTGGCTGAAGATGAGTAAAAGCTAAACCGCAAATTTAGTTATGTCAATTAACTATTAATTCGTTTATCTGTATTTTCTGAGTACTTGCTGGGATTGGCGGGATCTTGAATTTCGCGCTCGGCCGTAGCCACGGCGGCGCAACCCCGGCAAACTGGATAGCCTTGTTAACCACTCACCTTGAGGATGTTCACTTCGATGACCAAGTCTTCCAAGCTTGCCGAACCCGTTGAGCCACTGGCCACCGGTACCGACGCGCAGGCGCCGCTGGACGCCGCGCTGGATGACCTGATCGGTTATGCCCTGCGCCGCGCCCAGTTGAAATTGTTCCAGAACCTTATCAACCGGCTCGCCGTGCACGATTTACGGCCCGCCCAATTTTCGGCCCTGGCGATCATCGACCAGAATCCTGGCCTGATGCAGGCCGACCTGGCCAAGGCCCTGGCGATAGAGCCGCCACAGGTTGTGCCGCTGTTGAACAAACTGGAGAGCCGGGCCCTGGCCGTGCGCGTGCGCTGCAAGCCGGATAAGCGTTCGTACGGGATTTTCCTGAGCAAGACCGGAGAGACCCTGCTCAAAGAACTCCAGCAGATTGCCGTGCAGAGCGATCTGGATTCCACGGCGGCGCTTTCGGACGGCGAGCGGACGCAATTGTTGCGGCTGTTGAAGAAGGTTTATCAGCAGTAACTGACAGGCACACCGTTCGCTACCAGATCGGTACGCTGTAGGTCACCAGGAACCGGGTCTGGTTTTCATCGCGAAACGCCGCCGTGCCTGGAAAATCGTTACGGTAGATCGACTTGCGCGCCAGCAGCCCGACGTTTTTCAGCGGGCCGCCCTGGATCACGTAGCCCAGTTCCATCTGGAATTCACGCTCCTTGCGATCCTCGGCGTTGAGGGCCGCCAGGTCGATGTGATCGCCGCGCACATAACGCAGTCGTGTCCTCAGGCCCGGTACGCCCACGGCCGCAAAGTCATAATCATGGATCGCCTGCCAGGTGCGTTCCCGGGCGTTGAGAAAATCCGAACTCATGGTCATTTCGCTCAAGCCCATCAACTCGGTGCCGGACACATAAGGCGTGGCCGTATCGCCGCTGGAATGCATGTAACCCAGGCTCACGCGATGCCCACCCAAGCGATAGCCGATCAGCGCCGAGACATTGCGGTTATCCACTTTCCCCGCCTTGGCAGCACCGTTGTCATCGCTGAAAAAGCTGCGCAAGTCGGTGGTCAACACACCGTTGCCCAACGGCAGGTTGTGCAGCAATGCCAGGGTGTCCTGCTGGTACAGGTCCGCCACTTCGGCGTGGTAGGCCCGCACGCTGAGGTCTTTATTGATTTGATAATCACCGCCCAGATACGCCATGTGGGACGAGGTTGCCGCGCCATTGAAACGGCGATTGGGCGAAGCGATGGTCATCGGCTGGTAGTCGGTGGAGTCGCGGCGGTTGATCCGGTCGATGTAGCCCGTGTTCAACGTCAGTCCGTCGATATCCTTGGAGCTGAGCGTCGTGCCGCGAAAGGTTTGCGGCAGCAGGCGCGACGGACTGGCAAAGGCAAACGGCAGGAAGATCGAGACATCGCCGGTCTTTACCAAAGTCTGGCCGACCCTCAGCTTGCCGGTCAGCGCCAAGCGCGAATATTCGTCGGCTGCACGTTTGTCGCTGCTGGAGACCGGCAGCAGTTCAGTGCCGCTGCGATCCGGCGACGAATCGAGCTTGATGCCCACCAATCCCCGGGCGTCCATGCCGAAACCGACGGTGCCCGGCGTGAACCCGGACTCCACGTTCATCATCAGGCCCTGGGCCCATTCCCGCGCTGCGGTCTTGGCGCCGTCGTCCTTGTAGTCGCGGTCCAGGTAGTAATTGCGCAGGGTCAAGGTGCCGTGGCTGTCGTCGAGCAATCCCTCGGCCAGTACGGCACTGGAACCCAGGCTCAAGCCGAGGCTGGCCAGCAGGGGGACGAAGGGTGAAACAGGACGCAGCGCAACAGCGCCCCGGGCAATTTTCGGCATGTTCGAGTCCACTTATTGTTGTTGTTTTTGATCGGCCGGCCTTGGGTGTCGGCGGGCCATGCGCACCAAGAATGGAAACGGTGATGGCGCTTCGTCAATCTGCAGTGACCGATAATCGAACATTAATATCATTAACCAATTTACTGTTTTTTTCGGTCTTTATGCTTAAGCCTCTGATTCTTCGGCCGAATCCTTCCACTTACAGCCCTCCACTGCATGTCATTCATTTTTTAGTTAGCTTTGTTAATCTTAAATCCAGCGACCGGACTGCTTCCCAGGCCGGTGTCCGGACAAAAACAATAAGAGGATTTGCCATGAACCAGCCGGCGCGTCGTGCGACGCTGACCATTGCCTTGTGTTTTATCGTTGCGTTGATCGAAGGTTTCGATTTGCAATCGGCCGGCACTGCCGCCGCCGGCTTGCGGCAGACGTTTGCCCTGGACCCGAAAATGATGGGTTGGGTTTTCAGCGCCGGGATCATCGGCCTTTTGCCTGGGGCGTTCTTCGGCGGTTGGATCGCCGATCGCATCGGTCGCAAGAAGATCCTCATCGCCGCCGTCCTGCTGTTCGGTGTGTTTTCCCTCAGCACTGCGCATGTCGAGCATTTTTCCAGCCTGCTGTTGGTGCGCTTCATGACCGGCCTGGGCCTGGGCGCCGCCCTGCCCAACCTCATTGCGTTGTGTGCCGAAGCCGTGGGAGAAGAACGCCGTGGCACGGCCATCAGCGTGATGTATGCGGGGGTGCCGTTGGGCGGTGCCTTGGCCGCGGTGGTCGCCATGGTTTTTGGCGAGCACTGGCAGATGACCTTTTTCATCGGTGGCTTGGCTCCCTTGTTGGTGGTTCCGCTGATGCTGTTGTGGCTGCCTGAATCCAGCGCTTTTCGCCAGGCGCAGGATGGCGGCCAACGGCGCGGCACAACCGCCCAGGCGCTGTTCGCTGAAGGTCGCAGCCGTACTACCGTGGCGCTATGGCTGAGCTATTTTTTCACCCTGACGGTCATGTACATGCTGCTGAACTGGCTGCCATCGTTATTGGTGGAACAGGGCTTCAGCAAACCTCAGGCCGGCTTGGTGCAGATGCTGTTCAACATCGGTGGTGCACTTGGCTCGTTACTGGGTGGCCTGTTGCTGGACCGCTGCAATGGCGTGAAGGTGGTGCTGTTTGTCTATGCCGGTCTGCTGAGCGCCCTGGCCGGGGTCGGCTTGTCCGTCGGCATCGTGCCGATGGCGATGGCAGGGTTCGCCGCGGGGTTGTTTGTCATGGCTGCGCAGTTGGTGCTTTATGCCCTGGCACCGCCCTCCTACCCCACTGCTGTGCGTGCGACTGGCGTAGGTGCGGCGGTCGCTATCGGACGGTTGGGTTCGGTTGCTGGTCCTTTGGCGGCTGGACAGATCCTGGCGGCTGGGGGTGGGACTGCTGCCGTATTGTTGGCGACTTCACCGGGGTTGGTGGTCGCGACGCTGGCTGTTCTTGGGGTGATGCGCCGTTCGACTGGGCTGGGGCTCGGGGCGGCAAGGCCGGTTGTGAAGCATTCCTGATTCGGCGTACCTATCCGTTGTCGTCGTAACGGCGGCTTATGGCTTCGCTCCTACAGCGGCCCACTTTCGGCATTGCTCCGTGGGCCGCCGCGAGGCGGCCTGACTCTTCGGCGTGCTTCGATCCAATTGTGGGAGCGAGCTTGCTCGCGATGATGTCAGCGAATTCAACCTATTTGCCATGACCCACAGCATTGGATTGGGTACATCAGGAAGCAACAGGTCGACTGGTACGCCGCCTTCGCGAGCAAGCTCGCTCCCACAGATTCGATGTTCACCTGAATGAACGCAGTCACCCCCTAACCCACCGCTCCTGCCGGGTCAGTTCAGGCTTTTTTGCGAAGACCTTCTGTGGCAGCAGCAGCCAGGCCAAGGCCGGCAGCAGGATCAAGGCACCGAGCATATTCACCAGGAACATGAAGGCCAGCAAGATCCCCATGTCGGCCTGGAACTTGATCGGTGAAAAGGCCCAGGTCGACACAGCCACAGCCAGCGTCATACCTGTCAGCAACACCACCTTGCCGGTGAACAGCAGCGCCTGGTAATACGCCTGGGCCAGGGTGTCACCGGCACGCATTCGAGCCAGGATCACGCTCAGCACATAAAGCGCATAGTCGACGCCGATGCCCACGCCCAGGGCAATGACGGGCAGCGTCGCAACTTTCACCCCCATGCCTAGCCCCACCATCAGTGCCTCGCACAGGATCGAGGTGAGCATCAGCGGCAGCATCGCGCACAGGGTTGCGCGCCAGCTGCGGAAGGTCAGCAGACACAGCAGGCTGACCGCACCGTAGACCCAGAACAGCATCTCGCGCATGGACTTCTTCACCACGATATTAGTCGCCGCTTCGATACCCGCGCTGCCGGCCGCCAGCATGAACTTGACCTCTGGCACGTGATGTCCAGCGATAAACTGCTCACTGGCCTCCACCACCCGGTTCAAGGTGTCAGCTTTGTGATCGGCAAGATAGACGTATAACGACAGCATTGAACAACCCTGGTTGAACAGCTCCCGCGGTGCACGGGTTTGCACGGCGCCCAACGCGCCGTCGTTGGGGATCAGTTCATACCATTTGAAGTTGCCTTCGTTATAACCGGCCGTGGCGATCTTGCTCAGTGCCGCCATCGAAGTGGTCGACTCCACGCCGGGCAACTGCTCCAGTTGCCAGGCCAGCGCGTCCACCGCCGACAAACTGGCGTAACGGGTGCATTGGTCCTCCGGGGTCTTGATCATGACCACGAAAATATCCGAGCTGGCCGCATAGTTTTGCGTCATGAACAGCGCATCGCGGTTGTAGCGCGAGTCGGCGCGCAATTCCGGAGCGCCGGGGTCCAGATCGCCGATCTTCAAATGCAAGCTCACGGCAAAACCACACGCGGCCAACAGCAAGCCAACCACCATGGCGCCAATGGCCCAGCGCCGCTGGGTGAACAGGTCGAGTACACGCCACAGCGGATGCTTGATCTGCGCCTGCTGCTCGGTGGTTTCCGAACTCAGGCTGCGTTGTGCCGCCGCCGGGCTCACGCCGATATAGCTGAGCAGGATCGGCAGCAGGATCAGGTTGGTGAAAATCAGCACCGCCACACCGAGGCTGGCGGTGATTGCCAAGTCCTGGATCACCCGAATATTGATCAACAGCAGAACGGCAAAGCCCACCGCATCACAGAGCAAAGCGGTGATGCCCGCCGCAAACAGTCGGCGGAAGGTATAGCGCGCGGCGACCACCCTGTGAGTACCACGGCCGATGTCCTGCATGATGCCGTTCATCTTCTGCGCGCCATGGCTCATGCCAATCGCGAACACCAGGAACGGCACCAATGCAGAGTAAGGATCCAGTTCATAACCGAGCAGGGCCAGCAGCCCCAGTTGCCAGAGCACCGCCGCCAGCGAACAGATCACCACCACCAGGGTGCTGCGCGCGCAACGGGTGTAGCCAAACAGCACCAATACCGTCACCAGCACCGCCACGACAAAGAACAGAAGTACCTGGGTCATCCCCTCGATCAGATCACCGACGATCTTGGTAAAACCAGTGATATGAATCTGCAGGTCGTCCGTCTGGTACTTGTCTCGCAACGCCTCCAATTGACGGGAAAACTCGCCATAGTCCAACGCCTTACCCGTCTGTGGATTGATTTCCAGCAACGGCACGAAAATCACACTGGACTTGAAGTTGCCCGCGACCAGTTGACCGACTTCTCCGGAGCGGGACACGTTGGTCCGCACCTGCTCGAGGCTGGTCGCTGATCCATCGTAGTCGTCAGGAATCACCGTGCCGCCGTCGAGTCCTTCTTCGGTGACGGCAGTCCAGCGGGTGGTCGGCGTCCAGAGCGACTTCATATAAGGCCGGTCGACGCCCGGCAACAGATAGAGTTCATCGTTGAGCTTGGCCAGGGTGTTGAGGTAGTCCTTGGTGAAAATACTCCCCTGCTTGACCTCCACGGCGATGCGCAACGAGTTGCCCAAGCCGCTCAACTCACTGCGATTGTCGAGGAAGTTGGCGACGTAGGGATGCCCCGTGGGAATGGTTTTCTCATAGCTGGCATTGATGCCGATGCGCGTGGCTTGCCAACCGAGCACCAACGTCACTAACAGGCACAGCAGGATCACCAGCGGTCGATGGTTGAAGATCGCGCGTTCGGCGAAGTTGCCTGACGCCCGGTCGAAGTCTTCCTGGCGGCTGATCACGGTCTGGATTTTGTCGTCTTTCAAGTTTGACTCCCTGTTGCACGAGCCGTGGCCCGATAGCGCTACACCGTGAAGTTTCAAGGTTTACCGGAGGCACGCGGATCCTGGTCAGCGGCCACGCCGCTCAAACCGACGCTAGCCAGGCTGCCATCGACCGCCTGTTGCATGGCGGCGACGGTCCGGCCGCTGCGGCTCTGACGCTTGTCAAAGCTTCGACCCTGGTCGTGACTGAATAGAAGCTCACCACTTTGGCTGGCCAACAGCAGGCTGCCGTCGCGCAGCTCAAGCGCAGTCGCCAATGTTGATTCGACACCGGTATCAAGGCGTCGCCAACTGCCGCCACGGTCATCGGACCACCACGCATTTCCGCGCAAACCATAGGCAATCAACGCCCCATCGCGGGTACTGAGCAGGCCGAAAAAGCTGCCCTCATAAGGCGATT
This sequence comes from Pseudomonas fluorescens Q2-87, assembly GCF_000281895.1. Taxonomy (NCBI): domain Bacteria; kingdom Pseudomonadati; phylum Pseudomonadota; class Gammaproteobacteria; order Pseudomonadales; family Pseudomonadaceae; genus Pseudomonas; species Pseudomonas fluorescens. Next base: position 2,709,665 of record NZ_CM001558.1, on the reverse strand, counting down.
TCAATGCCTGGAATGACTGGCCGGCATCGGCCGAACGCAACAGCAGGCCGCGCTCTCCCACCAGCAGCAGATCGTTGCCCAAGGCGCGGATGCCATACAGGTTCAAGCCCTGCGGATTGTCCACATGCCGCATCCACGGCTGCCAGCTCCGCCCGCCGTCGTCGGTACGGAAGATCTGGTTGTAGGCGCCCACGACGTACCCGCGCAGGCGATCACTGAAATACAGGTCGAGAAACGGTTTATCCGGCCCGTCATCGAGCATGTGTCGTGCTTGCACCAGATTGCTGGCACCGCCGGGTTGATGGGCGTCGCGCTCGGCGATCTGCACCGCCAGTGCGTTGGCCCGCTCACCGTCGAGTTGTTTTTGCCAGGTTTCCCCACCGTCCTGGGTATGCAGCACCACGCCCAGATGACCGACCGCCCAGCCCTGCTCGGCATCGACGAATTGCACCGCCGTCAGGCTGACGCTGACCGGCACCTTGGCCTGGCGCCAATTCACTCCTGTATCATCGGAAAGCAACACGATCCCGCGCTCGCCGACCGCCACCAGTCGGTCGCCGGCCCGGGCCAGCCCGAGCAATACCGTGCGCGGGGCTTTGGAAGTTGGCAATGCCGGCTGCTGCAGCACTGCAAACGTCGAGGCCTGTGCCCCCAGAGGCACGCTCGCCAACAGGCATAACGCCAAGGCACAAACACCCCACAACGGACCGCGTCTCGCAACGATTTTTTCAACATTCATATCGTTATCCCGCCAGAACAATCGTAAGCGACCGCGGCAAAGCTCTTTCTCGCCACGGCCGCCACCGGATCAGCGCATGTTTTCGTTGGCCATGGCATCCGGCGTGAAATAGGACGCCGAAGGCTTCGCGACTTTCTGGTACTGGACCGCCAAGTCGTTACTCGATGAGTTGAGGAAGTAGGCGCCGGTGTCGAGGTTGTAGCTGCCCCACATGACCTGTGCGGTGAGGGCCGGAAGGTCCGGGGCCAGTAGCGTCAACGAATACATCTGGCGGCCGAGCTTGCCTTGGGCGTCATAGCCGTCAGCCATGAGGATCTGCCAGGAATCTTCGTCGATGTAGTAAGTCCGACGCGGGACGACATGGCGCTTGCCGGACTTGAGCGTGGCCTCGACCACCCAGACCCGATGTTTCTCCCAACGCACCAGATCGGGGTTCAGAAAATTCACCTTGACCAGGTCGTCGCTCTTGGCCAGCGCGGCACGGTTATTGTTGTAGGCGACGATCAGTTCTTTTTTGCCCACCAGCTTGAGGTCATAACGATCGGTAGGCCCGAACAGCATGAACGCTTCGTCGAACAGGCCGACACCCGAGGTCACGAAGTCCGGCGTGTCATAGGCAATGTTCGGTGCCCGGCGAACCCGGCGCTGGCCGACCAGATATTGCCAGGCCGCGCGATTGGCCGGGTCCAGGTCCCAATGGGTCATCAGGCCTTCGCCGGCCTTGGACGACGGCAGCTCGGTCAAGAGTTTGCCCAGCAGGTATTTGCCCGAATAGTTTTCCAGGCTGCCGCCTTCGACGTAATAAGGAAATTGGTAGGTGTATTGGGCCCGGGTCGCTTGGACTTTCTTGCCGCCTGCGGTCATCAGCCAGGTATCGAAAGGCGAGCTGATGGTGTCGCCGCCCTGCCAGGACAACCGGTAATTCCACAGCGCTTGCGCACCGTTTTCCGGGATCGGGAACGGGATGCCGCCATAAGCGTTGGAGACCTTCTCGCTGTCCACCTCCAACGTAGCGCGGGTGGCGTTCTTGCTGGTGTTGTCATACACCCACTGCGGGGCGGCGGCCGAGCGATGGGTCGGGTACACGTCCAGGCGATAGTCCGGGTACTTCTTCAACAGCAGTTTGGTGCCTTCGGCCAACTCGCTGGCGTACTGCTCCATGTTCGAGGCCTTGATCGTATACAGCGGTTTTTCGCTGGCGAACGGATCGGGGCGCTTGTCGCCCGCTTTATAGCCGGGTGAGACCTGGGTGTAGCCGCCCTGCCAGGCCGGGACACTGCCATCGGCATTGCCGGCGCGCTCGCCGCCCAGGGGAGTCAGATCGGTTTTCAAACGTGCGGCCTGTTCAGGCGACACCGCCGCCTGGGCCAGGCTCATGCCGGCAAGGGCAAGGGCCAGGACGCAAATGTTCAGGAATCCTTTGTTCTGCATGGCGAATCCACCTTATTAGAATGAGGTTTTTACGTAGAGCGAGACGAAGTCGCGGTCGGCCAGCGATTGTCCGTAGCTGAAATTGCCGTCCTCGCGCAGCCCGGCTTTCGGTGCGCCGAAGAAATTCACGTAGTTGAGGCCGACGTCCCAGCGCTGCAAATAGGTGGCTTTGAGCCCGACACTCCAGTCGCCGGAATGGGTATTGCCGAAGCCGGACTTGTTGACGGCCGAGGACCGCCCATCGAGCACCACGCCCATGCCGATCGGCACGGTCAGGTCGATTCCGTCGACGATCTGAAAGTACGCCGGCTCCATCAACACTCGCAGCGCGGTGGCATCGCGGGTGGTGTTGGAATCCAGCGCGGCGGCGTTTTCAGTGACGCTCAGGGTGCGGTTCCAAGCCAGTTCGGCCAGGGCCGATCCGCCATCCCAGAATGCTGTGGGCGACAGCAGGTAAATCGCCGACAGGTTGGCGTGAGCGGTCTTGCCCCGGGCGAACAACGAATGGTCGTCGCCGTCGGCTTCCATCCCGGGCGTCACCACTTGCAGGTTGCTCACCAAGGGCGCATTCCAGCGCACCGACGTTTCACCGGCAAAATTGAACGGACCGTAGGCAGTGGAGAAACTGACACCGGCAGTCTTGATGTCTTCGGCGTAGACCTGACGATAGGAACCCAGGATGGGCAACCCAGTGGCCGCTGCGGCGGGACCGTCCAGGTACGCGTACAACCCGATCGGCGCCTTATCGTGATACTGGGCCGCGTAGAAACCCAGCTCCAGCTCGGTGCCGGTCGGCTTGAAGCGGATCTGCATGCCGCCCTGCCCCGAATTGCGCGGTTTCAGATCGCCGCCATTCACCGTGTCGTTGCCGAACACTTCCCGCAGGGGGCCGCTGCCATGACCGATGGCATCGGCATCGCTCAGGTAGCTGCCGGCGCCCGGCAGATTGGAACGCTCCCACTCAAACTGATAGTACGCACCCACCGACAACTGCGGGTTGATCTGCAATTGGCCGGAGATCTGGTTGACCGGGCGCAGGATCTCCTTGAACTGGGTCCCCGGCACGCTGAGCAACTTGACCACATCGGTTGGGCCTTGGGCATTGGCGATGCCGTTGCCGCCGTAGAACAGGCTTTCGCCGTAGATCAGGCTGTGGCGGCCCAGACGCGCCACGCCCTGGGAGTCTTCGCCCAAATCACCGCGCAAGAACACGAAGGCGTCGAGAATTTCCGCGTCGCGGCCATGAAGCTTGCGGGTTTCGCTGAGAAAGTGCGTCTGCTCGCTGCTGTCGGTGTCCTTGTTATAGATGTCGTCGTACCAAGCCGCGCCGCTCACGCGCAGCCCATAGTTTTGCCGGCTCAGGTCCATTTCGGAAAACAGGTCCAGGCGGTTGGAGACCAGGCCACTGCTGAAATTCTTGTCGCCCTGGCTCTGGATCGACGGGTAGAGGCCGTTGGCGGTAGGCGCGTTGACCACGCGACTGTCCTGGCCCTGCAGACGCCAGGCCTGGCTGTACTTGATGGTGTTGTCCCAACGCAGTTTCCAGTCGGAGTCGCCCAGGTCCATTTGCATGGCCTCGACCCTTTCGATCATCGCACCGGTGCTGCACAACGCCAGGAACAAGGCGCAATGCTTGAAACGAAGGCAATCTTTGACGTTATCCATGGACGCTTCTCGTTATTGTTATTTTCAGGCATGGCTTTGCAGCCACCACGCTCGGGTAAGCGGCGTGCGCCGCTTTCTACGGGTGTGCATTCAGATGTAAGTGGAGGCCAATCCGCCATCGACGGGCAGGTTGATGCCGTTGACCCATCGCGACTCATCGGCGCACAGGAAAGCAATCACCACCGCCACCTCATCGGCATACGCGGGACGTTTCATGCGATGGGCATCGGCCTGGGTCCGAGCCTCGCCGAGCATGCTCACGAAGTCGTCGAGGATCGGTGTGAAAACCGGACCTGGCGCGACACTGTTCATGCGCACCGAGTGCTCCAGGAACCAGGGTTGGGCCTGTAGGTAGGTCCAGACGATCAGCGCTTCCTTGAAGTACTGGTAACAGGTCTGGTCCGGCACACGGTGATCGGCGAGCCAGGCTTGCCCGGCGGCAAACCCTTCGATACGCGCCAGCGCCTTGTGCTGCTCCAGGCGTAACGGCCACTCGGCGCCGAGGATCGAGGCGATGTTGACGATGCTGCCGCCAGCGCTGATGCGCGGTAACAGCGAACCGGTCAGGTGGCGCAGCCCAAGGTAGTTGACCCGCGCCAGCAGTTGCGGGTTTGCGGTGCCCGGCACACCGGCGATATTGCACAGGCTGTCGAACCGTGCGGGTAGCTGTGGCAGCAAGCGTTCGATGTTCTCGGCGCTACTCAAATCGCCCTGCACAAAACCGTCCAGGGTCATGTTCGGAGCCTTGAGATCCACGCCAATCACTTGGGCGCCGTGAGCGCGCAACACGCTTGCCGTGGCAGCACCGATACCCGACGAGACACCGGTGACCAGCACAATCTTGTTGTCGAGTTTCATGTTGAGTCCTCTTATTATTTTTGTCTGCTCGCAGGGGCCTCAGCTCATTGGCCCCTGTTTAAAAAACAAGCCTCAGAACGGGTAGATCGGCGCCTTATCCTTCACCGTCACCCATTGCCACTGTGTGTATTCGTCCCAGTCCGCCGGCCCGCCGACGCTGCCGCCGTTGCCCGAGGCACCGCGTCCGCCGAACGGGTTGACGCACTCATCGGCGACGGTCTGGTCATTGATGTGCAACATGCCGCACTCGAGCCGCTCGCCGATGGCCATGGCCCGTCCCACCGAGGGCGAGATGATCGCCGCCGACAAGCCGTACTCAGTGCGATTCGCCAGTTCGATGGCTTCATCGTCGCTGGCGAAACTGACCACCGTCGCCACAGGACCAAAGACTTCGTCCTCGAACGCGCGCATGCCCGGTTTCACACCGCTGAGCACGGTGGGTTGGTAAAACAACCGGTCGTATTCACCGCCGGTTTCCAGCGTGGCGCCGGCCCGGACGCTGTCGCTGACGATGTCATGCACCCGTTGCAGCTGCCGCTGATTGATCAACGGGCCCAACGCCGCTTCTTCGCGGGCGGCGTCGCCCACGGTCAATGCCCGAGCTTTCTCGACCAATCTGCGCGTGAAGTCCTGGGCAATGGATTCATGGACCAGGATCAACCCGGTCGCCATGCAAATCTGCCCCTGGTGCATCCAGGCGCCCCACGCTGCATTGCGGGCGGCCAGATCCAGATCGGCATCTTCGAGGATGATCAGCGGGTTTTTGCCGCCCAATTCCAGCGCGACTTTCTTCAAGTTGCGCCCGGCCACTTCGGCCACTTTGCGACCGGCACCGGTAGAGCCGGTAAAAGCAATCATTTTCACGTTGGGGTCGCGGCACAGCGCCTCCCCCGCATCCGCCGCACCGGGCAATACTTGCAACAGCCCCTTGGGCAACCCGGCGGCTTCAAACAGCCGGGCAATCAGGAAACCGCCACTGACCGGCGTTTGCGGATCGGGCTTGAGCACGACCGCGTTTCCCGCTGCCAGGGCTGGCGCTACGGAACGCATCGACAGCACCAACGGAAAATTGAACGGCGAGATCACCCCAATCACGCCGTGGGGCAAGCGGCGCGCATAGGACAAGCGCCCCGCCTCGCTGGGCAGCACCACCCCGTGGGCCTGGGACAGCATGCCCGCCGCCTGGTGCAGCAGCACGATCGCCTCACGAACCTCGTGCTGACCCTTGAACAAGGCCGCTCCGGTTTCCCGAGCGACATACAGCGCCAGTTCCGCAAAAGACCGTTCGGCCACATCGGCCGCCTTGCGAAAGATCGCCGCGCGTTGCCGTGGGCCCAGCGCTGCCCATGCCGGTTGGACCAGGGCTGCATCGCGACTGGCCTTGGCGATGTCGGCGGCGTCAGCCGTGGCACTGCGCATCAGTCGCTCGCCGGTGGCCGGCTCAATAATCGCTTGCAGCGGGCCCGAGGCAGGCACCCAGTCACCGTTGAAAACGCATTCCGACTCGATCACCTCAGACAGCAGGTGGCTTTTGGCTGCAGACATGTATAACTCCCGGCTCTTTGTTGTTGTCATCGTTTGCCGCACCTGGAAGGTCGCGCCGCAAACGCCGTGAAAGTGCTTGAGCAAGCGCTGTGCCGGTTTTGCCTGCGTACCGCGATAAAGCTGACTCAGGGCTCTGGTTCAAGGCTCTTGGTCTGGCACCGTGCCCGCTTAACCATCACCGACCTGGCCGTTGGCCAGCTGCCGCTTGTTCATTTGATAAAGTTATGCTTAATAACTATCTCGCCAGGTGATCATTTGGATCATCACTATCCAGGGGCATAACAATGAATAATCCCCACTGCCAATTGCCCGACCTGCGGGTCGCCACCGAGCATTACCACCCCCGCGGAGACAGCAACGAGCTGAGCGACAGCAGTTCGCCCACGCCGGCAGAGCTCACCGATTGCCTGTTCTTTTCCCCCGACGATGGGCGTATCTGGCTCAACGACCAACGCATGTTGTTGCTGCACAGCTCGTCCTTTGGGGCGTTGCGCCGGGAAATCATCGAACGCCAAGGACTGGAGCAGGCACGGGGCATGCTCACCCGCACCGGCTATTCCTCGGGCGCCCGGGACGCGCGGCTGATTCGCGAACGCTGGCCCCACGCCAATGCCGCGGCGGTGTTTCGCGCAGGCACGCATCTGCATACCCTTGAAGGCATGACCAAAGTCGAACCGCTGCATTTCAAGTTCGACTCCGACTCGGGATTCTATGAGGGGGAGTTCCTCTGGCATCACTCCTGCGAGGCTGACGAGCATGTCGCGGCCTATGGCACCGGGCAGGATCCGGTGTGCTGGACTGAGCTGGGCTATGCCATCGGCTTCGTCAGTGGGCTGTTCGGGCAACTGGTGATATTCCGCGAAGTGGAATGCCGAGGCATGGGCCACGAGCGTTGCCGCGTCGTCGGCAAGACCGCAGAGCAATGGGGGGACGTCGAGCAAGACCTGAATTACCTCAACGCCTCACAACCTGCGATTGTCGCGCGCGCCGACACTCGGTCCGACAACGTTGCCGGCACCGCCCCGCTGGCTGACAGCGAACAACCACTGATCGGTGCCAGCGCAGCCTTCAACGCCGCGACCCAAGCCCTGCAACGGGTGGCCTTGACGCCCGCTACCGTGCTGGTCAGCGGCGAATCCGGCGTGGGCAAGGAGATGTTCGCCCGCCAGTTGCATCAACTGAGTCGCCGCCGTGATGGGCCGTTCATAGCCCTCAACTGCGCGGCGATTCCCGACAACCTGATCGAGGCCGAACTGTTCGGCGTCGAGCGTGGTGCCTACACCGGCGCCACCCATTCGCGCCCAGGTCGTTTCGAGCGCGCCCACGGCGGCACGTTGTTCCTGGACGAGATCACCTGCCTGAGCCTGGCCGGGCAAAGCAAGTTGCTGCGCGCCTTGCAGGAGCGGGAAATCGAACGGATCGGCGGCGGCCACGGCATCAAGGTCGATGTGCGGGTCGTGGCGGCCACCAACATCGACCTGCGCAAAGCCGTGGCGGACGGCGCGTTTCGTGAAGACCTGTTCTACCGGCTCAATGTCTACCCCATCGCCCTGCCGCCCCTGCGTGAACGCCGCGATGACATACCGTTGCTGATCAATGCCTTCCTCAAGCGCTTTTGCCAGGAATACGGGCGCGTCCCGATGGGCTTGACCATGCGCGCCTTGAAGGTCCTGCTGCGCTATGACTTTCCGGGAAACGTCCGGGAACTTCAAAACCTCATCGAGCGCGGCCTGATCGCCAGCGAAGAAGGCCAGGCGATCGACCTGATGCACCTGTTTCGCAATGAGCAACTGCCGGTGGATGCGTATTCCGTGGACCATCACGGCGGCCTCTCGCCGATGGGCCTGGCCGCCAACGATGCCGCAGAAAAACCGCCGTTGCTCCAGTCCCTCAGCCAACTGGACTCGGACTTCTCGATTGACGGCCTGGAATCACGACTGATCAGCGAAGCCCTGCAACTGAGCAGCGGCAACCTGGCGGCGGCGGCGCGCTCGTTGGGGCTGAGCCGGGCACAGTTCGCCTATCGGTTGAAAAAACATCAAAAAGTATCCCGGACTAAATGCCGGACCTGCCTTAGTTGTGTGGCTCAGTTCGCATCGATGGTGGCGGTGCTGCCGTCTTCGCGAGCAAGCTCGCTCCCACAGCTCGCTCCTGGGGAAGCTCCCTCAACCAGGGCGAACGCGCCCCGCCGATACTCACTCGGCGTCTGGTTCATCTCGATGCGAAAGTGTCGGTTGAAGTTGGACAGGTTGTTGTAGCCCACCTCAAAACAGATGTCGGTCACCGGCATTTCACTTTGTAGCAGCAACCGGCAGGCGCGCTGGACCCGCAGCTTGCGCATCAGGTCGATGAAGCCATGCCCGGTGATGCGCTTGAAGAAACGCGAGAAACCCGGTTCGCTCATGTCCAGCTGGCGAGCGATGACCGACAGCCGCACATCGCCGGTGAGTTCAGCTTGCAGATATTCGAAGGCTTTATGGATGCGCTCGGAACTGCGGGCGTCAAGGCTGGGTGCGTAGAACGGGCTCGCCAGGACTTGCGCTTCGTCCTCGGGGGCCCGGCTCAACGTATCGAGCAGTTCCAGGAACAGCGCCAGGCGCGCCAACCCCTGGGCCGGGCCGATGGTTTCAAGCAGGTAGCCGGCGTGTTGCGCGGTGCTGCCGCGGAACGCCAGTCCACGGCGAGCGCGCTCGAACAACCCGTGCAGATCGCCCAGTTCGGGCAGGGTCCGGCGCAAGCTCAGCAGCGTCGCGCCGTCGAATTGCAGCACCACGTCGCGCCCGGCCAAGTGCTCATCGGGCGCCAGGTCGCCCATCCAGTCGTGGGGCAGGTTCGGGCCGATCATTGCGACGTGGCCGGGGCCAAACGGGCCGATATAGTCACCGGCCAACAGCTTTCCGCTGCCCTGGCGGATCAGATGGATTTCAAATTCGGGATGATGGTTCCAGCGCGCCAACGGGTACGGGTAATCGTGCTCGTACCAGCGAAAACTGTGTTCGGGCTCGGGCAGGATGACTTCCAGTTCGGCCGGTCGCTGCTCGAACAGGGGCGTTCGGTGATCAGGCATGTCGCGCCTCTTAGTCGTTATGACGAGCACCTTACGCCGCGCCTGCGGTGTTTCGCCAGTCTCGACACGCCCCCTCACCGATACTTTTTTAACCCGAGGGTGCCCTGCGGTTACGCGTTAAAAAAGTATCAGCGGGCGATCATCCCTGCGTTTGCCGGCCTCCATGGGCGCTGCTGTAATCGGCCGGCCGTTGGAGACGGCAGGTCCGCCCTACCCCCGTGGCTCCACCCATTTGACGCAACTTGAGGCAGGAAAACCTTATGAAACGACTGGAAGGAAAAAGCGCCCTGGTAACCGGCGCCGCCCGTGGTATCGGCAGGACGTTTGCCCAGGCCTACATCAACGAGGGGGCCACGGTGGCGATTGCCGATATCGACCTTGAACGAGCCACGGCCACCGCTGCCGAGCTGGGCGAGAGCGCCTACGCGGTGAAAATGGACGTCACCGACCAGGCTTCCATTGACCAGGCGATCGACGCAGTGGTGGCCCAGGCCGGCAAGCTTGATATCTTGATCAATAACGCCGCGCTATTCGACCTGGCGCCCATCGTCGACATTACCCGCCAGAGCTACGAGCGACTGTTTTCCATCAACGTCGCCGGCACCCTGTTCACGCTGCAAGCTGCGGCCCGGCAGATGATCCGCCAGGGGCATGGCGGCAAGATCATCAACATGGCGAGCCAGGCCGGCCGGCGTGGCGAGGCGCTGGTGGGCGTGTATTGTGCCAGCAAGGCGGCGGTGATCAGCCTGACCCAGTCCGCCGGGCTGGATCTGATCAAGCACCGCATCAACGTCAACGCCATCGCGCCCGGCGTGGTGGACGGCGAGCATTGGGACGGCGTGGATGCGCTGTTCGCCCGCCACGAAAACCTGCCGCTGGGGGAAAAGAAACGCCAAGTCGGGCAGCAGGTGCCTTATGGCCGGATGGGCACTGCCGAAGACCTCGTCGGCATGGCGATTTTCCTGGCGTCGGCGGAAAGCGAGTATGTAGTGGCCCAGACCTACAATGTCGACGGAGGCAATTGGATGAGCTGATGGTCGATGTTTTCAGGCCTTGGAACGACGGAAATGGACTTATTCGCTCGAAAACTGATCCCACTACTTGAGGATTGTCCCGAACGGTACCCAACGGTGCCGTTCCAAGGGATTTCAAGAGAGCGTGAATACCGTTGCCCCAGCGGGGCAAAAATTGCGCATCATAGGCGCCGTCCGCTCAAGGGAGATTTACATGCGTGCCATTTCATCCGCCATGCGTCTTGTCGTGCTTTCGCTCGGCCTGGCATTCGCCGCCAGTGCCGCCGCCACCGAAGAGACGCAACTGGTCGAGTCCATCAACCTTTACCGCAGCCAATCCCAAAGCTGCGCCGGCCAGGCCTCGCTGGAGTTACCGCCCCTGGCGATGGACACCCGGCTGATCCTGTCGGCCAATGGCATCGGCGACCTGCAGCAGGCGCTGGCGCGAGCGGCCTATCCGATGGTCAACGTGCAAGCCATCAGCCTGTCCGGGCCACGGGATGCACAATCGGCCATGAAGGCCGTGCAGGAAAGCTTCTGCCAGGTGGTCCTGGACCCGCAATTCGTCGACATCGGTGTCAGCCGCCTGGATCGCGAATGGCGCATCGTACTGGCCCGTCCGCTGCTGTCCGCGCGCCTGGGTGACTGGCAGGCCGAAGGCCAGAAGCTGCTGAAGCTGATCAACAGCGCTCGGGCACAGCCTCGCCGCTGCGGCACCGAAGCCTTTGCCGCCACCACCCCACTGGCCTGGAACGCTACGCTGGCCCTGGCCGCCGTGAACCATACCCGCGCCATGGCCAACAACAACTTCTTCGACCACAAGGACCGCGACAACCGCATGCCCGGCGACCGCGCCGAACTGGCCGGTTACCTGGGACAGTTGATCGGCGAGAACATCGCCGCCGGACAAGACACGGCCCTCAAGGTCGTCGACGGCTGGCTGGCGAGCCCGGGGCACTGCGCCAACCTGATGAATCCGCAGTTTCGCGAACTCGGGGCTGGGTACGCGACTGATCCGAAAAGCGATGCCGGTATTTATTGGACGGCGATGTTTGGCACTCAATAATGCGGTGGCTGGGCTCGCGATAGCGGTTCAGGTGTAGAGGAAGCAGTCCCTAAAACGGGGTTGGTGAGTGCTGCCTTCAGTGAGCCGCGAAGATCAACGACCGGTGCACGCCTGATCCCGCCCGTACGCCATCCCCCACCGACAACGCGATCGATCCGAACGGCATGGCCGCGTCGCCCGTGGCAAACACCCCGGGAACGCTGGTTTGGCCGGTCATGTCGGTCTGGATGAAAGACCCGAGCGGTCCGTCTTCAAATTCGCAACCCAGCGAGGCGGCCAATGGACTGGCCGCCCGCGTATGGGGAAGCACAAACAAGCCGTCGACAGCCACCACGCGGCCATTGGCCAACACGACATCGGCCCGGGAACCTTCGATGCGATCGACGCGCTCTGGCACGATTGTCACTCCGCGCTGTTCCAGGCTGGCGCGCTGCAATGGGTCAGGTTCGAACACGCCGCGGGTAAAGAATGTCGTGGGTCCCCAGTCCGGAAGCATCAATGCGTGGTGCAAGGACATTTCGGAAGTGGCCAGCACGCCTATCGGCCCTTGTTCCAATTCGTAGCCGTGGCAATACGGGCAGTGAAATATGCTTTTGCCCCAGCGCTGCGCCAGCCCTTCGACGTCTGACAAGTCATCGATAACCCCGGTGGCCAACAACAGGCGCTGGGCGCTGTAGCGTTTCCCGCCGAGGGTTTCCAAAGTGAAGCCCGCCGTTTCCTGGCTGGCCTTGGTCGCGGTATCCGCTAGCCATTCCACCGTCGGGTAAGCCAATAGCTGAAATCGGGCGTCCTCAATGATCTCACCCGGGGCCCGGCCGTCCTGCCCGAGAAAGCCATGGGCGCTGGCCGCGAACCGGTTGCGCCGCTGGCCGGCATCGATCACCAACACGTTGCGCCGCGCTCGGGCGAGTTGCAGGGCTGCGGACATACCGGCATAGCTGCCGCCTACGATGATGACGTCGTAGCGCATGATCAATCTCCTGGAATGGTTTCGACGAAACTCGAAACTCTCGATACATCGTAAGTTCCTTGAAAAGCGACTGTCAACGATCTCGTAACCTTTGCAATTACAGGCGATACTCACGGCCGTCTCCGCCACAGAACGCTGCAACGCTCATGAGAACCGACACTCGCCTGTCCCGCATGCTTCACGTGCTGATCCACATGGACCGCCACCAACAATCGGCCACGTCCGACACCCTCGCGCAAATGCTTGGCACCAACCCGGTGGTGGTGCGCCGGACCATGGCGCTGCTCAAGGAACAGGGTTATGTCACCTCGGAGAAAGGCCATCGCGGCGGCTGGACCTTGAGCAAGCCGCTGTCGGACATGACGTTGCTCGACATCCACCAGGCCTTGGGCAGCACGTCGATTTTTGCCATCGGCCTTTCCACCGATCATCCGCAATGCCTGGTGGAGCAAGCGGTGAATGCGGCGCTGACGGATGCGTTCGACGAAGCCCAGGCCTTGCTGCTCCAGCGCCTGGGGGCGATTACCCTGGCGCAGTTGGCGGAGGATTTTGAGGCGAGGTTCAAGGAAATCGGTGGAACAGGTGTTCATGACCTTACGCATCGGGGGCCGATCAAGGATTGATGCGGCTTTCAGGTCGCCATCGCGAGCAAGCTCGCTCACATTGGGTTTATCGATCACCCAAAAAAACGCCGCTCAATGAGCGGCGTTTTTTTGTATTTCACCAGACAGCGTCCGGTTACAGCGCCATGTCAGCCGCTGGATTGGCTTCGCGCGCAGCGGCCGGCGTGGCCGGTGCAGCGGTGGCGCCTGTCTTGCCGATTACCGGTGGCGGGGCCAGTTGCAGGACATCGCTGGTGTAGGCCCATTCCTGGGCGACACGTTCAGGGCTCTCGTTGAGCTTGGTGCCGTAGCTTGGCACGATCTGGTGCAGTTTTTCCTGCCAGGCCGGGCTGGCAACCTTGTCCTTGAAGACCTTCTCAAGCACGGTCAGCATGATCGGCGCGGCGGTCGAGGCGCCTGGCGAGGCACCCAGCAGGCCAGCGATGCTGCCATCCTGGGAAGCGACCACTTCGGTGCCGAGCTTCAGGACGCCGCCCTTCTCCTCGTCACGCTTGATGATCTGCACGCGCTGGCCGGCCTGCCACAGGCGCCAGTCTTCTTGCTTGGCGTCCGGGAAGTATTCCTTCAGGGCGTTGAAACGGTCTTCATCCGACAACATCAGTTGGCCGGCCAGGTATTCAACCAGTGGGTACTGTTCAATACCAACCTTGGTCATCGGCCACATGTTGTGCGTGGTGGTGCTGGTCAGCAGGTCGAAGTACGAACCGTTCTTCAGGAACTTGGTGGAGAACGTTGCGAACGGGCCAAACAGAATCACACGCTTACCATCGAGCACACGGGTGTCCAGGTGCGGGACCGACATCGGCGGTGCGCCAACCGAAGCCTTGCCATAGGCCTTGGCCAAGTGCAGTTGGGCAACGGTTGGGTTATCGGTGACCAGGAACGAGCCGCCGACCGGGAAGCCAGCGTATTCACGCGCTTCGGGGATGTCGGACTTCTGCAGCAGGTGCAAGGCACCACCGCCGGCGCCGATGAATACGAACTTGGCATCGGTCTCGGTTTCGGTACCGTCTTTCAGGTTCTTGTACGAAACGCGCCAGCTACCGTCTGCATTGCGAGTGATGTCTTCCACTTCGCTGGAGAGCTTCAGGGAGAAGTTTGGCTTGGTTTGCAGGTATGCGGCGAATTGGCGGGTGATTTCGCCGAAGTTCACGTCAGTACCCAACGGACTCCAGGTGGCCGCGACCTTCTGGCTCGGGTCACGCCCTTGCATCATCAGGGGAACCCACTTGCTGATCTGCTCGCGATCTTCGGAGTACTGCATACCGGCGAACAACGGGCTGGCCTGGAGGGCGTCGTAGCGCTTCTTCAGGAACGCGATATTCTCGTCGCCCCACAGGAAACTCATGTGCGGCGTGGAGTTGATGAACGAGCGCGGGTTCTTCAGCACTCCGTTCTTGACCTGCCAGGACCAGAACTGACGGGAAATCTGGAAGGCCTCGTTGATTTCGATGGCCTTGGAGATATCAACCCTGCCGTTCTTGTCTTCCGGCGTGTAGTTCAGCTCGGCCAGCGCGGAGTGACCGGTACCGGCATTGTTCCAGCCGTTGGAGCTCTCTTCGGCAACACCGTCCAGGCGCTCGACCATTTCCATGGTCCAGCCCGGCTCCAGCTCATTGAGCCAGACGCCTAGAGTCGAGCTCATGATGCCCCCACCAATGAGCAAGACATCCACTTTTTTTGGCTCGGCGGCGTGCGTGGTCGCAAGACCCATCGCCATCGCCAGGCCCAGAAGCGCCGTGTGTGTTTTCTTCAACATGTGTGTATCCCTAGGATGAACGCCATTCCGTCCACCTGTCCGAATCAACGACACAGCACATCCTAAGCCCGGCAACGCCAGCAGGATGGGTATCGAGACGGACTGGAGGATGGACCTACAGGGCCGAACAATGCGTCGGCCTCTCGTTTATATCTCTCCGGCGCTGACTTCTTGTAGGTCTTGGCTTCAGCTGGGTGAGGGACGCTGCGAACCGTGTTCATCGGGCCTGGCATGGCCGTGCCCGATTGTCGCAGCGGGGGGAGTTTACATAAGGAAATAAACAGACCGAAGCGTCTTTTTACATTCTTGGCAAAAACGCCGACCAAATGACGGCATTTTAATGGCTCTGGCCAGCGCGATCCGTGGGATTGGTACGCTTCGGCTCAAAAGTACTTGAGGATCGCGATATCACGACGACGCTGCTTGAACCCGGCAAACCAGCGCGTCGGGAAAAACAGCACGGTGCCCAATAGCACGCTCCACAGCCACACCCAAGGCAAATGGTCGAAGCCGAAATAGGCGCCCTGGTTGGCGCCCCAGATGGCCATCGCCAGCAGGTACAGCGCCTTGAGCACATAAAGGTGCAGAAGGTAGAAGAACATCGGCGCGCCGCCATAGATGCCCAAGAGCGCAATGGCTCCGCGCTCCTGGGCCTTTTCAAAGCACGCCAGCAGGATCAAACCCACACCGAGGGTCGGCATCAGGAACATCAGCGAAGGTGGATACTTGGTCGCGCTCAGGAAACTCATGACGGTGCGCAGCGCATCGCCTGTCTGTATCCAGGGCTTGTCGCCATAAACGTTCAGGTAACGAATGAGCACGAAGGCCAGCAGCATACCGATGCCCACCTTGAACAATCGCCGCAGCCGCACGGCCGACTCTACCTCTTTGCCAAACCACGGGCCGATGGCCCAGCCCAGCAGGATCACGCCGATCCACGGCAACACTGGATAGGTGGTGCGGGCGCGAGTGAACTCGGTGATGTCGATGAACGCTCGCTGATGCAGGATCGACCACGGCACGAAAAACGGCGAATCCGGCCCCAGTACCACGCCGTCGAAAAGGTTGTGCCCGGCGACAATGACGATTGCGAGCACAATCAACCAACCGCGCTTGAGGTGCAGCAGCGCGGCCAAGGCAATCATGCACAGACCGATGCACCAAATCACCTGCAGCCACAACGTCTTGGGCGGGAACTCGGCGTTCCAGGCGAAACACACGAAGGTCAGTTCCAGCAAGATCAGGAACAGACCGCGCTTGAGCAGAAATAGCGAGGTTTCGCCGGCGCTGTGTTTCTGGCTGTAGAGCCAGGCCGACAGGCCAGTGAGGAAGATGAACACCGGAGCGCAAAGCGTGCTGAGCAGCCGAGTGAAATACAGGTCCGGAGTGACACTCAGGGCGTCGATCGGATCGCTGACCTGGTGGTGCAGGAAAAACGTTTCGCGCACATGGTCCACCAGCATCAGCAACATGACAAACCCTCGCAGGGCGTCGATGGCAAGCATACGCATAGAGGTTTTGGTGGTAAGGGTCGCAAGGGCGGGCGTGATGACGCCGGGTGGACTCATCACGCTATGGGACAGGCTCATGGTGGTACTCGGAATGAAGGTCGTTGGTCCATGCAAGGCCAGGATGAGAACTCCTGCCAAACGAGATCGGATAACATAACATAAATTTTCTAGCCCTCCCCCACAAAACACACCGGCCCAGCTTTTGTGGCGAGGGAGCTTGCTCCCGCTGGGGCGCGAAGCGGCCCCAACTTAGTTTGCCGTGTCGCTACCCGAGCAACTGACTCAGCACCGCTCGCAACTTGCCGGGCTTGACCGGTTTGTTGAGCAGTGGCGCGTTCAGTTTGCGCAGGGCGCGGCGGCACTGGTCGCTGCGGTCGGCGGTGATGATCACGGCCGGGATCGATTGCCGGAAATGCTCGCGCAGGCGCTTGACCACTTCACAGCCCACCACCCCATGATCCAGATGAAAATCCGCCAGAATCAGTTCCGGCGCCCGCCCTTGCAACACATCCAGGGCGCCCGCTTCGTCGGTGGCGGTCAGCACTTCACAGCCCCACTGCCCCAGCAACGCGGCCATGCTTTGCAAAATGCTCAGTTCATTGTCGATCACCAGCAGCCGGCGCCCTGGCAGGGGATTTCCGGTCACTGCCTGCACGGGTGCCAGCGACGCAGGCAAAGGTTTTTCAGCGGACAGCGGCACCTCGATACTGAACACCGAGCCGCGTCCCGGCCGGGAACGCACCTGCACCCGATAACCGAGGATATGGGCGATGCGCTCGACGATCGCCAGCCCCAGGCCCACGCCTTTGCGATCTGCCGCACGCCCGACGTCCAACTGGTTGAACTCGAGGAAGATCGACTCCAGGCAATCGGCAGCAATGCCGCGCCCGGTATCCCAGACTTCCAGGCTCAACCGCTCTCCCCGGCGCCGGGCGGCCAGGAGAATGCCACCGCGCTCGGTGTAGCGGCAGGCATTGCTGAGAAAGTTGCGCAGGATGCGGGTCATCAATCGCAGGTCGGTCATGACCGCTTCATCGGCGAAACGCACGCGCAGCTCCAACCCTGCGGCACCGGCCACCGACTGGAATTCCGAAACCAGCGGCCCAAGCAATTCATCCAGGCGATACGGGGCCACGTCGGGCCTGACCGCGGCCTGGTCCAGCCGGGAAATATCCAGCAGATCGGTGAGCAGGTCTTCCGCCCCCTCCAGCGCCTGGTGGGTCCGCTCGACCAGCACCCGTTCGGTCGCCGGCAATTCCCGCTCGCGCAGGGTGGCAATCAACAGGCGCGCAGCGTTGAGCGGTTGCAGCAGGTCATGGCTGGCGGCGGCGAGGTATTTGTCCTTGCTGCGATTGGCGGCCTGGGCCGCGTCCCGGGCGTCGCGCAACTGCTGCTCGACCAGCTCGCGCTGGGCGATCTGCCGTTGCAGGTTATGGTTGGCCTCCAACAACGCGTCGGTGCGTTCGGCTACCCGTTGCTCCAACTGGTCATTGAGCCGCTGCAAGTGCTGCCGGGCCTGTTCCAGTTCATCGAGGCGCGCCGCCAGCTCAGGATAGTGGCTCTTGCGCGTCGAGTGATTGCCCAGCCCCAGCAGCCCGGCCAAGGCTTTTTGCTGTTCGTCAGAGGGCTTCGCCATAGACGACCTCGACATCCCGCTGGCTCGACTCCCGAGGGTTGGTGAGGATGCACGGGTCGTGCATCGCATGTTGCGACAGGAACGGAATGTCCGAGGTGCTCACGCCATGCAGCCCCAGGGTCTCGTGGAACCCGATGGTGCGCTTGAGGGCGATCAGGTGTTCCACCAGGCGCGTGCGGATCTGCCGGTGGTTGAGCCCCCGGCAGTCGATGCCCAGCGTCTCGGCAATCACCTTGAAGCGATCCGGCGCCGAGTTGTAGTTGAACGCCACCACGTGTTCCACCAGCACCGCGTTGCACAAGCCGTGGGGCAAATCCAGGAACCCGCCCAGACTGTGGGACATCGCATGCACCGCACCGAGGATCGCGTTGGAAAACGCCAGGCCGGCCTGCATGCTGCCGAGCATGATTTTTTCCCGCAGGGCGATGTCAGCCGGGTTGGCGATCATCTGCACCAGGTTGTTGTTGATCAGGCGCATCGCTTCCAGCGCATGGGGATCGGTCAACGGACCGTGACCGGTGGACACGAATGCCTCGATGGCATGTACCAACGCGTCAATGCCGGTACAGGCCGACAGGAACGGGTCCATGCTCAAGGTGGTTTCCGGGTCGATCAGCGACACGTCCGGCACCGCCGCCTTGCTGACGATGGAAAACTTCATGCGCTCTTGCTGGTTGGAGATGATCACGAATTGCGACACATCCGCCGAAGTGCCCGCGGTGGTGGGGATCAGGATCAGTGGCGGACTGGGCACGTGCAGCGTGTCGACGCCTTCGAACTCGAGGATGTTGCGACCATGGGCAACGACGATGCCGATGCCTTTGCCGCAATCCATGGGGCTGCCGCCGCCGACCGCGACAATGACGTCGCAATGGTTTTCCCGGTACAGCTCGGCGCCGAGCATCACTTCCTCGACCCGTGGATTGGGCGATACGGCACTGCAGATGCAGTAGTCGATGGCCTGGGCCTGCAGGCTGGCTTCGACGTCGGCCACCCATCCGGCGGCGATCACTCCGGGGTCGGTGACGATCAGCACCTTGCGTGCGCCGAACGTCTTGGCGTAATTGCCGACGTTGTGGCGGCAACCTGCACCGAACATGATTTCAGGGGAAACGAACTTGCGCAGCGGGCTGAGGCTCATCTTTTCAGGTGCGTGGCTCATCGGTAAGCCTGTTGTTATTGTCTGGGGATCCCCTGAGCCTAAAGCATCCCGCCGTGATTGCAATCAGACCAATGGGTAGCCCGACCTGGAAACCACCAGGCCGGGCCGATACTCATCGGTTGGCGAAGTACATCGTCACTTCAAAGCCAATACGCAGGTCGGTGTACGCGGGTTTAGTCCACATGGGTCTTTCCTCTTCTTGTACCGGGCGATTCCGGCAAGGTCATTAATGCACGCGGCGCCCAGGGCTCGAATGCTACTTTCGAAGCGGTGGGTGGGGTGCGTTGGTAGCAATTGAAGCATCACCTAACCGCCCATGTGGGAGCGGGCTTGCTCGCGAAGGCGTCAACACATTCACCATCGTGGTGACTGACAGACCGCTTTCGCGAGCAAGCCCGCTCCCACAGGGTTTTATGGGGCATTGGGATCAGAAGAACCCCAACGGATTGATGTCGTAGCTCACCAGCAGGTTCTTGGTCTGCTGGTAATGATCGAGCATCATCTTGTGGGTTTCACGGCCGACACCGGACTTCTTGTAGCCACCAAACGCAGCGTGAGCCGGGTACAGGTGGTAGCAGTTGGTCCACACGCGACCGGCCTTGATCGCCCGGCCCATGCGGTAGGCGCGGTTGATGTCGCGGGTCCACAGGCCGGCGCCGAGGCCGAACTCGGTGTCGTTGGCGATTGCCAGGGCTTCGGCTTCGTCCTTGAAGGTGGTCACCCCCACCACCGGGCCGAAGATTTCTTCCTGGAACACACGCATCTTGTTGTGGCCCTTGAGCAGGGTCGGCTGGATGTAGTAACCGCTCGACAAGTCCCCGTCCAAGTGCTCGGCCGCGCCGCCGGTCAGCAGTTCAGCGCCCTCTTCCCGGGCGATTTCCAGATACGAAAGAATCTTGTCGTATTGCTGCTGCGAAGCCTGGGCACCGACCATGGTCTCGGTGTCCAGCGGGTTGCCGCGCTTGATCTTGGCGATTTTTTTCATGACTTCGGCCATGAACGGCGCATAGATCGATTCCTGTACCAGGGCCCGCGATGGGCAGGTGCAGACTTCGCCCTGGTTGAAAAACGCCAGCACCAGGCCCTCGGCGGCCTTTTCGATGAAGGCCGGCTCAGCCTGCATGATGTCTTCGAAGAAGATGTTCGGTGATTTGCCGCCCAACTCCACGGTGGACGGGATGATGTTCTCGGCGGCGCATTTCATGATGTGCGAACCGACTGGGGTCGAACCAGTGAAAGCGATCTTGGCGATGCGCTTGCTGGTAGCCAGGGCTTCACCGGCTTCGCGACCGAAACCATGGACGATGTTCAACACACCGGGCGGCAGCAGGTCGGCGATCAGTTCGATGAACACGGTGATCGACAGCGGCGTCTGCTCCGCCGGCTTGAGCACAATGCAGTTACCGGCGGCCAGGGCCGGGGCGAGTTTCCAGGCGGCCATCAACAGCGGGAAGTTCCACGGAATGATCTGCCCTACTACGCCAAGTGGCTCGTGGAAGTGATAGGCCGTGGTCAGCTCGTTGATCTCTGCAGCCCCGCCTTCTTGGGCGCGGATGCAACCGGCGAAATAACGGAAATGGTCGGCCGACAGCGGCACATCGGCGTTGAGGGTTTCGCGCACGGCCTTGCCGTTATCCCAGGTCTCGCTGACGGCGAGCACTTCCAGGTGCTGCTCGATACGGTCGGCAATTTTCAGCAGCACCAGGGAGCGGTCCTGCACCGAGGTCTTGCCCCAGGCGTCGGCAGCGGCATGGGCGGCATCCAGGGCCTTGTCGATGTCGGCGGCATTGGAGCGCGGGAATTGGGCGATGACTTCGCCATTGACCGGGGACGTGTTGGTGAAATACTCGCCGTCGACCGGCGCGACAAATTCGCCGCCGATGAAATTGCCATAGCGTGGTTTGAAAGAAACGACGGCGCCTGGGGTTCCGGGTTGTGCGTAGATCATATTGGGCCTCTGCCTGGTCGATGCCTGTCACGGGACAGGCGATAGGCCGATGGTAGAGAGCCCCGCCTGCCTGACGAATGCGTCGTTGGCAGGGGGCCTCTCGTTATTTGGTCGTAGGTTTTCGGGTAAGAAGCGCCAGCTCAAGTCTGTCGCACATGCGGTTGTGGCGAGGGAGCTTGCTCCCGCTGGAGTGCGGAGCACTCCCGTGCCTCTGTTCCTGGACGAAACCAGGACCGCCAGGTTGGCGACTGCTTCGCAGCCGAGCGGGAGCAAGCTCCCTCGCCACAGTGCAAGACAGACTTCAGCGCTTGGCCACCAACTCTTTCGGCAACTTGAAGGTCCAGAGCATCCCGCCCTGGTTGAAGTCCTTCACGCGTTTGGCGACCTCGCCGCCCCACAGCGGCACCGCGCCGCCCCAGCCGGAGAGCACGGAGACGTATTGCTCGCCGTCCATTTCCCAGGTGATGGGCGAACCCAGCACGCCGGAGCCGGTCTGGAATTCCCAGACCTTTTCCCCGGTCTTGGCGTTGAAGGCCTGCAGGAACCCTTCAGGCGTGCCGGTGAAGACCAGATTGCCCTTGGTGGTCAACACCCCACCCCACAGCGGCGCATAGTTCTTGTGGCGCCAGACTTCCTTGCCGGTCTTCGGATCGATGGCCCGCAACACGCCGATGTAATCTTCGTTCAGCGGCTTGATGGTGAAACCGGCCCCGAGGAATGCGGCGCCTTTTTTGTAGGCGATGCCCTCGTTCCAGATGTCCATGCCCCATTCGTTGGACGGCACATAGAACAACCCGGTGTCCTGGTTGTAGGCCATCGGCATCCAGTTTTTCGCGCCGAGGAACGCCGGTGCGACGAACACCGAGCTGCCCTTCGCTTCACTGCCCGGTGCGCCCGGACGGCTGGCCTCGTTGTAGATCGGCCGGCCATCCTTGTCCAGGCCAGTGGCCCAGGTGATCTTGTCAACGAACGGGAAGCCACGGATGAACTTGCCGTTGGTGCGATCGAGCACGTAGAAAAAGCCGTTACGGTCAGCGGTGGCCGCAGCCTTGATCTCCTTGCCGCCTTCCTTGTAGTTGAATGAAATCAGCTCGTTGACGCCGTCGTAATCCCAGCCGTCGTGCGGCGTGCTCTGGAAGTGCCACTTGATCGTGCCGTCGTCCGGGTTCAGTGCCAGGCGCGACGAAGAATAGAGGTTGTCGCCAGGACGCAGGTGGGAGTTCCATGGCGCCGGGTTACCAGTGCCGAACAGCAGCAGGTTGGTTTCCGGATCGTAGTAGCCGCCCAGCCAAGGCGCCGCGCCGCCGGTTTTCCAGAGATCGCCCGGCCAGGTCTTGCCGGCTTCGCCGCCGGAGATGCCGTTCTCGACCGCCTTGCCGTCCTTGTAGACGTAGCCCATGTGCCCTTCCACCGTCGGGCGAGTCCAGAGCAAATCGCCGTTCTTCGGATCGTAGGCGCTGATCTGGCCCACCACACCGAACTCGCCACCGGCCACGCCGGTGATCAGTTTGCCGTTGACGACCAGGGGCGCGGCGCTGATGGAGTAGCCTTCCTTGTGGTCGGCAACCTTCTTGCTCCACACCACCTTGCCGGTGTCCTTGTTCAGGGCCACCAGCTTGGCGTCGAGGGTGCCGAAGAACACCAGGTCGCCATACAGCGCCACACCACGGTTGATTACGTCGCAGCATGGACGAATGTCATCGGGCAGGCGCGCATCGTACTGCCACAGCTTCTTGCCGGTGCGTGCATCCACGGCAAACACCCGAGAATAGGAACCGGTGAGGTACATCACCCCGTCCTTGATCATCGGCTGGGCCTGCTGGCCGCGCTGCTTTTCGCCACCGAAGGAGAACGCCCAGACCGGGCGCAGGTCCTTGACGTTATCAATGTTGAGCGTGTCGAGCGGGCTATAGCGCTGGCCCTGGACGCCCAGGCCGTTGGTCACGATCTGCTGGGTATTTTTCGGGTCCTGGAGAATTTCCTGATCGGTCACGGCGGCCAGGGCCGAACCGGACAGCAGCATGGCACTGAGCAGCAGGCTCACGGCGAACGGTTGGCGACGTGCGGGATGACTCATGACGGCTACCTCTGCGGTTATTGTTATACCCGGGAAATTTTCCCGGTCTGTCGCAGATTCTTGGGCTCAGGGCCTCTGGCAACAATTGCCCGCAGTGTTGAGTTTTCTAGTTCCTTGGTACATGCCAAAGGCGGCTTGGTCGGCCAACGCAACGCCTCCGTGGTGAAGGAATGAGCAACTGCTCCCTCTTATTTGAGCACCCTGACGTTTGTGCGGCGGTCTCGTCGGTAAAACCCCACAATTCCTTGGGCATCTGTCCAATGCAGTCTGCTTAAGGTCTTTCTATCCACCGCGCAAGTACTTTGCGTGAGCTCGGTTACGTTCTTTCACCAATGTAGCAACCTCTTGAAATGTGGCTGATTGCAGTCTAGCGCGATACGGATTCAACTATTTCCGGGGCGATGCCCTTAAGGAAAATAAGTCAAGTATTTATTGCGAATTCGGTTTTGCTCTGCAACCAAATCAGACTGAGACCTAGCTTTCAGTGCATACAATCGCAACCTACGTTTATATGCATCAACTATTTCCTCGTCGAACTTGAGACTGTTGTCTTCTAGGGCGCCTGCAAGATACTCGTTTTTATCCGCTACCTTCTTCTCCAAATAATCGAAGATACCACGATGCTTAGTTTGTTCGATGCCCGCTTGGCGCTGCATCGGCTCTAAATAAGGTTCTTTGAATTTGCCTGCCAGTGAAGAAAACGGATGTTCTTCAGGGCGCGCCGCCTTATAAGCAAGGTTATCAAGTCGGATTCCGGTTTGTGGCGTGGTGTTTTTTTTGGGGCCGCCCCCCGCGTTCAATACCTTCTTATCTGCTTGGAAGAGCTGCCTCTGAGCATCACGTTTAATCGCCTCAATCGCTTCATCTAAAGCTTGAATTCTTTTTAACGCACGTTTTCCTTCAAAGCTGGTGACCCCTTTCTTTGTCCAAAGACCTTCACCCACGTGCTTTGTTTTCAGGCCTACCCATGCCAGTGGAGAGTTCCCTGTAGGATCGCATCTATTAATCGGGTCACCCAAGCAGTATGTATATCCATTTAGCCCACCTTCCCCAAACGGACTAAAACTGTCTGGACTGTTAAATCGCATCAACACCGGGCTGAACGCCCGACGCCCATTACCCAATAAATAATGCCCGGTCACCGGATCCGCTCGTTCGCCGTTGAACCCCAGCAAACTGGCTACACCGCGTTCAATGGGGCGATGACCGTAAGGTGAATAGGCGATGGGTTGTCGCTGGCTGTTCTCACTGAGCGTGTGTAACACCGACCGCTGGCAATCGGTTATCAGCAGCGCAGTGTCAAACTTAACGCCATGACACTGTTGCGCGAGTAGCTGGTCGTTGTATTGGAATATTGATTTTTTTATCGTGCCTCGAATCTCTGTGACCAGGCGTTTTTTGCAGTAGAAACGCTGAGATTCAGGCCCATTCAGCAACGTACAGCCGATCAAACGGTCGAGCGGGTCGTAATGGTATCGACAGAGCAACGGTTCGTGTTGGGTAGGCATAGGATGACACCCTCGTAAGTGTTGACGTGCAACTGAAGGGTATTCGGTAACTTCATCAGGCGACTACTAACAGAACTGTTAGGTTGGCGAATTGGAACACCACGCTTTTGGACACAGTTCGGCAATGTGATCTCAATTAGGCGAGCACCTCCCTTTGTGGCGAGGGGGGGTGGCTCCGCAGCAGCCCCAGTTCGGTTAACTCAGTACCAAATGACTGAAGACGGGGTCGCTTCGCGCCCCAACGGGGATATATCCCCTCACTACAGGATCTCATACCGCCAAGACTATTGCGGTTGGGCATCCACCCGCTTCATCCCCGCCCGCTCATAGCGTGGATAGAGATGACTGACGCTGCGAATCAGTTCATAACGGCTCAAGCTGATCCCGGCGAAGCGCTCTGGGATGGGGCTGCGGATCATCTCGGCCATGTCGTCGCCCCGGGCCGCGCCGTCGCGCATGAGTTGGTCGAGCCAGCCCAGGTAATCGCGCATCTGGGCAAAGGGCTGGGCGTCAGTCGCCAGTGGGCCGTGACCGGGCACGATCTGTTTCCAAGGCAAGGCTTGCAGGGTATCGAGGTCGTTGAGCCACACGTCCAGGCCCGGGCTGTTGGGGGTGGTCAGGGCGCGCTCGTAAAACACCAGGTCACCGGCGAACAGCACGCCGGTGGTGTCATCGAGAATCGCCAGGTCCGCCCCGGTGTGCCCGGCCAGTTGCAGCAGGCGCAAGGCGTGATTACCCACTTTGAGCACACCGGGCGTTACCACCTGAGTGGGCAATACCACCTCGGTGCCGCGCATCCAGTCGCCCACCAGCCGGTACATGTTCTCCGCCATGGCATCGCCCTGCTGGCGCAGCAGGTCCGTGGTCCCCGCCAACGCACCGATGGGCACGTCGCTGAAGGCCTGGTTGCCCAGCACATGGTCGGGGTGATGATGGGTCAGCAGGACCTGGATCACTGGTTTGTCGGTGGTCGCCGCGATGGCCTGGCGCAAAGCCTCGCCATAGCGTTTCGACGGCCCGGTATCGATCACCACGACACCGGCGTCGGTGATGATGAAGGCGGTGTTGACGATGTTGCCGCCATTGTCCTTGGCAAAGTTTTCGGTGCTGCCTTCCAGCAGCCAGGTACCCTCAGCGATTTGCCGTGGCTTGAGTGAATAATCCGTCCCGGCCCATGCAGCCACGTTCCAACTTATGAGAATCAGCAATAACCAGCGCATGGCGCGCTCCTTTGAGTCAGGGAATCGCCGCTTCGAAGGCGTTGCCGCTGTTATCGCGCATCACCAGGCGGGTCTGCCCGGGGCCTTGGATGTCGAAACCCAGGTTGGGGTTTTCACTGACCGCCGGGAATAGCTCCAGGCGTGCCAGCACGTGGCCGTCGACATCCAGTAATTGGGCTTGATTGAGGAAGAATTCAGGGATGCCACTGACCAGGCCGTTATCCATCGGATGGGCCACTTGCAGGCGCAGGCGACTGGCGTCACCACGGGGATAACGGGCGCCGAGCACTTCGCCCAGATGCTCCTCCCAACCGGCCTGGGTACGCACCACACTGGGCGCGGTGCAGCCGCCGCCAGCCGCGTCGATCAAGGTCGAGCCAACGTGCCACAGGCCATCGCGGGTCTGTACAGCGGCGCGCAGCGGAGTGGCTTGTTCGATACGGATGCGGATCGACAGCCAGGGCAGCACCCGCTCCCCCGGTTGGAAGTCGACGATTTTCGGCAACGGGTTCAGTTCGGCCCAGGCCAGTATCCGGACCACGTCGCCGGTGAACGCCCGGGCATCGATTTCCAGCGGCACCTGGCGCGCATCCTCGGCGAAGGGTGGCGCCAGCAACCGGACCCGGTCGTCGAACACGAACGGCGCGTCGCCCAGCAGTTGCTTGTGATAGAAGACCCACATCACCGAGGGCACCGGATCCTTGCCCGGCTCGACCGCCGCCAGCGCGATCATCGGCAGGCCGCACCACAACAGGCACCACATGGGCCATTTCATCCCGCGCTCCTATTGATACATTTCCGGCACTTCATAGCGCAGGCCGTAATGGGCATAGACCGTCTTGACACTGCCGTCGCGGATCAAGCCTTCCAGCGCTTCTTCCACCGCATAGGCCAGCTGTCGGTTGCTTTCATGCACCGCCATGCCGATTTCCCAACGTTGCTTGCCCATGTTCGGGTAGGCATTTTCCGCCAGGGCCAGTTGCGGATCGGCGGCCTCGTGCACTTGCCAATCCACTTCTGCGCGCATGGCCATGACCGCGTCGACTTCCCCAGCCTGCATGGCCTTGAAAGCCTGGCCAACGCCTGGGTAATGGCGAGTCTTGGCGCTGAGCATGCCGTTGAACACTGAAGTCAGGTAGAACGACGGCACGCTGTCGACTTCAACGCCTATGGGGTGCTGCTGGAACACCGCGACGCTGCCCACCGAATCCAACCGGCGACGGTCATACGCCACCTGCCAGCACTCTTGCTGGTAGGGCCCGAACATCACCACCTGGGCGTTTTCCAGTTCCCCGATGTCGTTGCGTCTCTGCACGTAGTCGTGATCGTACGGAACACGCATCATCAGATCGGCGAGTTGTCGGTGGTGCAGCGGACTGGCGCGCCAAATGTAATCGCGCAGGTCGTCATCGAGCTTCTCGCCGGGCGGCGCCCAGATCAATTGCAGACGCACGCCCAATGCCTTGGCCAGCGCCTGAGCCAGTTCCACGTCTACGCCCCTGGGTTGGCCGTTGTCTTCAAAACTGTAAGGGGCGAAGTCCTTGTAGACGGCCACTTTCAGCTCACCGGCAACGATCATCTGGTCGTAGCTGCGCACCTGTGCCTGCGCCGCCTGCCCGCACAGCAACAAGCCGCACACTACCCACGCGAACAGGCGCATGGCGATCACTCCTCGACGTGCACGCTGTCAAGATAAGTGCGCACCGCCCACAAGGCTTCCTGGCTCAGGTAGTCGGCCATCTTCGGCATGTAGACCCGGCCATCGCGCACCGCGCCGTGACGCACGCGTTCGACGAACCATTCATCGCCGGCTTCGGCCGCGTCGAGCATCCGCAAGTCTGGGGCGATGCCGCCGGACTTGGCCTCCAGGCCGTGGCAGGCGGCGCAGTTCTGGTTGTAGGCCGATGAGCCGATTTCCAGGGCCCGGTCATGCTCGGGCGAGGTGCGATAGGGGTTTACCGCGGCCCAGCCGTCGCCGTCCACGGTCACGCCGGTGTCCTTGATCGGGGTCAGCCCCTTGGTTTCCACTGCCTGGGGCACTACGTTGCCATGGGCCCACGCGGAGCCTACGCCGATCAGCCCAATCAGCAATGCGGAAGCGATGATGGCGTTGCGTTTTGTTGTCATTGTTATGCCCTCTGGATTGCACGCAAGACCTCTCTACAGAGGCCGTGCCGTCATCTTAGGAACCCCCTCGCCCCAGCCGAATGCTGCTTTGGTGGCCGCGGTGTAGTTCCTTGGTAGCAAGCCATCCGAAGCAAGTCGCAAAGACAGGCGGTTCGGGAAGTCTTCCCGGCAAGGGCGGGACTTTTTCCGTATCGGCCGGGTCGTGGCGCAACTCACCCTAGTCAGGCCAAAACCTTTCACTGGGAACTGCCACCATGAGAATAAAAACGCTACCCGCCCTCTCCTCCCTGACCGTTGCCTTGCTGCTGGCCGGCAGTCTGTCGTTGAGCACCCATGCCAACGCAGCCGTGACCTGGGAAGACATCGCCAACGACCACCTCACCACCAAGGACGTCTTGCAATACGGCATGGGCACCAACGCCCAGCGCTGGAGCCCATTGGCCCAGGTCAACGACAAGAACGTGTTCAAGCTCACACCGGCCTGGTCCTACTCGTTCGGTGACGAGAAGCAACGCGGCCAGGAATCCCAGGCCATCGTCAGCGACGGCGTGGTGTACGTCACCGGATCCTATTCGCGGGTATTCGCCCTCGACGCCAAGACCGGCAAGCGCCTGTGGACCTACAATCACCGGCTGCCGGACAACATTCGCCCGTGCTGCGATGTGGTCAATCGCGGCGCGGCCATCTACGGCGACAAGATCTACTTCGGCACGCTGGATGCGCGGCTGGTCGCCCTGGACAAGAACACCGGCAAGGTGGTGTGGAACAAGAAATTCGGCGACCACGCTGGCGGCTACACCATGACCGGTGCCCCAGTGCTGATCAAGGACAAGACCAGCGGCAAGGTGCTGCTGATCCATGGCAGTTCCGGCGACGAGTTCGGCGTGGTCGGGCAGTTGTTTGCCCGCGACCCGGATACCGGTGAGGAAGTCTGGATGCGACCTTTCGTCGAGGGCCACATGGGCCGCCTCAACGGCAAGGACAGCACCCCGACCGGCGACGTCAAGGCGCCGTCCTGGCCCGACGACAAAACCACCGAAACCGGCAAGGTCGAAGCCTGGAGCCATGGCGGTGGCGCGCCTTGGCAGAGCGCCAGTTTTGACGCCGAGACCAACACCATCATCGTCGGCGCGGGCAACCCCGGCCCATGGAATACATGGGCCCGCACCGCGAAGGATGGCAACCCACACGACTATGACAGCCTCTATACCTCCGGCCAGGTCGGCGTCGACCCGAGCACTGGCGAAGTGAAGTGGTTCTATCAACACACCCCCAACGACGCCTGGGATTTTTCCGGTAACAACGAGCTGGTGCTGTTCGACTACAAGGACAAGGACGGCAAGGTGACCAAGGCCACCGCCCACGCCGACCGCAACGGTTTCTTCTACGTGGTGGACCGCAACAACGGCAAACTGCAGAACGCCTTCCCCTTCGTCGACAACATCACCTGGGCCAGCCACATCGACCTGAAGACCGGTCGCCCGGTGGAGAACCCGGGGCAGCGTCCGGCCAAGCCATTGCCCGGTGAAACCAAGGGCAAACCGGTGGAAGTCTCGCCACCCTTCCTCGGCGGCAAGAACTGGAACCCCATGGCCTACAGCCAGGACACTGGGCTGTTCTATGTCCCCGGCAACCAGTGGAAAGAGGAATACTGGACCGAGGAAGTGAATTACAAAAAGGGCTCTGCGTACTTGGGCATGGGCTTTCGCATCAAGCGGATGTATGACGATCACGTCGGCACCCTGCGAGCGATGAACCCCACCACCGGCAAGGTGGTCTGGGAGCACAAAGAGCCGCTGCCACTGTGGGCCGGCGTCCTCGCGACCAAAGGCAACCTGGTGTTCACCGGCACCGGCGACGGCTTTTTCAAGGCTTTTGATGCCAAGACGGGACAGGAGCTGTGGAAATTCCAGACCGGCAGCGGCATCGTCTCCCCGCCCATCACCTGGGAACAGGACGGCGAGCAATTCATTGGCGTGACCGTCGGCTACGGCGGTGCCGTGCCGTTGTGGGGCGGCGACATGGCCGAGCTGACCAAACCCGTCGCCCAGGGTGGGTCGTTCTGGGTGTTCAAGATTCCGAGTTGGGATAAAGCGACGGCGCAAAAGTAGCACTGACCTCCCTATGTCCTCAGTGGGAGCGGGCTTGCTCGCGAATGAGGTGGTTCAGTTAATGAATATTTTGACTGTGCTGGCCTCTTCGCGAGCAAGCCCGCTCCCACAATTGCTAGAGCTCATACCATGAAATCATTGTCATTGCTGCTTCTGTTCGTTGGCGCCTTTGCCAACGCCGACGACACCGACACCCCCCTTACCCTCAACGGCTGCGTCATCGCCGAATCCAGCCAATGCCCTGGCGCCGACCTGCGTGGCGCCCGGCTGGCCAACCAGGACCTGCGCAAAATGAATCTCAGCGGCGCCGACCTGCGCAACGCCGACCTGCGTCATGCACGGCTGGACCTTGCCAATCTGGAACGGGCCAACCTGCAAGGCGCCAACCTGACCCGCGCCAGCCTGCAGCAAAGTAACTTGCGCCTGGCCGACTTCAGCGGCGCCACGCTCAAGGCAATCCAGGGTTGGGGCCTGTTCGCCCAAGGGACGCAATTCCAGCGTGCCGACCTGACGGCCGCCTACCTTCAGTTCGCTCGACTGTCCGGCGCCAAGCTGACCGAGGCCAATCTGCAGGCTGCCGACCTTGAGATGGCCTGGTTGAGCAAGGCCGACCTCAAGGGCGCCGACCTGCGCGACGCCAACCTGCAGGAAGCCAAGCTCGGCGAAAGCAATCTGGAAGACGCCAACCTGAGCGGTTCACGCCAGCACTATGGGAATTACCAGGATGCGAATATGCGCGGGTGTACGGGATGTCCAACGTCGTGGGATAAATAGCGGGTCGCGCGCCTCCCCTGTGGCGAGGGAGCTTCCTCCCGCTGGGCTGCGAAGCAGCCCCAATAGGGTCAAACTCAATGAACCTGATACTCCGAGGTGCCGGGTTTTGGGGGCGCTCCGCACCCCAGCGGGAGCAAGCTCCCTCGCCACAAATGATCGCATTTCAAACCAGATATTCAGCCCGCCACCCGCACCACCCCCATATCGATCCCCAAGTGCACCAATTCCGCATGGGAGCTGACCTGTAGCTTGCTCTTGAGCAGTGTCAGGTGGTTGGACACGGTCTTGGCGCTGATGCACAGCTGTTCGGCGATGGTGCGCGCGGGGGTGCCTTTGGCGAGCATGACGAAAATTTCCAGCTCTCGCTGGGTCATGCATTGCAGGCGCGGGTCGGTGTTGTCCCGGGAGTTGGCGCAGGCCAGTTGCGTGGCCAGGGATGGCTCGATGTAAGCATGCCCGGCCAGTACCCGTCGCACCGCCTCCATCAACACCTGGGGCGCCGAGTTCTTGGTCAGGTAGCCGGCGGCACCGGCGTCCAGCGCCTGGCGCACCAACGGCAACTCATCGTGCATGCTGAAGAACAACACCCGCAGTTGCGGCAGGCGCTGGCGCAAGCGCCGGGTGGTTTCCAGGCCGCTGATGCCCGGCAGGCTGAAATCCATGATCACCAGGTGGGGCACTTGCTCCTGGACCTGGTTCAGCGCCTCCTCACCGGTGGCTGCTTCCCGGACCTGCAGCTGCGGCATCAGCGCTCGCAAAAGACTGGCATAGCCCTGCCGAACCACTGCATGGTCGTCCACCAACAAGATGTTCATCACGCCTCCAAAGGTATGTTCAAAGCCAACGCCCACCCGCAATTCGGTCGACTGATGATGCGCAGCTCGCCACCGAGGCTACGGGCTCGTTCAGCCATCGAATGCAGGCCAACCCCAGCGCGCGCTGGCTGCGTCGCCCCGCGGCCGTTGTCGCGTATCAGCAAACGCAGGTGTCCTGCGCGATGTCGCAGGCGAATCCGCACCTCGGTTGCGTCCGCGTGCCGGGCTACATTGGTCAGCGCTTCCTGCAACAGGCGATACAGATGAGTCTTGTCCGGTGCGGACAGCTGCGGCAGCACCTCATCGACCCAAAGACGACAGCGAATGCCTTGGTTTTTTTGCCATTGCTCGGCCAGCGAAGCGATGGCGTCGCCCATCGGCAGGTGCTGCAGCACCACCGGGTACAGGTCATGCACCAACGCTCGGAACCCTTGGTGCAGGTGCTCGCAATGATCTTCCAGCTGGCTGACAGTCTGCGCCAGCGATGCCGGCTGATCGGCCACCAAACGTAATAGACAGGCCCGGGCGCGAATGCCCGCCACGTACTGGCCCAGGTCGTCGTGCAGGGTTTGCGCCAGTTGGCGGCGCTCTTCTTCCTGCACGGCCAACAAGGCCTCGGTGAGCCGGGCATTGTCCGCCCGGGCCTGGGCCAGGCCGGTAGTCATGCGGTTGAAATGCCCCGCCAGTTGCTGCGCCTCCGGGACACCTTCAGCGGGCAAGCGCACCTGTAAGTTCCCGGCAGACACCTGGCGCAGCGCATGCAGCAACTCGTCCAGCCAGCGCATGCCCCGGCGCACGCCCCAGCGAATCACCAGCAGGCTGAGCAACAGCGCCATCGCGCAGACGCCCAGCAGTTGCACAAGCGAATCGATAATTTCCTCGATCTCATCCTTCGGATCGACGGCAATCCACGCCCGCCGACCGTCACGCAGGTCCACCACCTGCGCAGCAGGGCCATCGTCCAGCAAGTGACGGCCCAGCCAGGCCTGGATCCCGCCTTCATCCGCCGCAAGCGCGGCCCCTGGCGCAAGCCAATGAACCCGCACATGACGCAGGCTGCCGGTCAACCGCGACTGGAGGCTGGCCGGATCGCGCTCGGCGGTTTCGCGCAGGTAATGCACCACCGACTCGGCCGATTGCAGCTCGCGCTTCACGTCAGCGACAGCCTGATGCAACAACAGGATGGCGCAGGCCAGGGTCACCAGGGCAAAAAACGCCGTGACCCAGAGGTTGATTCGCCAGAGGGCCGACATGCTTAGCGCTCCATTGCTGGGACAAACTCACACCCCCAGCTCCGGACGCAAATCCCCTGTGGGAGCGGGCTTGCTCGCGAAAGCGGTGGATCATCTTGCGTCGATTTCGACAATGCTGCCGCCTTCGCGAGCAAGCCCGCTCCCACAGGAGATCCGGGTTGTTTGCATGTTCTTTGGCGATCGCACAATCCGTGTTTACCGGGCAGCCGATCAACCCCGATCAAACTCAGAATCAACAGAAACGGCAGCAGCAGGGTCTTGAGAATCCGCATGGTCTGTCGCTCCAGATGATGACGATTGCCTTGCATCGTAAAACCCTGCCATCCCCGTTGAGTTACTACCTTGGTACTGCCCCGGCGGTACTTTCTGCATATTTCCCCACGGCCACGGGGTTCCTATGCTGGCGCTACCTGCAATGGAGGATGTCATGCGCCGGCTCGTCGGTTACGCCCTGGTTTTTCTGCTGGCAGCGGCCTCCGCTCATGGGGGCGATGCTGCGCCGTTGCAGGTGCGCATCGGCTACCTGGGGTATCGCCCCGACCCAGGGCCGCTGCTGTCCAACGTGATTGCCGAACCCACCGATGCCGGTTTGCGCGGCGCCGAGCTGGCCATCATCGACAGCAACAGCACCGGGCGTTTCCTCAAGCATGACTACCGTCTGGAAAGCGCCAGCGTCGACAGTCCCGAGGCACTGCTCCAGGCCGCCCGGACGCAACACGACCAAGGCCTGCGGCTGTTCGTGGTCAACGCCCCTGCCGACACCCTGCGCCAACTCAGTGCCGCTTTTCCCGATAGCCTCCTGTTCAACGCCGGCAGCCCCGACGACAGCCTGCGCACCACCGACTGCCTGGGCAACGTGCTGCACAGCCTGCCCGACCGCGCGATGCTCGCCGATGCGCTGGTGCAGTTCAGCGTGGTGCGCAAATGGCAGCGAGCCTTGCTCATCGTCGGCCAAACGCCCGAGGACCAGGCCTACGCCGCCGCACTGCGCCGGGCCATGAAACGCTTCGGCATGAAAATCGTCGCGGAAAAACCCTGGCAGTTCGACAACGACCAGCGCCGCAGCGCCCAGGCCGACATGCCACTCTTCACCCAGACAGCCGAGTACGACGTGGTGCTGGTGGCCGACGAACGCGGCGACTTCGGCGAATACGTGCCCTACCAGACCTGGTTTCCCCGCCCGGTGGCCGGCACCCAAGGGCTGACACCCACCGGCTGGCACAAGACCGTGGAAACCTACGGCGCGGCGCAACTGCAAAAACGCTTCGAAGCCCTGGCCGGACGCTGGATGAACGACCGGGATTTTGCCGCCTGGATCGCTGTGCGCAGCATCGCCGCCGCCGTGAGCAAGTTGCGGCAGGACGACCCGTTCGCGATCCGCCAACTGGCCCTCAGCGAGCAATTGCCCCTGGACGGTTTCAAAGGCCGCAAGCTCAGCTATCGGCCATGGAACGGCCAACTGCGCCAGCCGATCGAGCTGGTCCAGCCGCGCGCGCTGGTCAGCACTTCGCCCCAGGAAGGTTTTCTGCACCCCACCAATGAAATGGACAGCTTGGGCTACGACCAGCCCGAAGTGAGCTGCCGCTATCCCTGATCGATAACAACAATAAGGAAACCGCCATGCGCCGCCCGCCGTTTTACCCGGCCCTGCTCTGCCAAGCCTTCGCCCTGGGCGCTGCGTTGCTTGCCGCCGGTCCCGCCGCCGCCAGCATCGCCTGGGTCTCCAACGAGAAAGACAACAGCCTGAGCCTGATCGACATGCAGAGCCTGGAAGTCATCGAGACCCTGCCGGTGGGCCAGCGTCCCCGAGGCCTGCTGCTCTCCCACGACAATCGCCTGCTGTACATCTGCGCCAGTGATTCGGACCGGGTCCAGGTGATGGACGTGGCCACACGCAAGATCATCAAGGAACTGCCCTCCGGCAAAGACCCGGAGCAATTCGCCCTGCACCCCAACGACCGCTGGCTCTACGTCTCCAACGAGGACGACGCCCTGGTGACGGTGATCGACACCCAGACCTCCGAAGTGCTGGGGCAGATCGGCGTGGGCGTCGAGCCCGAAGGCATGGCGGTCAGCCCCGATGGCAGGTGGGCGGTCAACACCAGTGAGACCACCAACATGCTGCACTGGATCGACACCAGCACCCAGACCCTGGCCGACAGCACCCTGGTCGACCAGCGGCCTCGTTTCGTCGAGTTCAGCCGCGACGGCTCACAGCTCTGGGCCTCGGCGGAAATCGGCGGGACCTTGACGATTCTCGACGTGGCGACGCGCAAAATCCTCGAGACCCTGACGTTCCAGATCAAGGGTGTGCACCCGGACAAGGTGCAACCGGTGGGCATCAAGCTCAGCGCCGACGGCAAGTTCGCCTTCGTTGCCCTGGGCCCGGCCAATCACGTGGCAGTCATCGATGCCAAGACCTTCGAAGTGCTGGATTACCTGCTGGTGGGCCGACGGGTCTGGCAGTTAGCGTTCACCCCGGACCAGAAGCAATTGCTAGCAACCAATGGCGTCAGCGGCGATGTCTCGGTGATTGATGTACAGAGCCGCAAGGTGCTCAAGTCGGTGAAGGTCGGGCGCTATCCGTGGGGCGTGGTGGTGACACCATGAACGCCCTTGAGGTGATTGACCTGAGCTTTGCCTACGGCGCACGCGAAGCCCTCAAACGCATGACTTTCAACCTGCCCGCCGGGCGTTTCGCAGCGCTGCTGGGGCCCAACGGAGCCGGCAAGTCGACGCTGATCGCCCTGCTCACGCGCCTGTACGATCTGCAACGCGGCGATATCCGCGTCGGGGGGCATTCACTGCAAAAATCGCCCCGGCCGGCCCTGCGCCAGTTGGGCGTGGTGTTCCAACAGAGCACCCTGGACCTGGACTTGAGCATTGAGCAAAACCTGCGCTACCACTTGGCGTTGCATGGTTTTTCGCGGCGTCATGGCAGCGCCCGTCTCGATGCCGAACTGGCCCGCCAGCACCTGACCGAGCGCCGCCATGAGCGGGTGCGCGACCTCAACGGAGGGCATCGGCGCCGGGTGGAAATCGCCCGGGCCCTGTTGCATGAACCGCGCTTGCTGCTGCTGGACGAACCCAGCGTCGGCCTTGATCCGGCCAGCCGCCTGGCCCTCGGCCTGCATATTCGGCAACTGTGCAGCGAACACGGCATCAGCGTGCTCTGGACCACTCACCTGTTGGACGAGGTGCAACCCAGCGACGATCTATTGATCGTGCACCAGGGCCGCCTGGTCGCCAGCGGGCAGGCCGACGCGGTGAGCCTGGAACATGGCGGCACCCTGGGTTCGGCCTTTAACCGTTTGACTGCCTCCGGAGTCCAGCCATGAGCGCGTACTGGCATTGTTTCAGCGGGATCGTCACGCGCGAGTGGCTGCGCTTCGTGCTGCAACGCACGCGACTGCTCAGTGCCCTGGTGCGGCCGCTGCTGTGGTTGCTGGTGTTCGCCGCCGGGTTTCGCGCGGCCCTCGGTATTGCGATCATTGCGCCCTATGACACCTACGTCCCCTACGAGGTGTACATCGTGCCGGGGCTGGCCTGCATGATCCTGTTGTTCAACGGCATGCAGGGTTCGCTGTCGATGGTCTATGACCGGGAAATGGGCAGCATGCGCGTATTGCTCACCAGTCCCCTGCCCCGGGCTTTCCTGCTGGCGAGCAAGTTGCTGGCGACTTCGCTGATCTCGCTGTTGCAGGTCTATGCGTTTCTCGCCATCGCTTGGCTGTATGGCATCCAGCCGCCGACCATGGGCCTGCTAATGGCCTTGCCGGCCCTGCTGTTGGTGGCGCT
Organism: Pseudomonas fluorescens Q2-87; assembly: GCF_000281895.1. Taxonomy (NCBI): domain Bacteria; kingdom Pseudomonadati; phylum Pseudomonadota; class Gammaproteobacteria; order Pseudomonadales; family Pseudomonadaceae; genus Pseudomonas; species Pseudomonas fluorescens. Next base: position 2,672,989 of record NZ_CM001558.1, on the reverse strand, counting down.
GCTGCTCAGTGCCCTGGGCCTGTTGCTGTCCAACGCCATCCGGCAACTGGAGAACTTCGCCGGGGTGATGAATTTCGTGATTTTTCCGATGTTCTTCCTGTCTTCGGCGCTGTATCCGTTGTGGAAAATGCTCGAGGCCAGTCCTTGGCTGTACTGGCTGTGCGCGGTCAATCCGTTCACCCATGGGGTGGAGTTGGTACGTTTTGCCCTGTACGAACAGTTCAACCCGTTGGCGATGGCGGTGTGCGTGGGACTGACGTTGCTGTTTGCGTTGCTGGCGGTGTGGACCTTCAATCCGCAGCAAGCGGCGTTGCGCAAGGCGGGTTGAACCAGTTAGCGCCAGGCCCTGTGGGAGCGGGCTTGCTCGCGAAGACGGCGGCACATTCAACATTGATTCAAGCTGAATCACCGCTTTCGCGAGCAAGCCCGCTCCCACAGGGCTGTGTCGACCTGCATATATCCAAATTACTACTTTAGTACCGGTTTTCCTGTCTATGGTCGCATTCACAAGACCTTCACCCTGGCATGTAATGGGCGCATAACAAAAAGGATAAATCCTATGCCCCGTTTGCTGGCGATGGTCTTGCTGGGCCTGGCGCTGAATGCCGCCCAGGCCGATACGCTGCTGTTTTCCCCGCAGGGCTATCGCATTGCCCAATACCGCAGCCCGACACCCGCCGCCGTTGACGGTGCGCAGACCCTCGATACGCCCGCCTTGCAGCAACTGCTCGAACAACCCTCGCCGCCCCTCCTGATCGACGTCTACCGCCGGCCGTGGGTCCAGGGACGCTTTATCGACAACGAACCCCATGCCAATCTTCCAGGCAGCCTGTGGCTGGCCAACACCGGCGACGGCGACCTGGACCCGGCCTGGCAGGATTACTTCAGCCAGCACTTGCGCAAGGCCACCGCCGGGCGGACGGACCAACCGCTGGTCTTTTATTGCCGCTCCGATTGCTGGTTGAGCTGGAACGCGGTAAAACGCGCCGCTGCCATGGGCTATAAGCAACTGTACTGGTATCGCGATGGCCTCGATGCCTGGGAAGCGGCCAACCTGCCCGTGCAAGCAGCCCGGCCCGAGCCCTTTCCGTGATGTTGAATACTGCGTGCAACTGCTCTGCCCATAAGACAATAACGAGGTGAATGGCCATGTATAAAATCCTGATAGCCGACGATCACCCACTGTTTCGCGAAGCCATCCACAACGTCATCAGCGACGGATTTCCTGGCAGCGAGGTGATGGAAACCGCCGACCTGGACAGCGCCTTGGCACTGACCCGCGAACACGACGACCTGGACCTGATCCTGCTGGACCTGAACATGCCGGGCATGCATGGGCTCAATGGCCTGATCAACCTGCGCAACGAGGCGCCGACGATTCCCGTGGTGATCGTTTCCGCCGAGCAGGACAAGCAGGTGGTGCTGCAAGCCATCACTTATGGTGCGGTGGGGTTCATCACTAAATCCTCGCCACGCTCACAGATGACCGACGCCATCGAGCAAATCCTCAATGGCAACGTGTACCTGCCGCCAGACATCATCCGTACCCAGAAAAGCCCGATGGGCCGGCGCCTGAACGAAACCCCGGCGTTCCCCCCGGAACTGCTCCAGGCCCTGACCCGCAAGCAACTGCTGGTGCTTGAACGCATGACCAAGGGCGAGTCGAACAAGCAGATCGCCTACACCCTGGACATCGCCGAAACCACGGTCAAGGCCCATGTCTCGGCGATCCTGCGCAAGCTCAACGTACACAACCGGGTGCAGGCGATCCTCAGTGCCGGGGACATTGATTTCGGGGCTTACCTGCGGCGCTGAACAGATACCCCCTGGTCCCCTGTGGCGAGGGAGCTTGCTCCCGCTGGGCTGCGCAGCAGCCCCATGGATCTGACAGGCAGACCGAGTTCTCAGGTTTCAGGGCCGCTTCGCGCCCCAGCGGGAGCAAGCTCCCTCGCCACAGAATCGGGTTCGGCTCAAGGGTTGCGGGGCAGACCCAACAGATGACTCATCGCGATCTTCAACTTCATCGGCCGCACCGGCTTGTGCATCAAGGTGTGGCCGCGCTCGCGGATCTGCTGCTTGAGTTCGTTGCTGTAGTTGGCCGTGATCATCATGGCCGGGATCGCTGAGGCGCGACAGGCGTTGATCCGCGCCACCGCGTCCACGCCGTTCTGATCGTGGTCCAGGTGATAGTCGGCGATCAGCAAGTCGGCCTCGGCATGGTAGTTGTCCACCTGGCGCGCCAGGTCCTGTTCCGACAATGCCGTCACCACCTGGCAACCCCAGCCCTCCAGCAACGTGCGCATGCCGGCGCAGATCGCCGCGTCGTTATCCAGCACCCAGACCCGCGCCCCGCGCAGTCGCTCCAGCATCGGCTCGCTCATGTCCAGGCATGGCAAGGGCTTGGGTGCCGTGGCGCTCAAGGGCACTTCGATGGCAAACATCGAGCCCTTGCCCGGCCAGGAGCGCACCTGGATCCGGTGCCCGAGAATCCCGGCGATCTTCTCGACAATCGCCAGCCCCAGGCCCAACCCGCGGTCCTGGTCCGGACGCTGCACATCGCCGCGCTTGAACTCCTGGAATATCTCCTCCAAGCGATCTTCGGCAATGCCGATGCCGCTGTCCCAAACCTGGATCGAGACCCGCCGGCCGTGGCGACGACAGCCCAGCACCACGCGGCCACCCGGGGTGTACCGGATGGCGTTGCTGAGCAGATTGCGCAGGATCCGCGCCAGCAATTGCATGTCGCTGCGTACCAGCACCGAGCAACCAACATAGTGCAGCGCCAGCCCTTCGCTGCGGGCCACCTGGACGTACTCGGCCGCCAGGTTGTCGAGCAGCTCACTGAGCGCGAATGGCGCGACATCGGCCTTGATCACCCCGGCGTCGAGCTTGGAGATGTCCACCAAGGTGCCCAACAGGTTCTCGACGTCCTGCAGTGAGTTGCTGACGTTGCGCACCAGATGCGCGTTGGCCACCGGCTCGCGGCGCTCCAGCAATGCGCTGGTAAACAGGCGCGCGGCGTTGAGGGGTTGCAGCAAGTCATGGCTGACGGCGGCCAGGAACTTGGTTTTCGACAGATTGGCCTGCTCGGCCTCGCGCTTGGCCTCGCGCAGCCGTAATTCAACGCGGCTGCGCTCGTCGATCTCCTTGAGCAACTGGTCATTGAGCAAGGTCAGTTCAGCCGTGCGTTCCTGGACCCGTTGTTCAAGATTCTGGTAGGCCTGGTGCAACGCTTCGGCGGTGCGTCGGCGCTCGGTGATGTCGCGGATCAGCACGAAAATCCCCACCACCTCACCGTTGGCCAAGCGGTTGGGCACGTAGGAGCGCAGCATGTAGCGCTCCTGGCCGTTGATATTGGTTTCGGCGAACTCGAACGTCACGCTTTCGCCCGCCAACGCCCTCGCCACGTAGGCCTCCAGGCGTTGGTAATGCTGCTCGCTGTGGGCCTCGCGCAGGCTCTGGCCGAGCATCACGCCACGGGGCCAGCAATACCATTGTTCGTAGACTTTGTTGGTGAATTCATAGACCAGGTCGGCGTTGAGGTAGGCAATCAGCGCCGGCACATGGTCCGTGATCAGACGGATCCAGCGCTCGCTTTCACTGAGCGCCTCGGCGTGCTGGTAGCGCTCGGTGATGTCGGTGAAGGTATTGACGTAGCCGCCGGTGGGCAGCGGATGGGTGCGGATTTCCAGGACCCGGCCATCGGACAGGCGCTGCTCGCACTCATGGATCATCCGGCCGCTGCTGTCGCGACTGGCAGGCGTCAGCAACTGCAGCTCACTGTCGGCGATCACTTCGTTGAAAGGTCGATGGGCCGCCACCGGTGCCAGGCCGCTGAGTTCGAGAAAGCGTCGGTTCCACAATTCGAGCACGCCCTGGGCGTTGACCATCGCCACGCCTTGGGACAAGTTGTCCACCGCCCGCTGCAACAGGTGGGATTTTTGCGCGATGGCCTGTTCGCGGCGCACAGTTTCACTGAGCTTGACGTCGGTGATGTCGGTGAACAGGATCACCCGTCCGCCTTCCTGGGTCGGCCGTTCGCTGACTTGCAGCCAGCGACCGTTCTGCAAGCGATACAGCACATGCTCGTCGGCTTGGCCCCGAGGCTCCTCACTGAACAGCCCGTTGGCCGTCATCAGGCGTTTGACCTCGGAAAGTCGCATCCCGGCGATGATCCGCACCCGACTGTTGACCCAAAAGGCCTTGAAGCGGCTGTTGAAGAGGACGATGCGTTGCTGCTCATCGAACAGCACGAACGCATCCGAGATGCTCTCGATGGCATCGATCAGGTGTCGGTGGGCGGTCTCCGCTCGTAGCCGCGCCTCGCCCAGCAAATGATTACCGGCCTTGAGCTCGGCCATGGCCTGGTTCAGGGCATCGGTGCGCTCGCGCACCTGCTCGGCCAGCACCACCGAATGCTGGAACGCCGCATACGGGTCGTTGCCCCGGGTCACACCGGACTCCACCCGTTCGATCAGCGCCTCGTTGATGCGCCGCAGCTTGTGGTTTTCATGCTGCAGGCTGGCGATCTGCGCCTGTAGCTCAGCGGTGGCCAGGGACGCGATGGCGGGCAATGGCAACTCCGGTGAAGGTCTGGTTGATGTGCATGCCATTGAACTGTTCTCCATAGGTGTTGAAGCCCATCACCCGTTGCTCGCGTAAAAATTGCCCGATCTGCTCCAGGCCACCGCGGTCCTCCAGTTCCAGGCGCCGCAGGAAACAGTCGCAGCCGATGGTCAACAGCAAGTCGCCGAGGCGTGCCTGCAAACCTTCGAACAGCTCTTGCAGGTTGTGCAGCAACGGGCCCGGGGTCATCGCCGTGAGGACGATGCCGTTTTCCACTGCGCAATAGAAACTCAGGCTCAGGTCCGGGTGCACCTGCTGGATCGCCCGCACGTAATATTGGTCATTGATGCGCACGGCCAGGGGGTGGGCGGCGAACACCCGATAATCGAGCGCACTCACCGGCACGCCGATGTGCCGGGCATATTCCTCGGCGGCGGGCTCGGCGTTGAGCTCAAAAACTCGTCGCGAGGTGCTGTCGGCGCCAGTCACCACGAGTTTTTCCTGACGCGGCAGGATGTGATGGGTGGTGAAGACTTCGAACTCCAGCCAGGTATTGATCAGCACCACCACGGCCGCACCACTGTGGAACTGGCCTTCGAAATAGACGTGGGTGTGGGTCAGGTAGTTGTCGTCGCCGGCCGAGCCGCCGAAATGCGGAATATCCCCCAGCGCGGCACTCAGGGCCGCCAGCACCATTTCCTCGCGGCTGGACAGACCGTCGAGCAAAGTCAGGGCGAAACTGTGGCCTTTGATCGGGGCCAAGGCATTGCTGCGACAGCCGCTGGCCAGGCGCTCGACCATTTGCTGGGCGTCGATCAGGCTGAAGTGCTCCATTTCGCCGATCAGCTCGGCGGCGATGGAAAAATGCCGGTGATCGAACCCCACCGCCGTCACGCAATTGCGGCCATAACCCTGGGTGGTGATTTCCCCGGCACTGGTACAACCCACCAGGCGAATCCCGCCGAAACTCTGGGACAACGCCGCGCCAAGGGCCGGCAAATCGTATTCGGCGGAACAGAAAAACAGCACGAACCCCAAGTGTGGGTGCAACAACTGCCGCGCCAGTGCCTGGGCCACCTGCTGGACATCCGTAGCCTGGGACATGGCGCTCACCACACCTTCGCTCTGGGCCTGCTGCATCGTCGCCTCCGGCGGGTGCGTGATAGGAACCCTGAGTGTACGAACCCGCGCCTGAGCCACGAATGCTACTTGGGTAGTGGGTGGACGCTTCCATGGGATGAGAAGGTTGATGCTGTGGCAAGCAAATCTGATCCACCACAGCGGCCATCAGGGTGAGCTGTTTCTTGTGGCGGCGCCGCATGACCTACCCCAAAACCCCCGGCCCCCACAGCCCCCGTGGCGAGGGAGCTTGCTCCCGCTGGGGTGCGCAGCAGCCCTTAGCTCAATTACTGCGGTGGGTCAGGTTGTCTGCGTGCGGCGTTTTGGGGGCGCTTCGCACCCCAGCGGGAGCAAGCTCCCTCGCCACATAGGCGCCAGGGCTGTGTATCAGTGGCTCATCGGCGCCATGGCTGTCGCCTGCCCGAGCAGTTTCTGGTCGATGTCTTCCAGGCGCAGCACGCGGCCGCCGGTGTCACTGGCAAGTTTTTGTGCTGCCTGGGCGTCGGAGAACGAGGCCAGTACGACGCCCATGGCACCCTTGAGCCCCGAGCCGACGACGAAATAGGCCGTGCGAGCATCAATCAGGTGGGCGTCGTCCGGTGTGTTCCAATGGCTGCGGCCCATGTCATGGACGTACAGCTTGACGTCGGCGCGATGGTTTTCCGGCTGCAGCCACCAGCCCAGCATCTCTGCCGGCGAGCAGAACTTCTTCACCCCGTTCGCCCCGACTGCCGCGCCCTTGGGCCCGGGAAAGTCGTTGATGAGCATGCCGCAGACATGGCATTCATCGCTGGGATGAAACGCCAGCGCCGCCTCGGTGGCCGGCGGTGGCCCAGCCTTGCCGCACGCCGCCAGCGCCAGGCACACCATTATCCCGGCCAGGAAACGGCCCGCCGTCAAAGACACCTTGTTAATCATTGCATGCTCCTCAGATCAGACATTCACAGCGCCCGGCGATTGAACAACCGGTGCGCCAGCCACAACGGAACCGCCAGCCACCCCCACAGGCACAACCAGAGCCAAGGCCCCGACACCGGCAGGTCGCTGCCCAGGGTCAGCACCGCCGCACCGGTGGACGCCGAGTCGAACCCGGACAGATTGATCAACCGATACACATCCGTGGGATTGAACAGCAGCAACCAGGGCAGCAAATCCGGACTGAACCGGCCCTCGCTCAGCACCAGCAGCGCCAGCAAGGCCAAGTCGAACACCAGTACGAAGAAAAACCACACTCCGAGCGCCAACCCGGCCGCGGTGGATTTTTCCGCCGAAAGACTGCTCAACACATAGGCCAGCCCCAGGAACACCCAGCCCAGCAAGGTGCTGGACAGCATGAAACGGCCGAACGCCCAGAGCAGCAGACTCAGCTCGACGTCATCGACCAACAGCGCGATGGCGAGCATCGCGCAGCCGAAGCCGATGAACGTCGCCAGAGTCAGAATCAAGCCGTGGCCGACAAACTTGCCCAACAGTAGTTGGCCGCGCCCCAACGGATAAGTGAGTAACAAGAGCAAGGTGCCGCTCTCGTCCTCACCGACAATCGCGTCATAGGCCAGCAGCAACGCAATCAACGGCATCAGGAAAGTCGCCAGGCTGGACAGGCTCGCCACCGTCGCCGGTACCGAGGTAAAGCCCAATTGCCCGGACGCCGCCGCGCCAAGCCAGGCGATGCCAATGGCAAGCACCGCGAATAACAGGCTGATCGCCAACAACCAACGATTACGCAGGCCGTCGCTGAACTCCTTGCGCGCCATGTTCCAGATCGGGTTCATTGGCTGGCCTCCTCGGCGGCCGCACGGACCATGTAATGACGGTACAGGTCTTCCAGGGACGGCGGCTTGATCTCGACATCCGTCGGGTCGTCCTGGGCCAGCAACTGGCGCAACAAGGCGAGCTTGCTGCCGTCCGGCGCGGACACCTGGACTCCTTCCGCGCCCCATCCCTGGGTGACGTGCCCTTCGCTGCGCCAATGTTGGCGAAGCCAGTCGGCCCGAGACAGGCCCGAGGCGCGGATCAGCGTCGGCAGCCTGGCGTCCTCGCGCAACCGAGCCAGGCTGCCGAGGGCCAACAGGCGGCCTCGGGTGAGAATCGCGGCGCGGTTGATGTGAGCTTCCACCCCAGGCAAGACGTGCGAACACAGAATGATGCTGGTGCCCTGCCAACGCAGGCGATCCAGCAGTTGATACAGGTCCTGGGTGGCGATGGGGTCCAGGCCAACGGTCGGTTCGTCCAGCAGCAACAGGCGCGGTTGGCCGAGCAGCGCCTGGGCCAGCCCGAGGCGCTGACGCATGCCCTTGGAATAGGTGCGCACGCGGCGCCGGGCGGCCTCGGCCAATCCCACCTCTTCGAGCAGGCGCTCGACCTGTTCCGGCGCGGCGCCTTTGAGCCGAGCAAAATGGCGCAAGGTTTCCAGCCCACTCAACTGCGGATAAAACATCACGTTCTCTGGCAAGTAACCGAGCATTCGCCGCACGGCCGGATCGCCGGGATTGCGCCCGAAAACACGCACCTCACCCTCACTGGCCCGCAGCAAACCGAGGATCAGCTTCATGGTGGTGGTCTTGCCCGCACCGTTATGGCCGAACAGGCCGAGCACTTCGCCCTGGGCCAGGTTCAAGTTCAGCTCGCGCAACACGGCGACGTCACCATAGCGCTGGCTGACGCCTTCGATCTCGACGACGTTCAAGACGCGTCCTCCTGGGCACTGTTGCGTTGGGGGGGACGGGCCGGCGTTTCCATCAGCGGATGGCTGTCCATCACCCCAGGGGATTTCATTACCGGGAAGGCCCGCTGCACCCAGCGCAGCAGTTCGATCCCCGGACTGTTCATCAACAGCCGTACCTGCGGGTACAACCACAGCAGGCGATCGACGTTATCGTTGGGTTCATAGGCCACATCGCCCAGGCCATCGCCATTACGGTCCCAGCCCAGGTAATCGCTCCAATAATTGCCGCGCCCGTCCGCCGACCACTCCTGCAATCGCGTGGCGACGTATTTGACCTGGCGCTGGTTATGCACGAAGGCATTCCCGGCGATGCGGTTGTCCTCCGAGCCGGCAGTCAAATGGATGCCCACGGCGCTGCGCTCGAAGTGATTGCCTTCGATGCGGTTGAACAGCGAGTTGTAGATGAACAGGGCCTTGCCCTCGGCGCCGGTAATCATGGTGTCGCCGGTGGACCCGTCGCGCACGTCGGTCACGAAGTTGTCGCGCAAGGTCGAATAGGTGATGTAGTTCATCAGGATCCCGTAGTTCTGATCCTGCTCGGAGCGGTTGCCGATGACTGTCAGTTGCCGGCTTTGCATCAAGGCATAACCGGTGCGGGTACGCCGGGTGACGTTGTCCAGCAGGCGATTATCGTTGGCGAACATGTAATGCACGCCGTAGCGCAGGTCCTCTAGGACATTGCCCTGGAGCAGGTTGCCACTGGAGGTGTCGATGTAGATGCCATCGCGGGTTTCGTGCACCTGGTTACCGATGACTCGGGCACCGTGCACGGCGTACAGATGAATGCCGTTACCGCGATCCTGGGAACGCAGGTTGGGGTCGCCCTGGATGCGGTTGTCGATCAGGCTGACGTCTCGCGTGCCATCGACCCAAATGCCGAAGCCCTGCCCCTGCATGCGGTTCGCACGAACCACGGCGCCTTGGGCGACCGGCTGGATGAACACGGCAGCGTTCATGGCGGTCAGGTCATGGCCCCAATCCAGGAACGTACAACCCTGGACTTGGACGTTCGGCGCGCGAATGATCAACCCGTTGCCCTCGCCCTGCCCCTGGAATACCGCATCCGGCGCACAGGTCAGGGTCATCGGCTGATCGATACTGAACGAGCCTTGGTAATGCCCCGCAGGCAGGCGCCATTGTTGCTCGCCATCGGCCTGCAAGGGCAGATTCGTGATCGGCTGCGGCGCGCACATCGCGCCGCCCGACAGTAGACAAAGCACCAGTGCAATGACCGGTCGGCAAGCGTGGCCCGCAGGTGGCTGCGTGTTCCCGGTCATTGAAAGGGTCTCCTTGATGAGTTGACTCAGGCTTTTTCAACCAGCATGCGGCCGACCATTTCCATGTGCAGGGCGTGGCAGAACCAGCTGCAGTAGTACCAATGCAGGCCAGCCTTGTCGGCGGTAAAGGTGATGGATGAGGTCTGTTGCGGGCTGATCTCCATGCTTGCGCCATGGTTGGTCATGACGAAGCCGTGGGTGACGTCCTCGATCTGGTCAATGTTGGTGATCGTCACGGTCACCTCGTTGCCCTGCTTGACGGTGAACTCCGTCAGGCCGTAAGCCGGCGCCATCGACGTCATGTACACGCGCACCTTGTTACCGTCGCGGATGACCTTGTTGTCGGTTTCCAGGTTGATTCCATCCTTTTTCGCCCGGGCCACGGTCTCGGCAAAAAACGGATCGGCGCGGTTCCAGATCTTCTGCGTCTTGATCTGGTCGCGCCGGGCGAGGATGCAGTCATGGGGCTCGGCAAAGGCCGGGCCGTCGTGCACCAGCTTCATTTCCTCGCCGGAAATGTCGATCAGTTGATCGTTCTCCGGATGCAGTGGGCCGGTAGGCAGGAAGCGATCCTTGGAGAATTTGCACAACACCACCAGCCACTTGCCGTCCGCCTCGCTGGTTTCGGTGAGGGACGCGTGGTTGTGGCCGGGCTGGTACTGCACGTCGAGCTTCTGCTTGATGTAATTGACCTTCTCGCCCTTGTAGGCGCGGATGGCCTCGTCCATGTTCCACTTCACCACCTGGCTGTCGATGAACAAGGTGGTGTAGGCGTTGCCACGTCCGTCGAAGGTCGTGTGCAAAGGCCCAAGGCCCAGCTCAGGCTCAGCGACGATCACTTCGCGTGGATCCTTGAAACGGTCGTTGAACAGGTCATCCAGGCGGTCGATGGCGATCATCGACACCGTGGGCGACAGCTTGCCGTTGGCGATGAAATATTTGCCGTCGGACGAAGTATTGAGCCCGTGGGGGTTCTTCGGCACCGGGATGTAGCGGGTGAACTCGGAGTCCTTTCCATCGGTTTTACGACCGTCGACCACCGGCACCTTCGAACCGTCCAGGTTGATGAATTTGCCGGCCTTGATCGCCGCCTCGATACGCGGGATGTTGAACACCACCACCCAGTCGCGCTCGTTGCGCATCATGCCGCCCAGGTCGTAGGCCTTCTCGGAGTTGTAGCAGGTGCTGGCGGCGTATTTGCCGGTGTAGTCAGCATCGGAGTTGTCCAGGTTGCCGTCGACGATGACCTGGAAGGCCATTTCCATTTTCTCGGCATCGATGGCGTTGAACATCGTGAAGCTGTTTTTGTCCTGCAGGTCGAAGGTATGGCCGTCGTTGGGGTGCGGGATCACGAACTCAGCGTTGGCGAACACATACTTGGTGTACGGCACCTTTTGCAGGCGCAGGCCATGGATGGCTTGCACGTTGGGGACCGTGAGCATCTTGTCGCACTTCATGATGTCCAGGCGAATGCGCGCGACCCGGGAGTTGGCCTTGTCGTTGATAAACAGGTATTTGCCGTCGTATTTGCCGTCGGTCATGGAAATGTGCGGGTGATGGCAATCACCGTTCTGGTATTTCGCGCTTTCGCCGAGGATGTGCTTGCTTTCGTTGGTCAGCCCCCAACCGGTAGCCGAGTCGACGTTGAACACCGGGATGCGCATCAGCTCACGCATCGACGGTACGCCCAGCACCCGCACCTCGCCCTGGTGGCCGCCGCTCCAGAAACCGTAGTACTCGTCCAACTCACCGGGCCCGACGTGGATCTTGGACTTGGCTTCCTTGGCTGCTGCGGCCCAGGATTCGCGAGTGAACGTCCCGGCGCCCAGTGCCGTGGCGCCGGCCAGGACCGCACCCGTTACCGCACCGGTGCCGAGGAAGCTGCGCCGGCTGACACCCCGGGGTTCTTCCGCCACCCCAGTGGGTTCGGTTTTTTTATCGCTCATGCTGTGTGCTCCATGAAGAAGGAAAGGGTCAAGGGAAACAGGCCATTGGCGAGCCTCATGGCGTCGAACTCACCTGCACCACGGGGATCAACTGCGAATCGGTGTTGCTCGCCTTGCCGCGTTTCTTGCGCTTGTTGATCAGCGGCGGGCATTTGTTTTCGTTGTGCCAGGTCATCTGGCAGTCGAGGCAGTAGTGGCATTCGTTGGCGTTGATGCGGCCGTCGGGATGAATCGCCTGGATCTCGCATTCCTTGGCGCACAACTGGCAGGGGTCGCCACACTCCTTGCGGCGCTTGAGCCAGTCGAACAACCGCAGGCGGGTAGGCATCGCCAGGGCCGCGCCCAACGGGCAGACGTAGCGGCAATAGACTTTTCGCGTAAACACGTTGATCAGCAGCAGGCCCGCCGCATAGGCGACGAACCACCACTGGCGGTCGAACCGCAGGGTAATGGCGGTCTTGAACGGCTCAACTTCGGCCAGCCGTTCGGCGGTGGCCATCGACTCCAGCGAGATGCCGAACAGGGCAAGCAAAATGATGTATTTGATCGCCCACAGCCGCTCATGCACGGCGAACGGCAATTCGTATTGAGGCACCTTGAGCTTGCGCGCCAGTTCGTTGATCAGTTCCTGCAACGCGCCGAACGGACACAGCCAGCCGCAGAACACCCCGCGTCCCCACAGAAGGATGCTGGCGGCGGTGAACACCCAGAGGATGAAGATCAGCGGATCGGTGAGGAACAGTTCCCAGCGAAAACCTTCGAACAAGGCGTGGACGAAGGTCAGCACGTTGACCACCGACAACTGCGCCAGCCCGTAGCCACCAAGGAACACCACGGTGAATACCAAGTAGCCCCGACGCAACCAATGCAACAACCTCGGCCGCCGGGCCAGCGAATCCTGGAAAAACAGGATTGCCGTCAGCACCAGCAACGCCACGCCGAGCACCGTGATTTCCAGGCTTTTCTGATACCAGAGCGTCAGCCACATCGGCCGGCTGGCTTCTTCGGCCGCCGCCAGTTGCTCGGGCGTGGGCAATGGCCGTTCCAGGTAAGGCTCGGGCAGTTGATAAGCCAGTTCGAAACTGCTGAAGATCCCACTGACCGGCCCGGTCTGCCGACGTATCAGCAGTTCCAGGCTCCAGGGCGAGCCGGGATCGAAGCGGTGGACGGCACGGACAATGAAAATCGCCATTTCGTCGAATTCAGGCATGTCCTCGACGGCTACGTCATCCAGACGCTGGAAATCCATGTCGCGAAAGCTGATCACGTCGCCAAACTGGCGCAACAGCACCCGGTCGAAAATGCCGCCGCGCACGTAGCCCGAGCCCTTGAAGGAGTAACGCCCGCTGCCCATGACAGCGATGGCTTGCTCGCCGGGTTTGAGCGTGTTCATCAGACTGCGGTACTGCGCTTCGCCCAGCAGGTTGCGGCCAATGGTGGGCGGGTTCAGGTGAGTGAGGTACAGGTCGATGAACGTATCGTCGGCCTGCTCGGCGCTGGCGAGTTCAACCTGCTCAGCCTCCGTCCCCTTGAAGGACGCGTCGACCTGGCCGCGGGTCAGGTGCAGGCGGCGTATGGCGCCATTACCGGTCAGGGTCTTCCAGTCGGCGGGTTGGTAAATGTCTTGCCGCACCCGGGCCGGCGCCACCGCCAATCCCGCATCGCCCTTGACCAGGGCCAGGGACACCGCCACATCATGGGCGGCGCGCATGATGACCTCATTGACCACCATCGCCGTCACGGTGGCACCGGCAATCGCATCCACCGTCACCGCGTTCGGGTCGCTGGAATGCCCCACCACGACCCGTTGATTGACCTTGATGCCGCTGTAGCGGGCGCTGAACGCGTGAAGTTTTTCTTCGGCGATGCCGATCAGCAGAATCGGTTCGTGGTGTTCCAGCACGTAGGCGTCGAGGATGACACCGGCCGGATCAAGGATCACCTGGACATTGATCGGCTTGCCTGAATACGCGGGAATGTCCACCACGTCCAGGCTTTGAAACACATAGCCCAGGAGCTTGCCGGCAGCGGACAGCTTGCGAACCTTGAACTGTCCTTCGGGCGCGGAAATCGAGTCGGTCTGGTCCAAGACATGGTGAATGCGTTGCTGCTGGATTTCACCGTAGTCCTTGGCCTGGGCATGGCCCGCGAACAACAGCAGGAAAACGAACAGCCCGTGAAGCCAAAAGCGGGAGGGGAACATCACAAAGTGAGGGGTCATGGACGCCAGGGCTTAAGGACAGGATCTTGGCGATCATGGTAAGACCCGCCCCCCTGCCCGGCCCTTGATTGAAATCAACTTGGAAAAACTAAACCCGGCGATCCAGGACCCGGTGGTCAGTGAGCAGTCCAGCTGAACTGCTTCTTGTGGCGAGGGGAAACCTGCAGCGCTTTGTCACCTCTTGCGCCCGGAGCAAATTTTTATCGCACCCCAACGGTTCAACCCGGTCGCATAATGATCAGCGCTGTGTTCCAGTCCACTTTCCCATCGCCATAACGCCCCGATGCGTTGCACCAACGTCCACAAGGAATGCCCGATGCCCCCACGCTCCGCTCCTGCTTCAACCGTTGACTCGCCGCAAGGCACCGGCTTCGTCCGGGTACGTGGTGCTCGCGAACACAACCTCAAGAATGTCGACGTGGACATCCCTCGCGATGCCCTGGTGGTGTTTACCGGCGTGTCGGGGTCGGGCAAATCATCGCTGGCTTTCTCCACGCTCTACGCCGAAGCCCAGCGTCGCTACTTCGAATCCGTCGCGCCTTATGCGCGGCGCCTGATCGACCAGGTGGGCGTGCCGGATGTCGACAGCATCGAGGGCTTGCCGCCGGCGGTGGCCTTGCAACAACAGCGCGGCACACCCAGCGCACGCTCCTCGGTGGGCAGCGTCACCACCTTGTCGAGCCTGATCCGTATGCTCTATTCCCGTGCGGGTAGTTATCCGGCCGACCAGCCGATGCTCTACGCCGAGGACTTCTCGCCCAACACGCCCCAAGGTGCCTGCCAGCAATGCCATGGCCTGGGGCGCGTCTACGAAGTGACCGAAGCGTCGATGGTGCCGGATCCCTCCTTGACCATTCGCGAACGGGCCGTGGCCGCTTGGCCCATGGCCTGGCAAGGCCAGAACCTGCGGGACATCCTCGTGACCCTGGGCTATGACGTCGACATCCCTTGGCGCGACCTGCCGAAAAAACAGCGCGACTGGATACTGTTCACCGAAGAAACGCCCACCGTCCCGGTATACGCCGGGCTCACCCCGGCCCAGACCCGCGCCGCCCTCAAGCGCAAGCTCGAGCCCAGTTACCAGGGTACGTTCAGCGGCGCCCGGCGTTATCTGTTGCACACATTCATGCATTCGCAAAGCGCGCAGATGCGCAAGCGCGTCGCCCAGTACATGCGGGCCAGTCCCTGTCCGCTGTGCGAAGGCAAGCGCCTCAAGCGCGAGGCACTGACGGTGACCTTCGCCGGCCTGGACATCGCCGAGCTGTCGCAACTGCCCCTGCTGGAATTGGCCGAGGTGCTCCGAAGTGTCCTGGCGCCCGCCTACCTCGAACAAGCCGAAGAACCAGGGCAGGTCCTGACGCACCAGCAAACCCGCCTGGCCCGGGACCAACGCGCTGCTCGGGGCGACAATCCTCATGCCGGAGGGCCCGACGCGCGCCACACCCCCAACCTTTCCCTGGAAAAACGCCTGGCCGCGCAACGCATCGCCGCCGAACTGCTGGAACGGATCGTCACCCTCATCGACCTGGGCCTCGGTTACCTCGCCCTGGAGCGCAGCACGCCGACACTCTCGTCCGGCGAACTGCAACGCCTGCGCCTGGCGACGCAGCTCAATTCCCAGTTGTTCGGAGTGATTTATGTGCTGGACGAACCCTCCGCCGGCCTGCACCCGGCCGACAGCGAAGCGCTGTTTGGCGCCTTGCAACGTCTCAAGGAAGCGGGCAACTCGGTATTTGTGGTCGAACATGACCTGGATACGATGCGCCGCGCCGACTGGCTCGTCGACGTGGGTCCGGACGCCGGCGAACAAGGCGGGAAAATCCTCTACAGCGGTCCACCGGCAGGCCTGGGACACGTGCCCGAATCACGGACCCGCGGCTACCTA
Source organism: Pseudomonas fluorescens Q2-87 (assembly GCF_000281895.1). Lineage (NCBI taxonomy): Bacteria > Pseudomonadati > Pseudomonadota > Gammaproteobacteria > Pseudomonadales > Pseudomonadaceae > Pseudomonas > Pseudomonas fluorescens. The sequence goes on along the minus strand of NZ_CM001558.1, from coordinate 2,657,250 downwards.
TTCGGCGAGCAACACGCCACCGCTCGCAGCCCACGGGCACCCAAGGATTGGCTGCGCCTGGAAGGCATCACTCGCAACAACCTCGATAACCTGAGCGCGGCCTTCCCCTTGGGTTGCTTCACCGCTGTGACCGGCATTTCCGGCTCAGGAAAATCCAGCCTGGTCAGCCAGGCCCTGCTGGATCTGGTCGGCACCCATCTGGGTCAGGCCACCTCTGATAGCGAAGCCGACGAGCAGAGCCTGGAAGACGAACCTGCGCAAATCAGCGGCGGTCGCATCAGCGCCGGGCTCGACGCGGTCAAGCGACTGGTGCAGGTGGACCAGAAACCCATCGGCCGCACGCCGCGTTCCAACCTCGCCACCTACACCGGCTTGTTCGATCACGTGCGCAAGTTGTTCGCCGCGACGGGACAGGCCCGGGACTTGGGCTTCGACGCCGGGAGGTTTTCCTTCAACGTCTCCAAGGGCCGCTGCGAGACCTGCGAAGGAGAAGGCTTTGTCAGTGTTGAATTGTTGTTCATGCCCAGCGTGTACGCTCCCTGCCCCACCTGCCACGGCGCGCGCTACAACCCGCAGACCTTGGAAGTTCGCTGGCAGGGCCTGGACATTTCCCAGGTATTGCAACTGACCGTGAACCAGGCGCTCGAGGTATTTGCCGAGCAAGCCCCGGCCAGGCGCGCATTACAAGTGCTGCAGGATATCGGGCTGGGTTACCTGCGTCTCGGCCAGCCGGCCACCGAACTGTCCGGCGGCGAGGCGCAGCGGATCAAGCTGGCGACCGAACTGCAGCGCAAGGCCCGCGGGGCAACACTGTACGTTCTGGATGAACCCACCAACGGGCTGCATCCCCAGGACGTGGATCGCCTGCTGGTGCAACTCAATCGACTGGTCGATGAAGGCCACACCGTGGTGGTCGTGGAGCACGACATGCGGGTAGTGGCCCAAAGCGACTGGGTCATCGACATTGGCCCTGGCGCGGGCTCCCAAGGCGGAAGCGTCGTGGCGTGCGGTGCGCCGGCCGACGTGGCCGAATGCCCGGACAGCCGGACGGCAGGGTTTCTGGCGAGGGCATTGCTGCCTGGCCAATAAGGTCGGGGGCGCTTCGCACCCCAGCGGGAGCAAGCGGCGAAAAAAACTAACCGCCCACACAACCCGTGGCGAGGGAGCTTGCTCCCGCTGGGGTGCGAAGCGCCCCCCAAAACCCGCACTCGATCAACCTGACGCACCGCAGCGACTGAACTGAGGGGCTGCTGCGCAGCCCAGCGGGAGCAAGCTCCCTCGCCACGGGTATGGCGATTCATTCGTTGAAATCAAACCGTGCGCGAATACTGGACCGTCCGATCCGCCTCCAGGTAGGCATCGAAGGTCATGGCCACGCTGCGCATCATCAATTGGCCTTGGGGTAGCAATACCAACGCGTCATCGTGAATTTCAAGCAGTCCGTCGCGCACCTGCTCCTGGAGCTGGCTCAGTGCATCGGCAAAGTACTCGGTAAAACGAATGCCATGGGCCGAGTCGATCTGGCCAAATTCCACTCTTCCATGGCACATCAGTTCACTGATGACTTCGCGCCGCAGCCGATCGTCGTCGCTCAGCCGATAGCCGCGCTGCACCGGCAGCAAGCCTTGATCCAGACGCGCGTAATACTGGGAGATTTCCTTGACGTTCTGGTTGTAACTGTCGCCGACCTTGCCGATCGAGGACACGCCCAGGCCAATCAGGTCGCAATCGGCATGGGTGGAATACCCTTGGAAATTGCGTTGCAGCGTGCCTTGGGCGCGCGCGCGCACCAGTTCGTCGTCGGGCAAGGCGAAATGGTCCATGCCGATGTAAACGTAGCCGGCCTCGGTCAGGCGGTTGATGGTCAGTTCGAGCAGTTCCAGCTTGCGCTCCGGCGGCGGCATGTCTTCGGGCCGGATCATCCGTTGCGCCCGCACCCGCTGCGGCAGGTGCGCGTAGCTGTAGGTGGCGATGCGGTCGGGCCGCAAGGCGATGATCTTGTCCAGGGTCACGTCAAAACTGGCGATGGTCTGCAACGGCAGGCCATAGATCAAATCGACGCTCACCGACTTGAAATTCGCCTGGCGCGCCGCTTCCACCAACTCGACGACCTGGGCTTCGCTCTGCACTCGATTGACGGCCGCCTGCACCCGGGCATCGAAATCCTGGACGCCAAAACTCAAGCGATTGAACCCCAGCTGACGTAGACCTTGGATCTGTTGCGCATCGATGGTCCGAGGGTCGACCTCGATGGAAAACTCATGCTCTTCGCTGTCGTCCATGTCGAACGATTGGTGCAGACAGACCATCAGGTCGGCCAACTGTTCATGGGTCAGGTAAGTCGGCGTGCCGCCGCCCAGGTGCAGTTGGGTCAGTTTGCGCGAGCGGTCGAACAGCGCCGCTTGTAAAGCGATTTCGCGCTTGAGGTACGCCAGGTATTCGGTGGCGCGATGGCTTTTGCGAGTAATGATTTTATGGCACGCGCAGTAGTAGCACAGGCTCTGGCAGAACGGGATATGGATGTACACCGACAACGGTTTCGGCACCGGTGCCAAGTTGCTGCGCTGGGCTGCGTGGCGATATTCGTCCATGGCAAACGCCTGATGGAACTGCGGAGCCGTGGGATAAGACGTGTAGCGCGGCCCGGGACGGTCGTATTTCTCCACCAGGGCACGATTGAAACCGGAGGCAGCATTCATGAGCGGTTCAACTTTTCAAAAGGATAGGGGCTTGCGTCATCCGGGCCTTGGTCGAACAGATTGCAGATCGCATCCACGTTCAACCGCCCGGCGGGCAGGACGCCGATGAAACGGTTCGAGAGCTCGATCAACCCCTCGTCGTGCAAGGCCTCCAGCACCGGCCAGAGAGGTGCGAAATAGTCCCGGAACACCAAGCCGAAACGCGCCTCGATGGCCGCGATATCCAGTTCCAGGTCACAGGCAAGCTGCTCGACCACGCAGGCCTTGACCTGGTCCTGCGCCTCACAGCGCCAACCGCGCCAGACCGGCAACTGCCCAGCGTCCAGCTGCTGGCAATACTCAAGCAGGTCGTCGGTGTTCTGCACGTACAGGTGTTCGATTTGAGTGACCGCCGACAACCCGAACCCCACATGGTCACAGCAACCATGGCGGGTAAAACCCTGGCAGTTGCGATGCAGGCGTCCGTGTTCCTGGGCCACTGCCAGGTCATCGTCAGCCCTGACGAACTGGCCCAGGCCGATGTAGTGATAACCGGCCCCGATCAGCTGTTCGCAGCAGATCCTGCGCATGGCGTCTTTGTCCGCCGGGCTGCAAAACGCGCCGGCCGCCCCGGCATTTTTCGAGCGATAACGGTACGGCGCATGGGCATAGTCAAAAATGTGCAGCCGGTCCGGCTCCAGCTCGATCAGCGTTGCCAGTTTCAGGGCGAAGCTGTTCGGCGTCTGCCAGGCGTGGCCGTAACCCAGGTCAATGTTGATCGAGCGGAAACCGAACGTGCGCGCCGCATCGATCAGGGAATGGATCGGGGCCGGATTTTGATAACAATCCACCGGCAGGTCGCTGTCGGCACCGATATCCGGAACGCCGATGCTGACGTGGGTAAAGCCCTGGTCGCGAATCAAACCCATGGTCGACCAGTCGGTATGATGCAGATCCACCTCGATGCTGTAGTCGCCGCCGTCGTATTTGCAGAAATCGAAGCGCTTGCGCAGGTTCCCCATCAGCTTCTGCAAATGGGCAATCACCGGCGTGCCACCGGTCAGGCAAAACTGCTCGACATACCGGCCTGCGCCCAGGTGACAACCGACCAGGCCCATTTCATAGGTCAGGCGTTGCAGGTAACCCTCGATCTCGCCGCACCGACAATCGCTGGCAAGGGGCGAACACGATGCCAGCCGCAATTGCGACGGCAGGTGCACGGCCAGGGAAAGCGGCCGTTGCTTCTGACGGCTGCTGCGCAACCCTCGAAGCAAATCGAGCGAACCGATGCCGCTGTGGAATTTCCGTGTACCGACCGGACAATCGAAATCACCCAGCACCGGGACGCGACCCGAAGGTCGCTCGCCGAGGGTTTGGAACAGGTCGAACATGACAATCTCCGAGTGGCTGCGCAGCGACAGTGTCCGCTGTAACCCGCCAGGTCACCTTGACTTGTATCAAGCGCCTCGACGCCACGCCGCCGGGGCTACCAGGTGATATAAAACATGCCCTTGGCCAGCAGCACGATCGCCACCATGTGCAGGAAGACGCTGGTATGGATGATGTGGACGTAGCGAGCATTCATGCGCGCGCTTTTGAACAGCCACATGGCCCAGAGAAAATGCCCCAGCACACTGACCGCCAGCACGATCTTGAGACTCAACAACAGGCCGAAGGATGATTGCAGCGGCGACATCAACGCCGGCCAGTACCGCAGCCAGACCATGCCACCACCGGCACCGAACAACGCCAGCAATATCCAGGGCATCAGTTGTCGGGCACGCCGGCTGATGCCCTGTTCCAGCAGCACCATGACCTTGGCGGGCAGTTGTTTGCGGATGCTTTCGAGAAACAGCACCTCGAAGAAAACCGTGCCGATGAAGGCCAGCGCGGCGAACAGGTGCAACGTCAGAAACAGCGGATAAATCATGGCGCTCCTCGGCCGCCCTCTTCTGCGGGACGGCGGTTGTTCCGAGGTTAGCGCCTGCGGCCCGACCTGGGGTTGATGCCAATCAAGGAAAACGCAGGCCCCCTGTGGGAGCGAGCTTGCCCGCGATGTCCGCAGGTCTGTTACATCCGCGTTGAATGTGCCGACGTCTTCGCGAGCAAGCTCGCTCCCACAGGGCTCGCCAACCGTCAATAGAACGTTACTTTTTTGAAACACCTCACAACCGCTGATCAGTTAAGTCCGTTTTTTTGACACTTTGCCGATACGCGGTCACAACTTTTTCGCTCCGCTGGGTCATAACACGGTGGCCGCCGATGGAATATTGGCATCTACCGAGGTTTTAAGCCTGATACGGAGATAAGCTCATGATTTTTAATGTTCAAGATTTTGGCGCCAAAGGAGATGGCGTTACTGACGACACGGCGGCGATACAAAGTGCGATCGATGCGGCGGCAGCCGCGGGGGGTGGGCAGGTCTATATGCCGACTGGGACGTACATCGTTTCGGGAGGCGAGGAACCCTCCGACGGTTGCCTGATGCTCAAGAGCAATGTCTACCTGTATGGCGACGGCATGGGTGAAACCACCGTGAAGGTGGCTGACGGCTCCGACACCAAGATCACCGGTGTCATCCGCTCGGCCTATGGCGAGGAGACCCACGATTTCGGGGTCAGCAACCTCACCATCGACGGCAACCGCGACCACACCACGGGCAAGATCGACGGCTGGTTCAACGGCTATATCCCTGGTGAAGAAGGCTACGACTCCAACGTCACCCTCGACAGCGTCGAGATCAAGGATTGCTCCGGGTACGGTTTCGACCCCCACGAGCAGACCGTCAACATGGTCATCAAGAACAGCGTGTCCCACGGCAACGGCCTGGACGGCTTCGTCGCCGACTTCCTCAGCGACAGCACCTTTGAAAACAATGTCGCCTACGACAACGACCGCCACGGCTTCAACGTCGTGACCAGCACCCATGACTTCACGCTCACCAATAATGTGGCCTACAACAACGGCGGCAATGGCATCGTCGTGCAGCGCGGCAGCGAGAACATCCCCTCTCCGAGCAACATCACCATCACCGGTGGCGAGGTCTATGGCAACGGTGCCGAGGGTGTACTGGTCAAGCTCTCCAGCGACGTGACCGTCAGCGGCGTCGATATCCATGACAACGCCAGCGCCGGTGTTCGTATCTACGGCAGCAACCACGTCGAGATCATCGATAACACCCTCAACAACAACTCCCTGGGCAGCCCGGTACCGGAGATCATCATCCAGTCCTACGATGACACCCTGGGCGTGTCCGGCAAGTATTTCAACGGCAGCGATAACATCATCCAGGGCAACATCATCAGCGGCAGCAACCTGTCGACCTACGGTGTGGCCGAGCGCAATGAGGACGGCACCGATCGCAACGCCATCATCGCCAATACCATCAGCCACACCAGTAAGGGCGCGACCCTGGTCTACGGCGATGGCAGCTACGTCAGCGCCACGGTGCCGATGACCACCGTACAAGGTACGGCCGGCAACGACACCCTGCTGGGCAGCGCCGCCAGTGAGATCTTCTACGGCGGCGCGGGCAACGACACCATCAATGGCGCGGCCGGCAGCGACATCCTGGTGGGCGGGGCCGGCGTCGACAAGCTCACCGGCGGCACGGGTGCGGACACGTTCCGTTTCGTCGCCCAGTCGGACAGCTACCGCAACGCCAGCGCAAGCTTCGACGACACCATCACCGATTTCGATGTCACCCAGGACAAGATCGACCTCGCGGGCCTGGGCTTCACCGGGTTGGGCAACGGCCGGGGCGGCACCCTGCAGATCAGCTACAGCGCCAGCAACAACCGCACCTACATCAAGGACTACGATGCCGACGCCAGTGGCAATCGCTTCGAGCTGATTCTCTCGGGCAACCTGGCCAGTACCCTGACTGCCAGCAACTTCATTTTCAACCGGGTCATCACCGGCACCCCTGGCAGCGACTCGCTACTGGGCAGTGACGCCGCCGACACATTGCTCGGCCTGGCGGGCAATGACAGTCTCAGTGGCGGCGCGGGCGACGACAAGCTCGACGGCGGCGCCGGGATGGACACCCTCACCGGTGGCGCCGGTGCGGACACGTTCGTGTTCTCCAATCGCCTGGACAGCTACCGCAACTACAACACCGGCGGCGCCAACCTGGGCGACCTGATCACCGACTTCAACGTCAGCGCCGACAAGATCGATCTGTCCGCCCTGGGTTTCACCGGGCTGGGAGACGGCAAGAACAACACCGTGTACCTGGTACTCAACAGCGCCGGCACCAAGACTTACATCAAGTCCCTGGACGCCGACGCCAATGGCAACCGCTTCGAAGTGGCATTGGACGGCAACTACCTCAATACGCTGACCAGCGCCAACTTCGTCTTCGCCACGTCCTCGCCAACCAACCAGGCGCCCGTTTTGGCGACGCCGCTACTGGATCAGAACGCGACCGAAAACACCCCGTTCAGCTACGTGGTGCCCGCCACCAGCTTCACCGATCCGGATAACGACAGCCTCAGCTACACCGCCAAGTTGGCCGACGGCAGCGCCCTGCCCAGCTGGCTGACGTTCAATGCCGCGACCCGCACCTTCAGCGGCACGCCACCCGACACGGCGTCGGGCACTTATTCCATCCAAGTCACGGCGACCGATGGAAGCAACGCCACCGTCAGCGACGCCTTCACCCTCGCCGTACAAGACGTCCCCACATCCGTCATCATCAATGGCACGCCGAACAACGACACCTTGACCGGCACGGCGGCCAACGAGCAGCTGTTCGGCGGTGCCGGCAACGACACCCTCAACGGCGGCGCGGGCAATGACATCCTGGTGGGCGGCACCGGCGTGGACAAACTCACCGGTGGGGCCGGGGCCGATGTGTTCCGCTACACCTCGAAACTCGACAGCTACCGCACCGGCTCCACCAGCGTCAGTGACCAGATTCTCGATTTCGATGTGGCGGCGGACAAAATCGATGTCTCGGCCCTTGGCTACACCGGCCTGGGCAACGGTTTGAACGGCACGCTGCAAGTGACCTACAGCGCCACGAGCAATCGCACCTACCTCAAGGACCTCACCGTCGACGCCAATGGCAACCGCTTCGAGGTGTCTCTGGCAGGCAATCTGGTGAACAGCCTGACGGCCAATCATTTTGTCTTCGCCGACCAGAACACACCCAGCAACGTGGCACCGGTGGTGACGATCCCGCTCCTCGACCAGAATGCTACCGAAAGCACGCCGTTCAGCTACACCGTGACCCATGACAGCTTCACCGACGCCAACCAGGATGTACTGAGCTACACCGCGACCCTGGCCGATGGCAGCGCCCTGCCCGCCTGGCTGCATTTCAATGCTACCAACCTGACCTTCACCGGTACGCCCACCAGCACCGCTTCGGGTAACTACAACGTGCTGGTCAAGGCCACCGACCCGTCCGGTGCGTCGGTCAGCGACAGCTTCGCCTTGGCGGTGGCCGACGCACCCGCCAACACCATCACCGGAACCAGCAATGGCGAAACCCTCAATGGCACGGCGGGTTCCGACCTGATTCTCGGCCTCGCAGGCAATGACACCATCAAGGCCGGCGCCGGTGCGGACATAGTCGACGGTGGTGCAGGCCGCGACTCGCTATACGGCGGCGACGGCGCCGACACGTTCCGCTACACCAACATGCTCGATAGCTACCGCGACTACGACACCGGCGGCGTCACGGCCACCGACACGCTCTATGACTTCACCGTCGGGGTCGACAAGATCGACGTTTCGAGCCTGGGCTTCATCGGTCTTGGCGATGGCAGCAACGGCACGCTGTACATGACGTTGAACGCGGCTGGCGACAAGACCTACATCAAGTCCGCCGAAGCCGACGCCGATGGCAATCGCTTTGAGATCGCCCTCAACGGCAACTACCTCAATACGCTGACTGCCAGCGACTTTGTCTTCGGCGAACGCGCCCAACAAGACATCCTCTACCTGCCGACCCTCGGCCAATCCAACGCGCGCCTGCTGCGCATGACCGAGGACGACGATCAATCCGGCACCTCGATGCTGGTCAAGGACCTGGACCGCTACACCACCTATGACGTGCGCAGCCAGTTCACCGATGCCGATGGCAACGGCATCGATATCGCCGTGGGCGGCAGCACGGTCAATGGCCTGTCGACCCTGGGCGCCGAGGAGCTCAAGCTGTGCTGGTGGCTGACCGACACCAACCAACCCGGGCCTGCGCTGTTGCGGGCCGTGACGTTGCTGCGCGATCAGCTCACCGAACTGCAATCGATCGACAACGTGACCATGGGCATCATCTGGGGCCAGGGCGAAGAAGCCGCCCAGGAAATCGCCCGCTCGACCGACAAGGCCGCAGCGGCTGCAGCCTATAAAGCCGCGACCTTGAAAGTGTTCGATTACCTGCACGCTCAGTTCGGCAACTTCAGCGTGTACCTGATGGAGACTGGTCACTACGAGCAGGATGCGGCCCGTGCCCGGGGTTATTCGGAAGACAAAATCGCGTCCATCGTCGACGGCGTCGGTTACGTCCGCGCCGTCCAGGAAGCCATCGCCGCCGAGCGCGCCGACGTCAAGCTGGCGGTGGACTACACCGACCTGCCCTTGCGCTATGAAGTCGATCCACTGGTGTACCCCGATGACGTCTGGCATCTACACGAGGAGTCGGCGGAAATCGTCGGCCAGCGCCTGGCCGATTACATTGCCGGAGACTTGGGCTTCCAGGGCAATCCCAACGATAACAACAGCGTGCAGGACATTTTCGATAACGCCCAGAACCAAGGTGGGCACATTTCCGGCACCGATCAGGACGATACCCTGGTGGGCAGCGCCGGCAATGACACGCTGGATGGCGACTTGGGCGCCGATACCCTCACGGGTGGCGATGGCAACGATATCTATGTGGTCGATAATGCCTTCGACAGCGTGGTGGAAACCAACACCTCGGCCTCGCAGATTGATACGGTGCAGGCCTCGGTCAGTTGGACGCTGGGGGCCAACCTCGAGAACCTGGTGCTTACCGGCGTGTCGGACATCGACGGCACCGGTAATGAACGGCGCAACTTCATCACCGGCAACGCCGCCCATAACGTGATCGACGGTGCCGCCGGGGCCGACAGCATGAGCGGCGGCGATGGCAACGACACCTACTATGTCGACAACGTCGACGACAACGTGATCGAGACCAACAGCAACGCCACGCCAGGCGGAATCGATAGTGTGCACAGCAGTCTGGCGGCCTATACCTTGGGCAGCAACGTTGAGAATCTGTATATCGATAGCGCCGGCGCCGCCAATGGCACCGGCAACGCCCTGGACAACACGCTGTTCGCCGGCGCCGGCAACAACGTGCTGGACGGGCGCGACGGCAACGACACGGCGTCGTTTGAACGCGCCCTCTCGGGCGTTACCGTCAACCTTTCCACGTCAGCGCAGCAAAACACCGTGGGCTCCGGGCTCGACACCTTGAAATTCATCGAGAACCTGACCGGCAGCGCCTATGCCGACACACTGTCGGGCAACAGCGCGGGGAATATCCTCAACGGCGGCGCGGGCAACGATACGCTGGTGGGCGGTTCGGGCGATGACCGGCTGATCGGTGGCGCCGGCACCGATAACCTCACCGGCGGCACCGGCGCGGACACCTACGTGTTCGGGGCGTTGTCGGAGATGGGCGTGGGTGCCTTGCGCGATGTGATCAACGGTTTCAAGAGCACCGAGGGTGATCATCTGGATCTCACCGGCCTGGACGCCAACCCACAGACCGCGACGCTGGATGCCTTCACGTTCATCGGCAGCGCCGCCTTCGACCCCACCAACGCCACCGGCCAACTGCGTTTCGCCGACGGCATCCTCTCCGGCAGTACCAACGCCGACGCCACCCCCGAGTTCGAGTTCGAACTGGTCGGCGTCAAGGAGCTGCACGCCAGCGACTTTACCGCCTGAAACGATGCGAGTTTGCTCGCGATGACGGCAGCCCATCCAAGATGGATGCAAGCTGATCCGCCGTCTTCGCGAGCAAGCTCGCTCCCACAGGGGTATGCGGTGCCAAGGGAAACCCAGGTGAATCACAGCTGAGAATGTAGGCGGCTTTTGTGGTGAGGATTTATTCCCTCGCCACAGGGTCTGGGAGTGGGTGCTTTTGTGGCCTTATCAACCCAGCCCGAGCCAACCACAAAACCGTGGCGAGGGAGCTTGCTCCCTCGCCACGTGAACCGGGTTGCGAGCCGTCCTGCAAGTGGGTTGTCTAGAACAGGCTTTGCACTTGTTCCAGCACGGCGCGGTTCATTTGGCCGGTGTGGGTGTGCAGGCTCACGTAGCTTTGCAGCATGTCGAGTTTGGTGTTGAGCAGGTCTCGCCGGGCCTGGAACAGTCGCTGCTGCGCATCGAGAATGTCGACGGTGGAACGCACGCCGCCCTGGAAGCCCTTTTCGGTCGAGGTCAGTGCCCGCTGATTGGACTCCACTGCCCGCTGCATCGCCTTGCTCTTGGTGAAACCGGCGACGACGCCCAGGTAATCGGTCTCGATGTCCTCGGCCAATTGTTGGCGCTGTACATCGTATTCCGACTGGGCCCCGGCCAGTTGTGCTTCGGCCTTGGCCACTGAGGCACGCACCGCCCCGCCGCGATACAGCGGAATGTCCAGTTGCACGCCGACGTAATAGGTGTCCTGGCGCGGGTCGAGTTCCTGGTATTGGCGGGTTTCCCGGCGGGTCAACTGAGTGGTCAGCGACAAGGTCGGATAATGCCCGGCGCGCTGGCTGTCGGCCTGGGCTTCGGCGACCTTCACCGCCGCCAACCGGGCGGCCAGCTCGGGGCTGGCTTCGCGGGCGATCGCCGTCCAGTACGGCAGGTCCTGCTCCGGTGGGATTGGGCTGGCAGTGGCCAGTTCTTCGCGCATCGGCTGGATGTCATCGATCGGCACACTGGCGCGACCGGACAAGGCCCGCAGCGCCGCCACGCGGCGGGCCTGGGCTTCAGTCTCCTGGGCTTCCACCAGATCGAGCCGCGCCTGGGCTTCATCGATATCGGTGACCGCGCCCTGGCCGCCCTGATAGAGCTTTTTGCTCTGGATGACCAAGCCTTGGATCGCGGTTTTTTGTTGGGCAATCAGCTTGATCTCGTTCTCGGCCCGGGCCACGTCGAAATAGCCTTTGGCGACCCGGTCAAACAGGGTCTGGCCAGCAACATCGAATACTTGCACGCCCAACTGCCCCCGCGCCTTGCCCTCCTGGTACGCCGCCCAACGGCCCTTGTCGTACAGCGGTTGTTGCGCCGCGAGGGTGACGTTGTTCGCCTGGTAATCGTTACTGTTGACATAGCCACGGTCGTCACCGCCATCGGTGCGCCCGCCATAGCCATAACGGGACGTCAGCGACACCTGCGGATAAAGGCCACCGCGCCCGATCGCCTCTTCATGCCGCGAAGCATCGTAGGCATGGGCAGCCGATTGCACGGTCGGGTCATTGAGACGCGAGGCATCGTAGGCAGCCGTCAGGCTCAGCCCACCTTCGGCAGCCCACACCGGGCTGACCGCCCCATAACTGGTACACAGGCTCAGCAACACACGAGCGCCATACCGGAACCGCCCCATCATCTTCATTCCTCCTTGAAGGCGGCCAACAAGCGCTCGCGCAAAGGTTTCATCAGGTAGTTCATCAACGTGCGCTCGCCGGTCACCACGGTGACATCGGCGAGCATGCCCGGACGCACCAGCAGGCCGGCGCTCTGCAACGATGCGACGGTGTCGGCGGGAATCTCGACCTTGGCGGAAAAGTACGGCTGGTGCGTCTGCTCATTGATCAACTGATCCGCCGATACGGTGGTCACTGTGCCGGTCACCGTCGGCGTATCCACCCGTTGCAGCGCGGTGAAATGCACATGCACCGGCAGCCCCGGGCGCAATTTGTTGGCCATCAGCGGCTCGAAACGCGCCGTGATCGCCATCGGCGCGTCCAGTGGCACCACTTGCATCAGGGTTTGGCCGGCCTGCGCGACACCGCCCACGGTATGGATGCTCAGGTCCATGACCTGCCCCGATACCGGGGCGCGGATCGCACCGTTGTCGACTTCGAACTGCAAGGCGCGGATCTGATCGGCGTACCCTGCGGCTTCGGCCGAGACTTCGCTCAGTTGGGTTTCGGCATCGCGACGAAATTCCTGTTGCGCCTGCAAGGCCTTGAGCCGGCTTTCGTTGATCGCCTGGCGCGTCCTGCCGACGTCGCCCACCCCGGACGCGATCTGCCCCGCCAGTTGGGCGGCGTTGCGCTCGGCCTCGAAAAGTTTATTGCGCGGCACGTAGCCTTCTCGGGCCAGGTCCCGCAGGCCTTCAAGCTCCTGCTGCTGGAAGCGCATCTGCGCATCGTAGTTGCGCTTGACGCCCTCGTAGCCTTGCAATTGCTGCTGCAACGCCGCGGCTTCGTGCTCGATGATCTGCAAGCGGCTGCCCAGCTCAGCGCGACGGGTGATGAACAACTGGTTCTGCAAAGCCATCGCAGCCTTGACCCGTGGCTCATCGGCACGCTCAAGCAATTCAGCGGGCCATTGGATCTCGGCAGCGCCTATACGCTCGGCAATCAGCCGCGCCTCAACGCTGCGGTCATTGAGCAATTTGCCCAAGGTCACGTCCAGTTGCGACTGGGCCTGCACGGTGTTGAGCTGCACCAACAGCTGCCCTTGGGTGACACGGTCGCCGTCGCTGACCAGCAGTTTTTCCACCACGCCGCCCACCAGCGACTGCACCGCCTTGCGTTCGCCCGCCACCACTACGGTGCCGCTGCCGACCACGCCTTGGTCGAGCGGCGCCAGGCAGGCCCAAAGCAGGAAACCTCCCAGCGTCAAGACCAGAAAACCCACCCCGTAGCGCGCCGCGCCCCTGGCGTCGGTACTGGCGCTGGGCAGCAAAGTTGAATTGCGCACGCTCAGCCCTTGCTCGCTGAACGTTTGTGCCGCCGGTGTCAGATCACGCATCTTCGCCCGCCTCCCTGACCGCTGCCGCCCTCGGCCCCGGCATCAGTGCCTTGAGTACCCGTTCCCGTGGACCGAAGGCCTGTTGAGTCCCGTCCTTGAGCACCAGGATGTGATCGACCACGGCCAGCACACTGGGCCGATGGGTAATCAGTACCACCGTGCTGCCAGCTGCCTTGAGCACATTGATGGCCTGGATCAGCGCCAGCTCGCCGGCCTCGTCGAGATTGGAATTGGGCTCATCGAGCACAATCAGTGAAGGTCGTCCGTAGAGCGCCCGAGCCAGGCCCAGGCGCTGCTTCTGGCCGCCGGACAAGCCAAGCCCGCCTGGCCCCAGCGGCGTGTCGTAGCCCTTGGGAAACCTCAGGATCATCTCGTGAATACCCGCGTGCCGCCCGGCGGCGATGATTTTGTCGGCATCCTGCTCACCGAAGCGGGCAATGTTGTCGGCCACCGTACCGTCGAACAGCTCGATGTCCTGCGGCAGGTAGCCCAGGTGCGGGCCGAGGGCGTCGTGGGTCCATTGGCTGATTTCGGCCTCGTCCAGGCGCACCGACCCGCCCATGGCTGGCCACACCCCGACCATTGCCCTGGCCAGGGTCGATTTACCGCTGGCGCTGGGGCCGACGACAGCGAGTACTTCGCCTTTGGCCAGGCTGAAATGAATGCCCCGCAGGATCGGTTGCGTGGCCCCGGGCGGGCCGACATACAGCTGCTCCAGGCGTACCGCACCGGTGGGCGGGGGCAAAGGCATGCGCAGGCGCTCACGTGGGTGTTGGGTCAGCAATTGGCTCAGGCGCTGATAGCTCTGGCGGCCGGAATTGAATTGTTTCCACGAGCCGATGGCAATTTCCACGGGCGCCAGGGCCCGGCCCAGCAACAGCGACATCGCAATCATCATGCCCGCCGACAATTGCCCCTCAAGCACCAGCAACGCTCCGAGGCCCAGGGCCAGGGACTGCCCGGAAATCCGCACGAAACGGGTCGCAGACGTGATGCGTGCGCCACGGTCGCTGGCGTGGGCCTGGGCAGCGATGATGCGTCGCTGTAGCAGGCTCCAGCGTTGGCGCAACGGCCCGAGCATGCCCAGGGCCTGGATGACTTCAGCGTTGTGCAGCGTGCTGTTCACATAAATCGACGACTGCACGCCCAACCGATTGGCTTCCCCCAGGCGCGAACGCGTCGCCAGTTCGCCCCACAGCGCCAGGCCGATCAGCACCAAGGCCAGCACCAGCGTCAGCACACCGAACCAGGGATGAAAAATGAACGCCACCAGCAGAAAGATCGGCAGCCAAGGCGCATCGAGCAAGGCGATCAGGCCCTGGCCGGTGATCAACTGCCGCAGCGTGGCCAGATCGCTGAGCACTTGCGCCGGGTTGGCGTTGTGCTCGCGCAGGCTGCGGGCGAACGCCGCATCGAAAATCCGCTCGCCCAGGGCCTCGTCCAGCCCTGCGCTCATGCGAATCATCACCTCGCCGCGTACCCATTCGATCAGGGCACTGAACATGAACAGCCCCAAGGCAATCAGGGTGAGCATGAACAACGTGGTTTCGTTGCGGCTGGTGAGGACCCGGTCGTACACCTGCATCATGTACAGCGACGGCACCAGCACCAGTAGATTGATGACACCACTGAACAGCGCCAACGACCAGAACACGCGGCGGTAGCTCAGTAAGGCAGCATCGATGTCATGACGCGGATCAAGTAGAAACCCCATGGAAAATCGCCTGCAAGAGAAATTGTCGGTCCAGGACGCAATCCATCGCGAGGCTCTTTT
This sequence comes from Pseudomonas fluorescens Q2-87, assembly GCF_000281895.1. Taxonomy (NCBI): domain Bacteria; kingdom Pseudomonadati; phylum Pseudomonadota; class Gammaproteobacteria; order Pseudomonadales; family Pseudomonadaceae; genus Pseudomonas; species Pseudomonas fluorescens. Next base: position 2,641,848 of record NZ_CM001558.1, on the reverse strand, counting down.
TCCCGAGGATGCTCGAGAAAAAACTATCCAGCTAACGTGCCGATACCAGGGACGATCCTCATCCCTACAGACGCCAATTACTGACAACGCGGCCGCAGCTTAGTGCCGGTTCGCAGGGCTGGGTTTGCAAGTGGGTGACAGGCGGAGGGGCCGCGCCTCAAGACTGAGGTTCTTGCCGCTTGAATGGGCGAGAAAGGCGGGTTTGTTGACGCCAGTAACGTGGCGTCAACAGGGCAAAAACGAGCGGGCTAGCCGAGGGAAGCGACCCGCTCCGGCTCGGGCGGATGCCGCGACGTCAGCAGGCCGATAAGAGAAATGATCAGCGCCAGGCCCAGGGTTGTACTGACCTCGCTGCGGTGCTCGGGCGCAACCATCATCACTGCCAGCGCCGCCGAAATGAACACGATGACCAACCAGGTCAACCAGGGAAACAGCCACATGCGAAAAGGCAACTCGATATTCTGGCGCTGCAACATCCGCCGCATGCGCAACTGTGAAATGGCGATCACCAGGTACACCAGCAAGGCGATGGCGCCGGAGCTGGCGAGCAAGAACTGGAACAGCCCGGCGGGCATGAAATAACTGAACAAGGTGATACCAGCACCCAGCACGGTACTGGCAATGACTGCAGACCTCGGAACGCCGGCCGATGACGTCACCTTCAATGCCTTTGGCGCATCGCCACGGCGCCCCAGGGAGTACAGCATCCGCGAAGCGATATAGATCGAGGAGTTCATGCAACTGGCCACGGCAATCAGCACCACCACGTCCACCAGGAATTTGGCGTGAGGGATGTTCATCAGCTCCAATGCACGCTGGTAGGACCCCACTGAAGCGAGGAGCGGATCGTCCCAAGGTACCACGGAAATGACCACGAAGATCGACAGCAGGTAGAACACACCGATACGCCAGATCACCGAACGAGTGGCCTTGGCGATGTTCTGCGCGGGATTATCGGATTCAGCCGCCGCGATGGTCACCGCCTCCGTGCCGATAAAACTGAACATGATGGTAATGAACGCTCCCACCACCGCCGACAAGCCGTTGGGGGCGAACCCGCCATGCTCCTCCATCAACCGACTCAGGCCGCTGGCTTCACGTTCGGGAATCCACCCCATCAGCACAGCAAAACCCAGGGAGATGAAGCCGATGATCGCCACGACCTTGGCCATGGCGAACCAGAACTCGAACTCGCCGTACTTGGACACGCTGAACAAATTCGTCACGGCCAGCGCCACGATCGACACCGAGGCAAACAACCAGGCATCGATGGCGGGAAACCATTGATTCAATACATGACCGGCGGCCAGCGCCTCGATAGGAATCACCAACACCCAGAACCACCAGTAGAGCCAACCGATGGTGAAGCCCGCCCAGCGTCCGATGGCTTGATCGGCATATGTGGAGAAGGAGCCAGTGTCCGGGTTGGCGACCGCCATCTCACCCAACATGCGCATGACCAGGACCACCAGCAACCCGGAAAACAGGTAGGCCAGCATGACGGCCGGGCCGGCGGCGGCGATGGCATGGCCCGATCCCACGAACAGACCTGCACCGATGATTCCGGCAATGGACAACATAGTGACGTGACGAGGCTTGAAGCCCTGTGCCAGATGTCCGTTCGAATCCTTGAAACTGGGGCTGGTCATTTTCTTATTCTCTTGTAATCGAACATTGAGCCGCGCGCAGGGCAGTCGGTGTTTGCGGTTTTCGCGCCCCTCCTGGAAGCGGCACCTCTTGGCTGTGTTGATCCACCCCGGGCGAACGTGCGCACTTATGGCGAAAGTCGCGCCACGTTACCTGTCTTCCCTGCCGAGTCAGTTACCTGAACGCGCCATCTCCGTGCCTGATTTCGCCAAGTGGAGCATGGCGTTTTGCCTGCTGGCAGGCGTCTAGGCCGCGGTATCCAGCCTGGCATTGAGGAGCGCCAAGGAAATAAACCCTTTAAAAACTTTACTGGGTTAAGTATTTTGCATGCCTATGCCCAGCTCGTTGCCAACCAGCAATCCTGTTGGTGCGCCAAGGGTCTTCAACCTCTTCTTATCAACAAGGACCTCCCGTGAGCGGACTGCGTGAACGTCAGAAAGCCGAACGCCGCCAAGCCATCAGCAAGGCCGCCGTCGAATTGTTCGAACGCCAGGGTTTCCAGACCACCACCATCGAACAGATCGCCAGCCAGGCCGGTGTATCGGCCCCTACGGTGTTCAAGTATTTCGGCAACAAGCAGGAGATCATCCTCGAAATTCTCCACGAGGCCGACCGGCGTGCGCTCAAGGACACCCGCAGCCAGATTCCTGAAATCCAAGACCCGGTCCAAGCGCTGTGTTATCTGGAGCGCCTGTTGACCGGTTACGCGTTGGAAGTCATGCACCCAAGCCTGTGGCGCGAGTTGCTGCCGCTGATCCTGTTTGGTGGCGACAACGGATTGCCCGAAGGTTATCGCGCCATGAACGATGCGCTCAGGGCCGAAATCAGTGGGCTGATCAGGGAGTTGCAGCAGGCCGGCAAACTGCGGCCCGACCTTGACGTTGAGTTGGCCGCGTTCCTGCTGAACGACTATTCGCACCTGCAACTGTATCGGCTGGTCAACCAGGAGCAGCCGGACGTCGAAGCTCATTCCGCCCAGGTCAGGCGCATCACCGAACTGCTGTTCTACGGCATGCGCGCCTGAACAAACGTGGCGCAACGCGTTCCGGCAAGCCCGGCGTTACACGCCGGGCAGCAGGCTCAACGCTGAGTCTTGATGGTGATCCAGGTGCGGGTACGAATCCGCTCCACCGCTGCCGGCACGGGCGCCAATGCGAACAGGGTCTTGCGCGCCTCGTCCGGCACATACATCGCCGGGTTGTTGCGGATCTCAGGATTGACCAGCGCCGTCGCGTCCTTGTTCGGGTTGGGGTAGCCGATCTTGTTGCTGATCCGCGCAATGACGTCCGGACGCAAGATGTAATTGATGAACGCGTAGGCTTCCGCGACATGGGGCGCGTTGGTCGGCACCATCATCACGTCCGACCACATCGGTGCGCCTTCCTTGGGCAAGGCCATCTCCACCTTGACCCCCTTCCCTGCATCTTCTGCCAGTCGTTTGGCCAAGGCTACGCCGCCGGACCAACCGACCCCGACGCAGATCTCACCGTTGGCCAGGTCCATGCCGTAGCGCGACGAATTGAAATAAGTGATGTAGGGACGGACCTTGAGCATCGCCGCCTGGGCCCGCGGGTAATCCTCGCGTTTCTGGCTGTTGGGATCGAGGCCTTCGTAATGCAGGGCAATCGGCACGATTTCGTTGGCGGCGTCGAGCAAGCCGACGCCGCAACTGGCCAGCTTGGCCATGTTCTCTTCCTTGAAAAGAATGTCCCAGGTGTTCATTTGCACATCGGCACCCAACGCCTTGCGGACCATGTCGACGTTGTAGCCGATCAACGTCGTGCCCCACAGGTACGGCGCCGCGTAACGGTTGCCCGGGTCACCCACCGCTTCGAGGGATTTCATGAACTCGGGGTCCAGGTGTTGCCAGTTCGGCAATTGGCTGCGGTCCAGCGGCTGCACTGCCCCGGCGGCGATCATGTGGCTGACATTGGAACTGCTTGGGTACACCACGTCGTACCCGGAGTTACCGGTCAGCAGTTTCGACTCCAAGGTTTCGACGCTATCAAAGACGTCGTAGATCGGGCGGATCCCGGTTTCTTCCTGGAAGCTTTTCAGGATCTCCGGCGGCAGGTACTCGATCCAGTTGTAGATCCGCACCGTCCGCTCCTCGGCAAGGGTTGCCCCACTTACCGACAAGGAAACGACTGCGCCCAGCAAGGTGTTACGCAAAAACTTGTTCATGCTCAAACACTCCAGCGCGGCCCCGGGGCTCGCGGCACTTAGTAGCGGTAGGTGAGATAGAGTTCCAGCGCGCTGAACTTCTGATCGTCGCCAAACACTTGCTTGGCCGCGGCCATTGGCTTGACCCAGTTATAGGACAGCGAGGTGGTGAGTGACTTCGACGCCGCCCAATCCAGGAAGATGACGCTCTCGTCGGCGAAGCGCCGGTCACTGACCGCTGCCCCCAGGTAGTTTTTCTCGTCCAACCAGAACTGGTAGTGAATCGCACCGAGTGTCAGGGTTTCATTGAGATGAGTCTTGAGAGAAAACTGTTGGACGTTTTCGTTGCTGTTGAACAGCAGGTAATTGCCAACGACATCGCCCACCAGCCAGGTTGCCCAATCGATAAACCCTTTGCTGAGCGGGTCCCAGGACTCCTGGCGATTGTCGCTGAGATCACTGTCACCGGAGAAACTGGCGTAGCGATAACCCAGGACAGGCGTCAGCGGTAACGTGTCGAAGGCATAGTCCGCCTGGCCATACCACGCCTTGGCGTGGTAATCGACTCCGGAACCGTTGCCCCGCTGCAGCGCATATTCGGCGTTCAGCGTCAGCGCCGGCAACCCCGGCATCTTGGCGTTGAGAGCCCGGACGTTGTACACCTGCATGCCGTCCCGGCTCAATGGCGTCGTGCCCTTGGGCGCAAGCGCGTTGACCTTCATCGCCATGGCGCCCAACGTCACCTGGCTATCAAGGTTGTAGTCCAGGTTGACACCGGTCATCCGGAAATCTCCCAGATCGTCATCGGTGCGCAGGGTGAACGCCTGGGTCTTCAGGGCGCCGTGGTCCCAGGCCAGGATCGCCGAATCCTTGAACGCCGTTCTTGGCGCGAGCCAATAGGCACCGTCCTTGAGCTGATCGAGGTTGCCGTCCATGACGATAAAGCCGTTGCCGATCATGTAGTTCTGCCGGCCAGCCGTGAACTTCCACTCCCCAGCCCGGAAACCACCGTACAACTCCTCCAGCGCCACATCACCATCGGAGCTGCGCGTGAAACCACCGGCATCACCATCACCTACCGTGGTCGCGGCCACGAGTGAACCGCCGGCCAACAGACTGAAATCCGGCTGCAAGGCGTAGTCCAGCGTGACGCCAGGCTTGACGTAGAATTCCTGCCAGTCGATTTTCGTGCCGTCGTTGCTGCGGCTACGCATGTCCACCCGACCACTGCCGAAATTGACGTTGCGCGTGGAGAGTGTCGCCGCACCGGCGCTAAGATTGACCTCGCCCTTGAGGGCGCCTTCCTCGAAGGTGTATCCCGCCCAAGCGGCTTGGGCGGTCAGGGGTAAGCCGAACGCCAACAGCGTTCGGGACCAACGTGTCATGCAAACCATATGAAGCTCCTGTCTGATTTATTGTTGTTACAGGGCAGTAAATGGCGGCGCAGGGCCTCGCCAACACCTGGCCGGGCCAGGTGAACGGAACACAAATTCTTGTAATGGGCGGACGTGGTCAGCGAGTCAGGTGCGCCGCGATAGCCCGCAGCATGCGCACGCTGTCGCCGTCGAACGGACTGACGGCTTCGTCCAGGGACGATTGCTTGACGACCACCACGCCGGATGGCTTGTCGATGAACAGGTATTGCCCGTGGATACCGCCCGCCAAGAGCGCCTGGCTGTGGTCGTTGAAGACGTACCACTGACTGCGGTAGGACGCGCCTGGGGTCCACGCGCTGAAGTCCGGGGATGTCGTGTAGATCGCCGGATCGGCGCCAGCGACGATACCGGCGATTGCCTCGCCGCAGAGCAGTTGTCGCCCTTCATGACGACCTTCGTTGGCCAGTAGCCGACCGAACCGCGCCATGTCCCGCAACGTGGCACTGAAACCGGCGCCGGCAACGTTGCGCCCCCAGGGATCGGCCAGGAAATAGCCGTCGCGCTCACAGCCCAGTTGGCTCCAGATGTCTTGCAGCAACTGATGACAAGCCTTGCCGCAGGCACGTTCCATGACCCAGGCCAACGCTTCGGTGGTGGCTGTCACGTAATGAAAAAACCCGCCGTGGCTGCCGCGTTTCTTCAGGGTTGGCAAGTATTGGTACAGGGATTCGAACTGCCCGTATTGCGCGGGCGCCGGTTGGAAACCGCTGGCATAGCCGTACTGGGAACTCTCTGAATGCGGATCTTCATAGACTTCGCTGTAATCGATGCCCACGGCCATGTCGAACAACTGGCGCACGGTTGCATCGGCAAATGCGCTTCCAGCCAGTTCCGGCACGTAATGCGCCGCAGGCAACGCGGTGTCCAGCAACCCCTCGCAAACCAGCTGTTCGCCCAAGGTGCCGATCAGCGATTTGGTCACGGAAAACATGACATGCCGGTCCTCGGGACGCTGGCCATTGAAGTACCGTTCGAACAGTACGGTGTCGCCCTGAAGCACCAGGAACCCATCGGTCTGGCTGGCAACGAGGTGCTCGATCACGCTGATGCTCAAACCCGACTCGCTGTCGAAATGCAGCGCATCCAACACTTGGTGAGCCGCTATCAAAGGGCTGACCGGCCCAGTACCTGCCTGCACATCAATACTCGGGCGCAGGCGCGCCAGGTTGCGAAACCCCCATTGGTTGAAAGGGGGCTGCATCCAGTTGTTCCAGGTGACGCGGTGGTTGGACTCGGCAGGAAAACCTTGCATAAGCAAAGGCGCGTTGCGGGCGTCGGATGACAATTCATGAGTCTCGACGTAAAGACTGGCCAATGAAGGCACGGTGTTCTGATTCATCGGGTTGCCCCTGGAAATGACTCTGCGTAAAAGCAGATGCAGGAGAATAATTACCCGATGTAATTTTTTAGTCAATAAATCTTTTTACCGACAAGCAGAAAATCTGTCTGGCTCAGTTCCCCTGCCCGGTGCCCAAGGATTGCGCCATGCGAACCAGATCTGCGAAGGATTTGGCCTGCATTTTTTCATGGCGTGGGCACGATGGATTTTCACGGTGATTTCGCTCAGGTTCATTTGCCCGGCAATTTGCTTGTTCATCAGGCCTTTTACGGCCAGGGCCATGACTTCTTTTTCACGGACCGTGAGCGTTTGGTAATGGGCATGCAGATCCGAAAATTGTTGCTCGATTTCCCGGCGCCTGACATCCGCCTGAAGCGCGGCGGACACCGCGTCCAGCAAGTCCTGTTCGCGAAACGGTTTGGCCAGGAAATCCACGGCACCGGCTTTCATCGCCTTGACCGACATCTCGATGTCGCCGTGGCCGGTGATGAAAATGATCGGGATATTGGCGTTCGAGTTGGCCAACTGAGCTTGGAAGTCCAGGCCGCTGACGCCCTGGAGCCGTACGTCAAGCACCAGGCAACTGGCGCCTTCGGTCTTGGGTTGCCGAAGAAACTCAGCGGTGGAGGCGAACGTCTCGACATGGATCCCAACAGAGCGCAAAAGATTACTCAGCGCATTGCGCATGGAGTCATCGTCATCCACTACGAACACGACAGAGCCTTTGCGGCCCGGTTCACTGGATGAAGAACTGCCAGTCATGGACGTTACCTTGGACGGATTGAAAGAGAAAAAATTGTAGCACAGCGACCGTGTCGTAATGGGCTCGCAAGTCCCCCTGCCCTGGGCCAAAAATCAGGCAATCAGATACGGCTCCAACGCCGAAATAAAAGCGAATAGATAACGGGGCCGCTTGAAGTAAGCGTTGACTTGGAGGCTGTAGTTTTTGCCGCTGACGCACCAGTTGCAAAAGTGCTCGCAGTTGTTGGAGAGAATGCGGTAACGATTCTCACCGAGTCTCGATCGCGCCCGCTGGGCAATTTCATCGCAGGAATACTGACCCTGTTCTGGCAACATCCAGATCGGCTTGCCGTTGGCGAAATGCTCCAGGTCGGTCACTTCGATGGGCCCGGATCTGAGCGAACCGCTGAACCCGGAATAATGAGCGACGTCATGGTCGCCCAGGTATATCCCATGGTGCAGGTAGAAACCGCGTGGGCTGATCAGATGCGCACCTATCGGTACGTTGTTCGTCGGTTGTTCAAGATCGACCAACTTCACCAAGCCGTCAGTCGTGTCGCACTTGCGAGTTTCTGCGGGAAGTCGTCCCTCAGGTATCGAGATACTCACGCGATAGCAAGCATTCGTCGTTAAGAGCGCCATGCAAACAAGCGCTATTGAACGAAGTGCAGAACGTTCATCAATTGCCCGGCTGGTTAAATAGTTCATGGCTGATGCTCCGCAACCCTTGAAGTCACTGTATCGCCAAGGTTGCGGCGCATCATGTGTACGTAAGATTGGTTCAAGCGACCTATTGATATGCGGGCTTAAAACTTAAGTATTAAGCGAACAGCGCCACTGCCCGCCAGCTTTGTCATGGCCTGGCACCGATAAACGAGCTCACCCCTGCACAACCGGCAATGTGAACTGAACCGTGGCCCCTCGAGGTGGGTTGATGGTTGCCTTCAAGCAGCCGCCATGGGACTCGATGATCGAATGGCAGATCGACAACCCCAGGCCCAGTCCGGTCGGCTTGGTGGTGTAGAACGACGTGAACGCCTGCTCGACGCTTTGCGAGGCGAACCCTGGCCCCGAATCGCTCACACTCACCAGCACACAACCCACATCTTGCAACGTTGCGCAGATCGTTAAGTGCCGTTCGCCTTCAGGGACGCTGTTCATCGCCTCAAGTGCATTCACGATCAGGTTGAGCAGCACCTGTTGCAGCTCGACACGGTCGCCCTTGATGAGCGGCAAGCGGTCGGCAAGTCGGGTCTGGATCGAGGCGCCGCTCTTGATGACCTGGCCACGGGTGAATTCGATCATCTCGTCAATGGCGGCCCTGATATCCATTGGTTCCTTTTGTGGTGGCGCCTTGCGGATATGGCCCCGGATGCGCCCCAACACATCCGCCGCGCGATTGGCATCGATGATGAGCCGGCCCAACACCTGTCGAACCTCCTCCAGTTCAGGCGGCTGGGCATTCAACCAACGCAGCGCGGCATCGGCATTGAGGATGGCGGCGGCAATCGGCTGGTTGACTTCATGGGCAATCGAAGCCACCAACTGGCCCATGGTGGCGACACGATTGGCGTGGGCCAGTTCGGTTTGCACCTCACGATAGCGTCGCTCGCTTTCGCGGATTTTTTCTTCCGCCTGCCTGCGCTCGGTCAGGTCCAGCACAAAGGCCACCCCTTCCCGGCTGCCGGCCTCAAACATCGCCAAACCGACGATGACCGGCAATCGGCTGCCGTCCTTGCGGAAATATTCCTTCTCGTAGGGCCGGGCGTGTCCGGTCTCCAGGGCCTGCGCCAATGAACGCTCGCTGAACTCTCGAAATTCCGGTGCCGTCAGGTCTCGCCAACTCAAGCGCCCCGAGGTCAGGTCGTCCCGTTCGTATCCCAACATCCGAAGAAAGGCGTCATTGGCCTCGATGATATCGCCGTCGGCATTCCAGACCAGGATGCCGATGATATTGGCGTCCACCAGGCGCCGAATCTTCGCCTCGCGCTCAGCGACCTCGCGGTACAAACGGGCATTTTCCAGCGAGATGGCCGCCTGGGAAGCCACCAACTTCAACACAGCGATCCGGCTCGGGCTGAACACGTGGGCGGCAAGATTGTTTTCCAGATACAGGGCGCCGACGAGCTTGGCTTGGTTCATCAACGGCAGGCAGAGAATCGAACGGGCCTGTTGTTGGTGGATATAGGGATCCGCGGCAAATGGCGCATCGACCGCGGCATCGTCGAGGAACACGCTCTCTTGTGTACGCAGGACATGATAGAGAATCGACTCCGGCAGCAACGCCGCGCTCACCGGCGCATCGCGCAATTGGGTGGTGTTGTCGCCAGCGATCACTTGGGCGGCGATCCGCTGCTCAGCGCCGTCGGACAGAATCAACAGCCCACGTTCGGCGCCGGCCTGCTCGATTGCCGTGGCCATGATCGTATCGATCAGTTTCTCCAGGACGATCTCGCCTGACAACGCCTGGGAGACCTTCAGCACGGTGACAAAATCCAGATGTTCAACCGGTGTCGTTATTGTGGTCGTCGGGCCGAACGCAGGCGCTTCAGTCCTCAGCGACGGGTATCGGCCCTCAAGTTGCCTGACCTTGCCATCGGCGCCCCAACGCTGATAGCCGTAACGGGCGTCCTGCAAGTAGACACGGGCAATCTTGGCGAAGCCGCGCGCCGTATAGAAACGCGCTGCGAGCTCGTTGGCAAGCGCCTCGATATGGACAAAGCCGCTCTCCTGCGCAGCCTCTATGGCTTGTTCATAGAGCAACTGGGCATCGACCACGCGCCCTTCGACACGGGCGATTTCGGCGCCGACCAGCAGCGCCCTGCTCGCGAAGTTCTGCGGACATTGCTGTGCCCAGTTCTGTAGCCACTGATGACTGGCAGTCAGCGTCAGTTGGTAGTGCTTGTACTTCTCCTCCGGGGCGTTGTCGCAGCAGGCGGCGCAGGCCAGCGCGCCATAAAAATGATATTCGGCTTCTTCGAAGAATGCCTGGCAAACCCAGAGTAAGCGCTGTGCCCGCGCGGCAGCTTCCAACGCCGCTTGAGGTTCGTCGGCCATGTAGCGGGCCTGCAGTTTACGAACCCAATACAGACACTCGGCCAGGACCAGGTCCGGATTGCTGGCCAAGTGAGCCTCAGTTTCCCGCTCATTGAATTCGCCGTCGTCCAATCGACCGAACGTGGGCGTCAAGCCGCGCATCATTCGGATCAGCATCAGTTGCGTGAGGATGAAATCGACCACCAACCCGAAGCGCACCTTACGCGCATAAGCCAGGCCGCGCTCGGACTCGCCCTGCACGTCGGACAACGTCTCGCCAGCAAAGAGCAGATCGGCGGTGAGGTTATTGCCCGCGTAGGCGCCGTAGGGCAGATCGCCGATCCGGTTTGCTGCGGCAAACGAACGACGCAGCAAGTCTCGGCATTGCCCGACGGGCCTCATCCAGCGCACGGCAAAACACGAGAAACACAGATAGGTGCTGGGCTCGAATCGCTTCAAGCCGCGGTGCTCAACCAGGTCGCAGCCGAGCTGGCCGAACCGGAACCCCATCTGGTAATCACCGAACCGCCGCCCGGCGACTCGGAAAAAATTCGCGTAAAGCACACAGGAAGCGTCGCAATTGCCTCCCTCCAGGCTCAGGTTGATCGCTTTGCAAATCAGCAGGTCCGCCAGGTTCGCATCGCTCTGCAAGGCCGGTGCGAAGAGCTTGCCGAGGGCATTGACGGTCATGAGCGACGTCGCGTCCTCCATCATCGGCAAGTCGATGAGATCCTCGATTGCCCGCCCGCCCAATAACGCACCGATACGGTCATACTCGCGGCGCACGTCTTCGTCGCTCGGATGCGCCGACCACTCGATGCCCACATGCCGCAGGTAGGCGAGACAAACAGTAACCGCCCCATCGCTGCGGTCCAGGAGCAGGTAAACGTCCATCAGCAGGCATGCAACACTGGCACGGTCGTTCACCGTCGTAGCGCGACTCGACAACAGGGTCAGGCGTTCATCCGCCGCAGCGAGCTGCCCGGTGAGCAATTCACACTCAGCCCGGTTCAATTCCAACGCGAAAACCAGCCCGGGGCGACGCGTCCAGCAATCGTCATCCAACAGCTGGGCCCCGCTAGCGAGATAATTGAGTGCCGACGCATAGGCCGTCGATGCCTTCGCACGCTGGCCGGCCATGAGGTTGAATTGTGCCAACTGCTCTCGCTCAGCCGGGTCGGTCAGCAACGCCGCGCCGCGATTGAGCTGGCCGACGATCTCAAAAATCGCCTCTTCAAGCCCGCGCGAGGACATCTGTGCGGCCAATTGCCGCCCGATACGCAAGTGCACCTCGGCACGGGAAGCCTTGGGTATGAGTGAATAGGCGGCTTCGTGGATACGGTCGTGGACAAAACCATAGGCGCCGTCCAGCCGCTCGACCAGTTCCTGGCGAACCGCTTCCCACAGCGCCGCTCGCACCTGCGTCTTGGGGACGCCCAGGACCGTGGACAGCGCCTTGAGCCCGGCGACGCTGCCCAGGCAGGCCAGCTGCTGCAACGCTTGCTGCGTCTCGACCGGCAGGCGGATCAGTTTGCCGACCATGAGGTCGACGATATTGTCGGTGTAGCCCTTGGCATGGATGCGGTCCGGATCCCACCACCACTGCCGCGCCTCATGATCGAAAGTCAGCAATTGTTCGTCGGCGAGCGCTTGGAGGAACTGGATCACGAAGAACGGATTGCCCGCCGTCTTGTCGAGCACCAACTGTGCCAGTGGCTCGATGCGTTCACGCTCGTCATGCAGCGCCTCGGCGATCAATTGTTCGATATGCGTCTTGGCGAGCGGCGCCAGCATGATTTCGTTGACCTTGCCGCCCGCGTTGCGAATGGCCTGCAGCTTGCCCGTCAGCGGGTGCGTGGCGTCCACTTCGTTGCTGCGGTAAGCCCCCACCAGCATCAGGTGCCTTACATCGGAGCTGGTCAGCAGATCCTCCAGCAAGTCGAGCGTTGCCGCGTCGAGCCATTGCAGGTCATCGAGGAACAATGCAAGCGGATGATCTTCCCTGGCAAACACACCGATAAAACGCCGCAACACAAGGAGGAAACGACGCTGTTCCTGTTGCGGGTCAAGTGCCGGAACCGGTGGCGGCTCACCGATGATGAGCTTGAGCTCCGGAATAAGGTCGGTGATGAGCCGCGCATTGGCGTCCAACGCTTGCTGCAACGCCTCGCGCCAGTTCGCCAGTTCCGCGTCGTGCTTGCCCAGCAGCGTGCGGACCAGGCTCTGGAAAGCCTGCACCAGCGTCGCATAAGGAATGTCGCGCTGGTATTGATCGAACTTGCCGCTGGCGAAAAGCCCCCGAGGAGGCACCAGCACCTTGTGCAGTTCGTTGACCACCGAGGACTTGCCGATACCTGAATAGCCAGTGACCAATACCAGTTCCGGTGCGCTGCTGTGAACGATCCGGGAAAACGCGGCAACCAGGGTGTCGACCTCGCGCTCGCGGCCATAGAGTTTCTCGGGAATCCGCAGCCGGTCGGACGCGCCATGTTCACCCAAGGCAAAGGCACTGATCTGGCCCGACTGCTGCCAGTCCTCAAGGCATCGTTTCAGGTCGTGTTCAACGCTCGCCGCCGTCTGGTAGCGTTCCTCGGCGGTCTTGGCGAGCAGTTTCATGACGATACGTGAAAGCACCTCGGGAACGGTTGCCACCCGCTCACGAGGAGGTAAAGGTTTCTTGGCGATATGGCAGTGCACCCACTCGATCGGATCGCTGGCCATGAATGGCAGTGAACCCGTCAGCATTTGATAAAGGGTGACGCCAAAGGAATAGAGGTCGCTGCGCGAATCGATCGAACGATTCATCTTGCCGGTCTGCTCGGGAGCCATATAGGCGAGCGTACCGGCGAGGGTCTCGGGCGCCTGCCGCTCGCGGGGCAAACGCGAGGCAAGGCCAAAACCGGTGAGCCGGGCCTGCCCATCGGCGCAGTTCACCAGGATATGGCTGGGCTTGATGTCTTTATGAACCAGGCCCCGCTGGTGGAGCTTGCCCAACGCCACGGCGATGCCCACGGCCAGACTCAAACACATGCCTGTCTCCATGGGCGCGCTCAACAGCTGGACAAGCGGCTCGCCACCCGGATCCTCCAGCACCAGTTGCACCTGCGCGCCTTCGCGCAACAGCTCGAGCGGTTGAGCCGTCCAGGTACCGTCCAACTCGTCCCGCAGGCCAAACTCGTGGGCGAGACGTTCAAGACAGCCAGGGCGCGGCTGCTCGGCGGCGGGCCGCACAACCAGGACGTTGCAATCGCCGTCTACCCCTGAACGTAATTCCCGACAGAAGATACGCTCACCATCGTCCCATCGTATTTGCATGCTCTTATCACCGGCACAGGAACGCTATGTAGATTGATGCAGGTTGTTATCTGCCGCATTTTGCCGTTGGGCTGTCGTCCAGTGCCGTGTCGCAGGTGCCGATGTGGTCGCCAGACAGGCGGCTTCCGTGGCTGCGCCGGATACCCGACGACGGGAGGCGGCGTCGGGATCCAAAACGGTTGTGTTGCCACCGTCTAGATTAGCGCCTCGCGCAAGCCCTTCACAGTGAATTTCCACTGGTCAATACACCCTGGCTGCGCGCCGTTATACGCGAGTGAACAGCGGCTCACCTCCACCCTTAGGGTTTAGCGCGTCATACACAGGTATACTTTTTCACCTCATGAGAGCGCGTATGTTGTAGCGACGACAGGCGCTGTTACGAGCGACTCCTATGCATGACATGCCGATGCGCAATACGACGACCATTGCCGTGGTTGATGATGACGAATCCGTTCGCATCGCCCTGAAAAGCCTTTTGCGGTCCAGCGGTTATCAAGTCCAGACCTATCCCAGCGCGATAGCCTTTCTCGACGCCAAAGCCCCAGCGCAGACGCACTGCCTGATCTCCGATATCCAGATGCCAGGCATGACCGGCGTGCAATTGCATGAGCGGCTCGACGCGATGGGTTTTCGGATCCCCACCATATTCATCACCGCTTATCCGAGCCTCGGCGCCAACACACCGCGGCTGATCGCGTGCCTGCCTAAGCCCTGTGATGCCAATAAATTGTTGAACTGCATCGAAGTCGCCCTGCGCCAGCGACCTTGAGACGGCTGCGCAATGCCCCCCTTGCGCCCGGTATACCTTGGTATAGCCATGCACCACCTATGTATGGCGCGACTGAACCGAGGTAGAGGTGCCCCCCGCCTGCATCCACCCCTAACATGACCTCACAGCGGGCCACTCGCTGGACCAAACACCAACCTCTGCACTTCGTGCCCGGCCACCGCCCTTTTTGCGCTTACCGAGCAACACTGCGACCTTTCGGGGGACCGGGCTATGTTGGCCTTCTTCGATTCACCTCGATGCATCTTGAAACTCATGGGCGCGATCAACCTGCTCGGCGCAGTTTCCCTTGCCGGCTGCACGGTGGGCCCGGATTTCATGAAACCGCAGGGCACGCTTGAGGCCGTGCAACTGACGCCGCGGCCAGAATACGAAAGCGTCGTCCCGCCATCCGAAGCCGCTGTTCCAAGCCAATGGTGGCTGCTGTTCGACGACCCAATGCTCACGCAGCTGCAATCTCGCGCACAGATGGGCAATCTCGATCTGCAAGTGGCCTCCGAACGCATCGAACAAAGCCGGGCTCAGCTGGGGATTGCCGCTTCACAACTGCTACCCAGCGTCGGCGCCAACGCCAGCTACACCCGTGAGGCGCTAAGCGAAAACGGCAGGTTTGCCGCACTGGGCGCCCCGACTGACCCGAGCAATTTCTGGCAGTTGGGCTTCGACGCCAGTTGGGAAATCGATCTGTGGGGCCGCGCCCAGCGCCTGCGCGAGGGTGCCGCGGCGAGCCTGCAAGCCACGGTGTATGACCGTGAAGCTGCGCGGGTGGCCTTGTCCGCCGAAGTGGCTCGAACCTATTTGCAACTGCGCGGAACCCAGGCTCAACTGGACATCGCCGAGCAGAACCTGGCGATTGCCGAACGGACCCTCAGCCTGGCCGAAAGCCGCGAACGTAACGGCGTCGCGACGCGCTTTGAAACCTCTTCCGCTCATGCGCAATGGGCAACGATCAAGGCCCTGGTGCCAGAGCTGAGCCAGCGTCGCAACGCCCAGATGAATGCGCTGGCGTTATTGATGGGAGAACAGCCCCGGGCCCTCGACGCGCAACTGCGCACGGCCATGCCTCTGCCTTCGCTACCTGCTCGCGTTCCGGTGGGCGTCTCGTCTGACCTGGCCCGCCGACGTCCGGACATCCTTCGCGCCGAAGCACAGCTGCATGCCGCCACCGCGGCCATTGGCGTGGCCAAGGCGGATTTCTATCCACGCATCGGTTTGAAAGGAAAAATCGGCGTCGAAGCCTTCGAGGGTGGCGATCTCGCCAGTTGGGACTCGCGTTTCTTTTCAGTCGGCCCAACGGTCTACCTGCCGATCTTCCAGGGCGGACGGCTGGTCCAGCGCCTGGCGCTGAACGAATCACGGCAAAAAAGCGCTGCCCTGGCTTATCGGCAAACCGTGTTGCGTGCCTGGCACGAGGTGGATAACGCCCTGGACGCCTGGGCCGCCCAGCAACGTCAGCACGCTGACTTGCAGGTTTCCTATGAGCAGAACAAGCAGGCACTGCATGCGGCCGAACGAGGCTACCAGCAAGGCGCCACCGATTATCTGAGTGTACTGACGGCGCAACTCAACCTGCTTTCCAGCCAGACCCGTCTCAATGACAGTACGACCAATGCCACGCTGACCGTGGTCAATCTCTACAAGTCCCTGGGCGGTGGCTGGGTGCCGGAGGCGGTCCAATGAACAGCCTCGCACCGTCGCCCATCCATGTCGTGGCGCGCGAAGCCACCCAGGCCAAGCCTTCGAAGCGCCCATTGGTCGGGCTCCTGGGCATCTTTATTGCGGCCATGATGGCAGGGTTGAACACTCGGGTCGGCGCATTGGCGCTGGCCGATGTCAGAGGCGCCATGGGCCTGGGCTTCGACGATGCCTCCTGGCTCACGACGGCGTACAGCGCCGGGGAACTGATCGCCATGCCGTTTTCGGCGTGGTTTGCCATTACGCTTTCGGTCCGCCGTCTGGAATTGTGGATGCTCGGCACGTGTTCGCTGCTGGCGTTGATCCTGCCCTTCATCCACAACCTGGATCTGCTGTTGGTCTTGCGCTTCGCACAGGGTCTTGCCAGCGGCACGACAATTCCGTTGCTGATGATGGCTGCCCTGAAATTCCTGCCGCCGCCCATCCGCCTGTATGGGTTGGCCATGTATGCGATGACGGCGACCTTCGCGCCCAATCTGTCCATCTGGCTCGCCGGGCACTGGACGGATGTGCTGTATGACTGGCGCTGGGTTTACTGGCAGATCATTCCCCTCGCCCTGATCGCTGCCGGGCTGATTGCCTGGGGCTTGCCCCAGGAACCGATCCAAATCCCACGCTTTAGGCAAGCCAACTGGCCCGGCATGCTTTGCGGTGTATTCGCGTTCGGACTGCTGACCATCGCACTGGACCAGGGCGTGCGGCTGGACTGGTTCAATTCGTCATTGATCAGTGCTTCGTTGGTCGCCGGCCTGGCCCTGCTGACGGTCTACCTGATCACCGAGTGGTATCACCCCTCGCCATTCATCAAGTTGCAGATCCTGGGACGCCGCAACCTTGGGCTCGGTTGCACCCTGTTCGTCTCGCTGCTGGTGGTGCTGATGTCCAGCTCGCTGTTGCCGGCCAGCTATCTCGGCCCACTACAGGACTATCGTCCTTTGCAGATGGCCTCGACGGGCCTGATCGTCGCGCTGCCGCAGTTGATCCTCGGTCCGGTGGTGGCGCTGCTGCTGTACCAGAAGTGGGTCGATGCACGCCATGTGTTCGCGTTGGGATTGTTGCTGATCGCCCTCGCCTGCCTTTGCGGCGCGCAATTGACCAGCGATTGGAACCGCGACCAGTTTGTCCTGGCGCAGACGCTGCAAGCCTTTGGACAACCCATGGCGGTGGTGTCGATGCTGTTCCTGATCACCAGCGTGGTGCAGCCCGCCGAAGGGCCCTACGTGTCCGGGACCATCAACACGTTGCGAGCCTTCGGATCGTTGTTCGGTGCGGCGGTGGTGGGACAGCTCATTACGCTGCGGGGCCGTTTCCATGGCGACAGGCTGCTCGATCACGCAGCGCTGGCGAGCAATGCCCAAGGCCTTGAACCGTCACAATTGATGGGCATTTTCGGCCAGCAATCGCTGGTGCTGTCGGTCGCCGATGCCTATCGCGTGTTGGGTGTGCTGGCACTGCTGTTGATTCCCCTCGTGCTTCGCCTGACTCATATTCCCGCGCCTGTCATCCAGGCCGCCTCGTCACCCTCCTCCTACGGGTAATCCATCATGGCCCTTCCAAAGAAAGCCCAGATCACCAGTGCCATGCTGCTCGTCGTGGCAATCGGTGGTGTTGTTTATTTCAATCGTCCGGAATCCGGCGCATCGATACAGTCGACCGATGACGCCTATGTCCAGGCCGACTTCACGGTCGTGGCGCCACGGGTCTCAGGTACAGTCGAGACGGTCTCGGTCGAGGACAACCAATGGGTAAAAAAAGGCGACCTGCTCGCCACCCTCGACGACCGCGATTTCGTCGCAGCCGTGAACGCGGCGAAAGCCCAGGTCGCCAGCGCCCAAGCAGGCATTTCCAGCCTGCAAGCGCACCTGACCCAACAGCACGCCACCATTCGCCAGGCCCAAGCCGCGTTGGCCGCCGATGAGGCTGCGCTGAAGCTGGCCAGCGTCAACCATGCCCGCTATCGCAACCTGGCCACTGACGGATCGGGAACCGTGCAAGCGCAGCAACAGGCCGAAGCGCAACTGAGCATTCAATCGGCCAGCCGAGACAAGAGCCAAGCCGTGCTGGAGGCGGCGCGGCAACAAGTTGACGTGCTCAAGGCCGACCTGGAAAAAGCCACGGCGGCCCTTGCCCATGCACAGGCCGCACAAGCCATCGCCGAATTGAAGCTTTCCTATACCCGAATCACCGCACCGCTCGACGGCACGATCGGGCAAAAATCCGTGCGTGTCGGTGCTTTCGTCAGGACTGGCAGCCCGTTGCTGGCGATCGTGCCCCTCGATGCGGTCTACATCACCGCCAATTTCCGGGAAACGCAGTTGGCCCAGGTAGAGACAAGCCAAGCCGTGAGTATCGACGTCGACGCGTTGCCGGGCCAGGCACTGGAAGGAACGGTGCAAAGCCTCGGACCAGCCAGCGGAGCCAGCTACTCGGCCATCGCACCGCACAACGCCACTGGCAACTTCACCAAGATCGTGCAGCGCATTCCGGTGCGCATTCGCCTCAATCCCGACCAGCCCGCAGCGGCCAGGCTACGGGTAGGCATGTCTGTCACTCCGCACATTCGAACCGCTCCATAACCACAGGCCAACAGCAGCAGACGAGGGGCATCGGTATGGGCTAAAGACTTAAGCAAATAACTTAAAGTTATTTGTTTTATGTTTTTTAGATCATTTAGATTAAGCCTTAAGCCGAATGGCTCGCGCGGTGCGCTCTGTCGTTACCACGGGCAAGCACCTCTCAGTCACTGCAATTTCATTAAACGGGCCACCGTCATGCAGCTCCTCACGCTTCCCCCTTCTCCCGGCCTGGCCACCTCGATACGCGCCACGGCCCAGGTCTTCGAAGACCCGACCTCCCGCGCCTTGCTGGCCCACCTGCAACAAGTGGCGCCCAGTGATGCCAGCGTACTGATCATCGGCCAGACCGGTACCGGCAAGGAGTTGGTGGCTCGCCACGTACACAACCTCAGCGCCCGTCGCGACAAGCCGTTCATTGCGGTCAACTGCGGGGCTTTTTCCGAGTCGCTGGTGGAGGCCGAACTGTTCGGGCACGAAAAAGGCGCCTTCACCGGCGCTTTGACGGCCAAGGCCGGCTGGTTCGAGGAGGCCGACGGCGGCACCTTGTTCCTTGATGAAATCGGCGATTTGCCGCTGGCGATCCAGGTCAAGCTGCTGCGGGTGTTGCAGGAACGGGAAGTGGTTCGCCTGGGCTCACGCAAGAGCATCAAGATCGATGTGCGCGTGCTGGCGGCGACCAACGTGCAGCTGGAAAAAGCCATCAATGCCGGGCACTTTCGCGAAGACCTCTATTACCGCCTGAACGTGGTCAGCCTGGCGCTCAAGCCCCTGCGCGAACGGCCCGGCGACATCTTGCCGTTGATACGCCATTTCATTGCGCAGTACAGCCGCCGATTGGGTCACGGCGAAGTGACGCTGGATGCCCAGGCACAACGAAAATTGCTCGATTATTCCTGGCCGGGGAATATCCGCGAACTGGAAAACGTCATCCATCACACGCTGCTGATCTGCCGCAACAATGTGATCGGCGAACAGGACCTGCACCTGTCGAACTTTCGCATCGAACGCCAAGACAGCCCACAAGCGTCCATCCCCCAAACGGCCGACGCGCTGCTGCAAAAAGCCTTTGAAAAGCTGCTCGAGCAAGAGCATGGCGACCTGTATGAAAAGGTCGAAGCGCAGCTGTTGCGCACCGCCTACCGATACGCCAACTGCAATCAAGTCCACACCGCGAGCTTGTTGGGACTGAGCCGCAACGTCACCCGTACGCTGCTGATCCAGATCGGCGAACTGGTGGTCAACAAACGCCGACCGTCGCTGAACACGCGGGACGGCCAGGTGATCAACCTGTCAACCTGAACGTATATCCCTACAACTCAGCCCTGGTGGTTGGGGGTGGTTGGAGGAACGGTGGAATATGCAGGCAGGTATTGGCCAGCCATGACATGCCCTTACCACAAGAACACCGGCCCGGCTTTGGGTGGGTTGGCTGGGGATTTATGAACAATCAAGCGAGCACCTGCCCCCGGCCACGGCCCAGCGTTGGGTGAGGTTTGGCTGGCTTGCCCAGCCAAACCGGACAGGGCTAACCCAGTTGCCGGCGCACGGCCAGTTCCACGCCGCGCAGTTCGGCCAGGCCCTTGAGGCGGCCGATCAGTGAGTAGCCGGGGTTGCTCTTGCGGTGCTGGTCGTCGAGCAGTTGATGGCCATGGTCCGGTCGCAGTGGCAAGCGCGGGCCGCCTTCGCGTTCACGCCTGCGTTCTTCAGCCACCAACGCACTGATGACCCCGACCATGTCGACGTCGCCATCCAGGTGATGGGCTTCGTGGAAGCTTCGTGGGTTCGCTTCACGACGGGTGGAGCGCAGGTGGGTGAAGTAGATGAACGGAGCAAAGTGCTTGGCCATCGCCACCAAATCGTTGTCCTCCCGCACGCCATAGGAACCGGTACAGAACGTCAAGCCATTGGCCGGGCTTGGCGCAGCGTCCAGCAGCCACTGGGCATCCTCTGCGGTGGAGAGGATGCGCGGCAGACCGAGCAGCGACCGGGGCGGATCGTCCGGGTGGATGGCCATTCGCACACCCACCTCCTGCGCGACCGGGATCACCGCGCGCAAGAAATAACCCAAATGTTCACGCAGTTTGGCTTCGTCAATGTCGGCATAGGTGCGCAGCAAGGCCCGGAAATTGTCCAGGTTGTAATGCTCCTCGGCACCGGGCAGGCCTGCGATCAGGGTATCGACCAAGGTGTCGCGCTGGGTAGGCGAAAGCTGTTCGAAGTAGGCCTTGGCCTGCTGGACATCCTCGGCAGCGTACTCGGCCTCAGCGCCCGGACGCTGGAGGATGAACAGGTCGAACGCGGCAAATGCAGTCTGGTCGAACCGCAGTGCCCAGCCGCCATCCGCCAGTTCATAAGTCAGGTCGGTGCGGGTCCAGTCCAGCACCGGCATGAAGTTGTAGCAGACGATATCGATGCCGCAAGCCGCCAGGTTACGCACGCTTTGCTGGTAGTTGGCGATGTACTCGTCACGCCGCCCGCAACCTCGCTTGATGTCCTCGTGCACCGGAATGCTTTCCACGACCGACCAGCTCAAGCCGGCGTCCTCGATCATCTGCTTGCGCGCAGCGATGGCCTCCACCGGCCACACTTCGCCGTTAGGAATGTCGTGCAGCGCCGTGACGATGCCGGTCGCACCGGTTTGACGGACGTCCGCCAGGGATATCGGGTCCTTGGGGCCAAACCAACGCCATGTCTGTTCCATATTTTTTCTCCTTGTTTGTCAGTTGGGTGCGGCAAAGGTGCTTAGAAGCTTGCCCATGCCGTCACGGGCCAGGGCGGCATAGGCGCTTTGCACGGCATCGTGAAAGGCTGCACGAGCCGACAACTGCGCCGGAAAAACCTCATCCACTTCAAGAAAGGCCTTCACCAGCGCTTCGCCTTCGAAACGCCCCGCCAGGTCGGCAAAGGTGGCGTTCAATGGATCGTCAATCAGCTGCGCCAGTTGGCCAGGCAACGGTTGAGTGCAATAGCGAATCCACGCGGCGATACCCAGGGCGATGCAAGCGATATCACGCCCTTGATCGAGCAACTGCTGTGCCCCGAGCAACCAGCGTTGCGGCAGTTTCTGCGAGCCGTCCATGGCGATCTGGCGCAAGCGATGCTGCAAGCTGTCATTGGCAAAGCGGGCCTTCAGGTCATTGGCATAGACTGAAAGATCGATACCCGCCGGCATGTCCAGGGTGGGCGCGGCTTCCTCGGCCATGTAACGCCCGATCAGGCGCAGCAGGTTCGCGTCACTGACGGCATCGAAAACCGTTTCGTGGCCGACCAGCAATCCCACATAGGCCAGCAGCGAATGGCTGCCATTGAGCATGCGCAGCTTCATCGTTTCGAACGGGCGCACGTCGTCCACCATCTGCACGCCTTCGAGCTCCCAGTCCGGGCGGCCGAGGGGAAAGCGATCCTCGATCACCCATTGGCTGAAGCTTTCGCACACCACCGCCGCCGGATCGTGGCAGTCGAGTTCCTGCGCGAGTCGGCGAAAGGATTCGCCATCCATGGCCGGCACGATGCGGTCGACCATGGAACTGGGAAACGCTACCTGTTCCTCGACCCACTTCGCCAAGGCTGCATCCTGAATCGCCGCCAATGCACTGACCGCCTGGCGGGTGCGCTGGCCGTTGTCCGGCATGTTGTCGCAGCACAGCACCGTGAAGGCCGGAGTGCCGGCGGCGCGGCGACGACGCAGGGCTTCAAGGACGATGCCGGGGGCCGAACGGGGCGTTTGCGGATGAGCCATGTCATGGGCAATCAGCGGATCTTCGCGGCGCAACTGTCCCGAGGATGGACTCAGGCAATAGCCCTTTTCGGTGACGGTCAGGGTGACGATCCGTGTCTGCGGTGCGGCCATGCGCTGTAACAACGATTCCAAGTCCTGGCCGCCCTCGCCTACGTACAAGGCCTCGCGCAGTACGCCGATCTCGCGCAGCGTCACCTGCTCGCGATCACGGTATTCGGCAACGTGATAGTGACCGTCCCGCTCGCGCAATTGATCGACCAGTGTGCGATTGGAGCGCAGGTTGGCGCTGCACAGCCCCCATTCGCTCTCGCCATGGCGATTGAGATGACGCTGCAGGTAGACCGCCTGGTGGGCGCGATGAAACGCCCCCAGGCCCAGGTGCACGATACCGATCTGCGGCGAGGCGCCCGTGCTGGGAACAAGTTTCACATCAAGCATCGACACGCTCCTTCTGTTCAGGGGTGGCTCAGGGCCGAAGCCGATTGCGGGCGTTTTGCCGCCAAGTCGCCGGCGTCAGCCACCGCCAGCGGTTTCACATAACGCGCCACACACGCGGCACCAATCACGGTCAGCAGCCCCGCCAGCAGGAATGCACTGGTGAACGAACCGGTGAACTGCACCAAAAAGCCGGTGAGGGTTGGGCCAATGATCCCCGATGTGTTCGCCAGGAAATGCATGAAACCACTCACGCCGCCAACCCGCGCCGCCGGAACGGTGTCCTGAATGATCGCCCAGTAAATGGCGCCGGTGAGGTAAAGGAAGAACACCGCCAAGGCGACGAGAATGACCGCCGGATACAGCGTGCTGACCATCCCGGCACACGCGATGCAGGCAGCGCAGGCCAACAGGCACGTCACCAATACCACCTTGCGCGAGAACATCATCCGCCCGGTCTTCTTGAACACGAAGTCGGAAATGAAACCACCCAGGGCCAGGCCGAGGAAGCCCAACACCCACGGAATGACCGTGGCGATGCTCATGTCCTTGACGTTCAGGCCGTGGGCCATGGTCAGGTAGCTGGGGAACCAGGTCAGGAAGAAGAACAGCGTGTAGTTGTAGGAAAAGAACGCCAGGGAGGTGAACAGCACCGTCGGCTGCTTGAGGTAGAAGCGCAGCGGGAGCACCGGTTGTGCCGCCAACTCGCTTTGCCCCTCGGCGCGAAGAATATCCTCAGCGCCCTCGCCCACTGGCCGTTCCCTGACGAACTTGAACCACACCGCGGCCCAGACCAGGCCGATCACCATGATGATAATGAACGACATCTTCCAGCCGTAGGTGACGGCGATGAAGCCCACCACCGGGCCGGAAATCGCCCCGCCCAGCGGTGTGCCGGACATCGACGCGCCTATCGCCCGAGCCCTGCGTTTGGGGGTGTACCAATTGTTGACCATCTTGCTGGTGGTGACGCTCAGCGGTCCTTCACCCATGCCGAACAGAATCCGGATGAGCACCAGTGAAGCAAAGCCCACCGTCAGCACGGTCAGGCCACTGAACAGCGACCACAGCACCATTGCCAGCAGTAAGGTGGTCTTGGCGCCGTAGCGGTCGGCGGCCCAGCCACCGATGAAGTTGAAGGCGGCATAGCCGACGAAAAAGCTACTGAAGATCATGCCCATCTCACCCGTGCTAAGACCGTAGTCCTTCTGGATGAAAGGGGCCGCGACGGACAATGCCGACCGGTCGAGGTAGTTGATGACCCCGGCCAGGAACAGCATGATGATGATTAAGCTACGTCCTTGACCAAACATGGTGGAACCTCCCGCTTGTTGTGTTTATTCGGTGAGGATGCCCATTACAGGCACGATGAAACCGGTGAGACCAACGACTCAGTGATGGGCGCTCGTCAGCTCCACCAGGATTTTTCGGGTTTGCTCAGGGTGTTTTTCGATCAGCTCGATGGCGCCGGGCATGTCGTCGAAGGTGACGCGATGGCTGATCAGGTCCTGGACCTGCAACTGGCCGCTGGCGATCAGCTCGATCACCTTGGGGAACTTGCGGTTGTTAAGCCGTGAGCCCACCAGGGTCAGTTCTTTCTTGATCATTTCCAGCTGCACCAGGTCGCTGGGCGTGGCATTGAAGCCCAGCAAGCCGATGCGACCGGCCGGCGAAGCCAGGCGCACCATCTGCGGCATCAGCGCGGGAATGCAGGCGGCATCGACAATCAACGGCACGCCCTCGCCCTGGGTGAGTTCTCGCATGGTTGCTTCGACATCGACTTCCTGGCCGTTGAGGGTCCGGCTCGCGCCGAGTGCCCGCGCCGTTTCCAGGCGGCTGTCGATGACATCGGTCACGGTGATGTCGGTCAGGCCCAGCGCCCGGGCCATCTGCACCAACGTCAGGCCGATGACACCGGCACCGTAGATCAGCACGCTGTCGCCCGGATGGGGTTGCATGCGATCGAGCACGTTCAGGGCAATGGAATAAGGCTCGACCAAGGCGCCGTGGCTGAGGGACATCGAATCGGGCAAGCGGTGGGCATTTTGCGCCGGTACGCAAACCTGCTCGCTGAAGCCGCCGTCGCGGTGCACGCCGATCACTTGCAGCCGGGTGCAGACGTTGGGCCGACCGATGCGACACGGATAGCAGGTGCCGCAGCTGATCACCGGATCAATGCACACGCGGTCGCCCGTTTGAAGGTGTTCTACGCCTTCGCCGACTTGCCGGACCACCCCGGAAAACTCATGGCCGGTGACACGGGGGAAACGCACGAATGCGTTCTGCCCGTGAATGATGTGCATGTCCGAGCCACAGATGCCGGCATAGGCTACATCGACCTGGACTTCGCCACGGGCAACCTGCGGCGAGTCGACCTGGGCCAACCCGAACTCGAAGGGTGCTCTTACCTGGAACGCTTTCATCGGGTCACTCCTGACGGGACACTCGCCCCGTTTGTTGAATGGGCAAGACTGTTTCACCAATGCCAGAGCGTGCCGTCTTCGAGACGGTTGACTGGCAGGCTGGCGCGCTTGTAGGGGTATTGGCGAGCCAGGTTTTCGTCGATATCGACGCCGTGCCCCGGTGCATCGCCCGGGGTGAAGTGGCCGTCCTCGAAGCGATAGGCATGGGGGAAGACTTCATCGATGCGTGCTTCGTGAGGCATGTGTTCCTGGATGCCGAAATTGGGCACCCAGGTGTCGAAATGCAGGGCCGCGCCCATGCACACCGGCGACAGGTCGGTGGCGCCGTGAAAGCCGGTGCGCACCTGGAACAGCGCGGCAAAATCGGCGATGCGCCGCACATGGGTGATGCCGCCGGCATGCACCAGCGTCGTGCGGATGTAATCGATCAGTTGTTCCTGGATCAACTCGCGGCAGTCATGGATGGAGTTGAACACCTCGCCCACGGCCAACGGTGTGGTGGTGTGCTGGCGAATCAGGCGAAAGGCCTGCTGGTTTTCCGCCGGCGTACAGTCTTCGAGCCAGAACAGGTTGTACGGCTCCACGGCCTTGCCCAGGCGCCCCGCTTCGATGGGCGTCAGGCGATGGTGCACGTCATGCAGGATGTGCAGGTCGTCGCCAAAACGCTCGCGCACGGCGGCAAACAGCTTGGGCACGTAGTTGAGATACTTGGCCGTGTCCCAGACGTGTTCAGCCGGCAGATCGCTGTCGGCAGGCTCATAGCGTTCACCGCTGCGCTTGGCGACGCCATACGTGGTGGCGATACCCGGGATCCCACACTGCACGCGCACGGCCTTGTAGCCCAATTCGACGTGGCGGGCGACTTCATCCAGGCAACCTTCGATGTCTTTACCGGTGGCGTGCCCGTAGACCATCACCCGCTCCCGGCTCTTGCCGCCGAGCAGCTGATACAACGGCATGTTCGCCGTCTTGGCCTTGATGTCCCAGAGCGCCACATCGACGGCGGCGATGGCGGTCATGGTCACCGGGCCCCGCCGCCAGTAGGCGCCACGGTACAGGTACTGCCAGATGTCCTCGATGCGGTGGGCGTCGCGGCCGATCAGCGCCGGGAGGACATGCTCTTCCAGATAAGCGACGACCGCCAGTTCGCGGCCGTTCAAGGTCGCATCACCGATGCCGTAAATGCCTTCGTCCGTGACGATCTTCAAGGTGACCAAATTGCGGCCCGGGCAGGTAACAATGACGCGCGCTTCAACAATTTTCATAAAGTCAGACCTGTGCAACAGAAGGAAGTGAGGACGTGCCCATGTTCGGCATGGCCGCCGGGGGAATCAGTGCACCCCGAAACTGAACGACCTGGGCAGCCAGGCGATGGCCCCAGCGCGCGGCCTGCGTCGGCTCCCCGCCTTGCAGGCGGCAAGCCAGGTAAGCGGCGCTGAACGAATCGCCGGCGGCAGTGGTGTCGATGACGTGGGCAACGTTTTGCGCGGGCACTTCGAAACGGCCCGCCGGGCATTGGATCAGGCAGGAAGCCGCGCCGCGCTTGAGCACCACCTCGCCGATTCCGGC
Source organism: Pseudomonas fluorescens Q2-87 (assembly GCF_000281895.1). NCBI lineage: Bacteria > Pseudomonadati > Pseudomonadota > Gammaproteobacteria > Pseudomonadales > Pseudomonadaceae > Pseudomonas > Pseudomonas fluorescens. The sequence goes on along the minus strand of NZ_CM001558.1, from coordinate 2,614,947 downwards.
CTGCGCATAGGCGCTGAACAAAGCGTCAGCGTCGGGATAGCCAAACAGGATGGCGTCATCTTCCCAAGTGACCAGGGCCAGGTCGGTCAGGTGCAGGAGGTCGCGGTAGGCCTGACGCGCCGTTTCCGGATCGGGCCAGAGATGGGGACGGTAGTTGTTGTCGAAGACGATGCGGGTGCCTGCTCGGCGAGCGCGCTGCAAGGCGTGCATCAAGCGCTCGCGGCCATCGAGGGTCAGGATCGCCAGGCTGATGCCGCTCAGATAGACGTAGTCGAAATCCGCCAGCGCATTCAGCGTCGCGTCGGCCTCGGGACCATCGAACATGCGCCGTGCCGCTGCTTCACCACGCCAGTAAAGAAAACGCCGCTCGCCGTGCAGATCGGTCTGGATGAAATACAGGCCCGGCAGTGCATCTTCGAACACCCGTACATGGGCGTCGGCGACCCCTTCGTTCAGCCAGGAGCGGCGCATGGCCACGCTGAATGCATCGCTGCCCACGGCCGTCACATAGTCAACCGTCACTGCGGCACGAGGAGTCAATCGCGCCAGGTAGACCGCCGTGTTGAGCGTGTCGCCGCCGAAGGTCTGGGTAATCACTGCACCCGGCTCGCCGCGCATCTCGATCATGCACTCGCCCACCAGCGCCACTTTCAAGGGGCAGGTATGCGAGCCATGGGTCCGTGTTTGATTCATCATTACGCGCCTTTTTGTGTTTTTTTAAAACGGCGTTTCATTTTTCTCTCAAGGCCCGAGTCTAGTCAGATTTTTTCCCTCGTCAAGAAAAAATGAAACAGCGTTTTAATCTGCTTGCGTATATCCTTGGGTTTTACTTTTCACGTTGGAGCCTTCATGGACAACAGCGTCATCCCAAGCAACGACCAGGTGTCGGCAGTCGGCCGGACCATGGCCGTACTCGAGGCCTTGGCCGAGCATCCGGAAGAAAGCGGCGTCTCGGAAATCGCCAACAAACTGGACATGTCCAAAGCCACGGTCTATCGCTTCTTGCAGTCGCTCAAGGCCCGTGGGTATGTGGTGCAGGATGCCGAGGATCGCTATCGCCTCAGCGTCCGGCTATTCGAACTGGGGGCCCAGGCCCTGCCCCACCTGGACATCGTTCGGGAAGCGGAACCGGGCATGCGCCGGATCAACGAACTGACCGGCGAGACGGTGCACCTGGGGATTCTCGACGAGGGCAGCATCGTCTACGTGCACAAGATCGACTCCAAGTACAACCTTCGCATGTACTCGCGCATCGGCCGGCGCGCGCCGCTGTACTGCACCGGCATCGGCAAGGTGCTGATGGCCTGGCTCGAAGAGCAGGAGTTACTCGCGCACCTGGCAGAAGAAAGCTTCGAGCGCCGAACGGCCAACACCTTGACCAGCGTCGAGGCGTACCTGCAGGAACTGGAAACCGTCCGCCGGCAAGGCTATGCCGAAGACCATGAAGAGTTCGAAGACAACATGCGCTGCCTGGCGGCACCGATTCGTGACCGTTTTGGTCATGTCATCGGTGGGATGAGCGTGTCCTTCCCGTGCTTTCGCTTCAGGGAGGAGTTGAAGCAGGACTATGTCAAACAGCTGATGCAAGCCAGCCAACAGATTTCGAGCCAGTTGGGGTGGCATCCAGGTTGAGTCGTGTGCCAACCCAGAGCCCATTAAACCTGTGGAAGCGAGCTTGCTCGCGAAGAGGACAGCTAATCCAACAGTGAACTAGCTGAATACCGCTATCGCGAGCTCGCTTCCACAGGCACCACGGGCATCTCTCTAAGCTTGTGAATCCTGCAAGACGAAACTCAGAACCAGGTTTCCATCTGGATGCCGTATTGCCACACCCCGCCTGCGTTGAAGTCCGTCTTGCCGAAGGCATCCGTGGCGCTGTATCGGTCCAGGTCCGAAGACCAGTTCATGACGCTGGCGAACAGCCGTAATTCAGGACGGGTAAGCAGATCCCCCAAGTCAGGCTTGAAGGTTGGGGCGACGGTGAATTTCCAGAAGTCACCGTCGACTGCATTGCGTTGCAGGTAGCCCTTGGGATCGAGCTTCATGGTCTGCCAGCTCATTTCGTAGGCCATCTCGAAATTGCTGTTGATCTCATTGGCCAGGCGCACGTTCAGGGTCATCCAGCGATAGTCGTCACCCTTGACGTACCGGTTCTTGCTCCGTTCAGCCAGCAAGCTTGGGCCGATGCGCCAGGCAGACGCGATGGGCGTCTCGCCGTAAAGCGCCAGGCGTACGGCCCGGGCATCGTCGATCAGCTCGCCATCCGAGCCGACGTTCTTGACCTCGGCACCCAGCCCCTGACCATAGAGCAGTGCTGTTTTGAAAAACCCCTCGCGGCCGAAAAAGTTTTTCTGGTGATTGGCCACCATGCTGTGCAAGCCGGAATCGGCCGGCGTCAGGCCTGCTTCATTGGTGCGGGTGCCAACGTCGTTTTTCCTTGCCCCTATGGCGTTGAACATCCATTGCCACTGCCCACCTTCAAAGAACTGATTGGAGGTGAGAATGTAGCTTTCCACATCGGCATCGACGCCGCCCTCGCTGAAATCCCCGTAGTTGCGACCGATCAGCGAGTAGTTCGAACGCCAATCCTTACCCATCTGTATGTCGTAGATCCCGCCTCCCGTGCCGGCCAGATAGACAACGTCCGAGTCCAGCCAGTGGATATCGAAATTGTCCCGGTCAAATCGTTTGCCAGCCCAAAGCGTGGCGTTTTCAAACGTCGCGTTGCCCTTGAATTCCGCGAGATGATCGAGTTCGGTGAACACTTGGCGCACGTTCAGATTACTTTCGTTGGCCGTCCAGTCATTGGAGCTTTCTACGCCATCGGCGATGGAGACAGTGAACTTGGCGCGGGTGCCGTTCTGCGCATACGTTTCTTTCGAGAGGTCAATGCGCATGTAGGTGTCATCCTCGTTGCCGAGCCGCCCAACGGCCCCCCCGACTGAACCGGCCGGGGTCGTATAAGGACCGCCGCGACCGCCTCCGAGCCCATCGTTGATCAGCAAGCCAGAGCGAGCGTAGCCCTTGAAGCTGAACCCGTCGGCGAGGCTCGCACTGCCGCCCTTTTTGTCGGTGCCCTGCTGGTGGGCTTCGAGTTTCGCCAGGCGGGCGTCGACTGTGGACGTCACAACGGCAGGCAAAGTCGATTGAGGAGCGGGCGCGGCGAGTTTGATTTGCTGCAATTCCCTGGCGAGTGCCTGGGTTTGCTGTTCGGCGGCGGCGGCACGCTTTTCGGCGGCACTTGCCCGAGCTTCAAACGCCGCCATGCGCTCCTCCAACGTCGCGGCCTGAGAAGTGGCCGCCGACGCGCCGAGCACGCTTGCGAGTAACCAGCTTGATGCTTTCTGCATGTGTTTTTCCCAATTTTGTTTTTATTGTTCTGTCCCGCAACCGACCTTTTCTGAATTGTCTAAATCCAGGAAAAAAAGGATGCCTCACCGCAAATACACTGCTACATTTGGCGATGTTAACGTTAACTTTTCTAAAAACAAAAATAAAGAGGGCTTCATGAAACAGCTCAAATCGCTCCTTCCCGCAGCGCTGCTCGGCCTTTGCATCGGGTTTCCTTCCCTCTCTATGGCGGCCAATCTGACGATCTCCTGCGGCGCCGTGGGCGCGGAATTGCAACTCTGCAAGGAGGCCGTCGAGGCATGGTCGAAACAAACCGGCAACAGCGTTGAAGTCGTGTCCACGCCAAACTCGGCGACCGAGCGGCTGTCGTTCTATCAACAAATCCTCAGTGCGCAATCCAGCGACATCGACATCATCCAGATCGATATGGTGTGGCCGGGCATGCTGGCCACGCATTTAATGGATTTGCGGGAACTCCTTCCTGCCAACGCGACCCAGGGCTACTTTCAGGCCCAGGTGGATAACGCCACGGTGAACGGGCGCTTGGTGACCATGCCGTGGTTCACCGATTCGGGGCTTTTGTATTACCGCAAGGACCTGCTTGAGAAGTACAACAAGCCGGTGCCACAGACTTGGGAGGAAATGACCGCTACCGCCAGGTCGGTTCAACAGGCCGAACGCAGCGCCGGCAACACCAATGCCTGGGGCTACCTGTTCCAGGGCCGCGCCTACGAGGGCTTGACGTGCAATGCGCTGGAATGGATCAGCAGCCAACCAGCAGGTGGCCTGGTCAATTCACAAGGCGAGATCGTGATTAACAGCCAGGCTGCGAGGGCGGCCTTGACGTTGGCGAAAAGCTGGGTGGGCGACATCTCCCCCCGTGGCGTGCTCAATTACACCGAGGAAGAAGGACGTGGCGTGTTCCAGTCGGGCAATGCTCTGTTCATGCGCAACTGGCCGTATGTCTGGGCCCTGGTGCAGAGCCCGGACAGCGCCGTGAAAGACAAGGTTGGCGTCGCGCCCCTGCCCCGCGGTGGCGAAACCGGCACCCATGCCTCCACGCTCGGTGGCTGGGGCTTGGCAGTATCGCGCTACAGCGCTCATCCAAAACTCGCCGCGGACTTGGTGAGCTACCTCAGCAGCGCTCAACAACAAAAACACCGTGCGTTGGTCGGCGCCTATAACCCGGTAATCGAATCCCTCTACGCAGATCCCGAACTGCTCGCGGCGATGCCGTACTACAGCCAACTGCACAGCATCCTCAACGATGGGGTCATGCGCCCCGCCGCGATCACCGCCTCACGCTATCCGCGGGTCTCCAACGCGTTCTTCGATCAAGTGCACGGTGTGCTGTCGGGCGAGCGACCCGTCGACCAGGCGCTGGTGGAACTGGAAAGCGAACTGACGCGCATCAAACACCGGAACTGGTAAGCCACAAGGAAGAAAATCGCCATGTCTGTCTCCGCTACCCATGCAACCCCCGAGTACCTGCCCTCCCGGGAGACCCCGCTCCAGCGTCGTCGAGTACGCGCCGCCTGGCTGTTTCTCACTCCGATGTTGCTCTGCCTGGCCTTGGTGGCAGCCTGGCCGCTATTGCGCACATTCTGGTTCAGCCTGACCGACGCCAGCCTGGCGGACACCCACGGCGCCACCTTCGTCGGCTTGAGCAATTACCTGTTCCACAATAGTTCCGGCTGGTCAGGCGTCCTGGTCGACCCACAATGGTGGAACGCCGTGCGCAACACCTTGCAGTTCACTGTGGTGTCGGTCGGACTGGAGATCTTCCTGGGGCTGATGGTGGCGCTGCTGTTGAACGTCACGTTTACGGGACGTCCCTTGGTGCGCGCATTGATCCTGATTCCCTGGGCGATCCCTACCATTGTCTCGGCGAAGATCTGGTCATGGATGCTCAACGACCAGTTCGGGATCATCAATCACTTGATGCTGAGCCTTGGCCTGATTGACGCGCCGTTGGCCTGGACGGCAGACGCGGATTTGTCGATGTGGGCGGTGATCATCGTCGATGTCTGGAAAACGGTTCCTTTTGTGACGTTGCTGATGCTTGCAGCCTTGCAAATGTTGCCGGGCGACTGCTACGAGGCCGCCCGGGTCGATGGCATTCATCCATTGAAGGTGTTCTGGCGGGTCACCCTGCCGTTGTTGGTACCTGCCTTGCTGGTGGCGGCGATCTTTCGCATCCTCGACTCCTTGCGAGTGTTCGACGTTATCTATGTGCTGACCTCGAACTCGTCAAGCACCATGAGCATGTCGGTCTATGCCCGCCAGCACTTGGTTGAGTTCCAGGATGTCGGCTACGGCAGCGCCGCGTCGACCCTGTTGTTTCTGGTCGTTGCGATAATCGCCATGCTTTATCTGTACCTGGGACGCCGTCAACTGGAGGTGCGCTCATGAGCCCTCGCCAGCTGAAAAAAACCTTGTTGCGCCTTGGCTTCTGGTGCCTGATCGGGCTTTTACTGCTGTATGCGGTATTTCCTTTCTACTACGCCATCGTGACGTCGCTGAAGCCCTCCAGCGCCTTGTTCCAGGTGAGCTATTGGGTCGACAACCCTGGCTTTTCCAACTACGCCGCAGTACTCAACCAAGCCTCATTCCTACGGGCGATTGGCAATTCGCTGGTCGTGGCGCTGTGCGTGGTCACCCTGGCGCTGTTCCTCAGCCTGACCGCCGCCTACGCCTTGGGCCGGGTGAAATTCCGGGGGCGTGGCACGGTATTGATGTTGGTCCTTGGCGTGTCGATGTTTCCCCAGGTCGCGGTGCTGTCGGGATTGTTCGAGGTGATACGCGCCCTGGGGCTGTACAACACGTCCTGGGCGCTGATTCTGAGCTACACGATTTTCACTCTGCCCTTCACCGTCTGGGTGTTGACGACCTTCATGGGACAACTGCCCCATGAACTGGAAGAGGCAGCCATCATGGACGGCGCCTCGCCCTGGGTCACCCTCACCCGCGTGCTGTTGCCGTTGCTTTGGCCGGCCCTGGTCACCACCGGCCTGCTGGCGTTCATCGCCGCGTGGAACGAGTTTCTGTTTGCCCTGACCTTCACCCTCACAGACACGCAACGCACGGTCCCGGTCGCCATCGCCCTGATCTCCGGTGGCAGCCCCCATGAGTTGCCTTGGGGGCTGTTGATGGCCGCATCGGTGCTGGTCACCGTCCCATTGGTGGTTCTGGTGCTGATCTTCCAGCGCCGAATCGTTTCCGGTCTCACTACCGGCGCGTTAAAGGGTTGAAGCCCAACATAAGGAGCAGCATCGTGAGCAAGTTGAAGCTACACAACCTGAACAAGCAACTGGGCGGTACACGCATTCTGCGCGATGTCAGCCTGGAGATCGCGGCGGGCGAATTCGTGGTGTTCGTCGGTCCTTCTGGCTGCGGAAAGTCGACCTTGTTGCGACTGATCGCCGGGCTGGACTCCATTTGTGATGGCGACCTGCTGATCGACGGACGACGGGTCAACGACCTGGAGCCGCGCGAGCGCGGCGTCGGCATGGTGTTCCAGTCCTATGCGCTCTATCCACACATGAGCGTCTACGACAACATCAGCTTTGGGCTCAAACTGGCCAAGACCGAAAAAAGCAGCCTGCGCGAGCGTGTACTGAAAACCGCACAGATCCTGCAATTGGACAAACTGCTGCAACGCAAGCCAAAGGAATTATCGGGAGGGCAGCGTCAGCGCGTAGCCATGGGGCGAGCCATGGCGCGGGAACCGGACATCTTGTTGTTCGATGAGCCGCTGTCCAACCTGGACGCCTCCTTGCGTGTGCAAATGCGTGATGAAATCGCCCGGCTGCATGCACGCCTGGGCTCGACCATGATCTACGTCACCCACGACCAGGTAGAAGCGATGACCCTGGCAGACAAGATCGTCGTGCTCAATGGTGGACACATTGAACAGGTGGGCTCGCCGCGTGAACTCTATGAGCGTCCGGCCAGCCGTTTTGTCGCTGGCTTTCTGGGCGCGCCTCGGATGAATTTTCTGCCGGCACGCCTGCATGCCCCAGGCGCAACCAGCCTGGTCGACTGCCATTTGCTGGGCATGACTTCCCTGCCCTTGGACAGCTCCCACCTTATAGCGGATGTCCCGCTGACCCTGGGAATTCGTCCGGAACATGTTTCGCTCAAAGCCGCTGAAGGTGCTGCAGGCGTCGTGGTAACGGGCGTCGAATACTTGGGCAGCGAAACCTACGTGCACATGGAAACCGGCCAGGATGATCCGCTGATTTGCCGGTGCGAGGCCAACCCCGGGTGGCAAGTGGGTGACCGGGTCGAACTGCAACTGGAGGCCAACAATTTGCACTTGTTCGATGCCGCCGGTTCGGCCTTGAGGGCCCATTCGCATGCTGTGGAAGCCCTGCCGGATGGCGTTATCCAGCGCTCGGCACGGGCAGGTGCGCTATGACCTTGCCTGCCGATGCAATAGCTATCCCCTCCTTGCCCTCCACCCTCGAACTTGCCCAACAGGCACTGAGCCACGGCCAGTCTCGCATCATCGAGGATTATCGACCGGCCTATCATCTCAGCCCTCCGGCAGGCTGGATGAACGACCCGAACGGTGTGGTGTACTTTCGTGGCGAATATCACGTGTTCTACCAACACCACCCTTTCGACGCGAAATGGGGCCCGATGTACTGGGGGCATGCAAAGAGCGCTGACCTGGTCCACTGGCAGCATCTGCCCATCGCCCTCGCACCGGGGGATGACTTCGACCGCGACGGGTGCTTCTCAGGGAGTGCGGTGGTGTGCGGTGATACGCTGGCGTTGATCTATACCGGGCACACCTGGCTGGGAGAAGTGGGCGATGAACGCCTGATTCGCCAAGTCCAGTGCCTGGCCACCAGTGTCGACGGCATCCGCTTCGTCAAGCATGGCGCCGTCATCGAGAGCGCGCCGCAAGTCGCGATCATGCACTTTCGTGATCCCAAGGTCTGGAAGGAAGGTGACCATTGGTACCTGATAGCCGGCGCCCGCCTGGGCGACAGGCCGTTGCTGCCGCTGTACCGCTCAACCGACCTGCACGCCTGGGAGTTCCTCGATTATGTTTCCAGCGGCACAGAGGGCGATGGCTACATGTGGGAATGCCCGGATCTGTTTCGAATGGACGGGCACGACGTGCTGCTTTACTCCCCCCAGGGCATGCAACCCCAAGGCTACGAACGGTTGAACAAGTACCAGACCGGATATCGAGTGGGCCGACTCGACAATGAATGGCACTTCACTGGCGGGCCTTTCATCGAGCTGGATAACGGGCACGATTTCTATGCCGCACAAACGCTCGTGGCCGCCGATGGCCGGCGCCTGGTTTGGGCCTGGCTCGACATGTGGGAAAGCCCGATGCCCAGCCAGGCTCATCACTGGTGCGGCATGCTCGGGTTACCGCGCGAACTGGAGTTGCGGGCTGATCGACTTTGCGTATTTCCGGCCCGGGAGTTGACGGCTTTGCGCGAGTCGCCGCTACCGAGCACGCCCTGGTGGGACGAGTCGGGCAGCCTATGGGTGCCACAGGTGACCGGCGATCGGCTCGAAATCCACGTGCATCTGGACCTACGCGACTGCACCGACGGCCATCTGGGTATCGCCTTGCGCTGCAGTGCCGATGGCCAGGAACAAACCCTGCTTTACTACGATGCGTCATTGCAACGCTTGGTGCTCGATCGCAATCGCTCGGGTGCACAGGTGAGTGGCCAGCGCAGCGTGTCGATCGACCCGGCACAAGCGCAGCTGGAACTGCGCATCTTTCTCGATCGCTCGTCCATAGAAGTGTTCGATATGAAGGGATGCTTCAGTTTCAGCAGCCGCCTCTATCCTAGGCCTGACAGCCTCGCAGTGAAGCTGTTCGCGAGCGGGAACGGCGGCCGCGTCGCCATCCCCAAGGCTTGGCCGCTGGCTTCGGGATGGCTATGAGCCTCGTCATTCGAGTCGCGGCAAGCCCGGCCCTTATGTCATGATTGCGCGTCAACCCGACCGGTCGCATCCCGCATGACTTCAGTAAAAGACGTTGCACAGCTGGCCGGCGTGTCTCTGATGACGGTTTCCCGAGCGCTCAACAATCCGGAAAAGTTGAGCGCCGAGACCCTTCAGCGGGTACGTCGCGCGATTGACGAATTGCAGTTCGTCCCAAGCCTTTCGGCACGAAAGATGCGCGGCGACAACCTGCAGTCCCGAACCATTGGCGTATTCGCACTGGACACCGCAACCACGCCGTTCGCGGTAGAGCTTCTACTGTCCATCGAGCAGACTGCGCAGCAGGCGGGCTGGAACGTCTTTATCCTCAACCTGCTGAGCAATCCGCCCACCGACCAGAACATCGACCTGATGCTGTCGCACCGTCCCGACGGATTGATCTTCAGCGCCATGGGCTTGCGCCAGGTGAGTATTCCTGAGCGTTTGCAGAACAAGCCGCTGATACTTGCCAATTGCCTGGCCGATGACAATCGCGTGGTCAGCTATGTACCTGACGATGAGGCGGGACAGTATCGCGCCGTACATCACGCCTTCAGCCAGGGCTATCGACGCCCTTTGTGCATCAACCTACCAAGACAGAGCCTCGCTTGGGGCTTGCGCCAAAAAGGCCTGCAACGTGCCTGTCAGGCGTTCGGATTGGCCCATGAAGCCCTCCTGCAATACGACCTTTCCGATCATGATGCCTACGATGAAACCGCCCCCATCCTCGACCGGCACATCATCGACGGCCGCCCACAATTCGACATTCTCATCTGTGGCAATGACCGCATTGCGTTTTGTGCCTACCAAGTGTTGTTGGGCCGTGGTTTGAAAATTCCTGGCGACGTCGCGGTGCTTGGCTACGACAATATGATCGGCATTGCCGAGTTGTTCATCCCGCCACTGACCACGGTGCAACTGCCCTACTACGAGATTGGCCGCCAGGCGGCCCGGCACCTGATCGAGGGTCTTGAGATGCCGGGCGTCCAGCCAGTGGATTGTCCGCTGGTTGTCAGAGCTTCAGTCGTTCCTGCTTCGCCCCCTCGCAATTAACCATCCAGGCAACCCCGAAGCGGTCTTCGAACATGGCGAAACGTTCCGCCCAGAACGTTTTCTCCAAGGGCATGTACACGCTGCCACCGGCGCTCAAGCCATGGAACAGGCGCTCGGCCTCGGCCACGCTGTCGACATTGAGCGAAACCGACACGCCTTGCGGCTTGCGAAACGGCTGGCCCGGCGGACAATCGGAGGCCATCAGGCTGAATGCGCCGACGGTCAGGCAAGCGTGCAGGATCAGGTTCGGGTCCTTGGGCACGCCGGCTTCCTCTGGCGCTTGTGCGAAAGACATGGAAAACAGCTCGCCGCCCAGCACTTCCTGGTACAACGCGAAGGCTTGCTGGCAGTTTCCGTTGAAGGTCAGGTAGGGAATGATTCTCACGGTGAATCTCCTGTTGTCAGGTTTCAGGATTGACCGGACATCTGCGTGCGCAGGCGTTCTTCCTGTTCACGCAACTCGGGGGTAAAGGTCTCGCCGAAATCCTCGAGCTCGAAGATCTGGCGGATTTCGATTTCACTGTCGCTGACCATCGGGTTCGGACAGCGCTTGACCCAGTCGATCGCCTCCTGCAACGACTGGACCTTGAAGATCCAGAAACCGGCGATCAGCTCTTTGGTTTCAGCAAAGGGGCCGTCGATCACGGTCCGGTTCTTTCCGGAAAACTGCACACGTACGCCATTAGCGCTGGGATGCAGGCCTTCACCGGCGAGCATCACCCCGGCCTGGACCAGCGCTTCATTGTAGGCACCCATTGCCGTCAGCAGCTCTTCGCTGGGCATTTCTCCGGCTTCCGATTCGGGGCTGGCTTTGACGATTACCAAAAAACGCATGGCCTGATCTCCTGTTGGCAGATAAGCCGTCCTGGTGGCGGCTCTACAGGCTAGTCGAACGGCGACGGAGGAAATCGACAGGCTGGCGAAATTATTTTTCGTCAACTCGCGCGAGCGTAGGCATGCGCGAGCAAACACCGGGCGAGGGTTCAACGAAGCCAAGACGCTAGCACGGGAGGTCCGACTTCATGGCAGCAGTGCGCTCAGGCCTGCGGATCAAGGACAATCACGCCGTGTACTTGTCGTCCCTCCAGCATAGCGTGGGCTTCTGCCGTTTGACTCAACGGCAGCGTGGCTCCGACTATCGGTTTGATCGCACCGCTTGAGACGCCGTCAGCGAGAAACTGCAGGGCCTCGCGGATCAATCCTGGATAGTGGAAGAAAGTCGGTAAATAGATACCCGCCAGGGTTTGCGCCTTGGCCATCAGTCGACGCGGCGCAAACGGCAGGCCGGGGCCTCGCGTGGAACCGACGACAACACAGCGCCCCAACATGGCCAGACATTCGAAGTTCTGATCGAACACGTCACCACCGATGGTCTCGAGTATCACATCCACCCCGCGCCCAGCAGTCAGTTCCAGCACCTCGTGGGGCCAGTTGGCCGTGTCGTAGGCAAGGGCATGGTCAGCCCCGAGGCTGCGCACGAATGCGCGGCGGTCTTCGGTGCTGGCCGTTCCAAAGACCGTCTGCGCGCCCAACGCTTTAGCGATCTGCACCGCCAGACTGCCAACCCCTCCCGCAGCCCCTTGGATCAACACGCTTTCGCCTGCCTGCAAATGCGCACAAGTGCGCAGGGCGAGAAATGCCGTAACGCCCTGGCAAGGCAGGCTTGCCATGGCGATGTCGTCGGCAGAGTCGGCCAATGTCACCAACATGTCTACCCGGGCAACGGCTTGCTGTGCGTAGGCGCCGCTGACCATCAAGGCCATGACTTTGCGCCCGATCAACTCAACGGCGACGTCCTTTCCGACCGCGCAAACCCGTCCTACCGCTTGAAGCCCCGCCACGTGCGGCAACGCGACACCGCCGACACGAGTTTCGGGGCGGTTGTACATCCCCAACCGTTCACGGATATCGGGAAAATTCACGCCGATGGCGCTGGTGTCGATCAATACCTCTCCGCGCCCTGGCAACGGGGACGGCAAATCGAGGTATTCAAGGACATCCGGGCCACCAAAGCTGCGGAACTGCATCGCTTTCATAGTGAGATCCTCGATAAATGCCACATCAGATCAGTTTCACCCTGGCAAGGGCGATTGTGTGTGTGTGTGCCTCGGCCACTTCCCGGCCGAGGCACGTGTGGTATCAGGCTGGATGCTTCACGCTGGGACGCTCTTGTATCTTCGCCTGCCATCCAGTGAGCGCGGTGCACTCTTCCGGAATGGCAATGCTGGCAAAGCCGGCGAAGATCAGTCCGGCGAGCACAGTAATGTCAGCCATGGAGAACTGCTCACCGGCGATGTACGGCTGGCCACGCAGGACTTGATCGAAGTACCTCATGCCGTTCACCGCCTTGTCGCGTTGACGGTTGCCCCACTCCACACGCCCTTCCCACTCTGGACTTTTGTAAGGCTGCAAAGCGGCGCCCAGGCCAGGCGTGGCGTGGTGGAAATAGAATCCCACCGGATCCGCCAATTCAGACTCCGCACGCTTTTGCATCATGTGGATGATGGCTTTTTGCTTCGGCGTCTTGCCCGTAAGGATCGGGTTGCCGTCCAGATTATCCAGGTACTCGGTAATGGCCGTGCATTCGCAAATGTAGGTGCCGTCATCCAGCTCCAGTACCGGCACGGTACCGAGCGGGTTGATGGCCAGGAACGCCGGTTGCTTGTGTTCCGCTGCGGGCAGGTCGATTTTGATGAAGTCAACGTGCGCCCCCAAGCCCTTTTCGGCCAGGACAATACGAACGCGCAGGGGGTTGGGGAAACCAGGGATGTCATAAACTTTCATGCAAAGCTCCAAATACACCTATCTATCGGTAGGTATAAGTTCGCTCGAAAGCTTATGCCGTGTCAACACCTATCTACCGATAGGTTATTAATAATTTCCCAGAGATTGAAACTCGATGTCGGATCGGGTGCCGCTTCAAGGAAGCGGCACCCTCGCAAGTACAAATGGCTTGGGTTGCGGGCCTGCTCAGAGCAGACCCACCTCACGATAGGCCTGCAAGGCCAGGTCGAAGGCAGCAATGTCTTCACTGCCCCGGGCGATCAGTTGCGCGCCCTCCAGTGCTGAAAAGATTCCGAGCGCTCGACGACGTCTGGTCTCGTCTTCCAGCTCTGGGCGCCACTTCGCGAGGACCTCGGTCAGCCAATCGAGGTTGGCCTCGTTGAACCTCCGCACCTCAAGGCGAACCTCAGGTGGCAGGTCTTCAACCTCGGCCGAAAGAATCCCACACAGGCACATACGGTTTTGATTTTCGAGCGCGGCGCGAAAGATCGCCGCATATTGGTCGAGGCACTCACGCTCGCTGGTGCAAGTCTGGAGCAAGGTGCTGAGGTAGGCCGCGCCGTCCTCGGTGTATTGCCTTGCCAATGCAGCACCCAAATCTCCCTTGGTGGGGAAATGGTAGTGGATGCTGGCACTCTTGATGCCAATCTGCTTGGCCAACTCGCGAAAGCTCAAGGCGTTATAACCCCTCGCTTGAACGTCGCGACGGGAAATCTGGAGAATCTGCTGGCGGGTGTCCATAGACTATCTAGCTGTTGATAGGGAAGCTGACGAGTATATCGATGATTAACGCTCCGTCCACTGACTCAAGTACTCATTGGCCAGGACCGTATCTTTCATCGCAGCCTTCACCACGGGCTTGCAACCCATGCATCAACTGGGCGCTTACAGCCTGCAGCACCTCGTCGGATAACGCCTCCCCCTTGGCGATTCGCGCGATGGTCAACGCCCCCATCATCGCGCACATCGTCAATATTGCCCGCTCCCTGGCAATTTCGGCAGGCGCATCAGTTATTTGTCGCGACAGCACGTTCACCATCTGCTCGAAACCCTCTACAGCAACGCCACGCACGTGCTGATCGCCCCTGGCCAATTCACTGCCCAAGCCGGCGTAAGGACAGCCTTTGTCCCCATCACGATGACCCGGTGAAAGGTATGCGCGGACGATCGCCTCCAGTGCTCCCTCCTCCTCTCGCGCAAGCTCATCAAGCTGATCGGCCAGATCGGTCACGGCAGACGCCGTTGTTTCAGACACCAAGTGCGCCTTGGATTTGAAGTGTTTGTAGAAGCCCCCCTGGGTCAATCCCGAAGCCGCCATCAGCCCTGTCAGACCGCTTCCATCGATGCCGTTGCGCTGGAACTCACTTCGGGACGACTCGATGATCCGTCGCCGCGTAGCGGCCGCCTCATCTCTGGTCTTGCGCATTCGAATCCCCTTTATTTACAGGCTGCCCATTGACTTGGATTGTGATCGTAATCTAATAATATTTCAATCATCATATTCCCCACCCCCTCCGCATGAGCGGAATTCCACAGAGAGAGATGAACGATGAATGCGCCAAAAACGCTTGTCACAGGTGCTACCGGTTTTACCGGGCGCAAGACCGTTGAAATATTGCTCGAGAAAAATATGCCGGTTCGTGCACTGGTGCACACCGACGATGAAAGAGCCGCGAAGCTGCGTGTGTCCGGCGCAGAGGTTGTCGTTGCGGACCTGCTGGATCTCAACGCGATTCGGAGCGCCCTGGAAGGCATCAAGCGAGCGTACTTCGTATATCCAATTGCACCAGGTCTAATCGAGGCAACGGCTCGCTTTGCGCTGGCTGCACGAGAGGCGGGCGTGGAAGCTGTCGTCAATATGTCGCAGATTTCTTCGCGGCGAGTGGCAAAAAGCAATGCGGCACTCGACCACTTCACGGCGGAACAAGTATTCGATTGGTCGGGCCTGGCCATGACCCACCTGCGCCCAACTTATTTCGCCCAATGGCTGATCTACCCACACTGGCGCAAACACATCGTCAGGAACGGCGAAATCCGCCTGCCCTTTGGCGACGGTCGTCATGCTCCCATCGCGGCAGAGGATCAAGCACGACTGATCGCGGCAATCCTGGAAAATCCAGAACCCCACCAGGGCAAGATCTACCCGCTGCACGGCCCGGTTGAACTGAGCCAGCAAGGCGTAGCGGACGAAGTCGGCAAGGTTCTGGGTCGAGAAATCACCTATGTGCCCATCAGCCTTGATGAATACCGCCGGGAACTGTCCGCCGATGGGCTACCAGCGTTCCTGATTCAACACCTGATTGAGGTTGCACAGGACTACCAGCACGGCGTTTTCGCAGGCGAAGACTCAATCATCAAAGAGGTAACCGGCCAGCCGCCGATGACCGTGAAAACCTTCGTCACACGGCACAAGGCTTTGTTTGACGCTTGATGCATTGCGAGGTGTTTGCGGGGTGCCATGGATTTATGTCATTTCAGGCGCCCTGCATCACCCTATTCGTCGATGAAATGTACCGCTCCATCAGCCGTTCCTGTACCGCGTGAATCGCTGTTCGGTGACGACTGTGCCCCACTGGTTTCCTTGCTCCTCTTTTGTCAACTCGAACCCAGAGGCCTCATAGAGTCTGCGTGCAGCGTCCAGGCCCTGGAAGGTCCAGAGCTGAATAGCGTCGAAACCGACTCGGTCACAAAATCCCACCGCCTCATCCAGCAACTGGCGGCCTACGCCGCAGCCACGACATTCGTCCTCAAGAATAAACCACCTCAAGTGGGCCTCATTTCTGCCCAGGTCTTCGCCATCAATGGCAATCGAACCCACGATGCGTCCATCGACAATCGCACTCCAGATGCTGTTACATGGCTGATCCAGACGGCCAACAAACTCGGCGACACCACACGCGACCTGGCTCTCGAAAACCGGACCGAAGCCCCAATGCGTGGAATAGAAACCCGCATGCATCTCGGCCAACCGCCCAATGATCCCCGGACGATAGCCAGTGCTCAGTTCGATGCAAACACCCGGAGCTTCAGCTTCGCCCGTACGGGCTATCGTCAGGGCGTGGGCATACGCCGCCAACCCTAGTGCAACGGTCCGTTGTTGCGAAGGATTCAACTTTTGCATTGCGGATTTCACCTGCGCTTGCCCATAAGCATGAATTCGGGCAACGGTCATTCTCCCCTGCTGGGTCAGTTGAAGTTTTTTGATGCGACCATCATTGCCAGCGCTTTCTTGCAACTCTCCCGCCTTGATGAGTTTACCCACCATGCGGCTGACGCTGGATTTATCCAGGCCAAGCACCTGCACGAGCTGGGCTGCGGTCAGGGTATTCGCTGCCTCGATTTCCAGCAGGGCGTGCACGGCCGAAGGCGAATAGACGGTGGTTGCAAGCGTTGCGCCCAAGAATCCCCACTCTCGAACCATCGTGCGCGACGCCGTGCGAATTCCGTCGACCAGGGCAGGATCGATATTCATGTGGGAACTCCAATTTAAATATGGTTGCACGATACAACCATACTCAGTATGCGCTATCCAGCACGCACCTGGTTCTCCTCCAGACGCCCTGCCAGTTGAAACTATCGATCCTGGACAGCTCATTCCTGCGCCAGACGCTTCAACAACGCCTTGGCGGCAGCTTCAGACGAAGCCGGGTTCTGGCCCGTGATCAAATGCCCGTCCTCGACCACGTAGCTCGCCCAGTCCGCAGCCTTGGAATACTCGCCCCCTTTTGCCTTGAGCATGTCCTCCACCAAAAACGGCACTATCTGGGTCAGCCCGACGGCTTCCTCTTCGGAGTTGGTAAAGCCGGTGACTTTCTTGCCCTTGACCACGGGCTGACCATCCGGTGCGTTGACGTTCTTGAGCACGCCGGGAGCGTGGCACACGGCTGCCACCGGTTTATTGGCCGCGTAGAAGGCTTCGATCAGGGTCTTGGAGTCCACGTCTTCGGCGAGGTCCCACAGGGGCCCGTGACCGCCTGGATAGAACACTGCATCGAAGTTGTAGGGGTCGATCTCGCCCAGTGGCAAGGTGTCGGCCAACGCTGCTTGGGCCGCGGTATCCGTGCCGAAGCGGCGCGTCGCATCGGTCTGGGCATTCTCTTCATCGCTCTTGGGGTCCAGCGGCGGTTGCCCACCCTTGGGCGAGGCGAGCGTGACGGTCGCTCCGGCGTCGAGGAAAACGTAGTAAGGAGCGGCGAATTCTTCCAGCCAAAAACCGGTCTTCTTGCCGGTGTCGCCCAACTGATCGTGGGATGTAAGGACCATTAAGATGTTCATGTGAGCCTATCCTCCAAACGTGAAGAGGCAGTGCGCGGTCCGCCCTGCATTCTTCTCAGAGGCTGCGTTGGAGCAGACGTTCAAACGGCCGTGCCAACCCATCAGCCGGTGAACGAAGCGCTCTCGCAGCGCTTCAGCGACGCCACACTTGCCCCTGTGCACTGACCACCCAAGGCGCCTGGTCGGCAACGATAAACACCCCGCCCACCCAGCGATCCGGTGGCGCCTGGTCAAGCCAGTGTGCCTGCCCGGCCAGGACCCGCTCCCCCAGCGCAGTCAGTCGCAACGAGCGCTGCCTCCAGTCGGCGCCCGAGGCCTCGCTCATCAACGGCGCGGGCGCGTTGATCAACGGTTGCAATAGCGCGTGGAACATCAAGTCGCCTAGATACGGTAATGGCTCATACCGCATCATCAGATGCTCGAACACCTTGCCGGCAGGTAACTCGCCGTGGGTGGCGAGGATGCGCGCCGCCAATCGCTGGGTGAGGCTCAAGCCATCGTCCGCGCCGGGAAGCTCCTGCAGTTGCCGCGCCAGGGCCGGCCCCAACAGGGGCAAGGCCGGATGCGACTGGCCGGCAAGGCTTGCCCAGGCGCTCGGGTTCGGGGCGGTATAAGCGGCCCAGGCTTGGCGCGCCAGGGACAAGGCTGCCTCTGCCAACGGGCGTCGCTGCGGCCACAGCCAGGCGAGAAGGTCCGGCGCCAGCTGACCGATACCGATGAACCGCTCTACACCGGGGACCTGGTTCATCTCGATCAGCTCGAGTCGGCGTGGCAGACAGGGCAGGCTTGCCAGCAGCCGGATCAGGAACAGCTGATCGTAGGCGTCGCCCTCGCACCACAGCACCAATTCGCTGTCCCGGTGCAACTGCGCCAATGCCGCCCGCTGCCGGGCCTGGCGACTCTCGACCTGCGCCGCCGAGAGACCGAACGTTTGCTGGATGTACTTGGCGCGCACCGACCAGTATTCATCCTCGGGCAACGCAGGCACGGGACCCATCACCATCGGATCATCGAACATGTGAAACGCCCCGCCGAAACCTGCGACACGCAGGCTGCGCTCGATGTCATTTCCGCAACGCCAATGTTGCACCCTGGCTTCGCCGGTCGCGGCAAAATCGGGGTGGCGGGAGGTAAACGCGACAGCATCGGCGTGGGCGACCAGTTTCGGCCAACTGGCAAATCCGGCCTCACGGGCCACCAGCCATTGGACGTCGGCGAGGCGGTAATCGGGGCCCGGAAGGCCAAGCATGCGCAACTGTTCGCAGGCTTCGTCGGCCTCGTTGTTTTTCAATGCCTTGAGCAGGCGCTTGGCGCGTTTGCGCAGTGAGGCCAGATCCACCAGGCCGTGATGACGGGAAGTTTTGTTAGCGGGCATGCCAACTCCTCAAGGGGCTCGGTCCGCCGACAAGCCGGGAGCTGGGTTAGGGAATTCTACAAGCATGCCTGGGGTTACCCTTCGCGCGGACCGCGGGCGCAGCGCACGCCCAAGGCCGGACTTTAGCGGTAACGCCTGATCATCGCAATCGGCACTGACGCGGCAGATGATCCTGGCCTTTGTGCAAGCCTGCTATCACCGCACTGTATCCGCGACACACTCCAATACAAATTACCCCTCGAACCGAAACATCCGGGATACATCGAAAACGCCAAATAGCCCCGTCCGCTCACACCTGCCTCCCGCTACCGGATCCTGACGAATTGCTCGCAGGGCCGGGTTCCAGGCATCGGCACAGGCGTCACGGTACAAGCCCCGCGCAACGTTGCCCGGGGACACGCTGTTCTTCTTTGGAGAAACGATATGCACGCTAAAAACACCTTGAGTTCCGCTCGCCTCGCTCTCGCCGCACTGGCCATTTCTGGCGGCTTCAGCCTGGCCCAATCGGCCTTCGCAGTAGAAGCCCTGCCCCAGGGCTACCAATTGGCCTCGGCTGAAAAAACTTCCGAGGGCAAGTGCGGCGAAGGCAAGTGTGGCGCGGCTGAGACGAGCAAAAAAGTCAGCCAGTCGGAAGGTAAATGCGGTGAAGGCAAATGTGGCGATGCCTCCTTTGCCCGCACCGACAACGACCATGACGATCGCGTATCGCTGAAGGAATTCCTGAGCGTCGCACCGACCCAGCAGGCTGAGTTCGAAAAAATGGACAGCAATCACGACGGCTATCTGTCCGAGGCTGAAACCTACAAGTACCGCACCGGCCAATACACCGCCAACGGTAAAAAGGTGCCCACCGAACTGTTCACCCGCATGAGCCAGGCCAAAGAATAATTTCTGCACGCCCGCCCTCCTCGGCCTTTATGCCGGGAGGGCTTTGTCATGTATGGAGACAGCCATGAATATTACCGTCTCACCCACCAGCGCCGGGCTCGGCCTGCGCCGCGCCATGCTCGCGGACCTCATGACGATGGACGCCGGCGCCGTGGATTTCCTGGAGTGCGCGCCGGATAACTGGATCGGCGTCGGCGGGGTCTATGCCCAGCAGTTGGATCGGTTGGCCGAGCAATACCCGATTACCTGCCACGGGCTGTCGCTCTCGCTCGGCGGTGCCCAGCCGCTCGACCTTGAGCTGTTGCGTGCAACACGCGGCTTTCTGGATCGCTACGCCGTGACGATCTACAGCGAGCACCTGAGCTACTGCGCCGATCAGGGCCATCTTTATGATCTGCTGCCGATCCCCTTCACCGACGAAGCCGTGCACCATGTCGCGGCGCGCATACGTCAGGCACAGGACGTGTTGGGCCAGCGCATCGCAGTGGAAAACATCTCCTATTACGCAGCGCCCTTCCAAGCCATGAGCGAAATCGATTTCATACGGGCCGTGCTCGATGAAGCCGACTGCGATCTGCTGCTGGACGTCAACAACCTCTACGTCAACGCCATCAATCACCGGTACGACGCCAGCGAATTCCTCGCGGCGATCCCGACGCGGCGGGTCACTTACCTGCACGTCGCTGGGCATTACGATGAGGCCGATGACCTGAAAATCGACACCCACGGTGCGTCGGTCAAGCAAGACGTCTGGGCGCTACTGCATCAGGCCTATGAACGACTGGGACCGGTGCCGACGCTGCTGGAGCGGGACTTCAATTTCCCTCCATTGCCGCAGCTGCTTGCGGAGATCGATCAGATCAAGCGCCTCCAGCAGTTCGGTCGGCAAACAGGATTGGAGGCGCAGCATGTCCGCACGATTGCTTGAACAACTGAGCTGCATGGCCAATTACGTGCGCGACCCAAGAAATCCGGGCCCGCCTGGGCTGCAAGCACGGCGCCTGGCCGTCTATCGGCAACTGTTTCTCGGCAATATCGAGTCGTTGTTGGCAGGCAGTTTCCCAGTCATCCGCCGCACCCTGGCTACGGCAGACTGGCAGAGGCTGGTCAACGATTTCTATGCCGGACACCGGAGCCAGACACCTCTGTTCACCCAGATCGCCGGTGAGTTTGTCGGCCATCTGGAACAACGCACCGATAGCCATGGTTACCCTGCGTGGCTGGCCGAACTGGCACACCACGAATGGAGCGAGAGCGCGCTTCTATTGAGCGATGCGAAAGACCCAGCCCATGACCCGAACGGCGACCTGATCCAAGGCATTCCCGTGGTCTCGGCACTGGCCTGGACCCGCGCCTATCTTTGGCCGGTGTGCGACATCGGGCCCGGTCATCAGCCTGCCGAACCATCATCGGCGCCCACTTTGCTCCTGCTTCGACGTCGTGGCGACCAAGTGATCTTTTCACGCCTTGCACCGCTGGCGTACACCTTGCTGGTATCGCTGACTGAGCATCGGCGCAGCGGGCATGAGCATCTGATCGCCCTGGCCGAAACGGTAGGCGTCCCGCCCCAGGAACTTCTGCCTGTCGGGGTGGCGGCACTCAATGATTTCAGGGTGCAAGGTATTGTGTTGGGCACTCGTATGGACTGAACGGACAGATCGCCTGGCCCGTTGGGCGATCGCATGGAGTCGCCCGTCAGCGCGCAGCCCGATGCAGTTGCCGATACGCAGCCACCAGTTGCTCCAATGTGAATGCCAGGTTGCGTCCACTGGGGTTGGGCAGCACCCAGGCGGCTGCTCCGCCGAACGTCCTGGGTTGAAGCCCCCATTCAATGACTTTCTGCCCGGACAAACCGGCGTAGGCCACCTTGCCGAGAAACGCCACATGACGCGGTGCATAGCGGGCAATCTTTTGCTCGAACTCTACCGCGACAGCCTCGAACTCCTGGGCCGTCAGTTGATCAGCGCGGGCAGTCGGACGGGCAACCACGGTGGTCAATCCGCAATGATAGCCAAGGATTGATCGGTCATTTTCCGGTGACACTGGTTGCGCAGTGAACCCAGCCAGATGCAACGTCCGCCAGAAACGATTGCCCCGCCCGGCGAAATGATGCCCCTGCGCCTTCGCCAACAAGCCCGGATTGATTCCGCAAAAAATCACCGACAGGCCTTCAGCCAGAATGTCTTCCAGCCCCTCTGTTGCGCCGCTCAACGGCACATGACTTTGACGGCACTGCGCGCAAGGTGAGCCAGCTCATCATGGGATTTACCCGCCCGCGCGCGAATGGCAATGCTGTGCAATAGCGAAGAGGCAAGACCGGCCAGGGCTCTCAGGTCGGCATCGGCCTTTAACTCTCCCGAGTCGATGGCTTGGCGCAGGCGTGCCTCAAGGTCGGCGTCGAGCTGGCTCAGTCGAAGCGAAAGCACATCACGGATTTGCGGATCCTCGACAGCCTCGGTGGTCGCCGTGCCAATCGCGAAGCAGCCACGAGGCTGGCCATCGCCCGAAAAGTAAATCGCCAACTGCCCTTCGTAAAAGCGCATCAGGGCTTGCTCCAGCGTCAGGCTGGTATCGGTCAATGCGTCTTGCATGGCGCAATGGGCCGTTTCCCAGTATTGGTCGAGCGCCTTGATGTAGATCGCATGTTTATCGCCAAAGGCTGCATAGAGACTCGGGCGGTTCATGCCGGCGGCGCTGGCGATGCTGTCCAGCGAGGCGGCGGAATAACCCGTATTCCAGAACACCCCTAGCGCTTGTTGAAGCGCTGTCTGCGGGTCGTAGGCGCGTGGCCGGCCACGGCCTTTCGCGCCTGGAGTTTTATTTTGTGCCATGTCGTATAAATTCCTTGCATGCCAATAGGGTCAGCCATATTCTTACACCATCGCACAAAATTAAGGAATCAAAAATTCCTCGACCCTCAGCTTTGTTGTAACGGCGCTCGAATCAGGCTCTGGTGACGACGAAACAGCGGCACGGAGTGATCCTCCCCACCGCGTACGAGTTTGGTGACTCACAGCAATCAACGACATCGGACCTGGCGAACTTCGCGCAGGACCGGCCGACTTCCCGGTTAAGGGTGTACTCGATCATGACCAAGCCATTCGTTCTCCCAGCAACACCAGCCAATGCACACCCAGGGCCGAACCTTGCTGACGCGCCACCGGAAAAATCGCTGAAACAGAAACTGCGCCCGCTGCTGATGACCGGCGTTCCAGCGCTCCTGGCCGTCATCGGCTACGGGCAATACCTTGCAAACGTACCGTTTGTGTCTACCGACAATGCCTATGCCCGCGTGGCCAAGACATCGATCAACTCGCGTATTTCCGGGCAGGTGGTTGAAATCGCTGTCGACGATAACCAACGGGTCCGCAAGGGCGAAATGCTGTTCCGTATCGACCCGGAACCTTTTCTGATCGACGTCCAGCGTGCCGAAGCACAGTTGGATATCGCACGTTTGCGCATTGACGGACTCAAGGCGAGCTATCGCCAGCAACAGGCCGAGCTGCAATCGGCCAAGGCGGCGGCGGATTACGACCAGAAGGAGTTCGGCCGTAAAAAAGCCCTGGTCGCCACCGAGTTCGTGTCGCGAGCCGTCTATGAGCGCGCCGAAACCGACCTCAAGATATCCCGTCAACGCATCGCCTCGATGGAACAACAAATCGCCAGCACCGTCGTTGCCCTGAACGGCAATCCAGACATCACGATTGACAGCCACCCGACGGTGCGTGAGGCCAAGGCTCAGCTTGACGAAGCGCAGCTGCACCTGGCCTACGCCACGGTCACCGCGCCGCAAGACGGTATCGTCGCCAAAGTCGACGACCTGCAAGTCGGTAACTACGTCAATAACGGCGCGGCGGCGTTCGCGATGATCCGCGACGGGGAGATCTGGGTCGAGGCTAACTTTCGCGAGACGCAAGTCACGCACATGCGAGCCGGCCAGACGGCGACCATCACCCTCGACACGTACCCGGATCGGCAGTTCAAGGCGCACGTGGTCAGCCTAAGCCCCGGCGCCGGGGCCGACTTCGCCCTGTTGCCGCCGGAAAACGCCACCGGTAACTGGGTGAAGGTGGTACAGCGGGTTCCGGTGCGTCTCGAGCTGGACGAGGCGGATCCATCGATGCCTTTGTTTTCTGGCACCAGCGCCACGGTCCGAGTCGATACCGGGTACCGCACGCCTTGGTGGTATCCGCTCAAGTCGCTGTTGACTGCGGGTAACTCCTGATGAACGCCACCGCTGCTCTTACCGCACCGCACGCGCGCTCGCTCAGGTTGGTTGCCTTGCTGGCCACCTACATGCAGTCGGTGAACTTGCCGCTGCCCAATGCCGGATTGCGCTTGATACAAGGCAGCATTTCGATGACGGACGATCAGGCCGGGTGGATCTTCACGGCCTACCTGGCGGCCAGCGCCATCACCCTGCCCGTGGCGCAATGGCTGGCTGCGCGCTTTGGCCTCAAACGTGTCTACCAAGTCGCCATCCTGCTGTTCGCCCTCGGCTTGTGGCTGGGCACGTTGGCAAGCTCGCCGCCGGCGTTCATTGGCGCACGCATCTTGCAAGGCCTGACGAGCGGCGTCCTGGCACCGCTGTCGATGGCGATCGCACTGGAGACGCTGCCCGCCGAGCGCCGCCCGGCATTTGGCCCGAAGTGGACGGCGCTGGTGCTGCTGGGGATCGTCAGCGGGCCTGGTATCGGCGGCTGGGTCTGCGAATGGCTCGACTGGCGCTGGATGTTCTACCTGAGCCTACCGCTGGCCGCGTACATTTTCATGGTCGTCGCGTTGCTGCTCATCGAGAGGAAAGTCGACCAACGCCCGCCGTTTGATTTCTTCGGTTTTGGCACGTTCACCCTCGGCATGATCGCCCTGCAAATGCTCTTGGACCGTGGCGAACGCCTGGATTGGTTCGACTCGCCGGAAATCTGGGTCGAAGCGCTGTCCTGTGCACTCGGGCTGTACCTGTTCCTCGTCCATGTGCTGACTGCCAAGGTGCATTTTCTCGGCAAGGGATTGCTCAGGGACCGCAACTTCATCCTGTCGACGGTGATGTTCTTCGCCCTTGGCTTCGTCCTGCTGTCGACGATGGCGCTGACCTCGCCGATGCTCGATGAAATCCTCGGCTACCCCCCGGATACCACGGGTTTGCTGACAGTCCCGCGGGGCATCGCATTGGTTGGGGCGTTCCTGCTGATGGGGCGCGCGCCGGTGTGGATCGACGTTCGCCTATTCATCGTGGTCGGCATCACCCTGGTGGCCTATGCCAATTGGCTGATGCTCGGCTATTCACCCCTCATGGACTGGACGCCCGTGGCGGTGACCGGATTCGTCCAAGGGATCGGCCTCGGCATCCTGATGCCGGCGCTGAGCAAGGTCGCGTTCAGCACGATCGCGCCGACCTTGCGTCCCGAGGCCGCCGGATTCTTCAACTTGATGCGCGTCTACGGCAGCACTCTCGGCGTGGCGGTGGTGCAACTCTATTTCTTCAATAACACCCAGGCGATGCACGTGGCGCTGGCGAGTCATTTAACGCCCTATCGGATGACACCGCCCATCTCGCCATCGGCGCTTGAAGGTCTTAATCATCTGGTCACCCACCAGGCGGCGTTCGTTGCAGTGGTGGGTCAATTCAAGATCTTGCTGGTGGCGATACTCATCGTCAGCCCACTGGTGTTGTTCCTTCGCAAGCCTGTTGCAGCCAACTGATATTTTCGTGGAGTCCGGAAAATGAAAACGTCCCTGCGCTTCACCCGTTCTGCGTTCCTGTGCACCGTCAACGCGCTAGGGATGGCTTTGATGCTTTGCGCCTGCACCGTCGGCCCCGACTTTGTGCGCCCTGCCACCCGTTCGTCGCAGCACTACGACCCACAGGCCGAGCAGCAATCGGCCGGTGGGCAGTTTGAAATGGGCAAGCGGATCAATGGCCATTGGTGGTCGGCGTTCCGTTCGCCCAAGCTCGACGAAGTCATGCGCCAAGCCATCGATGGCAACCTCGAACTGGTGGCCGCCGATGCGACCATTCGCCAAGCCGCGGCGTCTGTTGCGGCGGCGGAAGGTGCCTTTTATCCGCAAGTGAATATTGGCGCTACCGCCGGGCGTCAACGCACCCACACAGCGTCTGAGCCGAGCGTGTCGAATGTTTATGCGATCGGCCCACGGGTGGCTTTCGACCTGGACATGTTTGGCGGCCTCGAACGCGCGGTCGAAGGGCAACAAGCATTCGCGGACCTGCAGAAGCATCGTTATGAGGCGGCCTACCTCACGCTGACCGGGGACGTCACCCAGCAAGCGCTGCTGCTTGCCTCAGCCAATGCGCAAATCAGGGCAGTACAAACGCTGCTGTCCAACGATGCGAAAAACCTTGAACTGGTCCGCCGGGCACACCAGAGCGGCACCACGACCCGGATCGACGTGTCACTGGCCGAAACCCGCCTTGCCCAGGATCGCACGCTGCTGCCACCACTCGCCCAACAGCGCGACGCTGCTCGGCACGCACTGTCGATCCTTGCCGGCAAAGGCCCGGCGGACTGGATCGCGCCAGACTTCGTCCTCGATGACTTTGCTTCACCGTCGAGCATTCCGGTCAGCCTGCCGTCCGAGACGGCTCGCACACGTCCGGACATCCTGCAAGCCGAGGCCGAGTTGCATATGGCCAGCGCAGCAGTGGGCGTAGCGACTGCCAGCCTTTATCCGCACGTCGAGCTTTCGGCCTCACTGACCCAAGCCGCATCCGGCAATGGCGGCGCCGCCCTCTGGGGTCTGGCCGCCGGAATGACTGCGCCGATCTTCAATGGCGGCGCACTCAAGGCTGAGCGCCAGGCCGCCGTTGACGGTTACAACGCCGCCCTCGCCCGCTATCAGCACACGGTCGTTAGCTCATTTGGCCAGATTGCGGACACCTTGCAGGCCATCAATCACGGTGCCGAGCAGAACGCTGCGCAGGACGACGCCTTGCGCGCCGCCGACACCAGTTTGCAGTTGAACCAACAGGCTTACGCCCAGGGCGAAAACAGCATCCTGCAAGTGCTTGAAGCCGAACGCGCCTATGAGCAAGCGCTGCTCGGGCAGATCCGCGTACAGACCGCGCGTTATCTGGACGTGGTCCAGCTGTTCGTGGCCCTGGGCGGCAATGACGCAGGCGTCATCGTGCCCAATGTCGCCACGATTCGTACCGATTCCTTACCACTCTGATGGCCCCTTTAGGAGAACCGACATGACATACGAAGCCTTTCACGATGACCTTCGCGACACGCGCCTGCCGCTGAATAACGGCGCTGGCTCGATGCCCGCCGTAGGATTTGGCACGCTGTTCCGTGATCTGGAAGCCACCTGCGACGCAGTCAAATATGCGTTGGAGGCGGGTTTCCGGCACTTTGACTGCGCCGAGCGCTATCGCAACGAAGACAGGATTGGCATAGCGTTCCAGCAGGTATTTGCCGCCGGTAAAATCCGCCGTGAGGATGTGTTCATCACCACCAAACTGTGGAATACCAACCATCGACCCGAACGGGTCAAGCCGGCGTTCGAAGCGAGCTGCCGGCGCCTTCAGGTCGACTACCTCGATTGCTATCTGATCCACACTCCGTTCGCCTTCCAACCCGGCGACGAACAGGATCCACGGGACGTTTTCGGACACGTCATATACGATGGCGGCATTACCCTGCTCGACACCTGGCGCGCCCTTGAAAGCTTGGTGGACGAAGGCCTCTGCAAATCCATCGGCCTTTCGGATATAACGCTGGAGGCATTGGAAACCATCGTTGCCGGCGCGCGAATCAAGCCTTCCGTGGTGCAGATAGAATCGCACCCTTACCTGCCGGAATGGGAAATGCTGGAGTTTTGCAAACAACACGGGATTATCTTGCTGGCGTTTGCGCCGCTGGGGCATGGAATGCTGCCCAATGTCTTGGAAGATCCGGTGCTCACCGGCATCGCCCGGCATGTACAACGCACCCCGGCACAAGTGGCGCTGGCGTGGGCAGTTCAACGCGGGACGGCTTTCCTGACGACTTCGGCGAAACCGGACCGTATACGGGAAAATTTCCATCTGGCGACGCTGCCGCACCGGGCGATGCGAGAAATCAAAGAGGACATTACCACCCGGATTCGATTCAACTCAGTGATCGAAACCGGTGTTCCAGGCTTTATTGCCCGTACAAGCTGATAGACGACGGTGCGGTTGCGCAAGGGCCGCCCTCCCCAAACTTCCCTGCCCGAACCGCGAGATGAAAAAATGGACCTCTTCCAGAGCATGCGTTTTTTCAACGCCGTAGCCCAAAGCGGCAGCTTCACTGCCGCAGCGCAACTGCTCGACACCACGACCACCAACGTTTCCAAAGCCGTCACGGCCCTTGAGGCCCGCCTGCACACCCGTTTGATCAACCGCACCACCCGCCGTCTCGCGCTCACGGAAGCGGGCGTGCGCTACCTGCAACGCTGCGAACAGATCCTCGACAACGTACGCGAGGCCGAGGAAGAAGCGGGAACTGCCCACACCGTGCCAGTCGGTCGTTTAAAGATTCACGCCATGTCGGCCATTGGCAATCACTACGTAATCGACGCGATTGCCCGTTACCGGGAAATTCACCCGACGGTCTTGTTCGACCTGACCCTCACCAACCGCGTTCCGGATTTACTGGAGGAAAGCTACGACATGTCCATTGTGCTGGCACGCGACCTGCCGGACTCGGGCTTCGTCGCCCAACGGCTGGGCATGACTTACAGCGTCCTCTGCGCATCACCTGCCTATCTGGCCAAACGCGGTGTGCCGGACTCTCCCGGCGAGCTTGGCGGGCATGAGTGCCTGCGTATCGTCAACACCGTGATGCCGGCTGAGGAATGGACGTTCGACGGCCCGCGAGGCTTGGAAACCATCACCATTGGCGCTTCGCCTTTTCACATCAATACTGCCGATGGCATGACCACAGCGATTGAAAAAGGCATGGGAATCGGCGTTCAGCCAATCGCATCGGCCGTACGCGGTCTGAGGGCGGGGACATTGGTGCGGGTGTTGCCTGAGTACCGACTGGAGGAGTTGAACCTGTTCGCGATCTATCCATCGCGCAAGTTCATGGATGCGAAAACCAAAACCTGGGTGGATTTTCTCAAGCAATCAATCCCGCAGTTGCTGGCATCGGATGCAGCTATTGTCGGAGCTAAAAACACTTAGTGCGGCAGGTATGGAGTGTCGACCCTCCATCGTTACGCACCGGTCAATTGGAGCAACCGGTCCCCATCGTTTGATACTGCAGGACATGCCGCTGGCCATGGGAGTCTTCATAAGTCATCTGTACCGGCACGGGCGCACATTCGTTCGCTGGTTCGGTGATGGAGATCACGTGTTCGATGTCCAGCTTCGTCGAGTAATTGTAGGTTTCGATCGGGGTGCTCGAAGTATTCGTCGTGTCCGCATAAGCATTGGCGCCCAGGCTGGCAAGCATCAGGAGCGCTGCGATTTTTTTCATGTTCATGTTCTTCACCGTCTCGTTGGTTGTGTCCGCATCAGCTAATGCTTGCGGCTTGGAGACGATGTTAAGGGGTGCCCGAGCGCGTAAAAATCGATCGACAGGACAAACAGTGTTGCTCAAATCCCTATGAATCAGCGCTGGGCACTCCTAGACCCACTGCTGATCGAAAAGTCGATTGCCGCGCTTGTGCCGATAATTGCTACCGGCCCCTCCTTGAATGGTCTCGCCCTGAACGAAGCAGGCATTGCCGCAGTCGGAACAAAACGAGCCTGCCCAGGAACCCCGCCCAATGCCCCTTCGATCCGCTGCCCTCGCCACGTTGTTCGCTTTGGCCGCCAGTGCGCCGGCCGCTGCGCAAGAGCCACTGCGCCTGGCAAGCCTGAAACGGTGCGGTGACCTGCTGCAAAGCCAGCACCAGGAATGGTGCCTGACCGTGCACGGCATGGGCGATGGAACCCCACGCTTGAAGTTGGGTGCGAAGGCGATACCTGCGGATGCGGTGCAGCGCGACGGGCAAAACTTGCGCTTGCGCCTGGCCAGCGACGGTTACCAGAGCGCTCCCCTCTGGCTGGAGGACGGCCCACGCTCCAGCAACGCGGCCTGGCTGACCCTGCGTAACAGCCACGTACTGGCCGCAGGGCCGGACGAAGTGGCGAAGAACATGGACGGCTTGACCACATACGTCGATCTGGTCAGCGTGCTGATCGAAGAAGACCAGGACGGCCACCAGGAGGCTGAGCGTCTTGCCCATAAGTACGGCGCGACGGTCGTCGGCAGCATTGCGCCGCTGAACCTGTACCAACTGCGCCTGCCCGCCAGCGACCTGGTGCAGCGTGACGCACTGGTACTGCGCCTGGGCAGCGAGACCAGCGTGGACGCCGTGGTGATCGAGGAGTCCGCCGCCGAAGAGGCCGAACAAGCCCCTGTCGAGGCACAGGCTGAGGAGCCGAAAAAACCGGCCACGGACTCGGATGAATGGGCCGCGAATCGCTTTCTCGATGCGGTGAACTACTATCAGCGGCGCGTCCCCGGGCGGCAGACGCCTGTGCAGCCCCAACCGGTGCGCATCGGCTTGATCGAGCGCGCGGTGGATTTCGACACCGCGGACTTTGCGGACTACGTCGGGGCTTGCTCGCTGCCGCGCACTTGCGTCTACGCACGCGATGCGGATAAGCCGGACAACCATGGCACCACAGTCGCCGGCATCCTCGCCGCGCGCTGGGACAATGGCGGCAACACGGGCTTGCTGCGTGGTCTGGACCAGGCGAGCGGTGGCTTCGAGGTCATTGTCGAGCGCAATTCCGATGCCGGAATCACTGCCAATATCGCCGCCTCGGTTAACCTCGTGGAAGACGGCGTGCGCGTGCTCAATTGGAGCTGGGGCATTCATCGCGTCGGCGCCAAAGACGTCAAAGGCGACGAGGTGGACTCACTGCTGCGCTCGGGCATCGCCATGGGTGGGTACGAGGAGTTGCTCGAGGAGTTCTTCCTGTGGCTGCGCAAGGAACATCCCGACGTGGTGGTAATAAACTCCGCCGGCAATGGCTCATCGTTCTCGGGCAGCGATGAATACCGCTTGCCCTCCTCGTTCATTACCGAGCAACTGCTGGTGGTCGGCGGCCACCAGCGCAGCGCGCGCGCCGGGATCGCAGTCGACGACCCGGCCTATGCGGTCAAGCGCCGTTCCTCGAATATCGACATGCGCGTCGACATCACAGCCGCCGCTTGCGCCCACGCCTCGACGGTCAGCGCCGGCCAGGCCGGTGCGGTGCATTGCGGTACGTCCTACGCAACGCCCATGGTTGCGGGCCTGGTGGCGGCGATGCTGTCCATCAACCCGCAACTCGAACCCGAGCAAGTGCGCATGCTGCTGCGCCGCAGCGCCATGACTATCGGCGACAATCACGACTTCGAACGGATGGATGCCGAGGACCTCACCGCGCCCATCCTGCCCTCCGAGCGCAGCTACCAGCTCAACGACAAGGACGTGGGCCGTTCGGCGCGGCTGGACATGCAAAAAGCCCTGGACCTGGCGGTGCAGAGCCGCAAGCGCGTGCGCTGAAACGCGCACTGCCGGGCGGCGCAAGGCGATTGTCCGGAGCAAAGGCAGCCATCGCACGTTCTGTTGCAATGATGCTCCGCGCTCCATTGCGTAAGCTGACAGAATAGCGCCCGGTTGCCGCCTGGCTTGTTAACCCTCCCCTGACCCAAGGAGCATCGATGAACGCCAACATTGCCCCCGTCCCGCTGCCGAAAGCTTATCGCCTCCTCAACCACGGCCCCACCGTCCTGGTTTCTGCCCGCCACGACGGTGTCGACAATGTCATGTCCGCTGCCTGGGCCTGTGCGCTGGACTTTTCGCCGCCCAAGCTCACCGTGGTCCTGGACAAGAGCACCCGGACGCGAGCGCTGGTGGAAAAAAGCGGCATGCTGGTGATTCAAGTGCCAACCGTGGCCCAGCTTGAGCTCACCTATCAGGTAGGCAATCTCAGCCTGCTCGACGACCCGCATAAACTTGCACACAGCGGTGTCGAGCTGTTCAGCATTGACGGCCACGATGTGCCATTCGTTGCCGGCTGCTCGGCCTGGCTGGCCTGTCGACTGATCCCCGAAACCCACAACCAGCAGGCCTATGACCTGTTCATCGCAGAAGTCGTCGGCGCCTGGGCAGACACCCGCGTATTCCGCGACGGGCATTGGTATTTCGACACTGCGCCCACGCAACTGCGCAGCCTGCACTACATTGCCGGTGGGCAGTTCTACGCCATTGGCGACTCGCTGGTCGCCGAAAGTGCCGGGGCCGTGCTGCCGGAAGATGCCTGATGGCGACGAGCCTGACCGATGATCCAAGCTGTTATGATGCGTAAACCTGCCAGCCGAGTAGAAAAGGTATGAACCGTCGTAAGAAGATCAACCAGTTGTTGAAGGCCAACGCCAAGAAAGCCAGCGCCAAACTGGCGCCCAAAAGCAAAACCCAATACATCAGCAAGGCTGACCGATTGAAGCTGGCCGAGCAAGCCAGTCAAGACGCCGAGATTCCCGCCGAGGATTGAACTGATAGAACGTACATCTGCCCCGGTTCTACAAGCATGGGAAGGGGCACTTCCGTCATGCGCCTGAGTCAACCTGCTCGCGCTTCACCTTGCCTCGAAACACCCAGAACCCCCAGGTGTTGTAGGCAAGCGTGACCGGCACCAGCACAGCGAAACCGACCAGCATGAAAGACTGGCTCGACGCCGGGGCCGAGGCTTGCTCTATCGAAAGCGCCGACGGCACGATCAGCGGGTACAGCGTGATGATCGCCGCAACGAAGGCCACGCCGAACCATCCCAGTACGGCAAACAACGGCAGGAATTCGAAACGGCTGGAGAAGGCCCAACGAAACCCTACCAGCAACAGACCCTGGACCAACAACAGCGGCACGCTCAGGCTTGATTCTGCAAGATTGTCGCGGTAGACCGGCAGCAACTGGCTGGTCCAGACGACGATGGCGGCCATCCCCAACAACGTCAGCCAGCCAAGTATTCGCGCCTGGCGCCTGGCCGTCGCTTGCAAGTGGCCTTCGGTACGCCAGACCAACCAGCAACTGCCCAGCAACGCGTAGCCGATGACCAACACCGCGCCACAGGTCAGCGAAAACGCACTCAGCCATTCCCAACCGTTGCCGGCGAACTGGCCATCCTGCTGTTCGATGCCTTGCACCACGCAGCCCATGATGGCGCCTTGGCAAAACGCCGCGATCAACGATCCGGCGACCAATGTAACGTCAAGCCAACGCCTCATCCGCGAAGACGCATCAGCGCGAAACTCAAGCGCAACCGCCCGGAAAATCAACGCCAGCAGCATGACGATGACCGGCATGTACAGGGCGGAAAAAATGAGGCTGTAGGCTACCGGGAACAAGGCCAGCAACCCTCCGCCACCCAGCACCAGCCACGTCTCGTTACCGTCCCAGATCGGCAGGATGGAACTCACCATGATTGCTTTTTCGTTGGCGTCACGGCGCGTGGCGAAGAGTATTCCGACACCCAGGTCAGTCCCATCCAGGACGACGTACGTGATGATGGTGAACGCGATCGCTGCGGCGGCAAGATCGGGGAGCAACGCCTCAGAAATGAACATGACGATGTCCTTGCCCAGCGCAGGTGTTCATTCTTCGGCCCTCTGGGCATCGGCTGGCAAGCGGGCAATCGCCCGCAGCAAATAAAATAACCCCAGGCTAAAGACCATCAGGTAGACCACCATGATGGCCAGCGTGCTGCCCGCGACGAACGACAGCGGTTGCCCGGAGTGGCTGTCGACCGTGCGCATCAATCCGTAGACGGTAAACGGCTGGCGCCCGACCTCAGTCACGATCCACCCACAGATCATCGCCACAAATCCCGCCGGGGCCATGATGACCGAGCAGCGCAGCAGCCATCGACACTCATAGAGCCGACCGCGCCAACGCAGGACAAGACTGGCAATCCCCAATGCAACGATCAGCAGTCCGATGCCCACCATGGCCCTGAACGCATAGAACACCACGGCCACCGGCGGAATATCCTGCGGCGCGAACTCCTCCAGACTCTTGATGGTGCCGGTCCAGTCATGTCGCAAATACAGCGAGCCCAGATGCGGAATGGCCAGCTCGAATTGGTTTTTGCGGTTGACCTGGTCAGGCACCGCAAACAGCCTGAGTGGTTCGCCTTGGCCTGCCTCAGGCCGCCGCCAGGACCCTTCCATGGCGGCGAGCTTTTGCGGCTGGTGGTCTCGGGTATTTTCACCGTGCAGATCACCCGCCACGATTTGCAAGGGCCCCACCAGCGCTGCCATCCATAGCGCCATGGAAAACATGACCCTGGCCGACGTATGAGCACTGTTGCGCAACAAGTGCCAGGCCCCCGCGCCGCCGACCAGCATCGCCGTGCCGAGAAAGGCTGCAAGGCTCATGTGCACCATGCGGTAGGGAAACGATGGATTGAACACGATCGCAAGCCAGTCGACCGGGACGAAGCGGCCATCGCCGCCGATGCTGAATCCAGCCGGCGTGTGCATCCATGAATTGGCGGACAGTATCCAGAAAGCACTGAACAACGAACCCACGGCCACGGCGCAGGTGGACAGAAAATGCAGGCGTGGCCCGACCTTGTTCATGCCAAAGAGCATCACACCGATAAAGCCGGCTTCAAGGAAGAAAGCCACCATCACCTCGTAGAACATCAAGGGCCCCAGCACAGCGCCTGCGCGCCGCGACAGCGCACTCCAGTGCATGCCGAACTGAAATTCCATGACCAGCCCGGACGCCGTGCCGACCGCGACCGTCAATGCAAAAATTTTCAGCCAGAAGGTGTAGATGTCCTTGTAGACATGACGCTTGCGCCACAACCACAGCCCCTCGAGCACCATCAAGTAATTGGCCAAGCCAATGGAAAATGCCGCCAGGACAATATGGAAGCTGATGGTGAACGCGAACTGGTAGCGCGCCAGCAGCAACGCCGGATCCATCGGTTCCATGGACAGGCTCCAGTCACGCGTCGCTGGGTTTGCCAGCGAAGTCACTGATGGGTTTGTCGACCGGTCTTTTCATCCCCTCGCCCATCGCTTTCAAACCTTCCAGCAGCGGGGTTATCGCCCGCCAAAGCGATTCGTCTTGCAGCAGGCGATAGGTGCCGCGAACGCCCGGCGCGGCCCTTTTGTCATCGGGTGCGGTCCATTGGCTGATGGCGGCGCCGGCATCCTTCAAGGCGAAGACCACGCGGTAAAAATCCTCGGGGGGAACACGAGACAGCGCCATCGCCAGAATCGACAGGTTCTGGATGACGTTGAGCGTTCCCTCTTTGTTCAGACCGTCCACAAGCACTTTGGCGATCGCGGTGTTCGCGCAGACCAGATCATTGGCCATGCGCAACACGCCGTGCTCGTGGAGGCTCTGGAGGAGTCGATCAAGTTCCTCCCTTGCGTCAAGCCCGGTTTTACTCGGCTTGACGTCGTAGTCGATGGGCTCGGCCATTAGCATCTCTCCGGGTGGGGCGCTGGTGCGTCGATTGGCGCGTAATCGTCTCGTGCCCATTTCGCCGCAACGTCCACGCCGTCGTTCGGCGTCCGGTGGCCATTGCGGAAATTGCCGCGGGGCAAGGTGGGCCTTCGGGATTGTTCCCTCATGATGGTCATTTTCACCGCGACTTCCTTGTAGGCGGGCGTGTTCACGTCTGGGTCATGATGTTCCCCGGTCAGTTCATTGATGCCGGGCTTGCCCTGGTGGATTGGCAGGAAAAGCACGTTTCCCTGAACCCGATCAGTGATGACGGCCGGCACCGAGACAGCGCCGCGACGAGACGTGATCCGGACCATCGTGCCGTCCTCGATGCCGCGCTGCGCGGCCAGCTCGGGGCTGACTTCGACGAACCATTCTGGCGACAGTGAATCGAGACGGTCGCCGCGCCCTGTCTGGTTATTGCCCTGGAAATGCTCAAGCATCCGGCCGTTGTCCAGCATCAGATCGAACTCGCTGTCCGGCGCTTCCGCCGGGGGCTTGTACTCCAGCGGATAAAGCACCGCCTTGCCGTCGCTGGTGTGAAAACGGTCGGTGTAGAGCAGCGGCGTATCCGTGCCATCTGGCCGTACCGGCCATAACAGCGATTTCCAGCCCTCCAGGCGCTCGTAACTCACACCGGCGAACAACGTCGCAATGCCGGCGACTTCGTCAAGAATTTGCGAGGGGTGCTCATAACCCCAGTCATGCCCCATCTTCTTCGCCAGGTCGGTCAGGATGCGCCAGTCGGGCAGGCTGTTTCCCAACGGGGCAAACACTTCATAAAAGCGCTGGATTCGACGCTCGGTGTTGACGAACGTCCCCTCTTTTTCAACGCTGGGGCAGCCTGGCAGGACCACGTCGGCAAACTGCGCGGTACGGCTGAAGAAAATGTCCTGGACGACCATGAAATCCAACGTTTTGAACGCCTCGTGCACGTTTTCGGTGTCAGCGTCGGAGAACGCGGTCTCCTCGCCAATCACGTACATCGCCTTGATCTTTCGCTTCGCGGCGTCTTGCACCATCAGGAAATTGTCTTCGCCCACCTTGTTCGACAACTGCTCGGGGGCGACCCCCCACGCCTTGGCCCATTTGGCACGGACGGCTTCGTCGGTGACCTTTTCATAGCCGGGATAAACGTTCTTCAGGCAGCCAAAATCACTGGCCCCCTGAACGTTGTTATGGCCCCGCATCGGGTATCCGCCGGTGCCCGGACGTCCATAATTGCCGGTGACCAGCAGCAGGTTCGAGAGCGCCGTACTGGTGTCTGCGCCGTGGCTGTGCTGGGTGATGCCCATTGCCCACAACAGGCAGACACTTTTTGCCTCACCGATCATCTGCGCCGCAGCGGTCAGGTCGGTTTCCGCCAGGCCGGTCACTTGGGCGGCGAAGCCCAGGGTAAACGGCTCCAGCGAGCGACGGTACTCGTCCACCTGGTTCACTCGATTTTGCAAAAATGCCGTGTCCGCATAGCCATGATCGAACATGTAGCGCGACATTGCGCTGGCCCAGACGATGTCGGTGCTGGACCTGATTTGCAGGAACAGGTCGGCACGTTCGGCCATTTCGTGTCTGCGAGGATCGACCACCAGCAGTTTTTGCCCGCGGAGCTTGCGTGCTGCCTTGATTCGCGAGGCAATCACCGGATGGTTCTCCGCCAGATTGCTGCCCACCAGTACGATCAGGTCCGCTTGTTCCAGGTCTTTGATCGTACCGGCATCGCCTCCGTAGCCGACCGTGCGGAAAAGCCCTTGTGTCGCGGGGTTCTGACAATAACGCGAGGAGTTGTCGACGCTGTTGGTACCGATGATCAAGCGCGCGATTTTCTGCGTCAGGTAGGCCTCTTCGTTACTGGCCTTGCTGGAGCCGATGAACCCGATGGCGTCGGCACCGTGATCACGCTTGATGCTCAACAGACGCTCGGCGACCAACGCCAACGCTTCATCCCAGCCGGCCTCGCGGAACTGGCCGTTCTCCCGGATCAACGGGGTGGTCAGGCGTTTTTCGCTATTGACGAAGTCCCAGGCGAACTTGCCTTTGACGCACGTCGAAATCCCGTTCGCCGGCGCGTCTATCACCGGCTGCACTTTCAGCAACTGGCGGTCACGGGTCCACATTTCGAACGAACAGCCCACGCCACAATAGGTGCATACGGTTTTGGTGCGCTTGATTTCAGGTTGTCGCCAATGCATGTCCATGACCGAAACAGCGGTAATGGGCGGTGCCCCGATGGTGTTTTCAATGATTTTCACTGCATCGATAATGGGCCGTTTGATGTTTTGCGGCATCGACGTTAGAGGACCTGCGTCCGGTTGCATGGTTTTTTCCAGCAACGCATTGCACGGACAAACCGTGACGCAATGGCCACAACTCACGCAACTGGAGCCTTCGATGGTGGTTGCGCCATCCCACAACACCCGCGGATGTTCCTGGGTGAAATCGATGCTGAGCGTTTCGTTGACCTCGACGTTCTGACAAGCCTCTACGCAGCGCCCGCAGAGGATGCATTGGTCAGGGTCATAGGTATAAAACGGATTCGAATGATCCTTGTCGTACGGTTTGCGCTGGTACTTGTAACGTTGAATCGCAGGGTTCATGTCGGCAAATGTATTGTGCAGCGTGCAATCGCCGGTGTTGTGCTCACACACCGTGCAATACAGCTCATGCTTGGCGAGAAGACGGTCGACCCCCTCCTCCTGCGCGGCCTGGACATGGGGAACATTGCTGGTCAGGTTCATACCGTCGGCTGAACGCAGCGTACAACCGCGGACCATTTCGCCGTTGTATTCGACCCAACAGACGTCACAGGTTTGTATCGGCCCGAGGGCTGGGTGATAGCAGATATGGGGCAGATGGATGCCCTGCTCTGCCAGGAAATCAATCAGCGGCTGGTCGGCCTTCCCTTCGAGGGCACGACCGTTGAACTCGACACTGCACTTCATTTCTTCGCTCATAAGGGCTGACCTGCTGGCCGCTCGCTGTCGTTGCGTCTGTTTCAGAACCGCGCGACAGCGTATGGACTTAGGTGAAATGTTTAGTTACAGAGTCGACGTTCAGTAGGCTTAAACGTTCCTTTTTTTCGCAACCAGCCCGGGAGGCTGGCGTTTCGATGGGAGTGAGCGCCCATGAGACGGGTCAGAAGTGCCTCACTTCACTTCCATCAGCCGGACCGATTGGGCGCCATCCAGCGACAAGTGAATAACCGCGGCTTTGGTTGGAAAGTTCGGCGCATCGTCGTCGGTGTTCTGCATCGCCGGGATATCGATCAGGGTTTGCTCGCCCGTAGGGTCACTGACCAGCTTGGCGTCCAGCTTATCGATCGAACGCCAGCTGTCGCCGCCAATGCGCATCACATCCAGCAGGTTGTAGTGCGTCACGCCCTCTTCGTTCTCTTCGGGCGTAAAAGCCGCCAGGTATTGGCTGTAATTGTTGCCCATGCCAAAGCCTTCGATGGTG
Source organism: Pseudomonas fluorescens Q2-87 (assembly GCF_000281895.1). Taxonomy (NCBI): domain Bacteria; kingdom Pseudomonadati; phylum Pseudomonadota; class Gammaproteobacteria; order Pseudomonadales; family Pseudomonadaceae; genus Pseudomonas; species Pseudomonas fluorescens. Next base: position 2,576,327 of record NZ_CM001558.1, on the reverse strand, counting down.
AAGACCACAAGCGTTACCTGGCTATCCTCTCCGGTATCCAACGTCTGGGTCATCGCCGCGTCGGGGTAGCCAGTGGCATAGCTGTCCTTGAGGAGCGCCACCAAGTGGCCGATCTGTTCTTCCAAGGCCTTGGGAGTGGGTTCCGGCCCGGCGGCATGACTCAGGGTACTGGTGAGAAACAGACTGGCTGCAAGCAAACGCAAATTCATGAAGTGGGGTCCAAGGATGCGGAGGGATCGTTGCGGATGCTAGCGGGTTTTCTGAAATTAAACAGGCTTATGAAAAATTGGGTGTAATGGATCCGCCTGCCGCACTGGGCGGCAGGCGGCGATGTCATCTAGGTTTTTTTCCACGCATCCGCGGCCGGAGCGGTACCTTTTTCGTAGGGACGAAACAGAACCATGTAGACAAGCCCCACGAAAATCACAATGGCGCCGACCAGCACGATGCCGTAGTTCACGTACCAGGGCGCATCCGGAGTACGCGGCCAGGACATGTTTACAATCGCGAACAAGCCGTAGCAGAGCGCTGCGATGTTCACGATCCAGCCCCACCGCCCCAAGGTGAACTGACCCTGGGGTTTCCAACCACGCATGCGCGCGTACAACACACCACTGACAATCATCTGGAACGCCAGGTAGATGCCGATGGCGGCAAAACTCACCACCAACGCAACCGCGTTTTGCAGATAGAAGCCGACACACACGATGATCGCCGGCAGCACACCACAGACCATCAGGGCGGCGGTCGGAACATGGGTAGCGGGCGAGAGCTTTTTCAACATGGCGCTACCCATGAGCATTTCGTCTCGGGCGTAGGCATAGAGCAGGCGACTGGCAGATGCCTGCAAGCTCAGCACGCAGGAAACAAACGAAACCGTGATCACGCCCATGACTACACGAGACATGACAGGACCAAACGCCGCTCCAAATATAGTGGACATCGGGTCCTTGTCTTGGCCGGAGATAACGGCGGCGATGTCAGGCACCGCAAGGATCAACGCCAGGGCGGCGAAAATCGAGGCGGCACCGCCGATCCAAATGGTCATCCGCATCGCCTTGGGGACTTGACGACTGGGGTTGGGTGTTTCTTCAGCAACATCACCGCAGGCTTCAAAACCGTAGTACAGGAACATCCCCGCCAGCGAGGCGGCAAGGAAAGCCGGCCAATAAGCGCCGTCGATAGAAATGTCGAACGTATTGAACAGTACGCTGAAGGGCTGGTGGCGCTCGAAGATCAGCAAGTATCCACCGATCAGCAGGGCCCCAACCAATTCGCAAAGGAAGCCAAACATCGCCACCCGCGCCAATAGCTTGGTGCCACTGAGGTTCAGGACCGTGGCGATGGCCGTCAGAATCAGAGCGACGACGGTATTGGTCACTGGCGACGATTCAAAGCCCATGAGGTTGGCAATGTATGGACCAGCACCCAGCGCAACGGCAGCAATGGTCACACATAGGGAAATGGCATAGATCCACCCGACCATCCACGCCCATTTCTTGCCCACCAGGCGACGGGCCCAAGGATAGACACCACCGGAAATCGGATACTGGGATACCACTTCGCAAAAAATCAGACACACCAGCATTTGACCGGCTCCCACCAACAGGTAGGACCAGAACATCGGCGGCCCACCCGCAGCCAGGCACAGGCCGAACAAGGTGTAGACCCCCACCACTGGCGACAGATAGGTGAACCCGAGGGCGAAGTTCTCCCACAGGCTCATGCTGCGTTCGAAATTCGACGTGTACCCAAGCGCACGGAGTTGCTCCGCGTCCTGGTCCGCAACCACCGTGGAGCCTAACGAGCTGTTCATGGTTTACATCCTTTAAAAAGGAATTTGTATGGGTGGGAATCAAGCAGGCGGAGCAGCCCCGCCTGCGAGCGCTTAACGAGGACTAGCTCAAAGCTGTATCCAGGTGGCTTTGATCTCGGTGTACTTATCAAAGGCGTGCAAAGATTTGTCCCGACCATTGCCGGACTGCTTGTAGCCGCCGAACGGCGCCATCATGTCCCCGCCGTCATAGAGGTTGACCCAGACACTCCCGGCACGAAGTGCGCGGGCCATGGTGTGGGCGCGAGACAGGTCAGCCGTCCAAACAGCAGCCGCCAGCCCGTAGGGGGTGTCATTGGCTATGCGCACCGCCTCTTCGGCATCGTCGAATTCGATCACCGACAGTACGGGCCCGAAGATTTCTTCCTGGGCGATTTTCATCGAGTTGCTGACATGATCGAACAACGTTGGCTCGACATAACTGCCGCCGACTTCCACCTGCGCGGCGTGCCCACCCAACAATAATCGCGCACCTTGCGCCTGCCCTTCCTGGATGCGCTGCAGCACACCTTCCAGGTGACGTCCGTCCACCAGAGCGCCGACGTTCGTGTCCGGATCGAGTGGATGCCCTGGCTTCCAGCCTCTCATCGCCTCGACCACCATGGGCACAAAACGCTCCTTGATTGAGGCCTGAACCAGCAAGCGTGAACCTGCGGTGCACACCTCACCCTGGTTGAAAGCGATAGCCGCCGCCGCTGCCTCGGCGGCCACCTGCAAATCAGGGGCATCGGCAAATACGATGTTCGGACTTTTACCGCCAGCTTCAAGCCAGACCCGCTTCATGTTCGACTGGCCCGCGTAGACCAACAACTGCTTGGCCACTTGGGTCGATCCGGTAAAGGCGATGGCATCCACATCGCGGTGCAAGGCCAACGCCTTGCCCACCGTGTGGCCATAGCCAGGCAGAACATTGAGCACGCCTGCGGGCAACCCTGCTTCCAACGCGAGCTGGGCGATGCGGATTGCGGTCAGCGGCGAACGCTCCGAGGGTTTCAGAATGACCGAATTGCCGGTCGCCAGCGCCGGCCCCAGTTTCCAGGACGCCATCATCAGCGGGAAATTCCACGGCACGATGGCAGCCACCACCCCAACCGGTTCCCGGGTGACCAGGCCGATCTGATCGACCCAGGTCGCCGCGACCTCATCGTAGATCTTGTCGATGGCCTCACCGCACCATCGAATGCTGTCGATGGCCCCTGGGAGATCGACAGACAGCGAATCGGATATGGGCTTGCCCATGTCCAGTGTTTCCAACAGCGCCAGCTCTTCGGCATGGATCTGCAACAACTCGGAAAAACGCACCATCACTGCCTTGCGCATTGCCGGAGCCTGGCGTGACCAAACACCGGATTCGAATGCTGACCGGGCGCTGACGACCGCCAGATCCGCATCCTCCGCATCGCAGCTGGCAACCAAGCCAAGCAAGCGCCCATCAATCGGGCTCAAGCATTCGAAGGTGGCGCCAGAATCGGCCGGCACATAATTGCCATCGATGAAAGCTCGCCCCTCAATGCTCAACGCCTTGGCTTTGGTCTCCCACTCTGATCGGGTCAACTGACTCATTTCAACGCGCTCCTGGATTCGGGGGATGCGATCTCAGATCGCTTAAACATATGGAACCATATCTTTTAACCGCTGAGAACCCCTTAAAAATCAGAAAATGGCGGTTACTTTTGACTTTTTATGCGGTAAATATCTAGAATCGCCAGGCTCCAGACGCAAAAAAATATATAAAATATGAAATAGAATTTTTAAGCATCACGTCCGTGCGCGCTTGACGCGTTCACCGATTTCTTGCCACACACGCAAACGGCGTCGTTCATGAATGAATCAACCATGAGCCCTGCTTCAGGTCTCATCCGCATTCATCAGGAAGGGAAAACGGAGTCCGTTACCCGTCGCCTGATAGAAATGATCGACTTGGGTCTGTTCGCAGAAGGCGAACAGCTACCCAGCGAAAGCGCCCTGGCCACCCAACTTGGCGTTGCGACGGTTACCCTGCGGGACGCATTGGCGGTCTTGCGCGAGCGTGGGGTTATCGAAACCCGACGTGGACGCAACGGTGGCAGCTTCATTTGCGCCGCGCCGCAAACCACAGATCAGTCGCTGTTCGATCAGTTACGGGAACTCAGCACGCTGGAATTGCGTGACCTGGCCGATGAACATGCCGCCATTTCAGGCGCTGCCGCCCGACTCGCCGCCCAGCGCGCCGGGCCCGAGCAGCATGCAAGACTCAGTGGTTTCATCGATGCGCTAGCCAACGCCCAAGGGCGACGAGAGTACCGGCGAGCCGATGCCCGGTTTCATATCGAGATAGCCGTGGCCGCGCAATCCGTGCGCCTGACCCACAGCGAAGCGCGCTTGCAGGCGGAGCTTGGGGAACTGCTATGGCTGCCCTTCGCCGGACAACCGGAGCCGCAAACCATCGAGCGGGAACACAGGGCTATTCTGGAGGCCATCACAGCCAACGATGCAAACCTGGCTGGCGCATTGGCCGAAGCACATGTCGCACGCGGCGTTCGCCGCCTGAGTTCCCTGCGGCTACAGCAAATGGCCGAAGATGACTCCTGAGTGGAATGAAACTTGCTGAACTACCTGCTCGCCACACGGCTCGACGCACTCCGCGCCAACCGCTGGCGTTGCATTGTCCCCTCCGAGTCATGAGGTAGAGCCATGGCTAACGAAATGTCAGCAACAGAACTGTCCCAATGTGCCTCATTGATCAACGCTTCCATTGGTAACGTGTTCAAGGGGCTCAATGACATGAGCGCCCAAGTACTGAGCATCTGGGAATATCGGCGCAGCAAAACGAAGCGCCCTGGCCAAGCTGATCTCAAGCCATTGCTGCCTGTGATCCGGCAGATCCTGAACTCGGAAAGCCTCAAGTTTCATGGCGCTGGCGTGGTCTTCGCGCCTGGAGAGTTGGAAGATCGCGAGATGCATCTGGAGTGGTGGTGCCGAGCGCAAAAAGATGAGATCCAGCCTCTGACGTTGAATTTCAATAGCCGTAGCGAACGGTTCTACGATTATGTGCACATGCCTTGGTACACCCGTCCCCAGCAAACCCGACAGCCTTCGATAGATGGCCCGTTTGTGGATTTGTACGGTACTGAGTTGTACATCGTTGCCTTTTCGGTCCCCATTTTTCTCGACGATCATTTTATCGGTGTAGCCGCCGCCGATATTTCCCTGCATTCCCTGGAGCCGCTGCTCGTACGCAGCCTCATGCGAGTCAGTAACGAAGCATTACTGCTCAATTCCGAAGGCCGAGTACTGGCAGCCAATACCCCAAGTTGGCTGGCCGGTGATTTGATCCGAGGTGCTCTGAACCAGGACACCGAGCAAGGTCGAGTCCTGAGCCTTATCGATACATCGTCCTATTGGCGCGTCGTCGAACGGCCTGTCCCAAGGTTTTGAAGTCGTATTGTCGCTTCGTCGGTGGAAAGCAGAACTGAATTAAACGAAAAGCGCTTAAACCGAACTAATCCCTCAGCAGCGCCTCAATGAGCTGCACGCAATCCTGAGTCTCGGCGCGGCATCGCTCACTTGCCGGCCGAGAACAACGCCGCCGCTTGCCCTCGTAAAATCCTCAAGACAGCCATTAAATGGCAAAATCTGCCGACCCTGTACCTTTCGGAGGCCACAATGCTTCGTGTGTTTGAACGAAGACTCGATCCCTTTCCACCTGATGAAGCACCACCGCCCCCTGTCGGCCTGGTACGGTTCCTGTGGGCCTGCACCCGCGGCGCCCGCGGTTATATCCTTGCGTTTGCGTTGCTCAGCGCTGGCGTGTCGATTTATGAAGCCTGGTTGTTTTCCTTCCTGGGGCAAGTCGTGGACCTGCTCTCGACCTGGAAAGCGGGTGGCGATGCGCAAGGGCAGGAAAGTCGAGTGCTGTGGGGCATCGCCATCGTGTTACTCACCAGTATCGGGCTGGTGGCGTTGCGCACGATGGTGCAGCACCAGGTCTTGGCGATCAATCTGCCGCTGCGGCTGCGCTGGGACTTCCATCGCTTGATGCTGCGGCAAAGCCTTTCCTTTTTTTCCGACGAGTTCTCCGGCCGGGTGACGACCAAGGTGATGCAGACGGCGCTCGCTGTGCGCGAAGTGCTGTTCACCGTCATCGAAATCGCCCCCGGGATCGGCGTGTACTTCATTGCGATCATCGCCCTGGCCGGCGGCTTCGCGCTGAAACTGATGTTGCCGTTTATTGCCTGGATCGCGTTGTTCGGCCTGGCCATGCTGTACTTCGTGCCGCGCCTGGGGCAAGTCGGGCAGGAACAGGCCCATGCACGGTCTTCGATGACCGGGCGCATTTCCGACGCATACACCAACATCACCACGGTGAAACTGTTCTCGCACTCCAAACGCGAGGCGCATTTCGCACGGGCAGCCATGGAAGATTTCAAACTCACCGGCTTTCGCCAGATGCGCCTGGTCAGCCAGTTCGAGATCGTCAACCAGGCCCTGGTGGTCGGGCTGATCCTTGGCGCCGGCGGCTATGCCCTGTGGTTGTGGCACCAGGATGAAGTCGGTACCGGGGCCGTGGCCGCCATTACCGCCATGGCGTTGCGTATCAACGGCATGTCGCACTGGATCATGTGGCAAATGACCTCGCTGTTCGAAAGCATCGGCACCGTGCAGGATGGCATGGAGACGTTGACCCGAGGCCCCAAGGTGGTGGATGCGCCTGACGCCGGCGTGCTGGTGCCCGCTGGCGGCGCGGTGACTTTCAATAATGTCAGTTTCAATTACAACGGTGAACGCCAGGTCCTCGATGGCCTGAGCCTGGATATTCGCCCGGGCGAAAAGATCGGCCTGGTGGGTCGTTCCGGTGCAGGTAAGTCCACGCTGATCAACCTGTTGCTGCGCTTTTACGACGTCGACAGCGGTGAGATTCGTATCGACGGCCAGAACATCGCCCAGGTGACGCAAGACAGCCTGCGCAGCGCCATCGGCATGGTCACTCAGGACACTTCCCTGCTGCACCGCTCCATACGCGACAACATCGCCTATGGCCGCCCGGATGCAACCGATGAGCAAATCCGCAGGGCCGCAGCCAACGCCCAGGCCGATGGTTTCATCAACCAACTGAGCGACCGACAAGGTCATTGCGGCTATGACACCTTGGTGGGCGAGCGCGGCATCAAGCTTTCGGGCGGCCAGCGCCAACGCATCGCCATCGCCCGGGTGATGCTCAAGAACGCTCCCATCCTGTTGCTTGACGAGGCCACCAGCGCCCTGGACTCGGAAGTCGAAGTCGCCATCCAGGAAAGTCTTGATGAAATGATGAAGGGCAAGACCGTGATCGCCATCGCCCATCGACTGTCAACGATCGCGGCCATGGACCGACTGATTGTCATGGATGACGGGCGCATCATTGAACAAGGTACCCACGCCGAACTGCTGGCGAAAAACGGCACCTACGCGCGTCTGTGGCACCACCAGAGCGGCGGGTTCCTGGGTGAGGATCAAGGAGTCGCCGAGGCGGTGGAATAGCCGCGCTTGCCAATAACACGGTTGCAGCGACAGCGTGTGCAGACCGAGCCGGCACCAGCTCGGTGCTCATCGCTTATCCGGTGGAGCATCGAGAGGAATATCGAGGATAAAAGTCGCGCCCTTCCCAGCCCCGTCGCTCTGCACGATCAAGCTGCCGCCCATTTCCCGCGCGGCTAGGGCGCAGCTGTGCAGGCCGAAACCGTGACCGTCTTTACGGGTCGTGAAACCATGCGAAAAGATCCGCGTCAGGTGCTCTGGCGTAATTCCGTTGCCGTTGTCGGCCACGGTAATGCGCAGTGCCGGCCCGTCAGCGATAAAGGCGCTGAATGTGATACGCGGGCTGCGATCGATCACGCCGCTCAACGCCTGCCTGGCATTGGTGATCAAGTTCACCAATATCAGCAGCATCCGGTGCCGGTCCAGCGACAACAGGGGCAACTCGGCAATCTTCTTGACCACTGTCACCTCCTGGCGCGCCAGTGAGCCGGCACTCATGCGCAGGGCGTCATCGATCAACTCCGGGACCGGCATTGTCTCGACAATGCTGACGGCAACGGCATAGGACTGCTGGGCAGCGACAATGTTTTTGATGTGGTCGATGCCCTTGGTGAGTTGCCCGAGTTCTTCGATGATGCCCTGCTGCTCTGCCGTCACCACCTCCGCCAGCTTGAGCAAGTAGCTGGGCAACATCTTTCCTTTGTGGTCCCTGGTGAGAAAATCGCTCAGGTCATGGACGTGGTCGTTCATCAGCTGAGCCACCTTGCCCAGCCCCTGCGCCTTGGAGCCGCGCATCAGGCTGCTGACCAGCTCGGCCGATACGTTCACGCTGTTGAGGACGTTGCCAACGTTGTGCAGCACCGTGGTGGCGATTTCGGCCATGCCCGCCTGGCGGGATTTTGCATTCAGCTCGGCTTGCACCTGGCTCATGCGCAGCACTGCACGTATGCGAGCCTGGAGCTCCAGCGGCGAGAAGGGTTTGGCTATGTAGTCATCGGCGCCACTTTCCAGCCCCGAGACGCAGGCCTCGCTGCCACCACGGGCGGTCAGCAGGATCACGGGGAGATGGGCGAAACCGGCGCTCGCCTTGATTCTGGCGGTCAGGCCGAAGCCGTCGAGCTTCGGCATCATTACATCCGAGACGACGACATCGATGGGGCGACGCTGCAGGAGCGCCCAGGCCTGCTCGCCATCGACTGCGGTGGCGACGTTGTAGTCGGCATGCAAAAGCTCGCTGAGGTAGCTCAGCATTTCCGGACTGTCGTCTACCACCAGCACGCTGGATTGCAAAGCATGTCCCGGGCGCTGCTCGTCGCCCTCGCCTTCCGTCCAGGCCCGGTCGCTGCGACTGCCAGGGTGGCCGTCGTCCAAACGCAGGTGGCGCTGTTCGGCGGTGGTCGTTGTGCTGGGTGAGGATCGCTCGTGGGAGTCGTTGGTTTCGGTGGGCACGGTGTTGGGCTCAGTGCCCAGTGGAAGCCGGACAAAGAAGCACGAACCCCGTCCGGGCTCGCTGTTGACACCGACTTCGCCTCCCATCAGTTCGGCCAGGTCCTTGACCAGGGCGAGACCGATGCCTGTGCCGCTGTAGTGGCGCGTGGCGGAATTGTCGATCTGGGAAAACCGCTGGAACAGCAGCGGCAGTTTGTCAGCCGCGATGCCAATGCCCGAGTCATGCACCGCGAACTCAAATCGCTCGCCGTCGAGCGCGGTCACTGCCAGATGCACGGTACCGCCAGCGGGCGTGAACTTGATGGCATTGCTCACCAGATTGAGGAGGATCTTCTCGAAATGCCGGGGATCCAGGAACACCGTGCCGAGGCTGGGATCGATGCTGCTGGTCAAGGTGCAGCCTTTGCCCTGAGCCACCATGGCGGCGTCTTCAGCCAGCACGCCAACGGTCCTGTTCAGGTCAATGGGCGCCGGACACAACTCAAACTTGCCCGCTTCGGCCTTGGAAAAATCGAGGATGTCATTCACCCGATTCATCAAGCGCAGCGCGTTGCGTTGGGCGCGGTCGATTTGCACATGCCAGTCCGCCGGTGGCGTGGTGGCCGCCGAGAGCTGCTCCAGAGGCGCGAGAATGAGGGTCAAGGGCGTGCGCAGTTCATGGCTGACCGTGGCAACAAAATCGCTCTTTGCCTGATTTGCCGTCTCGGCCTGGTTGCGCGCCTGAATGAGCTCGACGGCCTGCGCCTCCAACACCTCGGTCTGCTGGTGCAGCGTGTCAGTCCGTTCGGCGACCATCCTCTCCAACGATGCCTGGACTTGCTGTCGTTCGGCCTCGGCCTCGGCTTCCAGTACCTGGATGCGCTGGGCATTTTCCTGGAACACCCGTACGGCGCTGGTCATGATCCCTATCTCGTCACCGCGCCCGGCGCTGGCGATCTCGGCGTTCAGGTCGCCGGCCGCAAGGCGGCGCATGACCGAGGCCAAGGCCACGATGGGCTGCGCGATAAACCGCGACGTGCTCCAGGCGATAGCGCCGGCCAGCAGGATGGCGACGGTACCGGCGAGGATCGTCGCAAGCATGCCGCGGTCATTGTGGATCAAGGCGGCGGAGCGCGCTTCGCCAGCAAAGCGCGCAACCAGCAGGCCGGCGCTCCGTGCCTCGTTGCGAACCTGGTCGCGCGCGTCACTCAAGGCGTTGCTGGCCTGATGGAACCTGGCGAATGCCGCCCGGTAGCCGGCAATCTGATCGCTGACCGTCAGCGGCCTGGCCTCGGCTTTCAGCCCAACGGATGACGGAAGGACGCGAGAAAGACGAGAGAGTTCGTCCAGGATGTCGCCAACAGAGCTGGCGACCTCGGCCGACGGCGACAGGCGAAACGACAAGGTTTGCGCCTCCAGGGTGGCCACACGCTCGGCGAAGCGCTTGGACAACGCGGCTGCGTTGTGCAGCAAACCGGTGGCTGCCTGGATGTCGCTGGCGTCATGGGCAACGTGTTCGTCCACGTCAGCCAACATTGCATCGAGGCGCTCGGTCACGTCCCCAATCTCGGCAAGATGCCGCAAAGCCTCGCCGCCCCGAAGCTTGGGCGCCTCATCAAGGTGCCCGACTGCCAGGCTGACAGCAGCGACCGCCGCCGCCAATTGGTCCAGGGCCTGCGCCTCTTGCGGTGAGGCCATCGCCTCGCGCAATTGCTCGACCACGGGCGCAAGTGCGGCGCAGGCGTTGCGCGCCGCAGTGGCCGCCGCTTTATCACCGGTCACCAGCATCTTGGCTACATTGGCGGTGATGATTCCCTCGCCGTTGCGCAGGATATCCAGGATGCGATGGGCGCTTTCGATGTTGTCCACCCGCGCCTCGTGGTCGGCGGCGCGGGAATCAACCTCCTTGAGCCCGTCGGCAATGCCCTGTTCGACAAGGATCGTCGCCTCTCGCATCCGGCCATGGTGGGCGGTCATGTTCTCCGTTTCGCCGTCCATGGTCAGGGTCGCCGTCCGCAAGGCAGCGATCGCCGCCGCGAGCCTCTCCAGGCTGCCCTTGAGCGATTGCGCCTCGACCACCGGAATGGCGTTGAGCCCGGCGATAGCCGTCGCCACCATGCCTTCGGCCTGGGACAGGCTTTCCTGGTCGCGGGTGGCGATGAAATTTTCCACCCGCCCGGTGGCGCCGTTGACCGAGGCCAGGATTTCCGCGGAATGGCTGGCAGAATCCACCGCCCGGACCATGCCTCGCAGGCCGTAAAGGTTCACCAGCGATACCGCCAGCATCAGGAACACCAGCGCGGCGACCGCCAGGCCAATCCTGACGGCAATGGGCCTGCCCCCGGCGGACTTGAATATCAACATGGCGCCTCGACTCCTCGCCCGCCGCTACTGTTTCGTAACCTCCGGCAAAGGCGTCGGCGGCGCCGTATTGTTGGTGGCCGCGTCGATCATCGCCGCCACGGAAGCCTGGCTGTACAAAGGGTTGGCGGCACCACCCACCGGCATCGTGGCGAGCCAGGCGTCCAGGTCTTTCGCGTCGATACGTACCAGCGGCACTTCGACGAACTTTGGCACCTGCTTGCCCGCCAGGATCTGCTGGGCCACCCAGAAACCTACCTGGGAAACGCTCGGGGAAGCGGAAACCGAGACGGTCTCGTAGCCATTGGCGTCGCGTTCCTGTTTCCACAGCGCCAGTTCGTCCTGGCGGTTGCCCATCACGATGATCGGCAAAGGGCGTCCCGCCGCCTTGAACGCCATGGCCGCGCCATAGCCGTCGCCACCCTGAGTAGCGACGGCATCGATGCTGGGCAGCGATGGCAACGCCAGCGCCACCTCCTTGCGTGCGACCGATGCGGTCCAGTTTCCGTAGACCGTCTTGGCGAATTTCAGGCCCGGATAGTCGCTGGCGGCCTTGCGTATGCCGTCGCTGATGTTTTGATCGGTGGCGTCGCCGGCAATCCCGCGGATTTCCAGGAGTGTTCCGTGGCCCTTGAGGCGCTCGGCGACATAATCCATTTCCACGCGGCCCATGGCGGACCAGTTGTAGTCCACGGTGTAGACACAGCGTTCGGTAACCAGGCTGGCCATGACCACCACCACGATGCCGGCGTTGCAGGCGTCGCGGATCACCCCGTTGAGGGCCGTGTCGGACGCGGCCAGGATGACGATGGCGTTGACGCCCTGAACGACCAAGTCCTGGATATGGGCCGCTTGTTCCGAAGCCGAGTTATTCGCGCTGACCACCGGCGCCTCCCGGATCAAGCCATCCTTTTGCGCTTGGAGCGCAATCTCCTGCCAGTTGCGCACCATCACCTTGCGGAAATCACTGCCTGCGTAGGAGTTGCTGAAAGCAATGCTATAGCTTGCGGTAGCGCCGCCGGCGACGCCGCTGTCGGCAGCTTGGGTGGCATTGGCCGCCACCATCGCCAGCCCGGTTACCCACAAGGCGATCAAAGTCCGCTGATATCGACGTGTCGCCAGATGGCTCATCCGGCCCATCCGATCATAGAACCGGGCATTAAGAACTAGACGCATACAGACTCCTTTCCTTGGCGACTGACGGATCAATACATTCGCGCAGTAGCGATGAGCATAGTCTCCGCGTGCCCGCTTCGCGCGCGGCCATGGAAATGTCCATCAATCCGGTCGCGTAGCCCAATCAGCTACACGATTTTGCGCCGCATATCCGGGTCAACGCCGTGTCCGCCCTCTTGATAGAGCTTGCCCAACTTAGCCATGCACCCAGCATTTCCATAGTTGGCATAGCGCTCGATATAAAGCTAATGCAGTTCACTTAAGGCAATCGACAAACCCGTGGCGAGGGAGCTTGCTCCCGCTGGGCCGCGAAGCGGTCCCAAAACCTGCCATATGCGGAGCATCAGACACACCGCACCCGCCGGTTTACGACTGCTTCGCAGCCGAGCGGGAGCAAGCTCCCTCGCCACAGGTCCATCATCTTTCTTAAATGAACAGCATTACGATATAAAGCAGGTTTTTCTGTTTGAAAGGCTTCGCACCGACAATCATCATGCAGCGCAAGCCAACGAGGGAGGATTCGAAATCTTGAGGACGGGTAAGGCTCTGACAGCCCGCGATCGCGGTGAAGAGCGGCAGGAGGGACGGGACCTTGAACATGCATCCCTGGAAGTGTCAGTAACCCGCCCAAGCACAAGAGTACCCGCCTATTCGGCAAAACCAGATTGCTCCCCGCATCGCCCCGCACTCAATGCCTCCCAGCATGCTCTATCATGAGCAAGCGTTCATGACTGCCATTTCTGACGACTCGCCGGGACACCGTATACATGAGAGATTTGCCACCGACCGCGACGTTGCGCGCCTTTGAAGTAGCCACACGGCACGCGACCTTTACCGCCGCTGCGCAGGAGCTGCATGTCACTCAAAGTGCAGTCAGTCACCAGCTCAAGCATCTCGAGGCCCTCTGGGGATTGCAGTTGTTCGAGCGTGGCAAATCATTAAGCCTCACGGCAGCGGGAGCTACCCTGGCACCCATTGTCCGGGAGTTCTTCATGAGCCTGGAGGCGACCCTGGGCGATTTGCGTGAGCAAAAAGGCAGGGTCCGACTCGAAGTCAGCACTACGTATTCCTTCGCTTTGAAATGGCTGCTGCCACGCTTGCCCGGTCTGTCCCGACAGCATCCCGAATTATTGGTTTCGCTAGACACCTCGGACAAGATCATCCACTTCTCCAACGCCCAAGCCGACGTCGCAATCCGCCTTGGCAAGGGCATTTACCCCGGCCTGCACTCAGAGTTCCTGTTCGGCGAGCAAGTGTTTCCGGTGGCAAGTCCCGATCTGCTGCAACGCTTCGGGACACCGCGCAGCCCGGCCGAGTTGTTGCACTACCCGCTGCTGAACCGCGATGGCGCCGAAATGGTACCGAAGTGGGAGGACTGGTTCCAAAAAGTCGGATTGGAGTTTTTGCCGCTCAAGGAAAGCGTCAGGTTTGGCGATACCAACATGACGGTAGAGGCCGCTTTGCTCGGCCAAGGCGTCGCCCTGGTACGCAGCGGGCATGTTGAAACGGAAATCAGCGATGGCCGACTGGTGCGGCTGTTCGATGTGCCCTTCCCATCACCGCTTGCCTACTATTTCGTCTGCCCAAGAGGCATCGAATCGCAGCCGCACATCGTCAACTTTCGCCAGTGGTTGATCAGTGAGGCACTGAAGGTCCAACGCGCTTATGGCTGATGCATGAGGATTCACTCATGAAGCAATGAGGAGACTTCGCTGTAGTCCGGGTGAGCAGCCTGCTAAAAATGGCGCATGCCTATCCATATCACTTTGCTGGTTCTTTTCGCCGCGCTCCTGCATGCCGGCTGGAATGCGCTGCTGCGTGGCGGCGCTGATCGACTGTGGTCGATGACAGTCATGTGCATCGCCGTGGCCATCGCCAGTGCCATCGCCGCGGTGTTCCTGGTGCCGCCAGCGGCTGCCAGTTGGGGCTATGCGGTGCTTTCGGCGTTGCTGCATGTCGGCTACAACCTGTTTCTGGTACGCAGCTACCGAGTCGGCGACCTCGGGCAGGTCTATCCGATTTCCCGTGGATCGTCACCGGTGCTGATCACCTTGGGCGGCGCCGTCTTCGCCGGAGAAAGCATCGCCCCCGGTGCGTTGCTGGGAATTGCGCTGGTGTCAGGCGGAATCATTTCGCTGGCCTTCAGGGGACGCAACCTGTCGGTTCCCAGCCTGCCCTATGCGCTGGGAACCGGCTGCTTCATCGCCGCCTATAGCGTCACCGATGGCATCGGCGCCAGGCTCTCCGGCGCGCCACTCGCCTATACCGTCTGGATGAGCGTCTTGTGGGGCGTGCTGATGCCGGCGGTCTACATCGGTCTGCGCGACGCCCGCAGCTTGTTCTGCGTGCGGCCCGGAGTATTGGCCGCGTTGTCCGGCGGGCTGGTCTCGCTGTTGGCCTATGGAATAGTTATCTACGCCATGAACGAAGCGCCCTTGGGCGCGGTATCGGCATTGCGCGAAACCAGCGTGCTGTTTGCCGTGTTGATTGGCTACGCATTCCTCGGCGAGACACTTACCGTCCGCCGGCTCCTGGCATGCGCAGTAATCGCCAGTGGCACCCTCATCATTGGCTGACGCAGCCGAATTCTCACTGTTGCAGGAGGTCATCTCGATGGAAAACGTCTCGCAGGCACCGCTGATTCTGATAACCGGCGGCAGTCGCGGAGTGGGTGCCGCCACCGCACGGCTAGCCGCCTCAAAAGGCTATGACGTCGCAATCAGCTACGTAACCAACGAGGCCGCGGCACTGGCTGTAACAGCCGATATAGAAGCGTTGGGTCGCCGGGCGCTGGCCATGCGGGCCGACAGTGCGGACCCCGAGCAGGTCGCCCATTTGTTCGCGGCCATTGATCGAACGTTCGGACGTATCGACGTACTGGTCAATAACGCTGGGATGCTGTCGGTACAATCGCGCCTGGAGGACCTCGGCTTCGAACGCATGCAGCGCATCTTTGCGGTCAATGCCATTGGTCCGATTCTCTGTGCCCAGCAGGCGGTGAAGCGCATGTCTTACCGGCACAACGGTCCGGGCGGCGTGGTGATCAATGTCTCTTCGGCATCGGCGCGCCTGGGCAGTCCCAATGAATATGTCGACTACGCGGCGTCAAAGGGAGCCCTGGAAACCTTCACCATCGGGTTGGCCAAAGAGGTGGCGCGAGAAGGAATCCGCGTCAACTGTATTCGCCCCGGCCACATCTACACCGAAATGCATGCCAGTGGCGGCGAACCGGGGCGGGTCGATCGCGTCAAGGACTCGATCCCCATGGGCCGGGGCGGTCAGCCAGAAGAAGTGGCCCGGGCCATCTTATGGCTGGCCAGTGCGGAGGCATCGTTCGTTACTGGTACGTTTCTCGATGTGACGGGTGGGAAATGAGCTGGTGCGAAAGACAGCGATCATCACATCGACATTATCTTGCAGGAACCATCCATGGCCACCCTGAGACATTCAAATAGAAGTAACCCAGGGCGAAAGAACCAGGTAAAGACCCGTCAACTATATATTTACGCGATACCTGCCAGCAGAAACACCGATTGGTTGGGGGAACAATTTTAGCCGTATCTTTTATTTGCAGAACTATAGCCTGCAAGAAAAGACATTCGATATCAGACGATCAATTCGGCTAATAAAACCCACAAAAACGAGCACGCTCATGATTAAAATTCTAGCCGCTGTACGCCGAAAACCCGGAATGACCCATTGGGAATTTTTAGATTATATCGAGCACGAGCATGGAAAAATCGCTAAAGCCAAACCCTTAGGGGTCAAGCGATACGTGCAAAATCATGTTATTGACTCCGCCTTCGGCGTTGACACCGACACTGCTTACACCCAAACCTTTCACAGGGATTCGATCACTGAATTATTCTTTGACGACATGCCAGGTTTAATTCAAACCTTCAGCGATCCCTACACCCAACAAACCACTGGGCCTGACGCAGAAAATTTCGCTGACCTTTCCAAACAAGTTGCTCAACTGATGGATGAAGTAGAAACATCCACTGGCGGTACTGCGCCTCTTGAATGCAAGGCGATGATCTTTATAAAGAAGCACCCGGCGGTGACGCTGGAGACTTTTTTCAGCGCCTGGGATCTGGCCCACGACACCCTGAGCGATCAGCAGCCTGAGTTTCAACAGGCGCTACGCAGGCATGTTCGCTCCAAGTATCTTCCCGAGGGTGACAGGGTGACCGCTTATTTCGGACCAGAAGTAGCCGTCTACGAAGGCGTTTCCAGCATGTGGTTTGAAAACGAAGCCGATCTTTCGGTCTTTCGTCAGTACCAGAGAGCCCTGTTCCAGCAGCTTTCTGATGAAGGGGTCGCAGCGTCGTCCGAATCTTTTTTCGTCTACGTTAAAGAAGTCGTCATCCTGGAACTCTAGGGCAGCCCCCAGCAGGACGCTCGTCGTGGGCGAGGACGCCACCGTTGCAATGGCCTGTCCTCCCCCACCCAGCCGAAGGCCAGCGATCTATCAGATTGGCTCAGCCAACGTCGCCATGGAGTCGCCCATGATCCGCGCATGCTCCTGCTTGTCGCCGCCGCTCTTTTCGATCTCGCACAGCCGTGCGGAATTCTCGACCACTAACTGGCAACGCTCCCAGCGCCGAGCTTCGAACCGGCTGAGGGCAGCCTGTAGATCGCTGGCGGCGAACAGCTCTTCGGCCAGCACAATGGCGCTCTCGATACCAATGCCGGCCCCGGATGCCAGATGCGGCGTGGTGGCATGCACCGTATCGCCGATCATCACGATGCGGCCTTTATGCCATGGCAGCGGTACCAACAGATTGGCCAGCGGGCGGTAGTCGATACTGGCGCCCGGCTTGTACAGTTGCGGCACCAGCGTCTGCAGGATCGGGGCCGGGAACTCACCCAACAGGCGCGCCATTTCGCTTGGCCAATTCGCCGGATCAATCCACTCGCTAGAGTCGCGGTTTTCCATGAGGAACATGTACATATGGGTGGCGGAAATCGGATTGACACCGACCTTGGTGCGTCCCAGCCAATGAGTAGGACGGACGATTTCCGGCGGTCGCTTCAACACCGCACGCCAGACACTCTGGTGTATGGGTCTGGGCGATGGAGCCCCGGCAAACAGCTCCTTTCGTATCCGCGAATGCACGCCATCGGCGGCGATGACCAGGTCATAGCGCCCAGCGGTCCCGTCGGTGAAAGACACTTCAACGCCATCCCCCCGCTCGACGATACTGTCGAAGGTAATGCCAAGGCGCACGTGAGTGCCCACTTCCCGGGTCTTATCGGCGAAGATCCGAGCCAGCACCGGGCGCAGGATGCCGCCGCCACAGGGGATCTGCTTATGGCTGACGGGAGGCCGAAGCGCCAACTGCACGATCAGGTCGCCTGCCGGTGAGAACACATCGAAATCGGTGGAGAGATACCCTTCCTCGGCCACCCGTTCAAGAATGCCAACGGTATCCAGCGCTCGCAGCGTGGGACCGCTCAGCGTAATACCTGCCCCCAGGGGGCACCACAACGGATCTATTTCCACCAGATCCACTTCGACGCCCTGACGGGCGAGCTGGATGGCCGCTGTCATACCGGAAAACCCACCTCCGATAACCAGGACCTTCTTGACTGCTGCAATCATCACGCACTCCTAATTATTCTTATTTCAACCGGGCTGACATTGCATTGCGCACCGACGAATCCTGCCGCGTCGATGCCGCAGACTCATGAAGTTCCGACTGACAATGTTGGATCAATGACGAGACTATCGAATCGGATACCCACGCTGAAATCGCATTCCACAATCCGAGGTATCGCTGGCGGTGATGGGTGTCGCGGATAAGTATAGAGGGCCGATGAATTCCGGCGTGTGCACACCGACATCCATGGCCCCCAGGCTACTTCATGTCAGACGCTTTCGAGGCCATCCCAACAGAGGTATTTCACCTCCAGGAATTCGTCGATGCCAAGGTGGGATCCTTCTCGCCCAAGACCGCTCTGCTTCACCCCGCCAAAGGGGGCGACTTCATTGGATATCAAACCGCAGTTGATCCCGACCATGCCCGACTCGATGCGTGCAGCATTGCGCCAGATACGCGCCGCATCACGGCTGTACAAGTAGGCGGCCAAGCCATACTCGCTGTCGTTGGCCATTGCGATCGCGTCGTCATCCGTCTCGAAACGCAGCAGCGGCATGACCGGGCCGAAGATCTCCTCCCGGGCGATCCGCATCCCATGCGTCACATCGGCGAGCACCGTGGGTTGGAAGAAACCTGCGCCGATGGCGTGACGGCTGCCACCCGCCAGCAATCGGGCACCTTGCGCCAGGGCACCGTCGACAAGCGCTTGCGATTTCTGCACCGCCGCTTCATCGATCATGGGCCCCACCTGCACACCGGGCTCCAAACCGTTGCCCACTTTCAGACGTGCCACGCGTTCGACAATGCGCTCGGCCAGCGCGTCATACACCCCAGCCTGCACCAATACACGGTTCGCGCCGATGCAGGATTGGCCGCTGTTGCGAAACTTGGCCAACATCACCCCGTCAGCGGCAGCGTCAAGATCAGCATCGTCGAAGACAATGAACGGGGCGTTGCCGCCCAATTCCATCGAGCACTTCTTGACGGTTTGCGCCGCTTGCGCCAACAGCAGCCGGCCCACTTCTGTAGACCCGGTGAAAGTGAGCTTGCGCACCAACGGGTTGGCCGTGAGCTCTCCGGCGATGTCTCGGGTGTCATTGCCCGTGATCACACTGAAGACACCGGCGGGCACCCCAGCGCGTTGCGCCAACTCAGCGAGCGCCAGCGCGGTCATGGGTGTCTGGCTTGCCGGTTTCACCACCATCGTGCAGCCCGCCGCAAGCGCTGGAGCCGCCTTGCGGGTGATCATCGCCGCAGGGAAGTTCCATGGGGTAATCGCAGCACAAACCCCTATAGGCTCCCGCAAGGTGACGATACGCTGGGTGTCTTTCACGCCAGGGATCAGGTCACCGCGTACTCGCGTGGCCTCCTCCGAAAACCATCGCACGAAGGAAGCGGCGTAATCGACTTCACCACGGGCCTCGTCCAGTGGCTTGCCCTCCTCCAAGGTGATCAGCGTGGCGATATCCTCGCGATGTTCAACCATCAACTCATACCAGCGGCGCAGCACCTCGCCACGGCGCTTGGCCGTCAAGCGGCGCCATGGACCAAAGGCCTCCTGCGCGGCATCGATGGCGCGGCGCACTTCGGTTTCGCGGCAGCGTGGCAGCTCGATAAGTACCGTTTGATCGACTGGATTACGCAGCGTGTACCGACCATGGGGCGTCTCGTCCAGCCACTCGCCACCGATATAGGCACCGGTACGCCACAGGGTGGGATCTTTCAATAAATGCTTCACGTTGAAATCCTCCTATCAGCAAGGGTGACGCCCGATCATGAAGGCGCTATCAGGATCGGAAGTCACCGGCAGACCCGCCGCAACCAGCCCTTGACGCAAAGACTTCATGAAGCGATCCGGCACGCGCATCGCCGGGGCACGCAGTGGGCCGCCGTTAAAGCCGGCGAGCCAGTCCTGGTACTTCCACATTGTGCGATTGAGTACCCCGGTGCCGCCCGCATAGCTCTGGGCGGCGGCGCCGTTGGCACTGCGTGCCGGGTTGACCTTCCAGTACAGTTCCATTGCCTCCTCGAACCGGCCCGTGCGCGCCAGTTCGAATGCCTTGGGGTAGTAGTCGCTCATCCACGCGGTGTTGCTGGTGCCGGAAAATTGCAGCTTCATCAGGCTCATCAACGGAATGGCATCGCCTTCGATCGGGCAACTGATCACGACCTGGTCACGGAAGTGGTAATACATCTCGCAGATGCCGGCCGGCAGAGGGAATCCCTGCTCGGACTTGATGGCCGCGATGTTCGGACAGTCTTTCAACAAACGACGCACCAGCTCCAGCGACATGCCCGCCGGATGCACGCGTTCAAAGCCCCAGAGCGGAATCGGGAACAGCATGACCGCCAGGTCCGTCGCATCGCAGAATGACTTGGTGTAGTCGTAGATTTCCTGCTCGTTGGTCGGCCAGAACTGCGGTGGGTACGAGAGCAGCACGATGTCTGCCCCCGCTTTCTCGGCGAGCTTCACCGCCTCGATGTTCTCGGCGAGGGTGCCAAAAGCCGCATGGAAGAACAGGATCAAGTCTTTCCCCGACTCCCGGGCCCAGGCGGTGAACTGGGCATTTTCCTGGGGAGTGATCGCCAACTCGCTGCACAGCAATGTGGCGCTGTAGCCCAATCCGACCGTCAGTTCGATGTCGTGGCGAATGCCGCGCTCATTGAGACGCTTCAAGTCGGCGCTGAAGCTGGGGATGGTGACGGCCGAGCAGCCAATCAGGTTGTCGCGGGCCCAGACACGGGCATCAGCTTTCTGGTAGGTAGCCATGATGATTTCCTTCGAACAGTGGAGGGTTTATTTCGAGACAGGAACGATGCTGGCGGGCAGCTCGATACCGAGGCCTTGTCGCTTGGCGCGCTCGTACAGCGCTTGGGCAATGACGACGTCCTGCAGCGCCGAGCCCACCGATTTGTAGAGGACGATGTCGCTTGCGTTTTGACGCGGCGAGACACGGCCCGCGACCAGGTCCGCCAGTGCGACCAATTTGTCGGCGACATACACACCAGCGCTGATCGCAGCAATGGCGTCACCGGTATCGTGGAGCACTTCTTGCGGCATATCGGCGACGATGCAAACCGCTCGATCCATCGTGGTCGGGTCGACCTCCCGTTGCTCGGGCAAGGTGGAGCCCAACGACACCACCGTAGCGCCCGCAGGCAGCCACTCCCCCAGCAACACAGGAGATTCGTCACGACTGCGCGCGGCACAAATCACTACATCGCAATCCTGCACCGCCTCTTGCGCACTGCTGACCGCCTGGATATCCAGGGCAGGCCTGAAACTTTCGGCGAAGCGCTCGCGGCTCGCGGGCGTCGGACTGAACACCCGCACCTGGACCACGTCCCGCACAGCCTTGAGGCAGTCAAGCGCGCCACGCGCTTCGAACCCCGCACCGATCACGCCAACCCGCAGCGCCCGCTTAGGCGCCAGCAGATCCACCGCCAGGGCGGCGGTTGCAGCCGTACGCAATCCGGTGACCCGGTTGCCGTCGATCAACGCACTGAGGGCCATGGTTTTCTGATTGAACAAGGCGATCAGATAGCTGGCACAACGGGCGCGCATGGAGGCCGCGATCAATTTGCAGCCCATGTGGCCACCCGCCGGAGGGACAGCCGTCAAACTGCGCAGCCAGATCCCCTCGCCCCGGGCCATGGACCGAGGCGGCACCATGGCATCGGATACGGGGCAGCCATACGCCTGCGCGAGCGCAGCAACGGCGGAGCTCCAGTCAGAGAGCGAGGCAACATCGGCGTCGCTGAGAAAGAGCGTGGGGGCAGTTACTGGAGACACTGGAGAATCATGCATATCGCTAACCTCGCCATCGGGTATCAGCCATTGATTGACTGACACCCTACGAGGCGCACATCACGCCGAATACTGCTCGGCATCGAAAGCAGCTATCGCTCAAATCGATGGCATGGCCAGGTTGCAGATCAACCGCCGAACCTCACGGGAGGCACGAGTGACCGGACGGCGGGGAGACTCGGCGAGCACGACAAAGCGCTCAAGAACGGGCGCGACGATACGCGACGACATCAGTCGGTTATCCAGCGAGCCCGGCAGCACCGAGGCAATCGCATAGCCCCCACCCGCCGCCACGACTTCGTACTGGAGCTGGACAGAGTCGGCTTCCACGGCGACGCACAGCTCCACGCCATGCTCGTTCGCCAGGTGATCGAGCCTGGCTCTGAGCAGATGGGGGCGCCCTGGCACCACCAGCGGCAATCCGGATAACTGCTTCAATGGGATATCTGGATGATCGAAGACTGGATCGGTGACAGGCCCTACCAAATGCAGCGGCAGCCTGGCCAGCAGATACGCCTCGCCAATGCTGGCTTCGTTCTCGCGCAACACCAAGGCCATGTCGAGACGACCATCGTGCAACTGCTCTTCGAGCTGAGCACTCGCACCTTCAATCAGATGCAATCGCACCCCCGGCATCTGGGCTTGCACGGCCGCAAAAAGTGTACCGGCATACCGACGTACCGCAGAAGGCAGCATGCCGACGACGACTTCGCCCACCGGTTTTCCACGCCGGTTGCGAATATCGTCGGCAAGGCCCTCGGCGTCCGCGAGAAGACCCGATACGCAAGGCAGCAGTTGCTCCCCGAACTCAGTCAGGACCACCCCTCGCCCGGTGCGATGGAACAGACGCTCGCCGCATTGGGTTTCGAGCTGGGCGATGCCTCTGCTTACCATGGACTGAGGCATATCCAGCAGTACTGCCGCCTTACTGAGACTGCCCGCCGCCGCCACCTGGACGAACAACGCCCAACGGGGATCGACAATTGTCAAAGCAGTGGCCGCAGGCTGCGCTATGGGATCGAGCATATGAGCCCCTCGCAGGTTCTTGTTGCGGTGCAGCTCGTGCTCGCCATGCCTACCCTCCTTCCAGCTCTTCATGAACCTGATGCAGGTGCTCGCGACTATCACTCAGGTGCAAGCGCATGGCAGCGCGCGCCCACTCCGGGTCCTGATTCAGGATGGCCTGGTAAATCTGCTCATGCTCGCTTTGCACGCGCTGTTCGTAGTGCAAAGGTTCGTCATGAAAAAGACGCGCAGAATCCAGGCGGCTGCGCGGAATGATGACGACGCCAAGGTTGCGAAGTGTATTGGCGAGGTACGGATTGCCTGTCGCCTGGGCGACGCTCAAATGGAACTGGAAATCCAACGCTGCCCGCTCACTCACGCTGACGTCACGCTGCCCGAGCTGATCGAGTAGAACTCGCAATTCATCCAGCTGAACGGGGGTGCGTCGCTGGGCAGCGAGTGCGGCGGCTTCTACCTCCAGACCGATGCGAAACTCCATGATCGCCAACGAATCGACGATGATGCCAATCGTGGCCGGGTCGATAAAGGTTTCCAGCGACAGCGCGCTACCGCGTACAAACGTCCCGATGCCATGGCGTGTCTCAACCATTCCAGCGGCTTGCAGACGCGACATGGCCTCGCGCACCACCGTTCTGCTGACCCCATGCTCAAGCATGAGGGCCGTCTCGGTGGGCAACTGTTCACCGCCCCGCAGCCGCCCCTCAAGAATGTGCGCCGACAGCACGGTCTCAAGCCCCTGGGAAAGGCTGCCACGTTTCTTTGCACCGTCCGCGGGCCCGCTCATTCCTGGAAAATCGCTACAGCGCGGACGAAGCCGGCCGAGGCGTGCCTGATCTTGTAGGGGAAGCAGGACACCTGGAAGCCATGGGCCGGCAAGCACTCCAGATTGGCCAGTTTCTCCATCTGGCCGTAGCCGATGTCGCGCCCGGCCTTGTGCCCTTCCCAGATGATCGAGGCGTCGCCCGTGGCCGCGAAGCGTTCGCGCGTGTACTTGAATGGTGCATCCCAACTCCAGGCGTCGGTGCCGACCACACGCACACCGCGCTCCAGCAAGTACAAAGTGGCCTCACGCCCCATGCCCACTCCGGCATCCAGATAGCCCGGCTGACCGAACAAGGCTCCGGCGCGGGTGTTGACCAGGACAATGTCCAACGGCTGCAAGTCATGGCCGATGCGCGCCAGCTCGGCTTGCACCTCGACGGCGCTGACCACATGGCCGTCCGGCAGGTGACGAAAGTCCAGTTTCACGCCAGGTTGCAGGCACCAGTCCAGCGGCAGTTCGTCGATGCCAAAAGCCGGCTTGCCGCCGTCAGTGGTCGAAGCGTAATGCCAGGGCGCATCCATGTGCGTGCCGCTGTGAGTGGTGATTTGCAGGCGTTCAGCGGCCCAGGACTCATCGCCAGGCAGTTGCGCCTTGGACAGCCCGGGAAACATCGCGGCCATCTCCGGCCAACCTTGTTGATGGTCCATGTAGTCGATCTTCGGCAACAACGGCGGCGGATCGGTGTAGGGGTTGTTGTCCAGGGTAACGGAGAGGTCCACCAGACGGCGTTTAGTCGATTGCATTTTCGGTCACTCCGGTTTTGGCACGCCCACGCGCTCGGCGCGCCGGGGCAGCGGCATTCAAACTGTTGCGGATCAAGGCGCCGGCGGAGCCGTCATGACGAAAGCCAAGGGCCCGGGCCTGGGGAGTTTTCATTGCGGGAAACTGGCCGAACAACGCTTGCAGTGCAGCATCCGGTGCGAAACTGATCAGCGCGCGGCGTTCCTGGCCGTAGGCAGTGCCCAGGGCATCAATGACCTGGGCGATGGACAGGTGCAGCAACGGCAACTGCCAGACGCGTGATTCACCGAGTTCGTCTGCCCGCAGCTCGGCGGCCCGCAGCAGGTTATCTACGCAACACTTCACGGACATCCACCAAGCCTGCGCCTGGGGCGAAACCGGACAGCAATACGGCTCGCCTTCGGCGAAGGCGTGCAGCAGATCGCTCATGAACGCCGAACGCAGCCCGTTGGGTTCCCGTGGACGGGCGACAATGCCTGGCAGGCGCACCGCACGGCCGTCCACCTCGCCCCGTCGGGCCAGGTCATTGAGCGCCGTCTCTACCATTAGCTTGTGCGCGCCGTAACTCAATTGCGGGCGCGGTGCAGTGCGCTCATCGATACGTTCCGGCAGGTCGCCGCCGTACACCGCCACGCTGCTGGCGTACACCAGCACTGGCGCGCCAGGCTGCTCGCGCAACTGGTCAAGCAACTCCAAGCTCGCCAGCAGATTGACCCGATAGCCCAGGGCATAGTGCTGCTCGGCTGCGCCACCGGGAATACTGACCAAGTGGAACACCACGTCGATGCCATCGGCCAGCGCACGACGCAACAACGCAGCGTCGGTCACACTGCCGCAATGCCGGCGCAGACGCTTGTCCTCAGCAAAGCCCACCAACTCTTTGTCCAGCAAGATCAACGCGCTGATCGACCGGCCGTGCAATTGATTGGATTCGAGCAATCGCTTCACCAGGGCCCGTCCGACAAATCCATTGGCCCCGGTAATCATTACGCGCATGGCAGGTCTCCCCTCACGACCCTTTGGTCTATCGCTCCGAATACCGACTGCCCTTGCTGATCGAAGACTTCCATGCGCACACGATCACCGAAGTGCATGAACGGCGTTTGTGGTGCGCCGTGCTCGATCATTTCCACGGCACGCCGTTCGGCGATACAGGCAGCGCCCACGCTGAGGTCGGCATTGGAAACGGTACCGGAACCGATCAGACAGCCTGCCCTGAGGCGCCGGGTGAGTGCGGCATGGGCAATCAACTGAGGAAAACCGAAATGCATGGCGCCGCCGTTGGCGTGACCAAACCACTGGCCGTTCCACTCGACTCGCAGCGGCAGATGCACACGCCCGTCGCGCCAGGCCTCGCCCAACTCGTCGGGCGTAATCGCCACCGGGGCAAAGCTCGATGAGGATTTGGCCTGGATAAAACCAAAACCGGTCTTCATTTCACGGGGCGCCAGCGCTCGCAGGCTCACATCGTTGACTTGCAGGATGAGCCGGATATGGCCTGCGGCCTCTTCTGCCGAACACCCCATGGGTACGTCATCGACCAGTACCGCGTACTCACCTTCGAAGTCGATGCCATGGGCTTCGCTGGGCAGCACGATGTCATCGTGGGGCCCCAGGAAATCGTCGCCACAGCCTTGATACATCAGCGGTGTGTGTTCGACACCTTCGATGGGATCAAGCGCAAAAGCCTTCTGCATCCGCTCCCCGTGGCTGAGGAACGACGAGGCATCCAGCCACTGCCAGGCACGCGGTAACGGCGCCGCGGCCTGCTGCGGATCGAAGGCAAAGGCACTTGCCAATGCCCCCTCGTTCAAGGCGTCATAGCGGGCGCGCAAAGCGCTCTCGACGCTTGGCCAATGATCGACGGCCTGCTGCAGCGTTGCAGCGATGTCGCTGGCGTCCACCGCCCAGGCCAGGTCGCGCGATACCAGCAGTAAGCGGCCGTCGCGGCTGTGATTCTTCAGGGTGCTCAGCTTCATACCGGTGCTCCTTGCAGTTCGGGGGCAAAGCGACCATCGAGCAGGACGAACAACATGCGTGCCATCTGTTCGGTGCGATTGCTCCAGGCGTGATTGGTGCCTCGTTGCACGACGATGTCACCGCGCTTGAGATGCACCTCCTCGCCATCCAATACCAGCCAGACCTCACCTTCCGTGACCACGCCGTAATCGAGGGTTTCGGTGCGGTGCATCAGCTTGTGTTTGGAGTCAGCCTGCCCCGTACCTGCATGGGCCTGACCGATTTCGGCGAAGGCCGCCGCGGCAGCGTCGGCACTGACCTGGTTCTGCACACTGTCAGGCGGAATATCCACCACGCGGATCACACTGCCCAGCGGTGCGGGGCTCAATTGCAGCGGCTTGCTCGTGGGATCATCGCCGTTATCCAGCACGGCCGGGCTGGCGGCACTGTTCCAGATCTCATGGAAGACCGTGCCGGGCACCGATTTGAGCGGAAAACTACTGGGCGTCGGCCCGCTGAGGGCGACCACCGCCTGGCCTTGGGCATCGTGCCCGGTGACCACGCGTTTGAATCCGGGAAGCTGTTGCATGTAAGACTCCTCAATCAGTTTGCCAACGGGGCTTGGCGAAAAGTGGCGCGGCAGCGGACAGAGCTCGATCGTGGGCAGTCATCAAAGATCGAGCACCAGTCGCGCGCTTTTGGCTCGTGAGCAGCAAGGGGTGAATTGGTCATTGCGGGCTCTCTCGGCATCGGTCAGGAACATGTCGCGATGCTCCGGCTCCCCCTCCAGTACGCGCGTCAGGCACGTGCCGCAGATGCCCTGCTCGCAGGACAAGGGAATATCGATGCCGGCCTCCAGCAGCACTTGGGCCACGCTGCGATCGGCGGGCACTGGCAGGCACTGCCCGGTGCTGGCTAGCTGCACCTCGAAACCACCCGCCTCATGGGCAGGAACAGCAGCGGCGGCAAAATATTCACGGTGCAATTGCGCCTCGGCCCAGCCCTGCTCGCGCGCCGTACCGAGCACATGTTCCATGAAGCCGTTAGGGCCACAGACATACAGGTGATGGTCGGTGGCAGGTGCCGATAGCACCCGTGCAGCGTCGAGACGCTGGGCCTGCTCGCCATCGTCCACGTGAACCTGCACGTGATGGGCAAATGTCGAACGCCGAATGTATTCGACAAAGGCCATCCGTTCAGTTGAGCGGCCGCAGTAATGGAGCTCGAAGGCAGCGCCGATCTGGGCCAGGCGCTCGGCCATGCAAAGGATCGGCGTGATGCCGATACCGCCGGCGAACAACACGCTGTACTGCGCCCCATGCTCCAGCGGGAACAGGTTGCGCGGCTCGCTGATACGCAGCCGGCTACCTTCCTGCACCTGCTCGTGCATGGCCTGCGAACCGCCACGAGACACGGGGTCGAGCAGCACGCCCAGCCGGTAGCGGTGGCGCTCTTCGGGGTGATTGCACAGCGAGTACTGGCGCACCAGGCCGTTGGGCAGGTGCACGTCGATATGCGAGCCGGCACTGAAGGCCGGCAGTGGAGAGTCATCGACGGCGGCCAGTTCGAAGCTGCAGATGCCCTCGGCTTCGCGATGCTTGCGGGTCACGACGACGTCGATCATCACTGGGCACTCGCTTGTTGTTCAGCAGCGATCAGCCGGTCGAGTACACGACGGGCTCGAATGGCTCCGGCATCGCCGATCAACAAGACCGGCTTCAAGTCCCAGAAAGACTTATCGCCCATCATCCGCTGCTGAGCCTCGAGCATCGGCAGGTCTTCATCGTGAAAAGGCTGGTTGATTGCGGTTGCCTGCTGTTCCGCCAAGCCCTCGGCAACCGTCTGCCGGTTGGACCAGACAGTGTTGCCCTCCTCCAGCACGCTGGTCAGCGCACCTTTGACGCCATCACCCCCCAACGTGCTGGGGTGCAGGAACTCGATATGGCTAAGGTCCATGATGTTGTCGGTTTCCAGCACATAGTTGGCCTTGGCGTGCAGATAACGCTTGCCGACATACCAATGATCACCGTCCATGCAACTGAAGTCCGGGATCAGCGTGGCATCGGCCAGACTCATATCGCCCATCCAGATCCACAGCAGGCTGTAGCGTTCAACCAGGGGATAGGCCTTGACCTTGGCTGCCCGGGGAATGGCGCCATCGCCGTGAGGGTAGTGGACACAGCTGCCGCTGCCATCGAATTCCAAGCCGTGGTACGGGCAGCGCACGGCATCGCCCTTGAGCACGCCCATGCCCAGGGGCGCGAAACGGTGTGGGCACCGATCAGCGATGGCTTGAGCAGCGCCATGGGAATCACGGAAAAATACAACCGGCTCATTCAGCAGGGTCCGTTGGAAAAGCGCCCCGACCTTGACCTCACTTCCCCATGCGGCCGCATACCAGACGTTACGTAGAAAACTCATCGCAATTCCTCTTTTCGGACAATGGATTGCCGACTACTTGGGTTCAGCACTCGTCCGCTCGGACTCGATCAATCGACGCAATACCCGGCGGCAGCGCACGGCACCGGCATCGACGGGAAGCAGTACGGGGTTAAGGTCAAGCAATTCAACCTCACCTATCTGGCGCTGCTGGGCCTCGACCATGGGTTTATCTTCATCGGAAAAAATGCCGATCAGCATCTTCTGAACAAAGCCATTCAACTGTTCGTTGTGCTGCTCGAAACTGCGCGTATTGGCGAAGAAGTAATGGGTATTCGTCGCGTCCTGCGGGGTCATCAAGTGCAGGTTCCACGTCACCGGCCCCTGCTCCCTGGGGCGTCCTGGGGAAGTGGCGCCACTGCCCAGCAGCATCAGGCCCGGTGCATGCCAGATAACTTCGGCCCAGACGTCAGCCCGAGTCGAGTCTTCAAGGTGCGCGCCGAACGCCGGCGGCGGCACGTCGTCAGGCGCCCACCAACTGATGCGCACGCGATCGTTGGGCAACTCCTCGACACTGGCGCGCACCCGCGACAACGCCCCGCCGCCCAGCGTATCGGGGTGCAGGAAATCGACATGGCTCAGGTCCATGATGTTGTCGGACAGCAGCTCGTAGTGCGCACGGGTTGGCAAGTACCCTTTGCCCTTGGCATGGGTTGGCGCCTGTTCAAAAAAGGAAAAGTCGGGGATCAGCGCATCGCTGGCCAGCGCCGGATCGCCAAGCCAGACCCAGATCGCCCCATGGCGCTCGACGACCGGATACCCGCGAACACACGCGGCCTTGGGAATGGTCCCCTCGCCATGGGGGTTATGGGTACATTTGCCGGCGCCATCGAAACGCAGCCCGTGGTAGGGGCACTGGATACTGTCACCAACAACCTTGCCCATGTGCAGCGGGGCAAACCGGTGTGGGCAGCGGTCATCGATCGCCTGGATCACGCCCTGACTGTCGCGAAAGAACACAACAGGTCGCTCGACAATGGTTCTTCCCAGCAACGCCTCTTGCGCAAGCTCGTCTGCCCACCCGGCGATGTACCAGGTGTTAAGCAAATAATTCATCACGGTCTCCTCGTTGTTCTTATTTTGGTGAAACGCCGTTTTGCGCCTGGCCCACAATTGTCGGAAAAACCACTCCGTTGCCGCGCAGTCGAAGGCAGGCCAGGGCCATCAAGAGCTGGGCAGCTGCCACAATCCCCAGCGCGATCGGCAAAGCGCCGCCCGCTGCGCCGGTGATAGCCAGCACGACCAGCGGACTGATGAACTCGCCGGCGAAGAACATCGCCGTGAAACCACCGGCGGCGCGGCCGCGCTGAGGAAAGTCGACATGGGCCATGATCCAAGTGATCAGGGTCGGCATCATCAACCCGATGCCCAAGCCGTTGATCAGCACGGCGACCACTACCACGCCATGACTCTGGGCGATTGCCAGGAGTGCGCCGCCAATCCCCGCCGTGACAAAGGCCAGGAACATTTTCCGGTAAGGCGGCACGCCACTGATCAGGCGAAAACCCAGCGCCCCCGCAAGCACACCGAGCTGACTGGCGCCCATGGTCATGCCGATCTGCTGGGATCCGTCGATGTGCAACAGGTTAAGCAGGTAACCGACTTGTACCGGCACGATGAACAGGCTCAAGCCAGCCAGGCATGACAGCAGGTACAAGGGTGCCAGGGCGCGCCAGGGAAAGGCCCTGCCCACCGCGGTTGTTGCTGTTACAACCTGCGCGCGCGGCTCCCACAGCAGCCAGGCCATCAGCGGCAGGAACACCAGCCCTAGCCCATACAAGGCAAACGGTGTGCGCCAGCCGTGCTCGCCGAGCACGCCACCGATGGCGATGAAAATCGCCGCCGACAATGAGGTGGCAACCATCTGCAACGCGAACATGCGTTCACGCCGCGCGCCGCTGTAGTAGTCACCCATCATCGTGGTGCAGCAGGTCATGATCGCCGCCTCGGCCAAACCGATGCCGGCGCGGCTGATCACGATGACCGGCAGCGACTCCAGCCAGAGCGGCAACACGCCGCAGAGGGTGTAGAGAAACATGGCCCCGATCAGCAACGGCTTGCGCCCGAGCCGGTCGGCGATGATCCCGGCGAAGGGCGCCAGCAAAGCAATCATCAGCGCCGGTAGCGTCAGGGCAATCGGCACCAGCACCGCCACGCCCGGTGTCTGGGCGAAGTGCTCCTGCATACGCGGCAGCACGGGTGCGAGCAGCACTGCACCCAGCACCGGCAAGCAACTGCCGAGCAACAATAAAAACGACTGCGGCAAGCCCGCCTGACGCTCAACGCTCATGGTGCACCTCCGACGGGTGGGCCGCGCAGAACGCCATACCGAAGGCGCCCAGGCCGGCGATGAGGTCAAGCCAGAGAGGCTGCTGGAACAGATACAGACGAGGCATGGCTAAGTCCTTTCTTGTTATGGCGCGACTGGATTAGCCGCTGTTTGATCGTGACCGGAAGTCTTCTTGCTTTGCAGGCGCGGCACTTTGGCCGCCTCGACCGTGGCGTTCGCCTGCGGCACAGCCACTGGGCGGTGGGCCTCATCAAGGGGGCCAGACTCGGTCTGCCCCCTACTGACGCGCTTGCTCGGCAAGAGGAAGTGAGCCAGGGCCGGCAGCAAGACCAGCGCACCGACCATGTTCCAGACGAACATGAAGGCCAGCAGCACGCCCATGTCGGCCTGGAACTTGATCGGCGAAAACATCCAGGTGGCGACGCCGATGGCCAGGGTCACACCGGTCAGCATCACCACCTTGCCGGTGGACAGCAGTGCCCGGTAATACGCCTGCGACAGGCTCGTGCCCTGGCGCATATGGCCGAGCAGGATGCTCATCACGTACAGCGCGTAATCGACGCCGATGCCCACGCCCAGGGCGATCACCGGCAGGGTCGCGACCTTGACGCCGATGTTCAGCCAGACCATCAGCGCTTCACAGAGAATCGAGGTGAGCATCAGCGGAATCACCGCGCAAATCGTGGCGCGCCAGGAACGGAACGTGATCAGGCACAGCAGGATTACGGCGCCGTAGACCCAGAACAGCATTTCGCGATTGGCCTGCTTGACCACGATATTGGTCGCCGCCTCGATCCCGGCATTGCCAGCGGCGAGGAGGAATTGCACCTCGTCGGTATTGTTTTTTGCAGCGAATTGCTCGACGTGATCCACCAGGCGAGTCAGGGTTTGCGCCTTGTGGTCGGAGAGGTAGGCATAGAGCGTCAGCAGGCTGCAGTCTTCGTTGTACAGCCCACGCGGCGCCCCGGCGGTGACCATGTTGAGCATCGCCTGGTTGTTTTGCAGTTCGTACCACTTCGGGCTGCCTTCGCTCAGGCCGACCAGCATCCGCCGGTTGAGCAGCGCCAGCGAATTGGTCGAATCCACCCCTGGCAAGGTGCGCAGTTGCCAGTCGAGGGCATCGACCTTGCTCAGGATGTCGTAGCGCGAACAGGCGCTGGCCGGCGTCTTGATCATGACCGCGAACAGGTCGCTGCTGGCGCCGTAATGTTGGGTCAGAAACGCGTCATCCTGGTTGTAGCGTGAGTCGGCCCGCAGCTCGGGGGCGCCGGCGTCCAGATCGCCGACTTTCAATTGCAGGCTGACCACGAAGCCGGCCGTCGCCAGTGCCAGGCTCAGGGCGATGCACAACGCCGCCCAGCGACGCTGGGTGAACAGATCGAGGAAACGCCAGAACCCGTGGCGATTCTGGCCGGCTTGTTCGGCGTGTTCGCTTTTCAGACTCAGCCGCGCAGCGTGGCGGCTGACCCCCACATAGGAAAGCAGCACTGGCAGCAGGATCAGATTGGTGAAAATCAGCACGGCCACGCCGATACTGGCGATCATCGCCAGGTCCTGGATCACCTGGATCTTGATGATCATCAGCACCGCAAAGCCCACGGCGTCGCAGAGCAATGCGGTGAGGCCGGCGAGAAACAGGCGGCGGAAGGTGAAGCGCGCGGCGACCACACGGTGCATGCCACGACCGATGTCCTGCATGATGCCGTTCATCTTCTGGGCGCCATGGCTCATGCCAATTGCAAACACCAGGAACGGCACCAGCACCGAATAAGGGTCCAGTTGATAGCCCAACAGCGGCAGCAGGCCAAGCTGCCAGACCACCGCCACCAGCGAGCAGAACACCACCAGCAACGTGCTGCGTATGCAGCGGGTGTACCAGTAGAGCACCACGGCGGTGATCAGGATGGCCACGGCAAAGAACATCAGGATCTGCCGCAGGCCGGCGATCAGGTCACCGATTTTCTTGGCGAAACCGGTGATGCGAATGTCGACGCTGTCGCTCTGGTATTGGCTGCGCAGCGACTCCAATTGTTGCGACAGCTTGGTGTAATCCAACAACTGCCCGTCAGGGGTCCGCTGCAACAACGGAACATGGATGATGCTCGAGGCTTGGTCGAACGCCACCAACTGACCGATTTCGTTGGACAGTTGCACATTGCGCCGCAAGGCCACGAGGCTGTCGGCACCGCCATCGTAGTTGTCGGGAATGACCGGCCCGCCGTCCAGGCCCGCTTCGGTCACCGCCACCCAGCGCGTGGCCGGCGTCCATAGGGATTTCATGTAAGCCCGGTCGACGCCGGGCAGCAGATAGATCTTGTCACTCAACGCTTGCAAGGTCTTGAGGTAGGCGCTGTCGTAGTTATCGCCCCGCTTGTTGACCACGGCGATGCGCACCGCGTTACCCAGCCCGCTCAACTGCTGCTGGTGCTCCAGGTAGTTGGCGATGTAGGGATGCTGGGTAGGGATCATTTTTTCGAAGCTGGCGTTCAGCTCGACGCGACTGGACTGCCAGCCGAGCACCAACGTGGTCGCCAGGCATAGCAGCAACACCCACAGGCGATGGTTGAACAGGGCCCGCTCGAGTACCGAGCCGGAACGCGGATCAAAGTCATCGAAGGCATTCGCAGGAGACGGGGTGAAATGGCTAGGGGACGTCATGATCTCACTCCGAAGCGGCAGTGGATGGCTGCGCAATACGCTGCAGCCCAGTGAAACCGGCGACGATCAGGCTGCCATCGGCTGCCTCGATCAGACTTGAAACAGGCTTGCCCAAGGGCTCACCGAGTGGCAGCAGCGCCTCCCCGGTCTGTTCGCCGTTGCGAAACAGCGCACCGCTTTGGTTGACCAGCAGCACCTCGCCGTCGGCCAGGCGGGTGGCATCGTTGAATGAAATCGGCATGAGGACTGACAGGCGTTGGAAGCTGTCGCCACCATCCTTGGAGATAAAAGCGTTGCCCCTCAGGCCGCCCGCCAACAGGGCGCCATCGGCGCGGGTTTGCAGGGTGAAGAAACTGCCTTCGTAAGGGCTTTGCAACTGACTGAACGAAACCGCGTCGTCATCCGAGCGCGCCAGGTAACCCTGCTCGCCAGCGAGGAACCAACGTGTCCCCTGGTGACTGATGGCGTACAGGTGCATCCCGTTCGGGTTGGCGATGTGACCCATCCGCGATTGCCAGGTCGCACCGCCATCGGCGGTCCACAGCGCCAGCCCGTAGGCCCCCACGATCAGCCCGTGTTGTGCATCAATGAAGTCCAGTGCCAGAAAGGGCTTGTCCGCGCCCTCGGCGACGACCCGTTCGGCCGTTTGTACACGTGCCAATGCGTCATCCGGGTTGGCCGCCGTGGCCTGGTCGGCCCTGGCTGCATCCAGTTCAAGCTGTGCCGCGCGTACACCGTCGAGTTGCAGCGTCCAGTGCTCGCCACCATCGCGAGTGGCCAATACCACACCGGAGTGACCGACAGCCCATCCCTTTTGCGCGTCAACGAACTGCACCGCCGTCAGGCTGACCGATACCGGCACCGATGCCTGACGCCAGCTTTGCCCGTTGTCATCGGAAAGCAGCACCAGGCCACGCTCGCCTACGGCCACCACACGTGTGCCGGCCCGCGCCAGATCGAGTAATACGCTCTTCTGCGCAGCCGGCACCACCATGGCCGGGGTGTTCAGCGGCGCGCCCACGGTGTTTGCCCCTGCCAGGCACTCGCTCGTGGCGAAGGGCAAATACAAGGCCAAGAGCAAAGCGCCCGCCTGACTGATTCTGTTCATAACCCACCTCGGAAAAACACTCGCACCCCAAGGGCAGGCCAACAGGCCTGCCCTTCACGCTCAGCTCAGACTCAACGCACGCCGCGCCCGGCCATCGCCGCTGGCGAGAACTCGGAGGCCTTGTAGCGATCGACCGCGTGATACTGGTCCGGCAATCCGGCGTAGACGTTCTGGATAAACCATGCCCCCGAAGTCAGGTCATAAAAACCGGCCGACAGCTGCACCAGGCCTGGCAGGTCGGGCAATACGGAAGGCAGGGACCAGAGGGTCTTGGCCAGTTGGCCGCTGGCGTCCCAGCGGTCGCCGAGCAGGGCTTGCCACGTGTCTTCGTCGAGGTAGTAGCGGCCTTTGGGCAACTGGTGACGCTTGCCGGCGGCCAACGTCGACTCGACTACCCAGACGCGGTGCAACTCCCATCGCACGTAGTCAGGATTCAGATGGTGCTTGGCGAACAGGTCTTGCGGCTGAGCGGCCGCCTGCACCTTGTTGGTGTTGTAGGGAACATACATTTCCTGCTTGCCCACCAGTTTCCAGTCGAACCGGTCCGTACGTCCCTGCCACACGAACAGTTCGTCGAAGGACATGACCCCGGCAGTGGACGGCGTAGGGGTATCGCAGCAAGCGTTGGGCAGCGTGCGCACCCGGCGCTGGCCGCTCAAATAGACGTGGGCCTGGGATTTGTCACCGTTGATGTTCTCACGGCCCAGGATCTGCTCGCCGGCACGAATCGCCGGGCCGGAATTGACAAAGTGCACCTGCCAGTAGTCGCCCGAGTAGTTTTCAGGGCCGCCCTCCTCGAAGTAGTAGGGCATCTCCTGGGTCAACAGGCCGTCGCTGGTCATCACCTGGTTGCCGTCGGCCGTCATCAGATAGTGGCGAAAATGCGCCGCCACCGAGGTGCCGCGCCAGTTCAGCAAGTGGTTCCAAATGGCTTCGGTACCGTTCTGTGGAATCGGAAACGGGATCCCGCCATAGGCCCCGTCGGGGATCAGGCCGGCGCTGCTGTTGACCAGTTTGGCGCGGGTCGCATTCTTGAGCGTATTGTCATAGACCCACTGCGGTGCGGCCGCCGTGCGCCGGGTCGGATAGACATCGATGCGGTAGGTCTCCGGGAAACGCTTGAACAGCTCCTTGGTGCCGTCGCTGAGCTTGTCGGCGTACTTGGCCAGGTTCTGGGCGGTGATGCTATACAACGGCTTGTCCGCGGCAAACGGATCGCCACGCTTGCCGCCCGGGACGTAGCCTGGATCGGCCTTGGTGTAGCCACCGTCCCAAGCCGGAATGCTGCCGTCGGCATTGCCCGCCTTCTCCGCGCCGAAGGGCGTCAAGGTCTTGCCCAGCGCGGCCGCTTGTTCGGCGCTGGCGGCCAGGGCCATCGGCGCGGCGGCGGCCAGCAGGGTTAAGCACAAGGCCTTTAGAGTGAACTGAATGGTCATGCGCGAATCCTCTTAGAACGTGGACTTGACGGAGAAAGCCAGGTAATCCCGGTCTTTCAGCGACTGCTTGAAGTTGAACTGGTTGGCGGCGTTGAGGCTGGTGTCCTCGGGACCATAGAAGTGGGTGTAGGTCAGTCCCACGGTCACTTGGTCCAGGTACGTGGCGGAGACGCCGATGTTCATGTCCCCTCCTCTATCGGGGCCGAACCCGCTGATCACCGCCGACTTGCCCATGGGGAAATAGCTGATGCCCACCGGAACGCTGAGATCCACGCCAGGGAAGAACTGGCGATAGGTGGGCGTGTACACCAGCTTCAAGCCCAGGCCGTCATCGGTGGCGTTAGGGTCGAGAGCGGCGCGATTTTTGGTCACTGCCAGCAGGCGATTCCAGGCGACTTCCCCTACCAGGCTGGCTTCATTGGCGACGAAGGAAGGGCCCAGCGATGCCAGGACATTGAGGTTGACGTGGGCCGTCCGGCCAACGGCGTACAAAGCGTCATCATTGTTGTCCGCGTCGACGCCCGGCAGGACGGTCTGGGCGTTGGACACCAGCGGCATGTTCCAGCGCATGGACGCCTCACCGGCAAAGCTGTACTCGTCCACGGAAGTCGCGAAACTGGCACCCAGGACACGGATGTCTTCCGGGTAAACCCAGGAATATTCGCCGATTTGCCCGGTACTGAAGTTCGGTCCGGTGGCATTCGGCTTCAAATACAACGAGGGCGTTTTCTCGTGATATTGGAGCGCGTACAGGCCGTAATCCGTCGTCCCGGTGTTGTACTTGAGCTGCAGGCCGCCCTGGCCGGAGCTCCTGGCTTTCTTGTCCTTGCCGTGGAAAAACGCCGCCGGGCTGTTGGCATTACCGCCTAGGAAATCCGGAAATGGCCCGCCAGTGATCAGCCGTTCATTGCCTTCGCCAATGGTATCGCTGGTGGAAAAGTAGCTGCCGGCGCCGGGTAAACGGGTAGCTTCCCACTCCAACTGGTAGAAGGCCCCCAATGACATATCATCGGTCAGTTGGTAAGTGGTCGAAAGCTGGTTGACCGGCCGGGTGATTTCCTTGAACTGGGTGTTGGGCACCGATTGCGCCTTGACCACGTCCACCGGCGCCATGGCCCCGGCAATGCCGTTGCCGCCAAAGAACAGGCTCTCACCCCAGATCAGACCGTGACGCCCCGCACGAACTGACATCGCACGGTCGGCCAGTTCACCGTTCCAGTAGACAAACGCATCCAGCAGTTCGCCATCGCCGCCATGCAGGTGACGCGTGTCGCTGGTGAACTCGTCGAAGCCGACCGAACGCTGGTTGGCACTGGCTGCGTCGTTATTGTCGTTGCGGTCCTGGTACACGGTGTCATACCAGGCCGCACCGCTCAGGCGAGCGCCAAAGTCGTGATAGCCGATGTCCAGTTCGGAAAGAATGTCCAGGCGATTGGAGATCAGCCCTTTTCCAAAGTTGTTATCGCCGTCATTCTGGTTCTGCGCCGTCTGCCCCTGGCTGAGCTTGCTGCTGGAGTCCTTCAGGCGCCAGGCCGAGCTGTACTTGAGCGTATTGTCCCAACGCAAGCTGAGATCCGGACTGCCGGTATCGATCTGAAACGCCTGGGCAGCCGAAGCGCCAAGCCCCAGGCTGGCCGCAAGGGTCAGGGTGAAGGGGACGCGCCGCGAGGCAGCGAGCTTGCGAGTAGCCATCGAAGTAACCCTCTTTATTGTTGTTGTATGTCAGCTCTTCTGGTAAACAGCGCCCGCCGTAGAGCCAGGCCAGGCCTGCACGGGCATGAACATCCTTGGGAAAGCGAAATCAGTCCTGCCTGCGCCTCAAATGGGCTCTGCCGTGACCTCGAGCATCCGCCTGACCAGGCCGATCCGGTCGAAGCTACGGTCGTGGTCCATTTCCTTGTCACCGGCCAGTACCGAGCTTTCGCTGATGAATTTGCAGCGCTCATAACGGCGCGCCATAAAGCGTTCGAGCTGCTGTTCGACGCTGCCTCCGGCGACCAGCTCCTCGCCCAGCACGACGGCGTCTTCAATGGCCATGCCAGCGCCCTGCCCCAGGTGCGGGGTGGTGGCGTGCACCGCATCGCCGATCAGCACGACACGACCGCGGTACCAGGGCTCGTTGACGAACACCACTTCCAGCGGCTTGTAGACGACCAGGTCGTTGTTTTTGATCTGCTCGCGCAGTTCGCCAATCAGGCCGGTGAAACCGCTCAGGCGCTGGCGCATCTCAGACGCCAGGGTGCAGGCATCCATCCTCGGGTTACCGGGCTCATGGGAGGTCACGAACAGGTACATCTGGTCGTGCCCCAGCGGCACCAGCCCGGCATTGCCGGCGGGTCCCTGGAAGGTGGCCAGGTGATCGATGCCAGGGGCACGTGGAAAGTTGTAGCGCCACACCGATTGACCGGTGAATCGCGGCTGGTATTGCTCGCCGAACAACAAATCGCGCAGATGGGAGTACAGGCCATCAGCCCCCACGACCAGGTCGTAACGGCCGCGACTGCCATCGGTGAACAGCACGTCGACGCCCTCGCCCGCCTGCTCCAGCGTTTGTACGCTCAGGCCCAGGCGAATCGAGGCGCCCAGGGCAATCGTGGTTTCGCTGAGGACTTGATGCAGGGCCAGACGCGAGATGCCGACGTTGGCGGGATACTCGGAGCCAGCCAGGCGCTGGCCTGGAAAGCGCGCCAGTTGCTCCCCGGCGGTGTTGGAGATGGTCACATCCTCGAATGCGCAGGCGGCATCCAGGTAGCCGTCCAGCACACCCAGCTTGGCCATCTCACGCACGACGTTACTCTGCTGGATGATGCCGACGCCATAGACGGTCCACTGCGCCTTGAGTTCGACAAGCTCGACGTCGATGCCCTGGCGGCGCAATGCGATTGCGGCACACAGACCACCGATACCACCGCCGACAATAAGCACCTTCTTCACTGGGTTCATGCTTGTCTCACTCTTATTCTTGTTATTCACGCTGGCTCCGCAGGAGCGATTCGAGGCCTCGCCACTGGGTACTTCTGCACGCATTCGCTACCGCGTTGTGCCCACTTTCTCGGCAAAGCAGGCGTTTGACTAATCGCATGTAGGGATACGATGTATCAGAAACCGCGATACGTTAATGACGGTCCAAATGCCTCCAACTGACCCGCTTCGAGCACCAGCCAATCGGCCTCGACCTTCCATTGCAGAGCGCCCAAGCGCTCCCCCAGGCACGGTCCGTAGACGCACAGGCCACTGTCCGGAAGGAACCGGGCACCGTGGGCGTAACAGACGATCTGGCTACCGTCGGCGCTGAGAAAACGGTCCTTGCGATACTCCAGGGACACGTCCAGATGCGGGCAGCTGTTGCGATAAACCCGCACCTCACCGCGGTGACGCAGGGCGAAGACGCTGTCCTTTCCCGCACCCAGCGGATCGAATCCACGGGCCTGCCCTTCGAGCAGTTCATCCAGGCGGCACAGAGCAATGGCGGCATGGCTCATGGACGGATCGGCACTCACGCCTGCTTGGGCGGCGGACCGCTCGGAAACCATTTTTCCCTGGACGTGAACAGGAACAGCTGCGAGTTATCCGCCGACAACGGCGCCTGGCGTGCTTGCCAGGCATCATCGTGCTTGTCCATGTCGGCGTCGTATTCGATGTGGCAACCCAACGGGCTGTTGAAATACCAGAACCAGTTGGAGCCAAAGAGGTGACGGCCCGGCCCCCAGAAGCTGGCCCAGCCGTTCTGCTCGAAGCGTCGCCCGGCCAGTAGCACTTCCGTGCCGCTGCCCATGTGGAAAGTGAAGTGCTCGCAGCCTTTCATATGCGGTGGCGTCTGGATCATGAACAGGCAATGGTGATCATCGGAACCCGCCGGGCGCATGAACGGACCGGCGCCGACAAAGGTGTCGGTGGTCACGAAGCCCAGGCGCTTGTAGAAGGCTTCGGCCTTGACCGCATCCGGCACGAAATACACCACATGGGAAAGGGTACGCGGCAGCGCCTGCATATCGGGATTGACGCCAGGTTGGTTGACCGGGCGCTGGGCGACATGGCCCGGCGCGTTGGTCAGGTCGGCGGGCGCACTGTATGGACGGCGGACGCTGATCTGGAAACCAACGGCAAACCCCATGTCGTCAACGCTGTGCACCGAGCCGTTGGCACCGCGGGTTACCGGGCGATCACGCCCCAGCTCGTCGGCGATGGCCTCAAGGTCAGCCGCGCTGGCCACGCCATAAATGGTTTCACGAATCGAGGGCGCAGGCCCGATGGCCGCCGGCAGGCTGGCATCGTCAGCACGACGGATAATCACCGCAGTGCCGTCGAGGGCTTCAAAACGGCCGCCCTCGCTGTCGACATCGACAGGTTGCAGGCCGTAGTCACGCAGGCAATGGGTACAGGCTTGGATGTCGTCGACGCCAAAAACCAAGGCATCAAGGCCGATGATGTTCATTGTTACCACTCCATTAATTTATTCGGCGCAAGGTCGACACCCCGTTGCGGAGCAATGCCGGACGATGCGCTGCCGATCTTGTTGTTTTGGAGTCGATAAAGCGTCACGGCCAACCGACTGCGAGCCGATACTGACGTCGGGAAAGCCCACTGACTAATCGCTTGTCGGGATGCGACCTATCGGCAAACGCGATACCTGTGCGCACCGAGCCAAGAGCGGGGACGATCGAATAATCATCGTCGATCCGCCCTTTCAAGGGGCTTGACGCGGCGATGGGAACGCCGGAATGTATTTACAAAATAAATACAAGAATCGAGGCCGCCATGCGTTTCAACCATTTGGACCTCAACCTCCTGGTGGCGCTTGATGTGTTACTGGAAGAACAGAACATCACCCGCGCCGCTGAACGCCTGCACATGACCCAATCCGCCACCAGCGGGGTACTGGGCAGGCTACGTGCCTATTTCGAAGATGAATTGCTGGCGCAGGTCGGGCGCAAGATGCAGCCCACGCCTTATGCCCGTGAACTGGCGGCGCCCGTACGGGAGATATTGCTGACGATCCAGTCCTCAATCACCGCCAAACCAGTGTTCGACCCCGCCACCAGCAAGCGCCATTTCCGCCTGATTACTTCGGACTACCTGATCAGTGTCCTGTTTGCCCGGGTAATTCAGAAGATCTACCTGGAAGCCCCGCACATTACTTTCGAACTGCTTGGCCCCGGCGACACGTCCACCGAGCTGCTGATGCGCGGCGAAGCCGACATGATGATCGTGCCTGAGCGCTACCTCATCGATGGCCACCCATCGCAGCTATTGTTCGAAGAAGAGCACGTTTGTGTTGTATGGGACGGCAACACCCAAGTGGGCGATAGCATCACGCTCGATCAGTACATCGAGATGGGCCACGTATCGGTGATTTTTGGCCGTAACCGGCAACTGAGCGTCGAAGAATGGCTGATGAGCCAGTACGGCTTCACGCGTCGCATGGAAGTCGTCACCCACGACTTCAACACCTTGCCGCAGTTGATCGTCGGCACCCAACGTGTCGCCACCATGCTCCAGCGCATGGCCGAGCTCTATGCCAACTACCTGCCGCTGCGCATCCTGCAGCCACCGGTGAAAATCCCGGTCATGCGTGAGTTCATGCTCTGGCACCGCACCATGGATGGGGACCCGATGCATCGTTGGCTGCGGGCGAAAATCAGTCAGATCATCAACGAGCTGGAGCAATAGTTGCTCCCGCTGCCCAGAGACGAATCAAGTGCGAAAGTGCCCGACGGCCGCATTCAACTCGCCGCCAATCTGTTGCAAATCGGCCGTTGAGACTTGCAGCTGCAGGCTTTCCCTTGCGCTGCCCTCGGCCACTTCGCGCACCCGCGTCATGCTCTGACTGACTTGCTCGGCCACAACGCTCTGCTGCTCGGCAGCGGCGGCAATCTGCTGGTTCATCTGCTCGATGCGCGACACCGCCCGAGTGATTCGCGCCAGCGCCTGGGAGGCCTGGGCGGCAAGCACCACCGTCTCATCGCTCAGCACGTGGCTGCCTTGCAAGCGCTCGGCGGCGTGCTCGGCAACACCTCGCAGACGAGCGATCAGCCCTTCGATTTCCGTGGTTGAACGCTGAGTGCGCCGAGCCAGCCCACGCACTTCATCAGCGACCACGGCGAAACCGCGACCATGCTCACCAGCACGCGCAGCCTCGATGGCAGCGTTGAGCGCCAGCAGGTTGGTCTGCGCGGCCACCGCCTTGATGACATCGAGCACCCCGCCAATCGCTGCGCTCTCCACCAACAGGGATTGCATGGCTTGTGCGCAACCACTCATCTCCACTGCCAAATGATCGATCTTGCCACCCGCCAGACGTACCAGCTCATCGCCCTCACGGGCCTGTTCGTCGGCGTGGGCCACCGCTTCGCTGGCCTCACCCGCGTTGCGGGCGACTTCCTGCGCCGTGGCAGCCATCTGTTGCATGGCAGTGGCTGCCAATTCGGTTTCCTGGCGCTGCTGCTCGACACCACGGCTATTGCTCTGGGTCACCTCGGCCAGGCTGCGGGCCATGCCGTTAAGCGAGCCGACACCACGGTCGATGCGCCCGACCAATCCGCGCAGATTGCCCAGCATGCTACCCACTGTGCTCAACAGCTGGCCCAATTCATCGCGACGATCGCTCTCCGATGGCGGCTGACTCAGATCCCCTGCCGCCACACGCTCAGCCAATTGCACGGCCTGGCGCAGCGGCTGGAGAATCAACTGGCGGATCAGCAGGCTGGCCCCCATGCCCAAGGCCAACGCCAGGACGGTGATCAGACCCAATTGACGATAGGCGCTACGATTATCGTCCAGTACCGCCAGCTTCTGCTGTTCTTCGGCCTGGGCCAGCAACAGGCTCACCTGTTCGGTTTGCGCATTCATCGCCGCGCTGTTTTGCGCACTTTGCCCACGGCTGCCAACGAACTCGACGAAAGCCTTGCGGTAGTCGCTCAAGGCCGTGCTCGCCTCCTGCAGCGACTCGCCTTGTTGCTCACCCAGATCTAGCGCCTGCATGGCGGCCAGCAGGTCGCTCATGCTCATTTCCCAGTCGCTGCGGTAATGCTCCTCGCCGTCGAGCGAGTAATACAGCTCGCTGTCACGCAGCTTGGCGAGCTTGTCCCGCAGCGCAGCGGTCTGCTCCAGCAGCACCATCTGATCACTGCTCGGCGGAGTCCCTTGCCCTAGCTGGACATTAAGTGCATCCAGTTGATCAAGAAACAGTAAGGTGAAACGGCCACCTGCGGTCTGCGCAAGCGCCTGCATATGCAGGCGGGCTTCGCGGGCTCGACGCAAGGAATCGGCATAGCCGAGAAATTGCTCCAGATACGCGCTGACAGCCGTGCGCATGGTGGCGCGGGATGCGCTACTGGCTGGTGCGTCATCGAGTTGCTGGCTCAGTTTGCCGATAATCTCGCGCACCTGGTCCAGGCGCTGTGGAGAGAGATCCAGGGCGAATTCCTTCTCGGCGATGCGGGCACGCAGGATAAGTGCCTGGATCGACGACTCATGACGCGATTGCTCCCCGCGCTGCTGCAATACACCCAGAGAATGGAACGCGGTGGCCGCCACTCCGAGAGTCACCAGCAGTACCAGGCCGAAACCCAGCAACAGCTTGGCACCCACCGATAGATCGCCGAGCACACGGCTCAGTGCAAACATGCCCATCTCCTTACACAGCAGGGAAAAGAATGCCGTGACGGACGGTGGCTACAGTTCATCAAGCGGCAGGATCCAGTGGTGCCATCCGCCAACGGCGGTACGGTATGCGGCGGACTTTAATGAATCGAATCTGGACAGCACCAATCGCATCCTTCGCTAGGAGCAATCGTGAAGTACGATGATAGGTATCTGGATTTACGGCTTGGAATGTGCGCTTGGAGCTCATAACCCGGGCCCCATCCACACAGGCCATCGTCGTTCGCGATACCTGCCATCCCGACTCGCGATTGGCCAAACAATTGGCCTCCCCTTAGCCTGCTTCAAACCGTCTGAGCCCGATCCAGCTGGCCCGGACCTGGCTGCCTGCCTTTGCCTGTACAAGGACAATAACAATCATGTTCCGCTACTTCCCAACTAACTACGTTTGGAATCTTTCCGTCGACCTCGCCATCGAGATGGGTGCCCGCATCGGCGAAATCGAAGAAATGTGCGCGCCGCTCCAAGAGGCCGCCAAGCAGCCCGACGCCGCTGGCAGCAAAGCCTTCCGTGAAACCTGGGCGAGAATGGCTGACAAGCTTTGCGGTTTGGCTGAGGAAGACGAAACCAAAGGCCGACGGTTATCGGCCGGGGAAAAATACAACCGCGCCGCCACCTACTACTTGAGCTGCGAACGCCTGCAAGCCCATGGTGCGCCTGGCCGCGCAGAGTTATACCAGCGCTTTCTAAAGACCTTCCAACGCGGTATCGAACTGTCGCAAGAGAACTGCGAACGAGTTGAAATCCCC
This sequence comes from Pseudomonas fluorescens Q2-87, assembly GCF_000281895.1. NCBI lineage: Bacteria > Pseudomonadati > Pseudomonadota > Gammaproteobacteria > Pseudomonadales > Pseudomonadaceae > Pseudomonas > Pseudomonas fluorescens. The sequence continues at coordinate 2,531,730 of NZ_CM001558.1, read as the reverse complement.
TACGAGGGCAAGCACATTTCAGGTCTGCTGGTCCGTGCCGAAGGCGTCACTGGCCCGGCGCCGATTCTGGTGCAGGTCAACGGATTGGACTCCACCAAAGAAATGAAATACCGCGTCGGCCTGCCCGCCTGGCTGGCGAAACGTGGCGTGTCGTCGCTGATCATCGACCAGCCCGGTACCGGCGAAGCACTGCGCCTGCATCACCTGACCGCCCGTTTCGACAGTGAGCATTGGGCCAGCCGCGTGGTGGACTGGTTGCAAACCCGCAGTGATATCGATGGCAAGCGCATCGGCCTGGAAGGTGTATCGCTCGGCGGCTATTACTGCCCTCGCGCAGTCGCTTTCGAACCGCGCTTCGCTTGTGGGGTGGTATGGGGTGCCAACCACGACTGGCGCGATGTGCAGAAACGCCGCATGGAAAAAGAAGGCAGCTTCCCGGTTCCCCATTACTGGTCGCATGTGGCCTGGGTATGGGGCGCCAAAGACACCGATGAGTTCATGGCCATCGCCGAGAATGTCCACTTGGACGGCATATTGGATCGCATCAAGGTGCCCTTCCTCGTCACCCACGGTGAAAAGGACTCGCAGATCCCGTTGAAGTGGGCACAGCGCACCTACGAACAATTGATCAACAGCCCTAAGCGCGAGCTGAAAATATTCACCGAGCGGGAAGGAGGCGTGCAGCATTCGAGCTTCGACAACAGCATCAACGCCGGCCAGTACATTGCCGACTGGGTCGCAGAAGTGCTCGGCGGTCGTACCGCATGACGGTCGAGTCTTCTTTATGACTGGCTGAAGTGGGTACTTAGATTGTCGCTCGCAAATCCCGGGGCGACAGGCCGTAATGAGAGCGAAAGCGCACGGCAAAACGTGAGGCCGATGCATAACCGCTGGCGCCGGCAATCTCACCGATGGGTCGAGAAGTGGTTTGCAGCCATTGCAGCGCCATTGCCAGCCGAACGCCTTCCAGGATGTTCCTGAAATTGTCCCCTTCATTGGCCAATTGCCGGCGCAGCGTCGACTCACCGAGGTTCAATTGCTGTGCGACGCTGGCAACTGTCCAGTCTTTCTCCGGGCCACTCATGACCAGTCGCTGCACCCGCTCGCGCAGTGAATCGTTGCGATCCATCAGCAGCGGCCCGGCGAAGCCGCCAAGGCCCAGGCTCAATAGAACCGCCTGCGCATAATGCGTGCGTAAAGCGTGGGGAGCCTGTGCATTAATGGCGGCCAACAACTGGTCCCACGCTTGGGTGATATGCCTGTCCAAGGGGACACATAGATCGGATGTCGGAGCCTGGTTGCAGCTCATGATCTGCTGGCCATACCGGGCGCTGAAGTCACGCAACACCGAACCGGGAAAGGTCACTGCATCGGCAATGTAATGACCCTGGCGACCCGGGAAGTTGGAAATACCGAGCTCACGTCCGGCCGGCATCAGGATCAGATGTTGCGACCCGGCGCGCATCGCTCGATCATCCCATTGCAGCAGCTTTTGTCCCTGGCGCACGCGGCACAAAGTGGTGGCGAATATCGATACCCGCCGCAAGGTATGGGGCTGTCGCGCCCGGATGACAAACGCATCGATCGTGTTTTCCCGGTGCTGTGTGCCGACACATGGGCGCATCGTTTTTAACGTCCGTAGATGGGAGTGATGGTCGCTTTGGCCAAGACGTTGGCATTGAGCATATAGCCCACCAGGGCGCCACTGGACTGATTATCGAGGGGTAGCTTATCGACTTTCAACGCCCATACGGTGAATTGATAGCGATGAGGTTTATCCCCTACTGGAGGGCAAACGCCGCCGAATCCCGCTTGGCCATAATCGGTGCGACCTTGTACTGCACCAGCAGGCAGGTTCGAGCCCACTCCCCGGGGCAAATGGGTGGTTGAAGTCGGCAAGTTGACTACCGTCCAATGCCACCAACCGCTGCCGGTCGGGGCATCAGGATCGTAGACTGTGACTGCAAAACTCTTGGTACCCGCCGGGGCATTGCTCCAGGAAAGCTCCGGCGACGTATTGCCCCCTTCACAACCGAACCCCTGGAACACCTCTCGACTGGTCAGCGGACGGTCTTGCGCAATATCCTGACTCGTCAACGAAAAATCGGCAGCGTGCGCGGTGAGAGCGACGCTCATGGACAATGCGGACAGGATTGTTCTGATGTTCATCGTGACCTCTTCTAAGCCTTGTGAGAAGCATGAGTCTAGAGAGCGCACGGGGGGATTACTGTGCCGAAATGCTCGACTAGTGTGCCGAAACGCTCCGGTGAATGAGATTTCGCCAACCCTTGGAAATTTATCAGTTATTCCTGCCGGTCCGCGGGATGCGCCACCGGCAATGTGGCTATTTTTTGATCGTCGCTTGAAACGCCCGATCCGCCTGGCGGCGACGCGGTTATCCACAGACATACTCAAGGATTTCTTGGATAACTCGGCTCAGTGGGCACCAGGATTTCTTCGTGCCCATTCGTCAACGACATCCCCTATGGTCTTCGTTTCCCCATTACGTATCCAGGCCATAAAGTCCCTGTCGAACTTAAAGCCCGTGCCGCAGTGCTCCACCATGAATCTGCGTACATTCTGAGTATTTTTATAACCCTTGCAGACGTGGGTATCTCGGGTGAGCATCCAGCGCCACTTGCAGGATATCCGGTACTCCTCGACGTAACGCCAACGCCGCCTGACTTAAACGCCGCGCGCGGATGTAACGCATCACCGGCCAACCCGTCGACAGTGCAAACAAACGCGCTAGCGCGAACGGAGAAATATTGCAGTGGCGCGCAACACACCCAAGATCCAGGCCGGATTTCAACTCCGCCTCGATGTACCACAAGGCTTTTTCGATGTTCAGCATGTAGACGCTCCTAGAAAGCTGGAGCAACGTTAGCAAATGAACACGCGGGGCATTTGATCGTTCTTGCGATTTTTTGCGGAACGAATGAGGCGATTACAAATGGACAATGTTGGCGCGTATGAAGCCATCTTGATTGCCGCCGTGGCATTTGCCGCATCGTTGATTGGGGGCATTTCAGGCTTCGGGACGGGGTTGATCCTCCCCATGGTGCTGATCCCCATCGTGGGCGTTGAGAATGTCATACCGCTCATGGCGGTAGGCATGGTCTTGACCAACGGAAGCCGTGCATGGGCGTTCCGGCAGGCCGTCGAGTGGGTCCACGTCAAGAGGTTATTGTGCGGCGGCTTGCCCGGATGCGCCTTGGGTGCATACAGCTACACCCTGTTGTCGTCACGATGGATCTGCCTGCTGCTCAGCGGCGTCATGTTGCTGAGCATCATGCACCGGCGCCTACGCTCACCGTCCAGCCACCAACTTGGCGCCTATGGAGAAGGTATTGCCGGCGTGGGATTTGGGCTGATCAACGGGGCGATGACCGGAACCGGTCCGGTCCTGAGCGGCATCCTCTTGTCGTCAGGGCTATTCGGCGCGCCTCTCATCGCCACCGATGCCGTCGTCTCGCTAACGATGGGGCTGGTCAAGGTCGTCATATTTGGCGGCTTCCAGCAGCTCAATTCCGAACTGGTCCTTGCAGGACTCTTGATTGGCCTGGCAACGGTGCCCGGAGCATTTGTTGCCCGCCATTTGCTGCGCAACGTGACGCCGGGTCGGCACTCGCTCTTGATGGAGGGCGTCGTATTCATCGGCGCCATTATGCTGTTGGTGCGAGGCCTCTCCTGACAACGATCCGCCGCGCTTCCTGTGTCCGCAAACGCCTTCGATCATTTTTCTTCGATCCACATGCGTCGTCGGGCGATCCCCTTCCTCCCACGTCGAAAAATATTTCTTTAAAAACAGAACCTTATAAAAAGAACAATTTTTTTGTAAATTTATCTTGCGCGCAAGTGTTTGTACCGCTAACTTTATCTCAACTTCTTAGCGCGCAAACATTTAGCGCTAAGCAAAACCAGCAGCGATTGGATCGATATCAGGAGCGAAATCATGACAGCACTCTACACCGCAGCAGCAACCGCCACCCGCAGCAACCTCGATGTGCACCTGCACGTCGTCGTCCAATAACACCGAACCCGGCAATTCCCTTTCCTTCTCTTACAGGTAGTTACTCATGAAAAAGATTCTTACTGGCTTGGCCTTCGCCACCGCTTTCGCAGCCGCTGGTTTTGCAAACGCTGCTGACGTCAAACCCACTGTGATTCTGGTACATGGCGCCTTCGCCGACTCGTCGAGCTGGAATGGCGTGGTCAAAATCCTGGAGAAGGACGGCTATCCCGTCATTGCCGCAGCGAACCCACTGCGTGGCGTCAGCAGCGACGCCCAATCCGTGGCAAGCATCGTCAAGAACATCAAGACACCGGTGGTCCTGGTCGGCCACTCCTACGGCGGTTCGGTGATCAGCGAGGCGGCGTACGGCCAGCAGAACGTGAAGGGCCTGGTGTATGTGGCCGCATTCACCCCGGAAGCTGGCGAGACTGCGGCGCAACTGTCTGGACGATTCCCGGGCGGCACCCTGGCCTCGGCCTTGTCGGCCCCGGTCGAACTGGCCGATGGCGGTAAGGATCTCTACATCCAACAGGATAAATTCCACGACCAGTTCGCAGCCGATGTCCCTGAGGCTGAAGCTCGCCTGATGGCTGCCGGTCAGCGTCCCGTCACCGTCGCCGCGCTGAACGAAGCCGCTACCGACCCAGCCTGGAAAACCATTCCGTCCTGGTTCGTGTACGGCGATAAGGATAAGAACATTCCTCCACAGGCGATGGCGTTCATGGCGGAGCGTGCGCATTCCAAGCAGACCGTCGTGGTTAAAGGCGCCTCCCACGTGGTGATGGTTTCCAACCCGAAGGTGGTGGCTAACCTGATTGAGAAAGCTGCGAAATAAAGGCAACCGGCAGCAAAAGGCCCGCGCATGCGGGCCTTTTGTCGTTGAATACGTGTTACGCCTGTATAGCCGGTTTAAGAACTTCTTCGCACCATTGCCGCAAGCTCGTAGGTGTTGTGCTTTGCGCAGTTCGCGGGGTTGTGTTGTCGAGGCCCTGGTTTTTCGCGATCATCATGTCGACCACGCCTTGAGCCATAGCGGGCGACATGCCTTGCGAGAGCAAATTCTCCTTGAACACCTCGAACGGTATCTGTTGATAGCGCACGGGGGTTTCCAGCACCTGCGAAATGATGTGCGCCATGTCGTTAAATGACAGGTTCTCCGGTCCTAGTACCGGCACATCGCTGTACCCGGTCCAGTGGCTATCCAGCAGATACTTGCAGGCCACCGCGGCAATGTCTCGTGTCGCGCAGGTGGGCAGTTTAAGGTCCGCGGAGATGGGTGAGAAAAATACACCGGCCTGTTTGAGCGAGCTCACTTGGCGCAGAAGGTTGTCCATAAACGTGGGCATCGCCAAAGCCCTGTAGTGGGCGCCGGTACTTGCCAGCAGATCGTCCATGGCCAGTGATGCGCTGACCAGACCTGCCTGTTTCGCCGCGCCCCGCCCAAGTGCGGAGACACTGACCACGCGTGCCACGCCATGACGTTTGATTGCCCGGTACGCGGCCTGGCTAAAATCCTGATAGGCCGCGTTCACGCTGGGGGCTTTCGGATCAGGCGGCACCAACCAAAACATCGCGTCAGCCCCTTGGAAGGCTTTATCCACGACAGCGTCGTCTCTGTGAGAGCCTTCGATTACCTCGCAACTCTCCCGTACGGTTGGCGACAATCGTGATGAGTCGCGTGCGATGACCCTGACGGGCGCATCGGCAGCTAATAATCGCTCAATGACCTGGCAGCCAATGTTGCTGGTGGGGGCGGTAACGACAATCATGGTGCGCTCCTGAATCTGGCGAAATGATCTCCATGGTGACGGCGTCGATCAATACGATCTATGCTTGGAAATCTAAAATACATTGGCCATCGTCCGGAATCTTGCATGGACCCGCTTTCTGAAGTGCTTTCGCTGCTCAAACCTCACAGCTATGTGTCTGCCGGGTTCGCTGCCGGTGGGGACTGGTCAATCCAGTTCACCTCGTATGACGCGATCAAATTTAATGCGGTTATTACCGGCCAGTGTTGGTTGATTATGGAAGGCGTCGCGGCTCCCCTGTTGCTGAAGGAGGGCGATTGTTTTTTGTTGCCACGCGGGCGGCGCTTTCGTTTGGCCAGTGACCCCGCGCTGGCGCCCATCGACGGCGCCACGTTGTTTCCGGCGAAACGGCCGGACGGCATCGTGACGTACAACGGGGGCGGCGATTTCTTTCTGGCAGGTAGCCGTTTTTCCTTGGATGGCCTGCATGCTGATTTTCTCTTGGGCCTGCTTGCGCCCATCGTGCATATCCGCGGCAACGACGACCAGACCGACCTGCGCTGGTCACTGGAGCGCATGCGACGCGAACTGCGCGAAGGGCAGCCGGGCGGCTTTTTAATCGCCCAACATTTGGCACACATGATGTTGATCCAGGCCCTGCGCGTGCATCTGGCGCAGCAGGTGACAGAGCGCATCGGTTGGTTTTATGCGCTGGCGGACAAACAATTAGGCGCCGCGCTTAGCGCCATGCACGAGGCGCCCGCTCAGGCCTGGACATTAAAGACGTTGGCCGCCTGCGCCGGCGTATCGCGCTCCACGTTTGCGCTCAAATTCAAAGCCAAGGTCGGCGCCTCGCCAATGGAATATCTCAGCCGCTGGCGGATGCTATTGGCGGCGGAAAAATTGCTGAGCTCAAGCGACTCGGTATCCACTGTCGCGCTGTCGATTGGCTACGAGTCGGAGAGCGCGTTTAGCACGGCGTTCAAACGCATTCTGGGCTGCTCGCCCAGGCAGTACGCCAGCAAAGCAACCGCGCCTGCCTGAAGCGTCGGGTGAAATACGCTGCCTCATGTCCATGCCTCCGGTAGCGATTTGTCGCCAGAAACAATAGACACGGCTCAGTCTGGTTTTCAGTTACGAAACGACGAGAGGTTCCAGTTCCCGCGCCCTACCCAACTCTTCCGGGCGCAACGTCAACACCGAAACACCCGAAGAAGTCACCGCAACGGTGTGCTCGAACTGAGCGGAAAGCGCTCCGTCCCTGGTCACGACCGTCCAACCATCCGCCTCGGTCCGGACATGGTTCGTGCCCTGATTGAGCATGGGCTCGATGGTGAACACCATGCCCTCGCGCAGCACCAGGCCGGTGCCGGGCTTGCCGAAATGCAGCACCTGAGGTTCCTCATGCATTTCCCGGCCGATGCCATGGCCGCAGTATTCACGCACCACAGAGTACCCATTCAATTTGGCGTGGCGCTCGATGGCCGCCCCAATGTCACCCAGCCGCGCACCTGGCCGCACCGCGCATATACCCCGCCACATCGCATCATAGGTGACATCGACCAGGCGCCGGGCAGCGGCGCTGACCTCACCGATAAGGTAGGTCTTGCTGGAGTCGGCGATGTAGCCATTCTTTTCCAAGGTGATATCGAGATTGACGATATCGCCATCCCGCAAAATTTTGGCAGGCGATGGCACACCGTGACAAACCACCTCGTTCACCGAGCAATTGAGTACGAACCCATAGCCATACTGGCCTTTGCTCGCCGGTCGGGCCTTGAGGTCATCGACGATAAAACGCTCCACCAGGGCATCGACCTGGAGTGTCGACATCCCCGTAAGCTTGGTTCTATCCAGCAGTTCGAACACAGACGCCAGGAGTCGGCCAGACTCCGCTAGCAGGGCTACCTGCCCGGGATTCTTGATCATGCTCAACTCACCACCAATGGCTGTGCACGCACGCCCGCGCTGCCGAGTTCACGGCGGATGATCTCGTTGAAGGTCAGCTCAGGATTTATCTCGCACAACAGGCCGACCTTGATCCAGAAAGCAGCCTGCGCGTTGATGGACCGACCGGACACCTTGGTGGCTCGGCGCAGTTGATCGTGTAATTCGTCGTCGATGTTTACAATGCCCATGGGTTTCGCTCTATACGTTTCATATATGACAAGCATATGCTTCGTAAGCGTAGAAACCAAGTGCAATGACCAAACGGTAAAGCAGAATCGGAGGCAGTGGCGGTATCGCCGAGCGATGAGGGGCGGCAGTTTCAACAGACCGATTTCAACGGGTCGGCCAGCGAGCTACTGCTATGCTGCTTTGAATCCCGTCAACATGCCTCAACGGGCATCGGGACTACCTAAGGGCAACTCGGCATGGACGATTCTCTCTGGAGCAAGTTCGGCCTCGGGCTGATATTGATGACGTTCAGCGTATTTTTTTGCTATGCGATATACCGCGCGCATATGACCCTTCAGCGCCGCAACAAAAAACGAGTCGACCAAGCATTTAGCAACGCCATGGCGCGGCACGGTATTGAACATGCGGAAATTCGACAGGATCACACGGCGCTGGGCTCCCGCGGAATAGGCGGGAATAGGCCCTTCAATGTTCACAGGATTCTTCACTCTTCCCCGGATCACTGGTTTGTCTACATCCATGTCGAGAATACAAATCCAACGGTAATGCCGATTTCAGAACAGCGAGCAATGGCCCTCCTCAATAAAGAGAGGAATTGATTAGACCGGAAAAGTACGTGCTCCGAACTTTACCGGCAAATGCCCAGTATTCGGCGAATTGGATGGACGGATATTTTCAATTCATTGGCACAGAGAACACCGCACTCGCGCGTGCCACTGTTCGATCACCCACATGCAAGCTGACGGCAGCGAACGCCAGTTGACGTCCTTTTTTGGAGTATTCGAGACGTACCTCCAGCCATTCATTGATTTGCACCACGCCGAGATAATCCAACGTCATGCTGGCCGTGATCAATGGCTGCGGAGGGTCGCTGGAAAATGCCATGGCGTACCCCATGCCCACATCGGCTAATGTCGCCAATACACCTCCATGCAAGGTGCCGCGGCCATTGGCATGTCGTGAGTCAGTCAATAATCCAAGTTGCAATTCCAGCCCGCTGCCTCTCGCGTAGATCGGGCCGAGCAAATCAAGCAGCGGACTGCTGCGGCCAAACGGGGTAAAACCTTCGGGAATAGCTCTAGCGTCCATGGTTCTTCCTTGTGTCCATTTTGGACGGCGTATTGGCCTGAATACCAAATTTCAACTAAGCGGGTTTATTTGCGATCGGGCACCGGGACAAGGACTATACGTATGCGGAATCTGCAACCATAAACAGAGCATCCTCAAATGGGATGAGCAACACGGTATGTCGGCCGGCTGCTTATCAGTTGCTGAACCGTATGCGGACACAATCACTGCCCCACCCTGCCCCAAAACTCTTCCGCAGATTGACTGAGTGGCGCAGAGGGACGGGTCAGATGGATCTCCAACGGTATATCCCAACTTTCGTCGAGCGCCCTGACCAGGCGACCATCCAGTATTTCCTGCTCGGTGAGGCTCTTGGGCAACCAGGCCACGCCTTTGCTTTCCAGGGCCATGGACATCAGTACCGCTGCAAGGTGGCTGCTGAAAAGCGGTTTGAGGTGAAGGTACTCTTCTTTGCCCCGCAGCCGGTGAGCGACGATGCGTCCCAAGCCGGACTCGTGGGTGTAAGCAAGGTATGGCAATGCCGCAGGCGAGGAGCCGAAAGTAGCGCCAGCGCTCGCAAGGGGAACGAGAACGTCCTCACCCACCTTCTTGCCGATGAACTGATCAGGGGCCAGTAGAGGTGGAACGTCGGGATGGCGATGGCAGAGCAGAAACTGAACCTGGCCATGTATAAGCATCTGCTCACAGACAGCCATGCTATCGGAGTGCAGTTGCACAGCCTCGATTGGGGCGCCGCTCTCTGAGCTTCGCAGCCACTTGGGGAAGAAGGTAAATGACAGGGAGTGCGTCGCCGCGAATTGAAGCGACTTGGCGGCCATGCCAGCGACCTCCTGGGCCTCATTGCGCATTCGGTACAAGCGTCTGGCAGCCTCTTGGGCACTTGGCAATATTTGCCGCCCTGCTTCAGTAAGCGTCGCGCCTTGAGGCGTTCGAATGAACAGTTGCACCCCCATCCAACTCTCTAACGAGCGCACTCTGCGACTGAACGCCGGCTGCGTAACATGCCGTGCCTCAGCCGCCCGAACAAAGCTGCCGTACTCCGCAAGCGCCGAAAAATCTTCAAGCCAAACGAGCTCCAAGGGCCATGCCTCCTGTGCATAGGGTGCGGCATTAATAGCATTGGGCGGGTGTCATCGCAAAGCATAACGTGGGGCCATCAACAACAAGAGGAACCCGTCATGCGCATCGTAGACATCCGCGAAAAAACTGTTTCGATTGCCTCCCCAATCGCCAATGCCTATATCGATTTCTCGAAAATGACCTGCTCGGTTGTCGCTGTCATCACGGACGTTATTCGCGACGGTAAGCCCGTCATCGGCTACGGCTTCAACTCCAATGGCCGTTATGGGCAAGGCGCATTGATGCGTGATCGTTTCCTGGCGCGCATCACGGAAGCGGATCCAGATACGCTCGTCGACCATGAGAACAACAACCTGGATCCGTTCGCCATCTGGAAAGCCCTGATGACCAACGAAAAGCCAGGTGGCCACGGCGAGCGTTCGGTCGCAGTGGGCACCATCGACATGGCCGTGTGGGATGCCGTTGCCAAGATTGAAGGCAAACCCCTCTATCGCCTGCTCGCCGACCGTTACCGTGACGGCGTGGCCGATGACAAGGTCTGGGTCTACGCAGCGGGTGGCTATTACTATCCGGGCAAAGACCAGACCAAGCTCAAAGCGGAAATGCAGAGTTATCTGGATCGTGGCTACGACGTCGTCAAGATGAAAATTGGCGCGGTGCCACTGGACGAAGATATCCGTCGTATCGAAGCGGTGCTGGAAGTCGTTGGGGACGGTCGTCGCCTGGCGGTCGATGCCAATGGTCGCTTCGATCTTCAAACAGGTATCGCTTACGCAGAAGCGATCAAGCAGTACAACCTCTTCTGGTACGAAGAGATCGGCGATCCGCTGGACTATGCACTCCAGGCTGAGCTTGCCAATCACTATGAACTGCCTATGGCTACCGGGGAAAACCTGTTCTCCCACCAGGATGCCCGTAACCTCCTGCGCCACGGCGGCATGCGTCCCGACCGTGATTATCTCCAGTTCGACTGCGCGCTGTCCTATGGACTGGTGGAGTACATGCGCACCTTGAAGGTGATGGAAGAAATGGGTTGGTCTTCCCGCCGCGTCGTTCCGCACGGCGGTCACCAGATGTCGCTGAACATCGCAGCGGGCCTGCATCTGGGCGGCAACGAATCGTACCCGGACGTGTTCCAGCCTTTCGGCGGCTTCGCTGACGGAATCCAGGTGGAAAACAGTTATGTCGGCCTGCCGGATATCCCTGGCGTTGGCTTCGAAGCCAAGTCCGCTTTGTACGCGGTAATGCGTGAGTTGGGCGAAGGCTGATCACTCACATCCTGCGGTCTCTGTGAAAGAGGCCGCAGCGTCAGGCGTCATCCACTGACGCCACGCCACATGCCCATCACAAAAATAAAATGAGGTGCTCCCGTGGAAATCTCCAAGTCTCGCTGGTACGGCCAACTGTATGTGCAGGTGCTGATCGGTATCGTGATAGGTGCTGCAATCGGTTACTTCGTACCTGATGTCGGAGCCAAGCTCCAGCCCTTTGCCGATGGCTTCATCAAGCTGATAAAAATGCTGTTGGCGCCGATTATTTTCGGGACCGTCGTCGTGGGTATCACAAAGATGGGCAGCATTAAAGAGGTTGGGCGAATTGGCGTAAAAGCCTTGGTCTACTTCGAAATTCTGTCGACCATCGCCCTGGTCATTGGCCTCATCGTGGTCAACATCGTGAAGCCTGGCGTCGGTATGAACATCAACGCTGGTGCCCTTGATGGAAGTGCTGTCAGCAAATACAGCCAAGCGGCCAGTGAGCAAGGCGGCATCATTGATTTCTTTCTCAATATCATCCCGCAGACCTTCATGGGCGCCTTCTCCAATGGCGTCATGCTGCAGGTCATTCTGCTTTCGGTATTGATGGGAGTTGCGCTGGTCCAAATGGGTGAAACCAGCAAGCCGCTGATCAACACCATTGATCTGTTCCTGCAAGGCCTGTTCAAGATCGTTGCGATGGTCATGCGCTTGGCGCCGATAGGTGCCGGTGCCGGCATGGCGTTCACTATCGGCAAATACGGGATCGGCACCTTGTTGTCGCTCGGCCAGTTGCTGGTCGCGCTCTACCTCACAACCTTGATTTTCATCGTGGTCGTGCTGGGTACGGTGGCTCGATGGTCGGGCATGCCGCTCATGCAATTTCTTCGTTATTTCAAAGATGAAATTCTCATTACCCTCGGCACCTGCTCAACCGAAGCCGTGCTGCCGAGAATGATGGTGAAGCTCGAAAAGCTAGGCTGCAAAAAATCGGTCGTGGGCATGGTGTTGCCTACGGGTTACACCTTCAATGCGGACGGTACCTGCATCTATCTCACCATGGCCGCCATCTTCATCGCCCAGGCGACCAATACGCCACTGACGTTTGTGGACCAGATGATTCTGCTCGGTGTATTTCTGCTGACCTCAAAAGGCTCGGCAGGCGTGGCGGGCGCGGGGTTTGTGACGCTGGCTGCAACGCTCACGACCATCCATTCAATTCCCTTGGTTGGCCTGGTGTTGCTGCTGGGCATCGACCGTTTCCTCAACGAAGCCCGAGCCGTTACTAACCTGATCGGGAACGGCATCGGCACCATCGCCATCGCCAAGTGGGACAACTCGTTCGACGTCGAGGCCTGCGAGCGCGAAATCGCGGCAATGAAACACGAAAAGTCGGCCAGAAAGGCCTTGCTGGCGCAAAAATGATTCACAAGCCACTCGGGTCATTGCGCTTCAAACATGGCATGACCCGGGTGGTTCTCTACTCGCTGTTTTTCTTCAGGCTTTCGGGGCTGCCAACGCATAGGCCATCCAGCACCAAGTCCATCAATCTGGCGAGACGTGGGCGCCATTCGCTTTGGGAATCGACTTGCCATATGCCGGCAATGGCCAGGAAAAAGTCGTCATGAGTCACCCCGCTACGAATCGTCCCGGCCTTTTCATTGGCCCTCAACAACAATTCGGCGGCTGTCTGGACGGGTGCGTATCCCGACTTCCCCGGAAACTCGTAGGAAGAGGCAGCTTGTCGTATCGCAGCCGCGAGCCCGGCCTTTGTCATTGCGTATTCAGCAAGGTGGTCCATCCATTCTCGGAGAGCCTCTTTGGGTGGCTTAGTGGCCAGCAGCTGCTCCGCCAACGAGGCCACGTGTTGCATCTCGAATTGATAAACCTCGAAGACCAATTTCTCCCGGGTCGCGAAGTGGCGATAGAACGTGCCCTGCCCTACGCCAGCCTTCTTCGCGATCGTGCTCAGCGGTACCGCAGGATCGGCAGTCAGCTCGACCACAGCGACCTCGAGAATTCGCTCCCGGTTTTTCTTGGCATCAGAACGCATCACCACTTCGTCAGTCATGAGCAAAGTTTTTCCTTTTTACATTGCAAAGCGGACAGCTGTCCGGTACGTTCTGCAAATGGACAACTGTCCGCTTGCACATTTCCACTGGAGTTTACTATGAACGGCACTGGCAACACGATTCTGGTTACTGGCGCAAGCTCTGGCATAGGCCTTGGCCTTGGCCTGGCGCTCAGGCTTCACAACGCGGGCAACAAGGTCATCATCGCGGGACGTCGCAAGGCTCTGCTCGATAAGATCGTGTCGGAACATCCAGGCATCGATTCAGTATTGCTGGACGTCTGCGACCCAAAATCCATCCAGCGCAGCAGCGAGGCGCTTGCGATCAGTCATCCGGATCTCAACGTCCTCATAAACAACGCTGGCATCATGCATTGGGAAGATCTAACGAGTCCGGAAAACCTGGGCACAGCCGAAGACACCGTGACCACGAACTTACTTGGCACGATTCGCATGGTGTATGCCTTTACTCCCCAACTGATCAAGCAACCCAGCGCAACGATTATCAACGTCAGCTCGGCTTTGGCATTCGTCCCGCTGCCCGCGACACCCACCTACAGTGCAACCAAAGCGGCCGTCCATTCGTTCACTCAAAGTCTTCGGGTGCAACTACAGGCCTCCTCGATCGAGGTCCTCGAACTTGCGCCACCGGGTGTGCGGACCACTCTGCTCGGGCAGGAAAATGACGAGCACGCGATGCCTTTGGATGAGTTCCTGAATGAGGTGTTCGAACTGCTCAAGATCTCTCCGACTCCGCACGAACTCATCGTCGAACGCGCCAAACCATTACGGTTCGCTGAGGCGAGCGGTTCCCATGATGAAGTTCTGGAGATGCTTGCAAGTTACAAACCATCGGCGGATTGAAATTGAAGCTGTCATTGTTGAGGTAGTGAAAAATGAAGATCGGAATTATCGGCGCCGGCAACATTGGCGCTACCCTCGCCCGTAAGCTCGCAGCGTGTGGCCATGACGTTAAACTGGCCAACTCGAAGGGCCCCAAGAGCCTACAGAACCTTGCCCACGAAATCGGTGTGCGGGCGGTCACCAAGGAAGATGCCGTGTCCGACGTGGACGCCGTCATCCTGTCGATTCCATTCGCCAAATACCCGGATCTCAGGCAGACGATAGGTAATGCTGCCGAACAAACCGTCGTCATCGACACGTCCAATTACTATCCAGGACGTGACGGTGCGATCAAAGAAGTCGACGACGGTAAGCCCGAAAGCATCTGGGTAAGTGAACAAATTGGTCGGCCAGTCATCAAGGCATGGAACGCCGTCCTCGCAGCGACTCTTGCCGACAACGGCCAACCCGCCGGATCGTCTACGCGCATCGCCTTGCCTGTTGCTGGGAATGACCCCAAAGCAGTGACAATCGCCAAAAACCTTGTCGAGGATACAGGCTTTGCCGCGCTGGCCGCCGGCCGCCTTGAAGACTCGTGGCGTCAGCAGCCAGGCACACCGGCTTATTGCACCGAGTTGACATTGCCCGAACTTAAACTGGCGCTGGACGCGGCTGACAAGGTGCGAGCTCCTCTGAACCGCGACGCACTGATGGACAAGTTCATGGCCCCAGGCAGTCAGTTCAACCATGAACAGATTGTTGCCACGAATCGTTCAATGACGGCCTGACTACCGGATCCGGTGGGACTCCAAATGGAGCGACCGGCCAGCGAGTGCGTCAGATTTGCGCCAGGCCACCGTCGGCGGCGACTTCGCTGGCGGTCATGAAGCTGCTGTCCGACGACGCAAGAAAGGCCGCCACCGCACCGATCTCCGCCGGATCAGCCATGCGCTGGAGCGGATTCATCGAGGCGAAGACTTTCATGCCCTCTTCGCCTAGCGCGGCCCTCGCCAGTTCGGTCGCCGTCGGCCCTGGTGAGAGCACGTTGACTCGAATGCCGGTGCCTTTGAGGTCCTGCGCCCAGGTCCGCGCAAGGTTGCGCACGGCGGCCTTGCTCGCGCTGTAGACACTGAATGCCGGAGCGCCCGTGGTGCCGGCGCTCGATCCGGTCAGGATGATCGAACCGCCCCGGCCCATCAGCGGCAGCGCCTTCTGGACCGTGAAGATCGTGCCCTTCACATTGGTCTCGAAGGTCTTATCGATGTGCTCGGCGGTGATCTCGCCGAGCGCAACCGGGCTTCCCGCCCCGGCATTGGCGAAGACGATATCGAGGGTCCCGCGCTCGGCCTTTACCGCCGCGTAGAGTCGGTCGAGGTCGGCCAGGTCGCAAACCGAGCCTTTCACCGCGCGTGCATTGGGCCCGAGTTCAGCCACAGCGGCGTCGAGCGTTTCCTGTCGGCGGCCGAAGAGGTAGACGAAAGCGCCCTCCTCGATGAAACGCTTTGCTGCGGCGAGGCCGATTCCGGTAGCGCCACCGGTGATCACCGCGGTCTTTCCATTCAGTCTGGTCATGACATACATCCTCTAAAGTGAGCGCAAGCAGGGAATCGCTTGCTTGAGGACCACTATGCAGACCTGATAACCTTCGGACAAGTATGCACCTTTTGGTAAGTATCAAATGACCACACCTATTCAAACCTGCGGTACCGGCGGTTTCTCCTGCGGGCTCGACGCCACGCTGCGCATCATCTCGGGCAAGTGGAAACCGCTGGTCCTGTTTTTCCTGCGCGACGGTCCGAAGCGCTACGGCGAACTCAAGCGCTTGGTCCAGGGCGTCAGCGACAAGGTGCTGATCCAGGCGTTGAAGGATCTGGAGGCCGATCACGTGCTGGCTCGGACCGACTACAAGGAGGTGCCGCCGCGTGTCGACTATGCGCTCACACCGCTCGGTCTTAGCTTGGCTGAAGCGATCGTTCCGCTATGCACCTGGGGAACCGAGCACATGGCGGAAATGACTCGTATCTTCGCCACGCGCGACACGTTGCCCTAGCAAGTGCTTGAAAACCGCTGAGTCGGACACGGTGCCCGGTAGGTCGTTACTGCTTGATCGCGATCAGCAGGTCAAATAGCAGTTGTGCCACGGGTGAGAGTGCTCGTCCGCGACGCGATATCAGCCCCAGGGTCCTGCTGATCGCCGGGTTCGTCAGCGGGCGCGTGACCAGGGTCGCGTGACCCTCCGCCGGCATGGCTAACTTGGGCACCACTCCAACGCCGAGCCCTGCCTCCACCAGGCTGACGAGGGCGGGCACATGCTTCACTTCACAAAAAGACCTGGGTCGTCTATCTCGGTTGGCCAGCGCCTGGTCGATCAGGAAGCGGTTGCCGCTGCCTTGCGCCAGGCTGATGTAGTCCGTCCCGGTCAGGTCATCCCAGGTCAGCGACTCGCATTCGCTTAGCGGATGGCCGACTTGCAGAGCAACCACAAACGCCTCTTCCAGCAAAGGCTGGAACACCACGTCGGCATCCTGGGTGCCGATGTACGTCAAGCCAAAATCCGCTTCGCCCCTGGCCACGACGGTCAAAATGGCAGATGAAGATTCATCGATGACCCGCACCCGGATACCGGGATATTTGGCGTGGTACTGCCGAATGACGTCTGGCAAAAAATACGCCACCGCCGAGGGCACGCACGCGATGGTGACTTCTCCCGAGAGCCGGTAGGCCAAGTCATGAAAACCTATCAACGCATTCTCTAGCTCATTCAATACGTTTCTCGCCCGCGGCAGGAAACCACGACCGATGGTGGAGAGTTCGACTCGGCGAGTCGTGCGCTCGAACAACTGAACCCCCAATGCCAGTTCCAGCTTTTCGACGCGACGCGACAGTGCCGATTGCGACAGGTGCAGCGCCTGCGCGGCAGCACTGAAACTGCCCAGGTCGGCCACCGCGAGAAAACCGCGCAGATCTGCGAGATCGAAATTCATGCGCTTCCCTCATAAATCCATCTCTTATTTGCGTTTCTCTTTTTAATCTCCGCCCCGCACCCTGTCAACTCAGTCGAAATCAATGAGTCATTTCCATGCATAACAACAACGAACCCTCTGCTATTGCTGTTGAAGATGTGCGCCAACTCGGGCGCCTGGCCTTCCAAGGGTTGGGGCTGACCCAAAAGGCTGCCGAACTCGTCTGCGACGTGTTGGTGCTGGCGGATCTGTTCGGTTTGACCACCCACGGTCTGAGCCGCATTGAGTCCTATGGCGAGCGCTTGGCGTCCGGTGGTATCAGTGCCTCAGCCGAGCCGGCGCTAGAGAGTCTGGCCCCCGCCATTGCACGGGTTGACGGCCGCAATGCAGTCGGCCCACTGGTCGGCATGACGGCCCTGGAAGCCGGGATGAAGATTGCCAGGCAGTATGGAATCGGCCTGGTCCTGGCGCGCGGCAGCAATCACTTCGGGCCAGTTTCGCCGTACTCCTACATCGCGGCCGAGCAAGGCTTCGCCAGCATCATCGGCAGTAACGCGACCACCACCATCGCACCATCAGGCGGCAGTGATGCGCGCCTGGGCAATAGCCCCCTGGGGTTTGGCGTACCCAACCCGGATGGCAATCACTTCATGTTGGACATGGCCATGAGCGTGGTCGCACGCGCCAAGATCCGCAATGCCCTCGCGCGCCAGGAAAGTATTCCCGACACCTGGGCAACAGATGCCAACGGCAAGCCCACCATTGATCCCCGTGCGGCGTTGGACGGCTTCCTGTTACCCATCGGTGGCCATAAGGGATATGGGCTTGCCCTGGTGGTGGATCTGCTGGCCGGTCTGCTCTCGAACGCCGCCTATCTGACCCACGTGAAGTCCTGGGTCGATGCACCCGAAGAACCACAAAACCTGGGGCACTTTTTCATTCTGATCGACACCGCACGCCTTGGCTCCCCGGCCTGGTTGCAGGCGCGGATGATCGATTTCGCCACAATCCTGCATCAAAGCCCGGCGGTCGACGCCGCATCGCCGGTGATCGTACCGGGGGAGATCGAACTGAAGAAGATGCGGCGGTATTTGCAAGATGGCGTGCCGATGGATGCCGCCACCGAACGGCTCCTGGACCAATACGCCAAGCGGGTGGCCTGAAATGAGCCCATCAAGAGACAACCTTGCTGCCCTCTTCAGCGCCACTGGCGTACTGCGTGCGTCGATCAATGTGGGCAACCCCATTCTCGCGCGCCTGGACGATAGCGGACATGCGGCCGGCGTATCGGTCGATCTCGCCGAGGCCTTTGCTGCGCAGCTTGGGTTGCAGCTTGAGCTGCATGTGTTCGAGAGCGCCGGCAGGTCCGTGGAAGCGGTTTCGCAAGGCCAGGCCGACTTCGGCTTCTTCGCCATCGACCCGCTTCGTGCCGAACAACTGGCCTTTAGCGAACCCTATGTATTGATCGAAGGCTGCTACCTGGTCCGAGATGACTCACCCCTGGGCGACATAGCTCAGGTGGACAACCCAGGTATCGAACTGGTGGTGGGCGAAGGTAGCGCTTACGACCTGCACCTGACGCGCGAACTGAAGCGCGCCGCGATTATTCGCTCACCCACATCGCCCACCGTCGTCGAGATCTTCCTGGCCAGGGGCGCCGATGTAGCGGCGGGCGTGAAGCAACAGCTCGAGCTCGATGCCAGGCGCTTTACCGGCCTGCGTCTGTTGCCAGGAAGCTTCATGCAGATCCGCCAGGCCATGGGCGTTCCCCATACGTATGGCAGGGAAGCCGCTGAACGCTTGCGCCAGTTCGTCGAGTGGGCCAAGGCCAGCGGCTTCGTGGCCGAGGCCATCAAGCGTCACGGCATCGTCGGCGCCACGGTCGCTGACTGACGGTCGCGCACACCGGCGTCATACACAAATAAAAACAAGAGTACCTGACATGTTGGCATTTCTCGGTTTATCAATGGTCGTGGTATTTACCTACCTGATCATGGCGAAACGGCTTTCGCCCATCGTTGCGCTGGTCGTGGTGCCGGTGATTTTTTCGATCATCGCGGGCTTTGCGCTGACCACCGATAAAATGATGCTCGACGGCATCAAGATGGTGGCGCCGTCCGCAGCGTTATTGCTGTTCGCGATTCTGTTTTTTGGTGTGCTGTTTGACGCCGGGTTGTTTGATCCAATGATCAAGATGATCTTGAAGGCCGTGAACGGCAACCCGGTCAAGATTGCACTCGGCACGGCCATCCTGTCGTTGACCACTGCGCTGGATGGCGACGGCACAACCACCTACATGATTACCTGTGCAGCCATGTTGCCGCTGTACAAGCGCATCCGGATGAACCCCATGATCCTTGCCAGCATTTGTGTGCTTTCCTTGAGTGTGATGGGGGGAATGACACCATGGGGCGGGCCGGCAACTCGCGTCATCGCGGTGCTGGGGCTCGATGCCGCAGAGTTTTTCATCCCGCTACTGCCCACCATGGCCGCCGGCGCATCCGGGGTGCTGTACGTCGCATACGTACTGGGACGGCGCGAGCGTCGGCGAATCGGCGTCATGACGTTGTCCAGTGGTGGCGATGATTGCTACATCGACTCGATCATTGGCCATGGCGAACATAAAAAACCAGGCAGGGTGGTGCCCAACCTGATCCTCGTACTGACGGTGATGGTCTGCCTCGTTACCGGGCTATTGAATTCAGTGGTCAGTTTTCTACTGGGCTTCGTGGTCGCCCTGGTCATGAACTACCCACGCCTGGATTTACAGAAAGAACGAATGCTCGCTCACGCCGCGAATGCCATGGTCGTGGTGCTGCTGGTATTTGCAGCGGGGGTGTTTGCGGGAATATTTTCCGGCACCAAGATGGTCGATGCGATCGCGCAATTGATGGTGCACATTATCCCACCGTCCTGGGGGCATCTATTCCCGCTGGTGGTGGCAGTCACCAGCATGCCGCTGACGTTCCTGCTGTCCAATGACGCTTATTACTTCGGCGTGGTGCCTATCCTTGCCCATGCGGCGGCGGCCTACGGTATCAGCCCGATGGAAATTGCTCGTGCATCCGTATTGGGCCAGCCCGTGCACCAGATCAGCCCGCTGGTGGCGTCCACCTTACTGCTGGTCGGCATGATCGATCGAGACCTCGGAGACTTTCAAAGAGCCACGATCAAGTGGGCGGTGGTGCTCTCGCTGTTAATGACCATCGCGTCGCTACTGACGGGGGCAATCACGCTGTTCACTTGAGAACAGTGCCAGCCGATGCACTCGAGAGCGGCCTTCGGCCCAGACCTGGCCGCACCCGACCCGGTGCAAGATACTCCAGCGGAGCAATCACTGCTCCAGCCCACCAGCACCCAGGATCTCCCCAAGAAAATCGATGAACACATTGATGCGACTGGAACCTCGGTGATTGGGCAAATACAGCGCATTGATGCAACTGCTCGCACTGCCGGGATTGACTTCGTAATGTTCCAGCAAGCGTGTCAGCCGGCCTGCGGCAACGTCATCGCGTACCAGCCAGTCGGCCAGGAGGGCCACCCCGCCACCCGCGATGGCCGCCTCGCGCAGGATGTCGGCGTTGTTGCTTTGCAGCCGGCCGTGCACGTTGAGCTGGAGGGTTTGCTCGTCGCCCTGGAAGGTCCAGTGTTGATGCGATCCGCCGTAATCGAAGCGCAGGCACTGATGCCCGAGCAAATCATGGGGATGCGCCGGCATTGCGTGACGACCGAGGTAATCCGGGCTGGCAACAACCCAGCGCTGGAAAGTCCCGACCCGTTTGCTGACGATGTCCTCGCTGACCACCGACGAACCGAGGCGCACCGACACATCGATCTGCTCGCTCAACAGGTCACCGACCTGATCGCTCAACGATACGCTGATCTCCAGTCCCGGATGGCGGTCGAGCAGTTGGTCCAGATGCGGCGCGATGATTCGCCGGCCAAACTCGACGGGGACACTGATTCGCAGATGTCCTTGCGCCTCGCTGCCGCGGTCGGCGACCACAGCGTCGGCTTCATCGATGGCCTCCAGGATAGCCACGGCTTTATCAAAGTAGGCTTGCCCGGCGACGGTCACGCTGGTGTTGCGGGTCGTGCGGTTGAGGAGGCTGGCGCCCAGCTCGCTTTCCAGCCCCGCCACCTGGCGAGTCACCGAAGACGTGGAGATCCCGAGTTTGCGCGCCGCAGAGGAATAACCACCGCAACGCACGGTTTCAACAAACATCTTCAATGCCAGCAACTTGTCCATAAGCGGAGTCCGGTCGAAAAGGAACGGGGCTGATTGTGCCTCACCGTTCGCTCGCCGTCTCGCAGGACCGTGCTTCGCCGGGCTCCTCGGTGCCTGTTGATCAGGCATCTGCCTTGCGGCTCATGAATATCACCAGGGCCAAGGCAGGCAGCACGGCGATTGCCATCGCCGAGTGGCTCCAGCCGAAATGCTCATAGAGCGGGCTCGCCACCAACGATCCCAAGGCACCTCCGACGAAGATGCTGGTCATGTACACCGCATTCAATCGGGCCCGGCTGTGCGGGTCGATGGAATACACCTCGCGCTGGCCCAGCACCATGTTCAGTTGGACGGCGAAATCCAGCAGCACCGCGCACACCACAAGCCAGATGTAACCACTGCCGGGCAGCGCAGCGATCAACAAGGAGACCGGCGCCAACAGCAGCGCGACCAGTGTTCCGCGACGGCCATGGCCGGCATCGGCAAGGCGTCCGGCGATAGGCGCCGCCACGGCACCGACGGCGCCCACCAGGGCAAAAATCGCAATCTGCACCTGGCTGAAGCCGTGATGACGCATCAGCTCGATGGGTGCGAGGGTCCAGAACAGGCTGAAGCTGGCGAACAACAATCCCTGGTACAACGAACGTTGACGCAGGACCGAATGGCGCCGAGCCAGCGCGAACACCGAGCCGATCAGCGCCGCGTAAGTCGCCCGATGCGTCGGCACGCGGCGCGGCAACGCAACCGCAGTGATCATCGCGATGACGGCCATCAGTGCCGCCGCACTGAAGAACACCCCGCGCCAGCCGAACACGTTGACCAGCAGGCTCGACAGCGGACGCGACAGCAGGATGCCCAGCAACAGGCCGCTCATGATGTTGCCCACCACGCGGCCACGGGTCGCTTCAGGCGCCAGGTGCGCCGCCAGCGGCACCAGGATCTGCACCGCGACCGATGTGAGGCCGATCAGCAATGACAATACGAGGAATATCGACGGCGAATGCGTCAGCCCGGCACACAACAGGGCAACGCTCGACGCGAGTGTGAAGCCCACCACCAGGCGCCGGTTCTCCGCAAGGTCAGCCAGCGGCACCAGCAACAACAGGCCCAGTGCGTAGCCAAATTGGGTCAATGACACGATCAGGCTCGCATTGGCGCTGGACAGGCCGATCTGCGGCGCGATCAGTTCGACAATCGGCTGGGCGTAATAGAGATTGGCCACGACCGCGCCGCAGCAGAACGCCAGGAACGCGACCATCAGGCCGGAAAGTGATGCGGATTGTTCGGCCTTGGCCGTCGCTGCGGGATTGCCCATGAGCATGATGACACCTCGGTAGGTTCGGGAAAGTGATGCCAAGGCTAAGGGCCGCCGTCAGTTGCGAGAATCCATCGCACCGGCAACGCAGTGATGCGCGGCACGCAACGCCAGCGGTGTTGCGCTTGGCGCAACGGGCCTTTGCGCGATCCGCTGATACTCCGGCGCGCGGCTCTTCTCTACCCTTGGGCACTCGGCGCAGGACTTCCCATCGGCGCCCTTCCCCGGTTGCCCAAGGAGCCGTTCATGACCTCGAATCCATTCTCAATGTTCATCGCGCCTGCCTGGCGCCTGGAATGCTCATGATGGGCATTTCCATGAGGTCCAGGCCGCTATGGATCGGCGTCGCGGTCCTGGCTTCGATAGGCGCGATCGGTGCCGCCCTGCTGATGTGGCGCCCGGCGATTGCGCCCATCGAGCGCCCGCGAACGTTCGATGCCGCGCAGTTGCAACGCGGTGCGCGAGTCGTCGAAGCGGGTGATTGTGCGGTCTGCCATACGCGCCCCGGCGGTCCGTACATGGCCGGAGGGTTGCCTCTGGTGACGCCGTTCGGCACGCTCTACAGCACAAACCTCACACCCGATCCGCAGACGGGCATTGGCCAATGGTCATTGCCGGCGTTCGAGCGGGCGATGCGTGAAGGAATCGCCCGCGATGGCCACTTCCTGTATCCGGCGTTCCCGTACGTTCATTACCGGCGCATGACGGCGGGCGACATTGCCGACGCCTATGGGTATTTGATGAGCGGCCCGGCCGTGCACTCCCCGGCCCGGCAAAACCGTATGAATTTCCCGATGAACATCCGGCCGCTGGTGTCGTTCTGGAATTTGCTGTTCCTGCACGGACAGCCATTGACGCCAGTGGCGCAGCAATCCGAGGCATGGAACCGCGGGCGCTACCTGGTCGAAGGCCCCGGCCATTGCGCGGGCTGTCATTCCCCGCTGAACCTGATCGGTGCCGAGAAGTCCGGCGAAAGCCTGGCCGGCGGATCCGTGGATGGCTGGGACGCGCCTTCGCTGCTGGGCATGAGCCGTCGCGCCAATGGGTGGAACAACGAACAACTGGTGAACTACCTGCGCGGCGAAGTGGTGGATGGACATGGGACTGCTGCCGGCCCGATGCGTCCGGTCAGCCTCAGCCTGGCGCGCTTGCCGGTCGGCGACGCAGAGGCAATCGCCGAGTACCTGCTGAGTCTTCCCGCCAGGGCTGCCGTCACCGAGATCCAACCCGGCGCCAAAAATATCGAGACCGCCGATCAAACCACTGGCGCCCTGCTGTTCGCCAGCGCCTGTGCCGGCTGCCATGGGCCGGCCGCACCGATGCGCGAAATCGACGAGCGTCCGCCGTTGGATCGTACCTCAACCCTGCAAGCGCCGAGCCCGCGCAATTTCCTCAAGACCGTGCTCGAAGGCATCCCCGCAACGCCAGGCAGTCCGGGACCGGTGATGCCGCCGTTCGCCGACAGTCTCGACGACGCTCAACTCAGCGCAATCGCCGCCTACCTGCGCCGGCAAGCCAGACCCGAGCAAGCCTGGACCGACCTTTCCCCCATTCTCGAAGCGATACGTCAGGAGACGAAATGACCCAAGTCACGCTCAACGTCAACGGCTCGGCCCACGCATTGGACCTCGATCCCGACATGCCGCTGCTCTATGCGCTGCGCAACCACCTGGGGCTCAACGGCGCCAAGTACGGGTGCGGCCTGGGACAATGCGGCGCTTGCACGGTCATCGTCGATGACCAGCCTGTATTTTCCTGCGTGACCCCTTGCGCAGGCCTTGGCGGCAAGCAGGTTCGAACGGTGGAAAGCCTCGGCACAGCCGACCATCCCGGCCCGTTGCAAGCGGCCTTCATCGACAAACAGGCGGCCCAGTGCGGCTACTGCATCGCCGGGATGCTGATGCGTGCGCAGGCATTGCTGGAGAGCAACCCTCATCCGGATGAACAGACCATCCGAGAACACATGTCCGGCAACCTGTGTCGCTGCGGCACCCACTTGCGAATTATCGACGCGATCAACCAAGTTGCCAGGCAAAACGGGAGTGTTTTATGACCGGGATTAAAACCGCCGATTACAGCCGCCGCGCGTTTTTGCGGGGGAGCGCCTTGTTGGTGGCATTTACGCTGGCGCCAGCGGCGCGACGTGCATGGGCGGACACCGAAGTCGATACCCTTGGCACGGTGGTGCTGGCTCCAGACCTGCCCGGCAGCCTGCGCACCAACCCCTATCTCGATGCCTGGATCCGCGTCGACCCAGACGGCATCACCGTCTACACCGGCAAGGTTGAATTGGGCACTGGGGTCAAGACTGCTCTGCTGCAAATCGCCGCTGAACGCCTGGAAGTCTCCCCGTCGGCGATCAACTTGCTCACCGCCGACACGGCGCTGACACCCAACGAAGGCTACACCGCCGGCAGTCACAGTATTTTCGACAGCGGGACCGCGCTGTTCAACGCGGCGGCGCAAGTGCGTGAACTGCTGCTGGAGTCGGCGGGGCGTAGCTGGGAAGTCACGCCTGCGCTGTTGACGACCCGGGACGGCATCATTCTCGGCCCCAGCGGACAACGCATGGCCTACGCCGACGCCGTCAAGCACGTCGATCTGCATCGCTACGCCAAATCCGATTCGCCGGCACCGCCTGCGATGCCATTCAAACTGATCGGCCATTCGCTGCAACGGCTGGATATCCCCGCCAAAGTCAGCGGTGGCGCCGCGTTTGTCCAGGACATCCGTTTACCGGGCATGCTGCACGCTCGGGTGATTCGCCCACCCCGCCCCGGCTGTACCCTGCAGGGCTTTGATGCGGCGTCGATCGAAGCGCTCTCCGGGGTCGTGCAGGTCATTCGCGACGGCAATTATCTTGCGGTGGTGGCGCGGGATGAATGGCAAGCGATCAAAGCGATGCGCAGCGGATACGAATCGGCGCGCTGGAGCGGCGGACAAGCCATACCCGAATCCGCAGACATCCACGCGTTGCTCAAGCGCCTGCCCTCACGGCCCTATCCGATCAGCCATGAAGGCACGGCCAAGGGCGCGACCGACATTCGCTACCAGGCCCGTGTGACCAAGCAATACCTGATGCATGGCTCCATCGGCCCGTCCTGCGCCGTGGCCTGGTTCAAGGACGGCACCCTCACGGTGTGGACTCACACCCAGGGCGTGTATCCGTTGCGGGCCGGGATCGCCGAGATGGTCCGGCTCCCTCCCGAGCGCGTTCGCTGTATCCACACCGAGGGCTCCGGCTGCTATGGCCACAACGGCGCAGACGATGCGGCGGCCGACGCCGCGTTGATTGCCATGCGAATGCCGGGCATGCCGATCCGGGTCCAATGGATGCGCGAGCAGGAAAACCTCTGGGAGCCATACAGCTCGGCGATGGTCACCGAGGTCGACGCCAACCTGGATGCGCAAGGTCGATTGCAGGACTGGCACTACGAACTGTGGACGACGCCGCACAACGAACGCATCGTCAATGCCGGACGACTGCTGCCGGCGCGACTGCTGGCTCGACCGTTCGCGTCCGCGCCTTCGGTGCCCATCGCCCAACCTGAAGGCGATGGCGATCGCAACGCCGTGCCGCTGTACGAGCTGGCTTCCACCCGCATCGACATGAATTTCGTCACGCAGATGCCGTTTCGCACCTCGGCGATGCGCTCGCTGGGTGCGCACATCAACATATTCGCGATCGAAGCGTGTATGGATGAGCTCGCCTCCAGGGCCGGGGTCGACCCGGTTGCCTTGCGCTTGGCCCACCTGGTGGATCCCCGGGCACGGGCCGTGGTGGAGCGGGTTCGCGACGCCATTGGCTGGCCGCAAAAAAGCGACGAACCTGGCGCCGGTATCGGTTTCGCGTTTGCTCGGTACAAGAACATCATGGGCTATTGCGCCATCGCGGTACGTCTCCAGGTACACCCGCAGACCGGCGAAATACACGTCGATCATGTGGTCACGGCGGTGGACGTCGGCCAGATCGTCAATCCCGATGGCCTGCGCAACCAGGTCGAAGGCGGGATCGTCCAATCCACCAGTTGGACGCTGTATGAAAAAGTCTCCTATGACGCCGGGGGTATACGCAGCTACGACTGGAGCGGCTACCCGATCCTGCGTTTTGCACAGGTGCCCAGGAAAGTTGACATTCATCTGCTCGACCAACCGGGACAGCCGTTCCTGGGCGCCGCCGAAATCGTCCAGGGTCCCATGGCCGCCGCCATCGGCAACGCCGTGGCAGACGCCACCGGCCGACGCTGGTTGAACCTGCCCCTGACCCGCTCGGAGCAGCCCTCCTGACCTGCCCTGCGTTGCGCTTCACGCAACGCAGTGTTGGGCTTTGCACGGATTATCAAGCCGCCTCCCGCCGATTAACTTAAGTCATCCGGTGCCTGACCCAACGTCCGACGCCAACTTGCTTCTGCATCCAAAACTGGAGACACCGCATGACTCAGCATCTGTTCCAACCTATCGCAATGGGCCCCTTCACACTTCCTCATCGCGTGGCGATGGCGCCGCTGACACGCTCTCGCGCCGGGCAACCGGGCGACGTTCCAACGGCCATGAACGCCGAGTATTACCGTCAGCGTGCGAGCGCCGCGTTGATCATTACCGAGGCGACGCAAATCTCCCGGCAGGGCCAGGGCTATGCCTGGACGCCGGGCATCTACAGCGCCGAACAGGTGCAAGCCTGGCGTGAAGTCAGCAGCCAAGTGCACAAGGACGGTGGCCTGATCTTCATGCAACTCTGGCATGTGGGCCGTGTGTCCCATCCAAGCTTTCAACCCGACAACGCAAGCCCGGTTGCCCCAAGCGCACTGCCGGTGCCGGGCAAGACGTTCATCGTCGACGCGGATGGCAATGGGGTCTGGAGCGACGTACCGGTGCCACGAGCACTGCAAGCCCCTGAGATTGTCGACATCATCCACGACTACCGCCGGGCCGCGCGCAATGCGCTCGATGCAGGAATGGACGGCGTGGAAATTCATGCAGGCAACGGTTACCTGCTGGACCAATTCATCAACAGCAACAGTAACCAGCGCGAGGATGCCTACGGCGGAAACCTGGAAAACCGCGCACGGTTGCTACTGGAAGTGGTCGCCGCCGTCATCGATGAAGTGGGCGCAGAACGGGTAGGCGTACGCCTCACGCCGATGGGACGCTTCATGGGCATGGGCGATGAAACACCTCAGGCGACATTCGGCTACATCGTGAGTTCGCTGAATCAATGGAAGCTGGCCTATCTGCACCTCGTCGAGCCCGCCGTGGTTGGCACCGTCAAGGACGAGCACTTCGATCCGCGCTGGGATGAAATCATCGGCCAGTTGCGCGCGGCATGGGACGGTGTGTTGATGATCGCCGGTGGCTATGACCCCGAGACAGCGGAACAGGCGCTGATCGACGGTCGCGCAGACATCATTGCGTTCGGCAGACCCTTCCTGGCCAATCCAGACCTGCCACGGCGAATTCGCGACCGGCTGCCCCTTAATTCGGCGGACCCGAGCACCTTCTTTGGTGGCGATGAGCGTGGATATGTGGATTATCCGGTTTATTCCTGAGCCGGGCTCGGCGGGTTTCGGGGGGATGCGAACGGAGGCTGAATCACCTGCGCTCAAATAAAGGCATTTGGCAGCGCATTCCGGCCAGGAATACGCCCATGAAAATCATGCATTTTATTTATCGCCTCGGAACCCGTAGCGTGTCTCCTTCCTGCATATGGAGATGAACCCGTGAATAATGCCCGCCTGCGCTTGTACGTCGATGCCCAGTTCACCAGCCCTTACGCCCTGTCGGCTTTCGTGGCACTTCGCGAAAAGGGCATCGAATTCGACATGACTCCGTTGGACCTCGACACCCTCGAAAACCAGGCCGAGGATTATGCCAGCCTCTCCCTGACCCAGCGGGTCCCCACGCTCGTACATGGCGACTTCGCCT